>JANMHB010000013.1:0-5712 GCA_031374935.1 Gemmatimonadaceae bacterium | reverse complement strand
GCGAGCGCCTCGAGGGCGGCGCGGGCGGGTGCGTCGCTCACGCTGGTCACGCGTCGCCCCCGGTCGGCGCCGCGGCAGACTGCGAGTACTGAATCTGCGACGACAGCCACGAATCGAGCGCCTGTCGTGTGTAGTAACACTTATTCGCGAGGCGAAACCACTCTGGTCCCCCTCCGCGACTCCGAAGGGTATTCAGCGTCGACTTCGCATGGAGCGTGTACTTCGATGCCATCGGCGTATTGGCGATCTCCACGGGCCGGCCATGCAGTTCGAGTGTCATGAATTCCATGTGCAATCCTCCGCGTTGGATGGGGTGTGTAAGGCAATGTACGGGGCTTTTTGCTTATGATGACAGTTGGTGGCATATTCCTGTAGACCGCTATCTGTGACTAGCGGTTCATTCCACCCACGATTCGAGGGTTGCCCGATGGCTACAGGAAAGCACTCAGCACCACGCGCGCCGCGGTTTGGTAAGGCGCAACGCGATGTGATTCGCCGGACATGCCGCGAGGCCGTTCAGGCGGTCTACGGCACCCCGACGGCGATGGGGAAGCGGTACGCCCCGCGCAGTGACGAGAAGCGCATCGCCGACCGCATCATCAAGTTTCTGCAGGGTGAGGCGAAGACAATCGCGTCCGAAGGGGTCGCGGACATGAACCTGTCGACGTTGTACCAGTTCGCTGGCATGACGGGATTCCGCGTGTCCTACCTGCTGACCGGCGAGGAACCGGCTCGCGTCACCGATTCGGTACCACGGACCGAGCTGGCCGACGCGTTCGCCTCGCACGTCATCGGCGAAGTTGAGCGCGCAACGGGGGCGGTCGCTGGCTCCGTCGGTACGCCAGACCATCACCGGCTGCTCGAGCATGCCACGCAGCTGGTCGTGGCGGAACTGATCGCAGCACGGCAGCGCACCGAACCGCTGCGGCGCATCAGCGCGGTAGCAGAGATGCTGCGATCGGTGGCGGGGCGGACGAACCCGGTGCTGGCCGCCACGCTCGGTAACGTCTTGAACACTCGGCTGCACGATGCCGCAGGCGATCCGCCGGCCGTCGAGTTCCTGGGCACCTTTTTCACCCGTACCACGGCGAAGGATCGGGCGCAGACCAAGGCGTTCCGCGACTGGGTCGCCGAGCAAGGCCACGACGCGAACACTCCGCCCGAGGTGCTGGATCTGCTGTACGAGGCGTCGCAGCCCGGCTCCGGCATCACGTGGGTGGTCAAGACGACCGACGAATGACGCTCCGCTGACACGGGTTGCGATCGTGCCCGCATGCGACCGATAGCCGAGATGGTACTGGCCCTGACGCTGGGCGAACCGATGGATCGTGACGAGCAACGGACGCTCGCCTTGCTGATCCTGCAGCTGACGCGCCGAATACGAGAGCAGCCTGCGCAGGCGCCCCTCTGCGGCCCTGACTGACGACGGTGGCCCGATCATCGCACGATCCGTAGCCGTGCCCGTAGCGAGGCGCTGGGGCGGTTGTGTGCGGGCTTCGGCAACGTCTTGAACGCGTCGACCACTTCGCCAGCCGAGACGGTGATGGCGCCGGCGTCATGGAGTGCCCGCACGTCGCGGAGCGCGCCGGCGGCGTACCTGACGAGCAGCACGTCCCTGCCCGGCATCCGGATCAACAACGCATCACCGGGCTCGAGCCGTTCCTGTCCGAGCTGGCAGGCTTGGGTGACGGTGAAGCCGATATCGTCGGTGATGGTGGACGTCATGCGACCACCACCGCCGTGTCGTACGATCGGTCGTACTCGGCTACCCGTTTCGGGTGCGGTTCGGGACCACTGTCGTGCATCGCCCCAGAGGGCGCAGCCTTATATAGGAGTGCTGTACGCGACTTAGGATCTGGTACCTCACGGTGTCCGGGTTCGAGTCCCGGCGTTGGCATGGCAAAGGCACCGAGGAGTTACGTCCGGCCGCCGCCGCAGGCGTACCCGTCCACGATCCGCGCAAACCGGTTTCCCCCACTTCGGGCGGGGGGCGAGCCGGAACCCTCAGGACCGCTGAACGAGGGGGCGCCGCCTGCCCCGGCCCAACCTGAATCCAGAACGCCCCGTGCCATGACGGAAGTTTTTCACGCGGGCGCCCTCTCGCCCTGCCCTCTGGACCGGGTAGCTTGAGGAGTCGGGAGCCCGGTGCCGTCGACGGCATCTGACCCGTGTGGCTAAATTCCGGAACTCCATGCCCCTCCGCGCGTTCAGCATCCAGATGTGTCCGGCACCAACCGAGCTCACCCCCGACCGCCTGTCCTGCGATGAGTGACCGTGATGCACAGGTGTGCCAGCGCATCGTCCGAGAGCATGCGCGCACCTTCCATCTGGCCAGCGTGTTCCTGCCGCCGCAGAAGCGGCGGGCCGCTTACGCGCTGTACGCATTCTGCCGAGTCGCGGACGACATCGTCGATCGGGCTGACGAGTCTCGCAGCGATCGCGAGGGCACCGCAATAGCGACCACATCGGGCGCTCAGGCAGCACTTGCGGCGCACGAGGCCAAGCTGCAGGACGCGCTCGCCGGCACGAAATCCGACCCCGTGTTCTGTGAGCTCGACCGCGTTCTGCGCGAGTTTGGCGTCCCGGAGACCGTGCTCCGCGAACTGCTCGACGGCGTGGCGATGGATCTCGGGCCGGTGCAGTACGAGACCTGGGCCGACCTCTCGGGCTACTGTGAAGGCGTCGCGAGTTCCGTCGGCGAGATGTGCACGTACGTGTTTGGTGTGCAGGGTGGAACAGATGTGCGGCGGATTGCACTGCGCTATGCACGGACGCTGGGGCTGGCCATGCAGCTGACGAATATTCTGCGGGACGTAGGCGAGGATGCGCGGCGCGGTCGCTGCTACCTGCCGACGCAGGATCTCGCCGCCTTCGGCCTGACTGCCGAAGAGATATTGAGCGGAACGCTGGTGGCAACCGACCCACGCTGGCGGCAGTTCATGCGTCAGCAGATCGCGAGGGCGCGGTCACTCTACGAGGCCGCGATGCCCGGGATTTCGCTGCTGTCGCCGGATGCCCAGCGGTGCGCGTGGGCCTGCGCGATCGGATACAGCGGCATTCTTGGCGCGATCGAAGAGATTGCATTTGACAGTCTGCGCCAGCGAGCTCGACTCGGAACGCCGGCCAGGCTACAGGTGCTGTGGAAGGTCTGGCGGTCACGTCCGGTTGTGCAGAAAAGCCGACCACATCCGACCTCGGCTGGACCGCACCCGGAGTGGGAACCGATCGGTGCTGCCCCTGCCGACGAACTGGTCCGGCTCGCTTGAGCACCGTTCGCGCTGATTTGACGATTGCTCCATTGCGGGACAAGCTGTTTGTGTCTCGATCTGCTCCGACTCGAGGGAATACACGGTGACGGTTACTTCTGAACTCCCGGCCGACGACAGCGCACCGCTGATGCGCGTCGCCGTGGCGTGCCTCGTCGCGCACTGCGCACTTACGATCTTCTCAGGCGTGGCCTTCGCCACATTTCTTTCGCCGCCAGCGCCGGCATGGTTGCTCACGCCGCAGAATCAGCAGATCACGGCGTTTGGCTTCAAGTGGGGTGGCCAGACGACGGTCGTGTTCGGCGCGCTCGCCGGACTGCTGCATTCGATAGGCCGACTCGGCAAGAAGACGGCGATCCTCGTCTTCATCGCCAGCTTCGGGATTTCGCTCGGTTCGGAACTGCTCGGCACGAGCACGGGGCTGCCGTTCGGACCGTACAGCTACACCAATCAGCTTGGCTACAAGATCCTCGGGCTGGTGCCGTTCAACATCCCGACGTCGTGGTTCTTCATGTTGTACTGCTCACTGGCCATCTGCGGCCGGTTGCTCCCGGCGACGGATGATGGCAAGAGTCGCTGGTGGTGGGCGCTGATCGCGGGCCTGGTACTGACGGCGTGGGATGTCTCGATGGATCCGGCGATGGTGGCGAGTGTGCATTGGCTGTGGCACCTTCCACCGCTCGAGGGCATGCCGCTCTGGAAGAACATCCTCATCGGTGGGCACTTCTACGGCATGCCGCTGACGAACTGGCTGGGGTGGTTGTTGACGGGTATCGTCGTGGCGCGTGTGATGCTGTCGATCGTGCCGCCGTCGACGTGGGCCAAGAAGGTGTCGCCCTCCAACTTCCCGCTCGGCCTGTATGCCGTGAACGCCGTGCTGCCACTGGGTATCTGCGCCGGCCGCGGCTTGTGGGGTGCCTTCGTGCTGGGCGCGATCGCGATGGCGCTGCCGTTGGGTCTCGCGATCTGGAAGCGACCGCGAACCGCGAGCAGCCCGTCCCGCGCGTCTGGTTCCCTCGGCGACATCGCTGTCGCCGGGCGCTGATCGCCGGGACGGTCGCCGGTGCTCGACTGGTTGCGCGCGCCGGCACTGTATGACGCAATTCTGGCCATGCTGGTCGTGGAGGGCGCCGTCCTCGCGCGGCTGACTCGTCAGACCGGGCGCGGGATGCCGTTGCCACAACTCGCAGCATTCCTCGGCGCGGGTGCTGGTTTCACGCTCGCCTGCCGTTCGCTGGCGGCGGGATGGCCGAGCTGGACGCTGGCACCGGCACTGACCGCCGCATTCGTTTGTCATCTGTTACACCTGCGCGCCGGCCGCTAGGCTCGGCGCGTCCCACCCGGATTTCGTCGTATGCGCATCGTTGTGATCGGAAGTGGATTTGGTGGCCTCTCCGCCGCGGTCAGGCTGCAGGCACAGGGCCACCAGGTCACGATCGTCGAGAAACTCGACAAGCCAGGTGGCCGAGCCTACGTCTTCGAACGTGACGGATTTCAGTTCGACGCCGGTCCGACGATCATCACAGCGCCATGGATGATCGACGACATCTTCGCGACCGCCGGCGCGAAGACCAGCGACTTCGTGCAGATCGTTCCGATCGATCCGTTCTACAACGTGCGATTCGAGGACGGAACGGTCTTTCACTACAATGGCCAGCGTGATCAGGTCCTGAGTGAGATCCGGCGCTTCAATGCGGCAGACATCGACGGATACGAAAAGTTCTTTGCCGAGACGGAGAAGGTCTTCGCGGCCGGCATGTCGCTGGTGGATCAGCCCTTCAGCACCGTCGGCAGCATGCTGAAGGTGGCGCCGAAGCTCGCCATGCTGCAGGCACAGCGGTCGGTGGCCACCTTCGTCAACAAGTACATCAAGGATCCGCGGCTGCAGCAGGTCTTCAGCTTCCATCCACTGCTGATCGGCGGAAACCCCTTCCAGTCGAGCTGTCTCTATACGCTGGTCCACACCCTCGAGCAGAAGTGGGGCGTGCACTTCGCCATGGGAGGCACCGGCGCGCTGGTGCGCGGGTTGGTGAACTGCTTCACCGGCATCGGTGGAACACTGCAGCTGAATGCGGAAGTCGCGGAAATCGCCGTCGATCCTGCCACCCGCCGCGCCACCGGCGTGGTGCTGACCAGCGGTGATCGCGTTTCGGCCGATGCCGTCGTTTGCAATGGTGAAATCGCCAACGGCTACATGACGCTCGTGAAGCCGGAATTCCGCCCGAAGAATACCGACGCCCGACTGAAGAAACTCGACTACTCGATGGGCCTGTTCGTGAGCTACTTCGGCACGCGGGGCACGCGTGGGATGTGGCCCGACGTGGCGCATCACGAGATCCTGATGGGCCCACGGTACAAGGGGTTGCTCAGCGACATCTTCGACCGGAAGCATCTGTCGGAGGATTTTTCGCTGTACCTGCATCGCCCGACGGTCACCGATCCGTCG
>JANMHB010000009.1:0-33799 GCA_031374935.1 Gemmatimonadaceae bacterium | reverse complement strand
CGCAACCTGAAGCGCCTGGCGCCGATGATCGAACGCATCGGCGAGTCGGTGAAGGGCGAGGACTTCAGCGATGTGGCCGAGGTGTACAACGGGTTGGTCGGGCAGTGGCGCACCGAGCTCGGTCACGTGACGCGCATCATCGGCGGCGTGGATCGGCAGACGAAGGCCACCAGCCAGTCGGGTGCCGTGTATGTGCCGGTGAGCGGGGCCCGTCAGCGCGCCGCGATGAAGTTCCTGCAGGAGAACGCCTTTGCCACGCCAACGTGGCTGCTCAACCCGAACGTGCTGCGCAAGATCGAGTCGTCGGGCAGCATCGATCGAATCGGTGGTGCGCAGGCTTCGGTGCTGGCTGCCGTCGTCAGCAACGACCGCATGGTGCGGATGATCGAGCTCGATGCACTTCCGGCCAGCGCCGATCGCTACACCCTGCCGACGATGCTGACCGACCTGCGTCGTGGCCTGTGGAGCGAGATCTACGCCGGCCAGTCCATCGATGCATACCGTCGCCGGCTGCAGCGAGCCTACCTCGACGCGATGGCATCGAAGATCAATCCGACGGCACCGAACCCGGCGCTGGCAGCGTTCGGTTTGGCCGGACC
Source organism: Gemmatimonadaceae bacterium (assembly GCA_031374935.1). Classification (GTDB taxonomy): domain Bacteria; phylum Gemmatimonadota; class Gemmatimonadetes; order Gemmatimonadales; family Gemmatimonadaceae; genus JACMLX01. The sequence goes on along the minus strand of JANMHB010000009.1, from coordinate 33,200 downwards.
ATCCTCGCGTGCGCTGGCCGACTTCCGCGGACTGCTCCGCGCGGAGATGAACGACCTGTCGCGTGAACTGGCGACGGCGGCCGGGCGTGCCAGTGATCGCGCGACGCGTGCCCATCTCGAAGATGCGCGCGATCAGATCAGGAAGATGCTGGACCCGAAGTAACTTGCGACATCAGGTGCCGCGCGCTGCGGCGCCCCTGCCTGTGCCGACGCCCGCTCCGAATCTTTGGAGCGGGCGTCAGCGTTTGTGGCACGGACGGGACACCGAGCGCCTCGTCGCCCAACCGGATTGCAGGTAGCTTGACCGACTCGCCAACACGTCCTGATCGCCCCCGACCCGTTCGCAGTGACCCCTAAGCGCTGGTTGCTCACCATTCTCTCCTTCGCGGCCGCACTCGGTGCGTCGGCATGGGTGGTCTGGTCGAGCTGGCCGACGGGGCATGGACGGCTGTCGCTGCCGCTGCTGGCGCATCTGGTCGCGCTCGGTGGCGCGATGTCCGAGGTGACGCTGCGCGCCTTCAAGCTGACCTGGAGCGCGAAGGCCCTCGACATCCCGCTCGCGCTCGGCACCGCCTTTCGCGTCTGCCTCGGCGGTGACTTCGGCGCCTCGGTCACGCCGTCGCGCTCGGGCGCCGAACCGGCGCGCTTCCTGATCATGGCTGAGGCCAAGACGCCGCTGGGTGGGATCGTGATGGTGCTGTGGGCCGAGATCGTGCTCGAGGTGCTGTCGCTGGCGACGGTGGCGTTGCTGATCGCACTGTTCTTTCCAGGCACCGACCGGGCGGTCACGATCGTCCTTGGCGTGATTGCGAGTTATGCGCTGACGGTGCTGGCGGTGTCGATGCTCGGGCTGGCCCTGTCGCGCCGGAACGCGAATGGCCCGCCACCAGCGTGGGCGCCGAAGGTCGGACTGAACGCGGGAAGATGGCGCACCATACAGAAAGCATTGCGACAGCTTAGAGGCAGCGTGGCTGCAATCCGGCATGCCAAGCCGATTCCGATGTTTGGCTCCTTTGTCGCGTCGGCCCTCCACGTCATCGCGCGGCTTTGCATTCTGCCGGGGCTCGTCCTGTTCGTGGCGCCGAACACACCGATCGCGCCGCTGGTCGCCTGGCCCCTCGCCATGCAATACGGCGCCGCCGTCGTGCCGGCCCCCGGCGGTGGCGGTGCGGTCGAACTCGTCTTCAAGCAGACACTCGGCAACGTCATCCCGGCCGAGATCTTCGGCGCCAGCCTCGTCTGGTGGCGCTTTTATACCATCTACCTGTACATCCTCGTCGGCGCTCTGGTCGCCGGCAGCACCGTCATGCGGGCACTGAAACCCAAGGAGCTGGCCGCCCTCCGCGCCGACCCCGACGCCCCGAGCCCGCCCCCGATCTCCATCACCGACTGACCCGCGCGCATGCCGATCCCCGCTTTCTCTCCCGCCTGGGCCGACGCCTTCCTCGACGCCGTGAATACCGACGACGGCTATCGCGACGCCGCCAAGGGCTGGACCAATCCCGTGGCGCTGGTGGTCGAACCCGGCACCGGCGTTGCCGACGGCGCCGCGGTGCAGCTCGACCTGCAGGCGGGCACCTGCGTCAGTGCCGAATCGCTCACACCTGAGGTCGTTTCGGCCGCGTTCGTCCTCTCCGCAGACCTCGCCACCTGGAAGGAGATCGTCGGCGGTGCCAGCGATCCGATCATGGCGGTCGCGCGCGGCAAGGTGCGGCTCACCCGCGGCTCGCTGGCCACCCTCATGATGCACGCCAAGGGGGCGAAAGCACTCGTTTCCTGCGCCCAGAAGATCGATACCCTCTGGCCGTGAGGGTGCCGCACGCTGCGGTTCGGCGCGTGGTGGAGCTGGGTAACCAACTGCTTTATGGGGGAGCCGCAGAGACGCGGAGTCGCAGAGAACTGCCAAAAAAGGACCATGAGGACGAGCGCGGCGAGCGGATTTCCAGACACACCCTGACGCGGCACTTTGCAAGACTGCGCGCCAACAACGAAGCAGTTCTCTGCGGCTCCACGTCTCCGCGACTCCCCAATAATGCAGTTGGTTGTGAACTTGGTCGCCGCATGCGCTCAGCGCCCACACTGTCATTTCGCAGTCCTCTGCGGCTCCCCCGCAAAGCTGTTTGTTGTGAACTGAACCGAGTGAGCGCCGCGCAAAGAGTGTCACTGTAGTTCTCTGCGGCTCCGCGTCTCTGCGGCTCCTCACAAAGCCGTTAGTTGACGGTATCGACCAAACACCGTCAGTCGAGTACCCTGCAGTACGCATCAACCGGAGATCACACATGCCACTGACTCGCGAACAGACCCGCAGCAAGTACTTCCAGCTCTACACGAACTCGAAGCGCCTGGCCTGGGATCCGGCGACGGTCGATCTCTCGCGCGATGCTGCCGACTGGCAGGTCATCCGCCGCGACTACGCCGGCGAGGAATACGCGCGGCAGCTTCATCAGCTCTGTGCCTTCTTCCACGCCGGTGAGGAAAGTGTCACCAGCACCCTCGCGCCACTGCTTGGCGCGGTCGCCCGACTCGGTCTGGGCGTGGACATGGAGATGTATCTCACCAGCCAGATCTACGAAGAAGCGAAACACTTCGAATTCTTCACTCGCTACTTCCACGAAGTGCTCGGTGAAGACACCGCCTCGCTGCTGTCCGAACTGACACCGGCGCCTCAGGCGGTGCTGATCCACGAGCTCGACGCCACCACCGATCGGGTGCGCCACGAGACCGATCCCACCCGGCTGCGCGCCGCACTGGTGGAGGCGGTGACTCACTACATGGGTGTCGTCGAAGCGATGCTGGCCCGCACCGGCTACGTCGGCGCCAGCGATGCACTGGCCGAGCGAAACTGGCTGCCGGGTTTGCAGGAAGGGTTTCGCCTGATCCGACGCGACGAAGGCCGGCACGTCAGCTTCGGCATCCACTTCATTCGCGAGATGACAACCCGGCACCCGGAACTCGTGCCGGTGGTGCAACAGACCTTTGACCGGCACCTGCCCAACGTGCTGGCCACCATCCAGGCGTTCGACTATCCGCACCCGATCGTGGATCTGGAAAGGCTCACGCAGTTCTCGCTCGCTGCCTTCGAACAGTTCATGGCGGCCACCGGTCTGGCAGATGCCGACGACTCGCCATTGACCTCCGAACTCGACGAGAGCGTGATCGCATGACGGAGGTGGCACTGACCGCGTCGTTGCCGTCGCTGGCCGATCTGGAGTCTGCAGCGGCACTGGTCGCCACCGCCTTCGCGCCCACACCGCAATACCGCTGGCCACTGCTCGAGGCGCGACTCGGCACACGCTGCTGGGTGAAGCACGAGAATCACACGCCGGTCGGCGCCTTCAAGGTGCGTGGCGGGCTGGTGTACCTCGATTGGCTGCAGCGCGAACACCCGGAGATCAGCGGCGTGGTGACGGCAACACGCGGCAATCACGGGCAGTCCGTCGGGCTCGCGGCGCAACGCAGCGGCTTGCACGCCTGTGTGGTGGTGCCGAAGGGAAACAGTGTCGAGAAGAACGCCGCCATGCGCGCCCTTGGCGTCGAGCTGGTCGAGGGTGGCGACGATTTCCAGGACAGCGTCGAACTCGCTGATCGCATCGCGACGGAGCGCGGCTGGCACCGGTTGCCGAGTTTCCACCCACTGCTGGTGGCCGGGGTCGGGACCTACGCCCTCGAGTTGCTTCGTGCCGCACCCGGCATCAGAACCGTCTACGTCCCCATCGGACTTGGCTCAGGTGCCTGCGGTGTGCTCGCTGCCAGGGACGCGCTCGGCCATCAGTGTGAGATCGTCGGGGTGGTGTCGGCCGAAGCGCCGTCCTTTGCGCACTCGTTCGAGGCCGGCCACGCGGTGTCGGCGCCCGTGCACACGCGGATTGCCGACGGCATGGCCTGTCGCACGCCGGTGCCGGCCGCGCTCGATCTGCTCAGGACGGGACTGGCCCGTGTCGTGTCGGTGACCGATGATGAGGTGGAAGCGGCGATGCGACATCTGTTTTCCGACACGCACAACGCGGCCGAGGGCGCCGGTGCGGCAGCGACGGCGGCGGCATTACAGGAGCGGGAAGACCTCCCCGACGAGATCGCCGTGATCCTCTGCGGCGGCAACGTCGACCGCGAGGTCTTCGCGAGAGTCATGGCCGCCGGCTGAGCCGGCCGGGCCGCATGCGCAACCGATCCAGCCGGCTGCCCCGCCTGCCGATACTCGGTGCAGATCCGCCGCCGAGCCTCTGGGTCGACGGCTTGCCTGACATCGCTGTGGCCCTGGGAGCTCGTGCCGGCCTTTTCCTTTCGCGTACGCGTGGGCCTGTCCCTGATCGCGTCCCTCGCGGTCGGGGGCGTGGCGCTGGTGGTCGCGGCGCGTCACCTCGAAGCGCTGCATGCGCAGGTCCCGGCGATCGGCCATGTGGAGTTCACTCGAAACGTCTGGTGGACGCTGGCGCTGGCAGTGGCAGCCGCCAACGTCGCCGGTACGGCGCTCGCGGCGCTGACCATCAGGGCACTCGCTGCTCGCATCGCACGGATGCGGGACGCCGTACAGACGCTCGCCAACCCGCTCGACGTCCCCGCGGCCGCGAGTGATGCACCGGTGGACGACGAATTCGTCCCGTTGCACAGCGCCGTGATCGCCGCACGACAGTCGCTGCAGGCATCGCTGACACGGGTTCGCATGGAATCGGATCGCAATCGTGCGATCGTCGACACCGTGCTCGCCAGCGTCTTTGCCATCGACGGCGGTGGGCGGATCCTGAGCGCAAATCCCGCCGCGGCACAGATGTTCGCGCGTCCGCTGGCGAGCCTCACCGGCGCGGTCATCTCCGACCTGCTCGCTGCCGACTCGCTGCACCTGAGCGTCGACGATCTCGGCACGGTCACCTTCACCGGCGGCGACGCGGATCGACGCTTCACCACCCGCATCCGACTGCACGGCCGGAGCGCATTTCCCGCGGAAGTGGCGGTGACGCCGCTGGTGCTCGATGGGCAGCACGCCTGGGCCGTGTTCGTGCACGACCTGACTACGCAGCAACAGACGGAAGACGCGCTCGGGCGTGCCCGCGCGGCCACTGACGACGTGACGCTCGCCAAGACTGCATTCCTGGCGCGCATGAGTCAGGAGCTGCGCTCACCGCTCAGCACCATGATCGGTTTCACCAGACTGGTGCGCCGCAGCAAGAGTTCAGAGCTGAGTGATCGCGACCGTCACTATCTGGATCGGGTGCAGACCAGCAGCGAACAACTCCTCGGCTTCGTCGACGACATCTTCGACCTGTCACGCATCGAAGCCGGTCGCATCACCATGGTCATGACCGCGATCGACATCGTGCCGATGATCCGCCAGATCGTCGAGCAGTTCGAATCGACGCTTGCCGATCGGCCGGTGGCACTGCAGGCCGACCTGCCCGAGTGCGAAGCCATCGCCTGCGTCGATGCGGCGCGCCTGCGGCAGGTGGTGGTGAGTCTGGTGGACAACGCGGTGAAGTTCACCGCGCGCGGTCGTATCACGGTGTCGGTCAGGCGGCATCACACGACGGGTGCAGCCAGCGCGATTCTGGTGACCGATACCGGCATCGGGATTCCCCTCGAGCGCCAGGCACGGATCTTCGATTCGTTCGAGCAGGGTGGTGACGAAACCAGTCACCGCTACGGTGGCAGTGGACTGGGCCTGGCGTTGTCGTGGCGGATCGCACGGCAGATGGGATGTATGCTGAGCGTGGAAAGCACCGCCGGCGCCGGCAGCACGTTCACCCTCGCCTTTGATCGGGTGCCTGCGGCCGACGCTGCACACCGCCTGGAGACGGTCGGTAGCACGACCTGACGCTGGCGGTTGCACGGTACGCTTCGGTATCCTGCGGTGTGCCAACGCTTCATGCCACCCCAGAATTGCAGCGCGCCGCTCCGGTCCTGCGACGTGTGCTCGACGAAGGCGCGCGACGGACGCTCGACGCGGCAGTGCGGCGCATCGTCCTCGATCCGCCGGCGGATCTGACCGCGCTGGTCGAGCATCGCATCGCTGACCTCGCAGCGCACAAGATCGACGAAGTGCGCAGCGGCCTGCGCCTGTTTGGTGGCATGCTGGCGGCGGTGGTCAGTGTGCGGCGGCTCGCGCCATTTCATGCGCTCGAACCAGCCGAGCAGGACCGCATGCTGAAGGCCTGGTGTGCCAGCCCGCTGCCGCAGGCACGTACGCTGTACCAGCTGCTGCGCCGACTCACGCTCCTGACACACTACGGCGATCCACGCTCGCACACCGCCATCGGCTACCGTGGTGCGTTGCATTCGCGCACGGCGTCCGTAGCGTGGGAAGGGCCTGCCCTGGCGCACGCACTGTCAACAGCGGCTGATGACGAACCGGTGCTGCGGGCCCCGGCCGTCGCACCGGAGCCCGTACCGCGCGCCCTGCCCCATGGAGTGATCACGGCCGCCACTTTCCGGGTGGCCTCGGTCATCACCGCCGACGCGATCGTGATCGGATCCGGTGCCGGTGGCGCGGTGGCCGCCGCACGCCTCGCGGAAGCGGGAAAGCGCGTGGTGATTCTGGAATCGGGCGAGTTCGTGCCGAGCGACGAATTCACCGAACTCGATGGCCCGATGACGGAGCGGTTGTACGCGGAGCACGGACTGCGGGCCACCGATGATCTTGCGGTCTCGATGGTCCAGGGCGCGACGGTTGGTGGCAGCACCACGGTGAACTGGATGATCATGCTCCGGACGCCGGCGCCGGTGCTCGACGAATGGAAGACGCGCTTCGGACTCGAGGGCATGGATGCCAGCGCCATGGCGCCGGTGTTCGAGCGCATCGAACGCGACGTCCACGCGCGGCGTGTGCCCGACGATGCCCACTCGCCGAACAATCGGCTCCTGCTCGACGGCGCTGCGGGACTTGGCTGGCGCGTAGAATCGGCACTGATCAATGCGCGAGGGTGTGTGCGCGCCGGCTTCTGCGGCCATGGCTGTCGCTACGATGCCAAGCAAGGGACACAGCAGACCTACCTGCCGCGGGCGCTGGCGCATGGTGCCACACTCTACGCCAACACCCGTGCGACTGGAATCGAGATCGTGCGGCGCAACACAGTCGGCGCCGCGGCCATGGCGACCAAGCGGGTGACCGCCATCGTTCGCAGTGCGCACGACGGCACCCCCGAACGAACGCTGACCCTCGAAGCACCGATCGTGATCGTCAGCGGTGGCGCCGTGGAAACGCCGCTGCTGCTGCTGCGCTCCGGCATGGGCGGCGGTGGCGTAGGCAAGTACCTGCGCCTGCACCCCACGACGGCGGTGATCGGTGTGCACGATCGCGAGATCTACGGCGCCGCCGGCATTCCCCTCAGCGCGATGTGCGACGAGTTCATTCGGCGCGATGGTAACGGCTATGGTTTCTGGCTCGAATGCCCACCGCTGCATCCCTCGATCGGCGCCGCAGCGATCTCGGGCTTCGGCGCGCCGCATGCGGCAGTGATGCGGCAGTTTCCGAATCTGGCCTCGACGATTGCGCTCACACGCGATGGCAGTGACCTGCACCGGTCGAGTGGTGGCGTACACCTCGACCGCAACGGAAACGCACACATCACCTACGCGTTGACAGCGCCGGACGCCGCCAACGTCGTGGCATCGATCGAGGCGTCCGCGCGGCTGCAACTGGCGACTGGCGCCCGCGAAGTGCACACGCTGCACAGCGCACCGATCATCATACGGCGCGAGGCGGATCTGGCACAGATTCGCCAGCGGGCGGTTGATGCAAACCGCCTGACGCTGTTCAGCGCACACGTGAACGGCACCGCGCGCATGGGCACCGATCCCGCCACCAGCGGTGTCACGCCAGATGGCGAACGGCATGGCGTACCGGGAGTGTACGTCTTTGACGGTTCGATGCTGCCCACCGGTGTCGGCGTCAACCCGCAGGAGACGATCATGGCACTGTCGACCGTGCTGACCGAACGCCTGCTCGCCCGCTGGCCCTGATGCAGTCACCGAAACCGAGCGCCTACCTCACCCGTCGCCACACCGACGCGGTGGAAACGGCGTTCGCCGCCGATTTCGATGTCGGCCTCAACATCGGTGACGTCCCGCGCACCGCGGCCGAGTTGTCGCGACTGATGCAGCAGTGTGACGTGCTGGTGCCAACGGTGAGCGATCTGCTCGACGATCAGCTGTTTCAGCACGCGCCATTTCGCACCAGGTTGATCGCCAGTGTCGGCGTCGGCACCAACCACATCGATCTCAGCGCCGCCGCACGTGCCGGGTGCGTGGTGACCAACACTCCGGATGTGCTCACCGACGACACCGCCGACATCGCCATCGCACTGATCCTGATGGCCTCTCGCCGCTTGGGTGAAGGTGAACGGGTCGTCCGCGCCAGTCGCTGGCACGGCTTTGCACCCACCTGGCATCTGGGACACACGTTGCGCGGCCGCACGCTGGGCATCGTGGGCTACGGGCGCATCGGGCGCGCCGTGGCCGCCCGCGCCAGGGCGTTCGGATTGCGGGTCCAATGGGTGGGGCGCAGCGCCGTCGGCACCGTGCCGGCCGATGCGGAGATGGCCGAATCACTGGACGCCCTGCTGGCCACCAGCGATATCGTCACCTTGCACGCTCCCGCCGGCGCAGACACGCATCACCTGATCAGCGCCGATCGCATCGCCTGCATGCGCCCCGGCAGCATCCTGATCAACACCGCACGTGGATCGCTGGTGGATGAACGGGCCCTTGCCGATGCGCTCCGTGACGGACATCTGTTTGCTGCCGGCCTCGATGTGCACGAGTTCGAACCGAAGATCAACTCCGGCCTGATGCAACTCGAGAACGTGGTGCTGCTGCCACACCTGGGCAGCGCGACCATCGAAACGCGCACCGCCATGGGCCTGCGTGCACTGGAAAACGCTCGCCAGTGGGTGGCCGGCCACGAACCGCAGGACCGCGTGATCTGATCGCGGTATCCGGGCTGGCCTCCGACGCCTAACTTTCGGCACTGCGCTGCACACTCTGCGCTCTCGCCGCGTCCCCGCCGCCTGCCTCCCGTGACTGCCCTCGCCGCTCCTGCGTCGCTCGACCTGCTCAGCATCAACACCATTCGGACACTGGCCATGGACGCAGTGCAGAAGGCGGAGTCGGGACATCCCGGCACGCCGATGGCACTCGCGCCGCTGGTGTACCGCTTGTTCACCACGCACCTCCGCCACGATCCGGCCGCACCGCACTGGCCCGATCGCGATCGATTCGTGCTCTCCGTAGGGCACGCCTCGATGGTGTTGTACGGCGCCCTGCACATGAGCGGCTACGATCTCTCGCTCGACGACATCATCCACTTCCGACAGTGGGGCTCCAAAACGCCGGGCCATCCGGAAGTCGGGCACACCTCCGGCGTCGAGACGACCACGGGCCCGCTGGGTCAGGGTGTCGCCAACGCGGTTGGCATGGCCATGGCCGAGGCGCATCTCGCAGCCGTCACCAATACCGCCGAACACACCGTCGTCGACCACTACACCTACTTCATCGCCGGCGACGGCTGCCTGATGGAAGGCATCAGCCATGAAGCCGCATCGTTTGCCGGGCACCAGAAGCTCGGCAAGCTGATCGGATTCTACGACGACAATCGCATTACCATCGACGGCAGCACCGATCTGTCGCTGAGCGATGACGCCGCGCAGCGGTTCGCCGCGTATGGCTGGCAGGTGCTGCACATCAGCGACGTGAACGACCTGGCCGAAATCGACACTGCCATCGCGGCCGCCAAGGCAGAGCATGGCCGACCGACGATGATCATCACCCGCACCGTCATCGGTTTCGGCAGCCCCAATCGCGCCGGCACCGCCAAGGCGCACGGCGAGCCGCTCGGCGCCGAAGAGATCATTCGCTCCAAGGATGCCCTCGGCTGGGTGTCACACGAACCGTTCTTCGTGCCGGATGAAGCCCGTGCGCACTGGCGCGAACAGGTCGCGCAGCGCGCGGTGGCACACAACACGTGGGCGGCTCGTTTTGCCGCCTTCACCACTGCCCATGGCGCAGCGGCTGCAGAGTTCACGCGTCGCATGGACGGCGTGCTGCCCGCTGGCTGGGACGCCGCATTGCCAACCTTCACCGCCGAAACCGGTACGGTCGCCAGCCGCGCCGCATCGGGCGCAGTGCTCAACGCGATCGGCGCCGGCATTCCGGAGCTGATCGGCGGTTCGGCCGATCTCTCCGGCTCCAACCTCACGCTGCGCAAGGGCGATCAGCCGTTCAGCGCCAGCAACCGGGCGGGACGCTACGTGTACTACGGCGTTCGTGAACACGCGATGGGCGCGATCATGAATGGCCTCTCGCTGCATGGCGGCGTGGTGCCGTATGCCGGCACGTTCCTCGTGTTCAGCGACTACATGCGTCCGGCCATCCGGCTGGCCGCGCTGATGAAGACGCAGGCGATTTACGTCTTCACCCACGATTCGATCGGATTGGGCGAGGACGGCCCGACGCATCAGCCGATCGAGCACCTGTCGGCGCTGCGCTCGATCCCGAACCTGCTGGTGCTGCGTCCTGGTGATGCCGCCGAGGTGGCCGAGTGCTGGCGGGTGGCGATCAATCATCGCACGGGGCCGAGTGCGATCGTGCTGTCGCGGCAGAAGCTCGCGTTCCTCAATGCGCCGCCGGCAACGGTTCGCGATGGCGTCGGGCGCGGCGGCTACGTGCTGGCCGACTCGGATGCAGCGGCGAAAGTCGTGCTGCTCGCCACCGGCAGCGAACTCGGCTTGGCACTCAAAGTGCGCGATTCACTCGGTGCCACCGGCATCCCGGCGCGTGTGGTGAGTGTGCCCTCAATGGAACTGTTCATGGCTGCTGACGCATCATATCGGGCGGCGGTTCTGCCGACTGGCGTGCCGCGCCTGGCAATCGAAGCCGGGCACCCGATGTCGTGGTGGCAGCTGATCGCCGGTCACGGCGACGTCGTCGGTCTCGACCATTTTGGTGCCTCCGCCCCGTTCGATCGACTCTATGCCGAGTTCGGTTTGAGTGTGGATGTGATCGCTGCGCGGGCCCGAACGCTCGTGTCAGCATGAGATGCGGCTAATCGCCGATCCTGTTGTGCGTTGCGCGCCGTCATTGGCGCGCAACGTGTTTCAGCGGTGCGATTTACTGTCTGGGTGTTGACGCAGGGGGCACGGCCGGTTCGTATTAGCAAGCAAGTCCGACGGTGGACGAGCAATTCCCGCGTACGCCAGACGCCGAATGGACACGATCGCACTCGCGGTGCCCGTGGTGGTCGGTCTCCAGGTCTGCACGGCGCTGGGGCTGGCGTGGGTCTGCTGGCGACTCGGACTGCGCCGCAACCTCCTCGCCCTGCGCGACATCGCACGCGCGTTCGTCGCCCTTGGTGTGGCCGCGGCGATGCAGCTGCTCAACATGAGCGCATTCGTCGGTGCCAACCCCGCGCTGCGTGATTTCGGCCGGTCGTTGTCGATCTGGATGTACCTCGGCTTCATGGTGCTCGGTGCCGCCGAACTGGCGACCAACAACGTCGTCACCGACAAGGTTCGCCGGGACACCGTGCGCGGTGCCATCATTGCCGCACTGCTGACCACCGGGATCAGTCTTCTCGCGACCAGTGAACTCGTCGCGCAGGACATGGTGCGCAATGCACTCCGGGCGGGAGGCACGCTCGCTGCATGTGTGCTGATCGCCCGCGTCGTCACCAACGTCAGTGCACCACCCAAGATGGTGCTCGGCGCGAGTGTGGTCCGGATCGCGCTCTGCATGGTGGCGCTCTGTGCGGCGTTGCGCGCGGGCATGGCGCTGTCGCACTGGTTCAATCCGCTGCCCTCGGAGCTGAACTGGCAGCCGCTGACCACGGCCGAGTTTCTGGCACATTGTGCACTCTGCGTCGGTTTGGTGGTCTGGATTCTCGACCGGGATTGGGCGCTGGCTGATGCGTCGGTGCAATCCGCCGAACATCGGGCAGCGAGCGATGCCCTCACCGGCCTGCCGAATCGCACGATCCTCATGGACCGACTCGAGATCGCGGTCGAATCGGCCAGACGCAACGGGACGCACGTGGGTGTACTCTATATCGATCTGGACGAGTTCAAGGAAGTGAACGATCGACATGGGCACCTGGCTGGCGACGACGTCCTGAAGGAGGTGGGCCATCGGTTGCGCCACCTGCTGCGTGCGTCGGATACGGTCGGCCGCATTGGCGGCGACGAGTTCATCGCGATCTCGCCGTACCTGAGGCAGAGCAGCGATCTGGAAGTGGTGGTCAGCAAGGTCCGCGAAGCACTGAAGCATGTGGTGGACCATGATGGCGTGAAGATCGAGGTCGATGGCAGCGTGGGCGCGGCGCTCTTTCCGCGCGATGGTGATACGCCGACGGCGCTGCTGGCCGTGTCCGACAGCGCGCTGTACCGCGACAAGGGTGTCCGCCGCCAGTTCCGCCGCACGCAGAGTGGCGCACATCCCACCATTCGGACGGCGTAGTCGGCGGCAGGCGGAAACGACTCCACGACGTTCGCGGTTCACATTCCGTGACACGACACACAGAAAACCCCCCGGCTGAGCGCACGCTCGTCTTCGTCGCACCGTGGGAATGCTCCCGCGCCGTCGCCCAGCTGCCCCGGGCGGCTGACGACTCCGTCATCGCATGCTTCATCGAGTCGGTCGAGAAGGGCGCGGCCCTCCCTTGGCATCGTCAGAAGCTGACGTTGATCCTTTCGGCCATGCGCCACTTTGCCGATGCGCTGATCGCCGCCGGCTATCGCGTCGACTATCGCCGGGCGGCGAGTTACGAGGAGGGACTGACGGCCGCAGCGCGCGAACTCGGTGCAACACAGGTGGTGGCGACCGAGGGGCGTGAGTGGCAGATGGCAGCCTCGCTGGACCGAGCCGCAGCCTCGCTGGCTGCGCACGGAATTCCGCTCGAGCTCCGGGCCGATCGCGGCTTCCTTGCCAGCCGCGACGACTTTGCGCGGTGGTCGAAGGGCAAGAAGGAGCTCCGCATGGAGTTCTTCTATCGCGAAATGCGCCGCAAACACCGTATCCTGCTCGAACCCGATGGCACGCCGACCGGCGGCGCCTGGAACTTCGATGCCGAAAATCGGCGACCGTGGCCAAAGTCGAAGGATGTGCCGCCGCCGATGCACTTCGCGCCGGACGACACCACGCGTGCCATCATGCAGCGCGTGAACGGCTGGAAGGACCGATGGGCCTCGGCCGATGGCTTTGCGCTGCCGGTGACGCGGGCAGACGCGAAGCTGCTACTTGAACGCTTCATCACCGAACGCCTCCCCGAGTTCGGCCCATACGAAGACGCGATGCAGCATGGACACGCCGACCTGCTGCACTCCACACTCGCGTCGGCGATCAATGTCGGCCTGCTCCATCCGAAGGAAGTTATCGAGCGCGCCGAGCGTGCGTATCGCGACGGGAACGTCGAGCTGCCGAGCGCAGAGGGATTCATCCGGCAGATTCTGGGTTGGCGGGAGTATGTACGTGGCATCTACTGGCACCTCATGCCCGGCCTGCGCACCGCCAATGCCCTCGGTGCCTGGCTGGCGCTGCCGATGTGGTACTGGGCGCCCGACGGTGAGGCGGGATACGGCGACACACCAGCCGGCACCGCCTGCGAGATGCGGTGTCTGTCCGATACCATCCGTGCTGTTCGCGACACCGGCAAGGTGCATCACATCCCACGCCTGATGGTGCAGTCGAACTTCGCCACGCTCCTCGGTGTGACACCGGAGGCACTCAACCGCTGGTTCTGGGCGGCATTCACCGATGCCTACGAGTGGGTGACGCTGCCGAATGTGGTGGGCATGGCCACCTGGGGCGACGGCGGTGTGATGGCGTCCAAGCCGTACGTGGCGAGTGGTGCCTACATCAATCGCATGAGCAACTACTGCGGCTCGTGCCGCTACGACGTGAAGGCCAGAAGTGGCCCAGACGCCTGTCCGTTCAACACGCTGTACTGGGACTTTCTGGCCCGCCACCGCGAGCGCTTCGCCAACCATCCCCGAATGGCGATGATGATCCGCAATCTTGACCGGATCCCCGAGGGAGAGCTGGTCCAGATCCGTCGCGCGGCAACCGATTTTCGTGATTCGCTCGCGTACGACACGGCACCATCCGCGCCGGCTGCCGACGGCTGATCGTGCGTCTGCGTCAAGCAGTTTTCGCAGGTCAGAGGCCCGCGTCCCGCCAACCTGCAGCACTGCGTTTGCGGCCACACCGATGCTTCGAGCGGGCGCGCATCGCTACGCAGACGGCAGCGTCGGCGTTCGTGGCTGTCGCTCGATCGTGGCCGGTGCATCGAGTGCATCGGCGTTCGCGGCACCGGCGCCGAGTTCCGTGAATCGGCGGGCCGCAACCAACACGCGTGAATCGAAGCTGCCGACGGCACGATTGTAGCGCGTGACGGCCTGATCGAGTGAACTCCCCACGTCTGAGAGGTGCGACGTGAACACCGCCAGTCGCTCGGAGAGCTCGCGCCCCAACGCGCTGACCTGCGCCGCACTCTCGGCCACGCGTTCCTGCCGCCAGCCGTAGGCCGCCGCGCGGAGCAAGGCGATGAGTGTGGTGGGCGACGCGATCAGCACTCGCTGCGCCACACCCGCCTCCAGCAGGGACGGATCGCGCTCCAGGGCTGCTGCGTGAAACGCTTCGCCGGGGAGAAACAGGACGACGAACTCCGGGGCATGCGAAAACTGGCGCCAGTAGTTGCGATCACTGAGCACATTGATGTGCGCGCGGAGTTGTTTCGCGTGACGGTCGAGCGCACTCAGGCGCATGGGTTCATCGGTGGCATCCATCGCGGCCAGAAAACCTTCCAACGGCGCTTTCGCGTCGACGACGATCGACGACCCGCCCGGCAGCCGCACCACCATGTCCGGACGCTGCACTCCATCGGATGTCTGCATGGTCAGCTGCGTCTCGAAATCGCAATACTCGAGCATCCCCGCCAACTCGACAACGCGCTGCAACTGCAGCTCGCCCCATCGTCCGCGTGACGACGGCGCGCGGAGCGCCTGCACCAGATCCCGGGTTTCACGTCCGAGCCGATCGCTCACGGAGTGTACCTGCAGCAGGCGTTCCGCGACCTGTCCCAGCGCTTCGGTGCGGTCGCGATCGAGCTGCGTCAGTCGCGTGTCGTACGACGACAGCAGCTCCCGCACCGGCTGCAGCAGCGTGGCGATCGTCTGCTCCCGCTGTTCGGCGTGGGCGGCTCCGTCGGCCTGCAACGCCGTCAGCTCCGCCCGCGTGGATGTGAGAAATGCTTCCTGTGAGTGCCGCAGTGCGTCAGCCGCGATCGTCTCGAAGCTCGCGCGCATCGTCTGCTGGGCATCAGTCAGCGCTGCGATGTGCGCAGCACTCGTTGCCGCAATTCCCGCCCGTTCGGCGGCGGCCACCCGGGTGGCAGCCCACCAGGCCAGCAGCGCGCCAATTGCCGCGCCAGCGAGAAACGTCAGCAGTGGAGTGATGGAGTCAGTCACGTGCCCAATGTCTCATTGCGCAGGCCGGAAGCACAGCGCCCCGGCACACGTGGTGTACCGGGGCGCGCGCACTGCAACCGCAGCCGCAGGCGGAATCAGCGCCCGATGTACGGCAGCAACGAGCCCACCATCGGCACCGCGACATACCGTCGCTTGCCAAGCACGCCACCGATCGTGAGACGCACGTAGGCGCCCTTGAGCCCGAGTTCCGGCGCACCCGTCACGTCCTCCGGCCCCGAGCGCCACTTGGTGTCACCCAGGCGCGTCATGTAGCCGGCACGCAAACCAACGCTCATCAGCAGGTTGGGCCACTTCGACTGGAAGATCTGGTCCACGCCAAGGCCCACATGGCCCTGATAGTTGCGCGCGGTGATGTCCACGTTCCGCCCACCGGTGGACGGGATGTCACGGAAGTTGGTGTTGAAGTCGACCGGCCCGTTGCGCCGCAGCGTCACGGTGGTGTTGCTCAACCCAACGCCGACCATCGGATACACCAGCGTCTTGCGGGCGAGGATCACCGGAATGCCAAGATCGATCGTGCCGTACGCACCATCCGTCTCGGTGGTGAAGTTCGTCGCGGCCGAGCGTACCGGGACATAGGTGTGGCTGCCCGCCAGCAGCATCAGACGGTTCCATCGCACCCAGCTTTCGACGCCGAGGGTGATCACGCTCTTCTTCAGCTGGCCGCGGCCCTGCCGTGCCAGCTCGGTGTTGAACGCCGCGCTGCCAAGCCCGATCTGTCCGCCCTGGATGCTGATCCCTGCCACGGGCGGAAGCACCGACGTGTCGGCGACCACTTTCTGCGCCGCGAGAGTGCCGCTGCTCGCTGTCAGTGCGAGGGCGATGCCAAGAACGCCGCGACGAGGACGGGCGGGAGAGGCGGTCATGTTGGTTCGTGGATAAGTGCGGGTACTGCGGAAGTCGAACGAAGGCGGCGCCAGTCGAGCGTGACCAGGATGGAATCGATCGTGATCGCGATCGCCGAGACCGCACACCACGGGCAGAACGACTTGAGGATAATGAACTCCGCATACTTCAGCCGCAGCGTGAACAGTGCCGCGCCGTAAATCAACACCATCAGCACCTGCGTCGGCCACACCGCGTCTTCCAGTGCCTCAGCAGTGCCCGCCAGCGCGACCAGCACGATCAGCGCGTATCCGACCGTACCGATGAGTGCGACATCCACGCCGAGGAACCAGCCGTACCGGCTGCCCTGGACGTACTCGCAGCCGTTGCCGCTCCCGGTGCAGGCCAGCGTCCCCATGTAGCCCATTTTCCAGAGGGCGAGATAGAGGGCGACCATGCAGCTGATCAGGCTGACGAGGGCAATCGCGCGACGATAGGTCATGGTAGGCATGATGGAGGGTGACCGCGGCCACCGCTACTCCAGCCGTGCCGGTTAGCGTACCCTTCTGGTATGCCTGAGATCACCGATGTCACGTTGGAGCGGTGTAACCGTCCTTCGGACGATGAGCTTGGCCGCCTCGACGCCCCGTACCGGCCGTTCGCCGAGGGGAATGGGTGGTATGCGCACTTTTTCTATGGGGCCGGCGGCGCGCCGGCGTACAAACGGCTGACCCACGGCGACCACGCCGAGCTCTGGTACCGGGTGGCTGACGTGGTGCCACCCGGGTGATCGGCTGGCTGGCGCGGCCCGGCCGGATCGACCTGATTGTCAGGCACGGGGTATACCTCCGTCGGGGCGTGGCCCCGTGTACTTCTCTTTTTGGAGTCTGATTGACGATGAAAGCCTCGAACCCAGTACTGTCCCGCCACGCCGAGGCGGCCCGCGATACCCTGTCGACCACCGCGCGCGGCGACGTGATGACCCGGGCCGGAACCGCCGGCAAGTCGATCGTCCTGCTGGCGCTCTGTGCCTTCTCGGCCTCATTCACCTGGTCGCAGGTGGCAGCCGGCAACACCGGCATCGTCATGCCCTCGTTGCTCGTCGGCGGTCTGGGCGGGTTCATCGTGGCCATGATCGTCTCGTTCAAGCCGAACACCGCCCCGATCGCAGCCCCCATCTACGCCGTGCTCGAAGGGCTGCTCCTTGGCGCGATCTCGGCCCTGTACAACCTCAAGTACGCCGGTATTCCGCAACAGGCCGTCCTGCTGACATTTGCCGTCGCGCTCGGCGTGTTCACGCTGTACCGGATGAACATCCTCAAGGCCACCGAAGGCTTCCGACGCATGGTCGTCGGCGCCACGATCGGCATTGCGGTGTTCTATCTGGTGAACATCGTGCTGTCGCTCTTCAACGTGAACCTCGGCTACAGCATGTCGTCGAGCCCGATCGCGATCGGCATCAACCTCGTGATCGCTGGTGTGGCCGCGATGAACCTGGTGTTGAACTTCGACGACATCGATCAGGCCGTCCGGATGGGCGCACCGAAGAAGATGGAATGGTTCGGCGCCTTTGGCCTGATGGTCACGCTGGTCTGGCTCTATCTCGAACTGCTGCGTCTGCTGGCGCGGCTGCAGGGCCGCCGCGACTGAGCGTTTGGAACCGGTTGGAGTGGAGGCGGGCGTCTGGTTCAGGCGCCCGCTTCTTTTTTTGTGACAGACGATGGGTCTTCCGCAAGTTCCCGATCGGGCGCAACGTGAGAGAGGGCCATACCGGATAACTGGATCCGAACGCCCACCGCGCCGCTGCGGAGGTTGCCATGAGTCGTCGTACGATCACCCGGCTGAAGCCACTCCTGATGCCGGGCATCAGCGCCATCCTGGCGTTGCTCTCCCTCACCACCGCGCCGCAGAGTGCCCGCGCGATGGTGCACAGCATCGCCCGCTGGAGCGCGGAGCTCGCGCCGCCCAACGGTGCCATCGGTCCGCACGGCACCGTGGTGCTCGAACGCGGCAAGCGACCAAATGAAACTCGGGTGCGTGTCGTGATCAGCGGCGACACCCCGGGCGCCGTCCGACCGTGGCATCTGCACGCCGGCATCTGTGGTGAGGATGCGCCGATCGTCGGCCCCGAGCAGGCGTACGCCCGGATCCGCATCAATGCACGCGGCAACGGTGTCGCCGTGATCGATCTGCCCATTCCCTTTCCCGAAGCGGGCGCGCTCTTCGTCAACGTGCACGAGTCGCCGAAAAAAATGGATCGGATTGTCACATGTGGTCAGTTGATTCGCTGAGCGCTGCCCCGCAATCTGGCTGGCCGCAGCGACTCTAGCCGGTGTGTCCTGAATCCGCCGGTTCGTGGTCGCGGATTCAGGACGCGTCGCGGTGGTGTCGCGGAATCGGTGACGACAGTGCGTGCGCCCTCCCCGGGTGACTACCTTCGTGGCACTGCCATCCGGCGTGTGGTCGTCGTCACTCAATACCGTCCGCGTGCGATCGTCGTCCCGATTCGTCTTTCTGGTGAATGCCGCCGCTGGCACGGGCAAGGCGCCACGCCGTCTCGATGCCCTGCTGCAGCGGCACCCTGAGCTGGCGCAACGGTCACGCATCGTTCGATCGACGTCAGCCGCCGAAATGGATGCCACGCTGCGACTGCGTGATGACGAGATCCCGACCGCGGTGGGCGGCGACGGATCGCTGAATGCGCTGGTCACGCTGCTGAACCGACGCGGCGAATTGCATCGCACGGTAGGGCTGGTGCCCTTCGGAACCGGCAATGCCACCGCGCACACGCTCGGCCTGCGTTCCGCAGACGTGGCAATGGCCGCGCTGGAACTGGGCGAGACTGCGTCGATCGACATCATTCGCACGTCTATCGCCACGACGCCGATTGCGCTGGTCAGCTGCAGCACCGGCTTCGAGGCGGACTTCCTCCAACGCTACGCCGCGCTGCGGTACTCGTCACGTCAGTGGGCAGGATGGAGTGCGCTGGCGCTCAACCTCTCCACGCAACTGCGGGGCGTGTCGCTCACCGTCGACGGCGTGGAGTGGGTGCGGCCAACGGAGCCGGTGCACAACGTCGGTGTCTACAACATCCCGCACTACGCCTTCGGCAAGGTGATGTGGCGCGGAATGCAGTCCGATGATGGTCTCGCCATTGCCGCCGCCGTGCGGTCACCGCTCTGGTACTGGAACCTGATGGCACGGGGCGTGACGGCACCACTCGAGCGTCACGCGTCCGAGCATCGACTGCCCGGTGTGCGCACGATCCGCTGGCAGACTGCCGAACTGCGATCGCCCCGTCGACTGCAGATCGACGGCGAGTCGATACATGCGACGGAAGCGTCGCTGACGGTCGATCCTCGCGCCCTCACCGTCGTCGCGGCGTCACCGACTGCTCCCATCGTCTGACAGGTCGCAGTCGGAGGCGCCAGACATAGCCGAAGCCCGTGCCGGTCAGCGGAGTCCGTCGAACGTGAAGCCGGTGCCGATGACTACCACCCAGCCCGCCGGCTGCCGATCGGTGGCGAAGCGTCGCACCAGGTCGAATCGTCCCGCCCCGACGTTCGACGCCGACCGCAGCGGCGCATATCGCAGCCCGACTCCCGCGTCGCTGCCGCTCCGTTGCCGCGACCCGTTGTACCACGCTCCGCCGGTCTCGGCGAACGCGGCGACACCGGCGGCGAACGCGCCGAGGATGTTCGGCAGCGCGGTGTACCGATACTCGAGCACCGAATAGTGCTGCCGATCGCCGGTGAAGGCGTGCAGCGGAAAGGCGCGCGGGCCGCGGAACAGTCCGAGATCGAACTCTTCACCGGGAAAGGGATTCTTGTCCCATCCGCGCATGGTGAAGCCCACCAGCATGTGCTGACGATGCGGCTGGAATGCCACCGTGGCCGACACCTGCGCCGTGCCGCTGTCCACCACCCCGCCACTGGCAAGCCCCGAGACGCGGCCGGTCACGGTGGCAAATCCATGTGGCAACCGGGTGCCCGTCTGTGCGAACACCACTGGCCCGACTCCGGTGCGCTGATACCCGAACGCGGACGGTGCCACCGCCACGCCGAGCCGGATCGTGGAGCTGAGGTCCACATCTTCGGGTTGACCCAGCTGGCGATAGTTCCGCGTGACGACGAACCGCGCGGCGCTCAGATCGGTGTAGGTGATCACAGCGCCGGTGACACTCTTGCCGATCACCGTCGCCGCGCCGCGCCGCGGGGCGAAGTCGTCGCGGCGCACCTGCACTTCGCCGCCGACACGCCAGTAGCCACGCGGCGACGCACGCACTGCATGCGCCGCTGACACCGCACCGAGCGTGAACCGACGGTCGAGTGAATCGCTCGCACGCAGCACACCCTCCCGAAACCGCAGCACGCGGCCGGAGAAGTCGACGAAACTGGCGCGGAGTGCATTGCGGCCCGAGAGCGAGAAGTACGGCTTCTCGATCACCGCACCCAGACTGCTGCCATCGGAGAACCGATTGTAGAAGGCACCGGTGCTGACACGATTCGAGATCAGTCGCGGCGCCCCGAACGCCAGGCGCACCAGTGATCGATCGGGATCCTGTACATATCGCACGTCGAGCGTGGTGGCCAAGCCAAGGAAGTTCGTTTCCAGCAGACCGGCGCTGATGAGCGTCTGTCCGCCGGTGCTGCGGAACGTCGCATATGGTCGCGTCGACCAACCATCGTAGGTGTGGATGTTGAGCAGTCGGCCGTCGGCGCTCGTGTCCACCCGCACATCACGAAACACCTGCAACCGCCGGAGATTCCGGCCGGTCTCGGCTGCGCGCGCCGAGTCGAGTGGCTCGCCAACGCGCAGCAGCAACTCGCGCTCGATCACGCGCTGTCGCGTGCGAACGTGCAGCTGGTTCACGATCCGCCGGATCCACTGCGCGGCTTCGGTCGAATCGAAGATGTCGTGCCGCGTCAGCACGATCTGCGATACGCGGCGCGTCGAATCCGGCAACTGTTGCCCCGCCAGCCTGGCCGGCATCGCGACGGCCTGCAGCAAGGCGGTCCCAACGGCGACGGCCAGTGCGAACCTGGAGCCATGACGGCGGCAGGGGTCGTTCGACGGCAGGCAGACTCGACGACGCAACGGCAGCGGGCGCGGGAAATGGAGAGGCTCTTCGGGAGCGGGGCCGGAGACGCCTCACACCGGGCGCCCGCCGGTTCAAATCGAACGGGCCGATGCCCGTCCAACAACCCAAGACGGTGGGTACGGGCGAAACGGGACGGAAACCCTTGGGCAACCTTCTCGTACGACGGGTGTGTCCCACGGCGGTCCGGCTCCACGGTCCACCGCGCGCTCAGCAGAGCATTCGTCCCGCGTCAACGTCGTACCGCACGATTCTTCATCGGAGTTCCCATGACGACCTTCCTTCGCACCGCCGCACTCCTCGCCATCGCCGCCGCCAGCGCCGGCGCCCAGACCGTGGTTGGGCGCTCCGACGACACCTGGAGCATGCGCGAGCGACTGGAGAGTGGCGATCGGCTGCGGCTCTCGTCCCCGAACGGCGCCATCTCGATCCGGCAGGGCTCCGGCTCCGAAGTCGAGATCCGCGCCGAGAAGACGGCCGACCGCGGCGCCTCGATGAGCGACATCGGGTTCATCGTGAAGCGAAGCTCCACAGGGCTGGTGGTTTGCGCCGTCTACGAGGACGACGATGAGTGCGACATGGACCGAGGTTATCGCCAGAGTCGGAACCGCTCGCGGGATGGTTGGAACCGGCGTCGCACCCGCGCCAGCTTCATCGTGACCATTCCTGCGGGTGTGCTGGTGAACGCCGGCACCGGCAATGGCGACGTGACGATCAACGGCGCCGGCAGCGAAGTGGTGGCAGCAACGGGGAACGGTCGTGTGCTGGTGTCGGGTACCACCGGTCGTGTTTCGGCCAGCACCGGCAATGGTCGCGTGACGGTGGAAGGCGCCCGCGGCCCGGTGGAGGCCAGCACCGGGAACGGCGCCGTGAGCGTGACCACCTCCAACGGCCCGGTCACGGCCAGCAGCGGCAACGGCGACATCGACGTTTCGATGGATCGGGTCGATCGCGCCGCGCCAATGTCATTCTCCACCGGAAGTGGCCGCATCGTGCTCTCGGTACCGGAGGGCTTCGGCGCCGAGATGACAGCCTCGTCGGGTAATGGCGACGTGACGACCGACCTCCCCATCCGCCTGCAAGGCCGCATTCAACGCAGCCGCCTGCACGGGACCCTGGGCGGCGGCGGCGAACGCCTGTCGCTCAGCACCGGCAACGGCGACATCGAGATCAGGAAAGCGCGCTGAGGAGTCGATCGCGGGTTCCGGTTCGTGCGCGGGCACGAGAGCAGCAGCGCCCGCGCGCGAACCAGAGAACGGAGATCCGGCAACCGTGCGCGCGCAGCTGCGGGCGTACTACTTGATCAGGATGATCCGTGGGTTCACCGGATACACCCATTCCACACCGCGGGTGGTGATGGTGGCGTCGTCCTCGAGTGGAATGCGCAGTTTCTTGCCGCCCCATTCAGGAATCGGTGTGTAGGCGAACAGCTCGATCGAGAACAGATTCGACGGACGCATCTCGTACGTCAGTCGCCCGGGATTGAAAAACGCCATCGACGGGCCGATCCCGTGGCCCCAGTCACCCACCGAGTGACAGCCGATGATGAACTCGACGCTGTTGTCGGGGCGGGTCTGGTTGAAGCCGCGCATCTGCAGAATGCCGGCCTTCACGATGGCGGCGTTCACATCGTCCATCATCGCCTGGGCCGTCTTGCCAGGACGCGCCGTCCGATGAATCACATCGCGCACGCGCACCGCGTTGTCGAATGCTTTCTGATAACTCTCCGGCAACTTCGTCTCGCCTGGCTTCAGCACATAGGCAATCCGCTTCTGGTCGGTCCACATCGTCAGGTAGCCGACGCCGAAGTCGAGCATGATGATGTCGCCACGTTGAATGATGCGATCGTTGCTCGTCGCCTCGATGCCATTGGGGCCTGTGATATAGACCGAGGGCACGGTGAACGATGAACCGAGCCGGCGCTCGAATTGCTGCTGCTCGATCCACCATGCCACATCGGCCAGCGTCGTCACGCCCGGCGTGATCACTTCGTTCGACAGCGCGCGCTCGGCAATCTGACGACCGATTTCGCCCGCTTCGCCGAACGCGACGATTTCCGACGCAGTCCGGCGCGACGAGAAGTCCGAGACCATCTTTTCGGCACTCACCAATCGTGACGCGAACTGCGGGCCGAGTGCCTTCACCATCTGATCGTGGATCGACTTGGTCAGTCCGTCGGCCAGCCCCATCTCGGCCGACATGTTGATCCCGATGCGCTTCGGATTGCGCGCCTGCACGAACTTGAGCAGATCGCCCTCACCATTGGGAATGTCATACGCGCCACACAGTTCGCGGTGATGATCGGTGATGCCGAGCACTGCGCGCTCGATGTGATCACCGCCCTTGTCGGTGAAGATGAAGTACCCCACGCTCCCCGTGTACCCGCCGCCGAGGAGCGGTGCGAGCGGATCGTCGTGTCCCTCCTTCTGGGCCACGACCCACATGTCGATGCCGTTTTCCCGCATCGCTTCCGGCAGGATGTGATCGAACTTCTCCCGGCGGATCTGACACATGCGGTCCCAGCGGATCTTCACTTCAGGGAGCGTCGTCCGTTGTGCCTTTGCCACCCCAGGGGCGGCAATGCCAAGGAGCGTGAACGCGGCGCAAACGGCAGGCAGAAGTCGTGTCATGTAGTCGTGCGGAGGAGTGGGGAGGGAAAACCTGTGCGGCCGTCCGCCGGAAGGTCGCCTCCGGATCCGCTCTCGGCTAGAAACCAAACCCGGCAATAACTGCCTCCCAGTTGTGGAACCGCAGCAACACAATGTCGAGTCCGTTCGCCGCATACGTAGCCAGCAGACAATAATCTCACGGCTGGTCGAATTGGCAGACTCTGCAATAGAACTCCCTCCCAGTCAACGCTTTACGCACTTTCTGTCGCGAGACGGCGTGTCCCGGAGTGCGCGGCACACCGGATGCGAAGAGGTATATCGACCCAGCTCTGCCCAGGCCCTCGAATCGAGACACACCAGTGAAATTGCATCGCGTTCTCCCTACACTGCTGCTCGCTGCAGCGCCGCTCAGCGCGCAGACCATCTTCACCGGCCTGACGCAGAATCCGACCTGCGCAGTCGGCGGAACGAACGTCTGTGCGACGAAATTCGCGCCGAGCGGCGATGCGCTGACGGCGCGGAACTTGTTCTTCTCGAACCTGTCGAGCAGCGTCGCCACCCAGAACTTCGAGGGCATCGCGCCGGGCACGAGCGCGCCGCTCACGTTGAACTTCGGCTTCGCGGGCAATGCCACACTGACCGGTGCGGGCAACGTCGAGCAGGAGACTGCGGGCGTGACCACCGTCGGCCGCTTCGCCACCAGTGGTTCGCGCTACTACACCGCATCGGCCGACGGTAACGCCGCCTTCTCGATCTCGTTCAGTCAGGCGGTCGCTGGATTCGGCTTGTACGGCATGGACTGGGGTGATGTCGGCGGCTCAGTGCAGGTTCGCCTGCTGAACGGGAACACGCTCCTCAACACCCTCACCATCCAGCCGTCTCTTGGTGAAGGTTTCTTCCCGCAGCTCAACGGAGGCATGCGATTCTGGGGTGTGCTCTTCGGCACCAACGCCTTCAACAGGGTCGAGTTCCTGTTGACTGGAGCGGTGGGCAACGCTGACGTCTTCGCCTTCGATGACCTCACGGTTGCCGACGCCCAGCAGGTGGTGGTGCCGCCGAACGTCGTGCCGGAGCCGGCCACCTATGCCCTGATGCTCACCGGCCTGGCTGGACTCGGCCTCATCGCCCGTCGCCGCCGGAACGTCTGACGCGCTGAGATCGTCCAATCGACGACACGACAGCGGCTCGTGGCATTCCGCCACGGGCCGCTGTTCTCGTTCTCCCCGAGCAGCCCGTACCATGCTGCAGCACGTCGGCGGTTACGGAATCGGATAGGCGATCACACCACCATGCGTCCAGGTCGTACCTGCAATGCGGTACGACAGCGCCTTGAACGACCAGACACCGCCGGCTGCATGATGACCGAAGGTCGTCGCCTTCATCCCCTGATCGGCGCCCTGATAGGTGTCGGGCTCGATCAGCAGGCCGCCCGGTCCAACGTGTGAGGTTGCCAGCATCGCCTGGATGCGGCCCTGTGCCGCTCGGCCACCGACACCACCGCCTGAGCCCACCAGTACGCCTGGTGCAGCGACTTTCGCATTGTTGGCATGCGCCACTCGCACAGCGCCGTCGGCACCGGCCTGACTGCCCGCACCGAACGTGCAGCCGTCCATCGTCGCGGTGAACATCCAGTTCGCATCGTTACCGAGCATCAGGGACTTGGTCGAGTTCTGCTCGTAGCCGCAGAAGTACACTCGCAGCCCTCGTGCGTCTGCCGCGCTCTTCTTCCGCAGCTTGTACACGCCACCCTCGACCGGAGCGCCGAACCCACCAACCGGAATGTTCGCGATAGTCGTCGCCGGCTCGCGCGGCTCGACCACGACGTCGATCACGCCCATCGTTTCTTTCGGAATGATCACGTACACGATGTTCCGTGTCAGGAACGCCAGCGTGTTGTCACAGAAATCGTCGAGATACGGCATGCTCGGCACCATCCGTGTGGAATTCGAGAGGCCCATCCCGGGCCGGATGACCAGCGGAATTTCCGCGAGCGCCGGAATTCATGACGCTCCCGCAAAGCATAGCATTCGGCACCGCTCCTGAACACTCGGCGACCTACCGGTACCGGGTTACGCCGTTGCAACCGGCCAGCCCCACCGCAGCCAGGACGGGGCTTCAGCGCCTCGCGTACGACCAACCACTGGACCGGATGCTGGCCGCCGTGCAGACACCGCCAATTTCGATCACCGCCCGGCAACGTCTCGATAGGCGCGAAGGCGTTCGACTGCGGCCACGGCTGCGTCAGGTGCATCAGTGACCTTCACCACCATCCCATCCACCGCCTGCAGGAGCTCGAAGGTCGATGGCCGACCCCGCGCAATCGCCGTTGCCACTTCCGTGTACGTCGCGCTCTGCATCGCGTAGGTCGCCGCCAGCGATGCCGCATCAGTCTGCTTGCCACTCTTCACGTCGAGAATGTTCGTCTGCCCGTCGATCACCGCCGCCAGATCGAAGGCCCCTTCGATCGTGCTGCCGTCTGACAGGACGCGGGTGAACGTCAGCTCGCGGCGAGCGCTGACGTGGCCCGAAATCTCCGTCCAGCGGGGGTGCTCGATCACCCGCCCGACTTTCTCACGCGCATTCGCGCGCAGTGCTTCGCGCTGTGCGGCATCCAGGCCGGCATCCGCGTGGCGCGCGATGGCAGCGTCGATCAGTGGCTCGAGATCGGTTGCCTCAGCGCCGAAGTGCTCGAGTACATCATGCACGATGGTGCCATTCAAGGCGCTCCCGCTGCCCGGCGCGTCAGGTACCACCGGCGGCTCGTCCGGCTCCAGGCTTCGGACATAGCGCGCCCACCAGCCGTTCGGCTCCGCGCTGAATTGCATGAGTTGCGTGGCCGAGAGGCGCAGCTTGCCCGACTTGGCGACAATCGGTTCCGGCCGGATGAATCCTCCCTGATCAGCGTTGACAGCGATCCCGTCGGCGCCAGAAATCGCAGCAGCACCCGCAGCATCGACCTTCACCCGCGACACCAGCATCCGGAACACTGTACCGTCGCGATGCGAGTAGCGGATCACGTCAGGAAACTCCGGTGCCTCCAGCTCGCGCGCGAAGCCCTGCCGGATCAAGTCCGCAGGACTCCCACTGAGCTTCTTCTCGACGCGCGCATCGGTCGCTCCAGTGCCGTCGTCAGCTTTCGGCGCCGCCAACGCAATGCCACTCAACACCAGCAACTCCTTAGGCCGCGTGGCCGCCACATACCACAACCGGTACGACTCCGCCTGTCGCTCGAGTGCCAGCTGCGCCGCGAAGTCGTTGAAGACAGCGTCGTCCGGTTCCCCCTCAGCGTCCAGCAGCGTCGGATCCTTCAGCCGGAAGATTTCGCGCCCATCGAGCAGCGCTCCGCTCTCCGCCTTGCCGCCGCGTACCATGTCGCACCAGAACACCACCGGCCACTCGAGCCCCTTCGCACTGTGAATCGACGTGATCGTCACGACATCGGCGCGCTCGCGATACAGTCGCTCCTGCGCTTCCTTCACACCCGATTCGCGCACCTCCTCCACCTCGCGCAGCCATTCACCGAGTGACGAATCGCCCGATTCGGCCGCGAGACGGATCAGCTTCCGGAGATTGCCAACCGCCTGCGCACCGCGCAACGGATCGAGCGACACCGCAGCCAGGAAACCGGTCTCGGTGATCAGCCGCTGCACCAGCTCTCCCAGCGGCATCCGATCACGCAGTGCACCGAATCGCCCGAGCATCACACACGCCCGATCCAGCAACGCTCGCTCACGTGGTTCGGCCTGCATCGCCGCCCGCCACCCGTCCCGATGTTCAGCCAGCGCCAGCAACGTGTCATCGCGCAGCCCGACGAATGGCGACTTGAGGAATCCGATCAGCGCCGCCTGATCCACCACCACCGTGCCGCTGTCGCGAATGGCGCGCAGTGCCAGCAGACAATCGATGATCTCGCGCGCCTCCCAGAATCCCTCGCCTCGCAGCACGTACACCGGGATACCGCGCGCCCGGAGCGCCGCTTCGTAGAGCTCCACATCGCTCCAGCCAGCCAGCAGGATCGCGATGTCACCATAGGGCCGCTTCGCCGCGTACATCGCTTCGATCCGCGCCGCCACGTCCTGCGCTTCGAGTCGGCGCACCTCACCCGCCGACCGCTGCTTGCCATCCGGATGCGCCGGCACGCAGCGCAACTCGACACACTCATCACCCTCGGCATACTTCCAGCGCGCATGCAGCGCGACGTAATCCACCTCGAACGGCCGCCGCTCACCATCGGGTGACACTGCGCCGTCCAGCGCCGAGCCGAATACTCGATCCACCAACGCCAGAATGCCTTGCCGACTGCGGAAGTTGTCGGACAGCTCCGCCTTCTCGCCGTCCGCGTGCGCCGAACCGAATCGCGCTGACACACCGTTCCAGAGTGTCACATCGGCACGACGAAACCGGAAGATGCTCTGCTTCGGATCACCCACGAGAATGACCCGCGACGGATCCGGATCGGCGGTATCCAGCCCACCCAGCAGCATCGCGATGTCGCGCTGCACCGGATCCACATCCTGAAACTCGTCCACGATCAGCACACGAATCCGCCGCTGAATCGCGCGCCGCACATCGTGATGATCGCGAAGCAGGTCACGTGTCACCACCAGCAGGCTGTCGAAGTCGTAGAGCCCCTGCTCCGCCATCTGTGCGCAACGGAGGTCGGCTGCACGAATCGCCAGATCCAGCAGTCGCTCCTCGTGCGTCCGCAGACCAGCACGATTCGCAGCATACGAATCGAGGCGAGAGGTGTCTGAGGCCAGTGCCTGGATGAAATGCGCCACATCGCGGATCCGCCGCCCACTCACCAGTGGCTCGAGCCACACCGGATCGCGGGTTTCCACCGCCTCCGTCAGCGCCAGCGCCGCGCAGGCGCTGCCGAGCGCCGACGATTGCATCTCATCGATCACCGTCACACTCGGCCGCAGCCCCGCGCGCAGTGCGAACTCGCGCAACAGATCGGCGCAGAAGCCGTGGATGGTGCCGATGCGTGCCGAGTCCACGTCGGCTGCGATGTGGACAAGTCCCGACAGCTTGAGTGCGTGCCGTAGCTTCCGCTTCAGGTCCGCCGCCGCCTGATTGGTGAAGGTGATCGCCGCGATCTGCCCCAGCTCAAGTGTGGTCTGTGCCTCGAACGTCGTGCCCTCGTCATCCGTGACGGATGCACCGAGCAGGTGACAGACCAGCTGGACCACGGTGGACGTCTTCCCCGAGCCTGCACCCGCGCCGACCAGCAAACGCTGCGCGGTGGAGCGCACCACCGCGCGCTGCGACGCCGTCAGGGGCTCGAACGCAGACCCACCAGCACCCGGAGTACGAGGCCCGCTCATGGCGCCCACCCCGTATCCACCGGACCGCCCGGAACACGACAGACATCCCGCGCCGGACAGTATGGTGAACAGCCGCACGATGGCGTCGGGTTGGTCGGCAGTTCTCCGCTGCGCGCCATCGTCACGCGACGTGCCGCAGCGTTCAGCGCCTCGGTCAACTGCTCCTCGGCCGTGGCGTTGATCTCGAGGGTACTGGGTTTGTTCGCTGCGTTCTTCATGTTCACGAACTTCAGCTGATGCACCACCTTCGGCGTGCGCAGCGTGCGGTATTCCATGTGCGACAGCTGCAGGTCCGGAAACTGCCGTCGAAGCACCGCAGCATAGAGCGGCACCTGCAACACCACGCCGTCATTCCATGCCTTTTTACTACCTGCACCCGGCGTGGACGACAGGGTCGTTTTGTAGTCCACCGCGGCGAAGTACTGCGCCGCGCCAGGCACTCGCGCATCGACACCGCGATCGACACGGTCCACACTTCCGCGCAACAGGAACGACGTATCAGCGGCCGTGAGCCGAACCCGA
The DNA here is from genome assembly GCA_031374935.1 of Gemmatimonadaceae bacterium. Taxonomy (GTDB): domain Bacteria; phylum Gemmatimonadota; class Gemmatimonadetes; order Gemmatimonadales; family Gemmatimonadaceae; genus JACMLX01. The sequence continues at coordinate 3,355 of JANMHB010000009.1, read as the reverse complement.
TCAAACGTCCATTCCCCGGCGCTGGCACCAGTGCGAAGCTGCTTCGCTGCGCCGGTGCGATTGTTCAAACTCTTCGCGTTGAACTCCATCTCGAAGGTCAGATATCCCGCCAGCACCGTGGCCAACTCGGCCCGCACCAGCGGGTGATACACCGGGTTGCCCATCCACACGCGCGCGGACACCGTCGTCCACGCCGAGTCGAGCGCGCGTTGCGCCAGTGGCATCACCCACGAGCTGTCGCCGGGGAGGAGATGGATTGCAGCCTCGGCACGCGTCGTCCGTGCTGCGGCAAAGAACCCATCGAGCGCCTCGTGAAGCACCGTGCCGAAGGCACTCGCGTCCATCTCGTCGCTGGCGTCGGTCTTCTGCGACAGTTTCAGCAATCGCTCGGCAAACCATGACCAGGCGCACTTCGCCAACCCTTCCAGTTGTGTGGCTGACCAGACGTACTCCTCGCCGAATCGCGCGGCGATCGACGTCCGCAGGGCAGCATCCTCGATCCGCCCGTTCCACGCCGATGCTTCGCGCGAGCGCTGCTGTTCCTGCCGCGCAATCCTGACCGCGTGCTCGGCTGGAGCCTCAATCCCGGCACCCGTCAGCAACGGAAAGCCGGCAATGATGACCTGTTGTGGCATCACCCGCGTCAGTACACCTGCCGTTTCGAGTTCAGTTTCCTTCTCGAGCCCACGGGCCCGGAGGAGGTTGTCGATGACATCATCCACGAACCGCGAACGTATCACCTCGCGACCGTCGGCCGACATCGATGGCCAGGAGAGCGTCAACGATCGGCGCGGTGCGGCCACCAGTACGCGAAACAGTTCCTGCTCGCGACGCGCCCACTGGCCCGGGTGATCGAGTGGCAGCCCTGCGTCGATGAGCGCGATGCGCTCCGCTTCAGAGAGCAGTGGCGAGTTCGCCGCACGCATCGGAAACTCGGCTGACGCCAGCCCCGCCACGAACAGGTGATCGAATGCGCGCCACCCTGCCGCCATCGCTTCACTCACGACCACGCCGAAACCCGTCTCCGGCTGGGTGATGATGTCCGTCGCCAGCAGCGGTGCGAGTTCGCCCGCGAACTGCTCGGCCGACAGCAGCGCGTCATCACCGCCGAACGCCTGCAACGCCGTCGTCCAGTCGGACGAGAGCGCAATCAGCCCTTCGCGCGCGCGGAGATCTGCACTCCAGACTCCGAAATCATCTGCCGGCGGCGTCGCGAGCGTGGCCACGATTCCTGAGGCGGGATCGGTGAGCAGTTCGCGCATCCACACGAACCAGTCTGCGCGCGAGCGTGATCGGTCCATCAGCTGCGCGATGGGGAGCCATGCGCGCCACTGCGCCAGGCAGTCGGCCGCTCGCTGTGTGTCCGGCAATCGGAGGCCGGTGATTTGCGCGTGGGGATGTTTCGCGTCGCGCGCCGCGCATCGTCTCAGCAGCTCAGTCAGCGCGCGCTCCCAGTCGTCCAGTGCTGCCACCGCAGTGAGCCGGCCCGCGAGATCGATCACTTCTGCATCCAGTGCCGAGTGCAGCAGCGGGTTCTCGGCCACCTCGAGCAGAGCGTGTCGCGACCAGTTGGCGATCATCGCGTTGAGCAGCGCAGAGACCGCGCGCGAGGGTGCCGTTTCCTTCAGTGCCGTGCGACGGCGCGCGGTGACGGGCACACCGATTGCAGCGAGCGCCGCCGCCATCGCATCCACACCGGGTCGTTCGTTGCGGAAGATGACGGCGATGCGCGATGCCGCGGCGCCGCCATCGAGCAGGGCGCGCACGCGCACCGCAATCGACTCCACCTCACGCGGCATATCTGGCGTGTCGAGCAGATGAACGTGGCTGAGAGTGACCGCGCCGATCGCTGGCGTGCTGCCGGAATCAGGGAAGAGGGCTGTTGCGAGCGTGCTTTCGGCGCCAGCGTGGGTCGTGTCGTCGGCGTACTCCGCTTCCAGATCCGGTGGCAGCTCCAGTCGGTCTGATGTGAGCAGGGTGATGCTGTCGACCACCGGACAATCGCGCAGCGCGCGCAGCAGGGCGGCATAACCGCCACGCAGGCTCGCGAGTCCGACGAGGCGGATGTCGCGGCGCTGGCCCAGGCGCGCGCTGAAGCCGGCCGGATCGCTGGTGATGCTGCGGGCCAGCGTCGCGATCGCCGCTCGGCTGTCGCTTCGCTGCAGGCGGGTGAGTGTGTCGAGCCATTCGCTGTAGATCGCCGTCAGTGCATCATCGCGTCGCACGTCGAAGGCATCACGTGACCCCGTCTCATCGAGTGTCGCGAACGATGTGCGGAGCTCGGCCTCCGTGATGCCTTCCGCGATCATCTCGCCGATGAGTGAATCGATTGCCGGGACCCAGGACGCTGACGTTGCGCCCGCACCGAAGACGCCGGCGCCATGAGCGCTGACGATGCCGGTGAGCAGCACCGTGCGTTCCGCGTCGGAGAGCGCGGGCGCGCCTGGGGCATCCCACCGTCGGCTCAGCTCCTGGAAGGTGCAGACCGTCGGGTCGAACCAGCCCGGCACGTCGAGTTGCGCGGCCAGGACGTGGAAGTCGTCGCGGAGTCCGCCCTGGCGGACGGCGATCCAGGCGGGGAGCGTGGGCCACGGTGCGGCGTCGCTGGCGGGGGCCAGCGGGAAGAGGCCGTCGGCCGCGCGAAGCAGGAGCTGGGCGGGGTCGGGAGCGACGATGATGCGGAGGGAGGCCATGGGTCGTAATCTCACCGCAGGTTCCGACACCGTCAGCGCAGTGCTCGTGTGGCAGGCGCGAGACGCCGGTGTTCAAGGCGCGAGCCGGAACAGTTATGCAAGTATTTTATTGGTTTATGAATTCTTGATAAACCGACGGTAATACTACATAATCTCGCATGGACCGAATCCGGAACCCATTTGCCCCCGGCGCGGGAGCTATTCCGCCTGAGCTCGCTGGTCGAGACGAGATCATCGATCGCGTCCGCACAGCGCTCGAGCGAGTGAGGCTCGGCCGGCCAACCAAGAGCGTCCTCCTCGTCGGGTTGCGTGGTGTGGGCAAGACAGTGCTGCTGAACAGGTTGCGGCTGAATGCGGAGGCCGCCGGCCTGCGGACACTCCGGATCGAGGCGCCCGAGAATCGGTCGCTGCCGGCGATAATCGCGCCACAGCTTCGTCAGGCCCTGCTGTCGCTTTCCCTCACGGCCAATGCCGGCGACCTTGCCCGGCGAGCATTGAGGGGGCTGGCCGGTTTTGCGAAGGGGCTCAAGCTGAAGTACGCAGACATCGAGGTTGGCTTTGATGCCGAACCCGAGCCCGGGCTGGCGGACAATGGTGATCTCGAGCACGATCTGCAGTCGCTGCTGGAGGTTGTCGGACAGGCAGCACAGGCGGCGGGCACG
>JANMHB010000001.1:0-29269 GCA_031374935.1 Gemmatimonadaceae bacterium | reverse complement strand
ATGCATCTGCATGGCGCGTACTATCGCGTCGATGCGCGTGGCGATGGCCTCACCGACACCGCCTACGCGCCGGCCGCGCAGCGGATGGTGGTGACCGAGGCGATGGCGCCGCGATCCACGATGCGCCTGACGTGGTCACCGGAGACGCCGGGCAACTGGCTCTTTCACTGCCACAACAGCTATCACGTGAGCGCGGGCGCGCGCCTCGATACACCGAACGACGGCGGGCACGACGCCCACTCCACCGAGCCGGAGAAGCATATGTCCGGACTCGTGCTCGGCATCGCGGTGAAGCCTCGCGCTGAAACCGCTGAGCGTACGAACGTCCGTCAGCTTGCGGCGGTGATTGCACAAGGCACGGCGAAGGATAGCGCGCACGTGGCACCGATCACGCTGACACTCCCGGCGCGCGGTCGCACCACCGTGACGCCGCCAACGGGGCCTCGCGGCGACCTCATTGTCCTGACGCGCGGCGAGCCGACGGACATCACCGTGCACAACGCGCTCGGAGAAGCCACCTCGATTCACTGGCATGGCCTCGAACTCGAGAGCTGGTCCGATGGCGTCGCTGGTGTCAGCGGCATGGGCACGAAGGTCGCGCCGCCCATCGCGCCGCGGGATTCGTTCGTGGCGCGGCTCACGCTGAAGCGCGCGGGCACCTTCATCTACCACACGCACCTCAACGATCACGCGCAGTTGAGTGCCGGGCTGTATGGTCCACTGGTGGTGCTCGAACCAGGCCAGCAGTGGGATCCGGCGCGCGACCTGGTGTTCACTGCCGGTTTGGACAACACCGCACTCAAGGGACCGGCCGTCAACGGCGGCAGCGGCGAGAATGCATTCACGATGCGCGTCGGACACCGTGTGCGATTGCGGTTCGTCAACATCCAGCCTGAGTTACCCGGAACGTTCGAGCTGGTTCGCGACTCGATCGCGTCGGTGTGGCGTCCGGTGGCGAAGGATGGGTTTGCGCTGCCGCCGACGCAGGCCGTCGAGGGATGGGCGCGGCGCACACTCCACCCCGGAGAGACATTCGATGCGGAGTGGGTGCCGACGGTCGCGGGCGTGTATCAGATGCGGATGGTCGCCGCCGACGGCGCTGTCGCGTATCGGCGGACGGTACGTGTGCGACGCTGAACGATGACTGCGCCATGACAGACTATTTGTGGCGACTGTCGAGCGCGCTGGTTGATCGGTACCGCATCGAGCGGGAGATCGGCGCCGGCGGCATGGCCGCGGTCTTCCTCGCGACGGACAAGAAGCCGATCGACCACCCCCACATTCCCGACCTCTACGACTCGGGCGTGGCCGACGGTTTCCTGACCTGCATGATGGCGTTCGTGGACGGCGAGTCGCTGCGGGACTCGGATGACGGGCGAGGGCCAGCTACCGTTGGGCGATGCGTTGCGCCTCGCGGCGCTGGTGGCGGAGGCGCTCGCCTACCCGCACGTGCAGGGCGTGGTGCAGCGCGACATGAAGCCGGAAAACATCCTGCTCTCCGGCGTCTCAGAATTGGCACGCAGCGGACATCCACGCGATTCACACCCGACTGCGCACCGATCATGGTCCGCTGGATCGTCGAGCAGGTGAGGCGAGAGCGCAAACCGGCGGCTCGCTGGCGCAGACGCCACACGTTCGCGAGCAAGGCCACTGGACACGCTCAGAGACGGACCGTTAGATACAGAACACCGGCGACGAGCCTTCCGGGTCGGCAGAGCCTGATGAACAGCTTTGCCGTCTGTCAAACGACTGCCTTTCAGAGAGCCCCGTGCCTGACGCGTCGCACCACGTTCCCCGCCGGGGCTTTCTCGGTCGCGCAGCCTTGGCGCTCATGGCCCTCCCGCGCGTCGTGTCTGGCCAATCGACGCCTGCACCGCAGGGCAGGGCCGACCCCGACGAGTGGCTGCGGGGCCTCGATGCCCCGCACCAACTGTTCTTCGACCTCCCGGACTTCGCGGGCGGCGTGCCGCAGGTGCACGTCCTGAACTACCTGAACACCTATCGTTCCGCACACGGTGTGGACGAGAAAGACCTCAATGCGGTCGTCGGCCTCTGGAATCGAACGACACTTCTGGCTGTCAATGACGCCATGTGGGAGAAGTACCGCATTGGCGATTACCTGAACCTGCGCGACGACACCGGCCGTGCGTTCACCCGGAACCCCTGGCGGACGTCCGTCTTCGCGATCGGCGCGGATCGTCCGGCGGCGGGTATCGAGCCGCTGCAGCAACGTGGGGTACGATACATTGTCTGCAACAACGCGCTCAACTTGCAAACCCAGCTGCTGAGCGCAGCACGCTCTGCGGACGCCTCATCGCTTGGCGCCGACCTGCGCGCCAACCTGGTGCCTGGCATCGCCGTGGTCAGCGCGATGGTCATTGCGATTGAGCGCGCGCAGAAGCGCGGCTTCGCATACCTGCGTGAATAGCGGCGCGTGCTGACGGACGATGCGGGACGGAGCGCCGAACTCCGCGCGGCGCTCCAGCGCAGCGTTGGCGATCGATACCATGTCGCTGACGCGCTCGGTGAGGGTGGGATGGCCGTGGTGTTTGCCGCCCACGACGTTCGGCACAATCGCAAGGTTGCGGTCAAGGTGCTGCGACCGGAGCTCGCCGCAACGCTCGGCGTGGACCGTTTCCTGAAAGAGGTCCTCGTCACCGCGGGGTTCACGCACCCGCACATCCTCGGCGTCATCGATTCCGGAACCGCGGGCGGCCTGCCATTCTACGTGATGCCCTTCGTCGATGGCGAGACGCTTCGCGCGCGACTCGATCGCACCGGGCAGTTGCCCATTGACGAGGCCATACGCATTGCGACGGCCGTGGGGAGCGCATTGGCGTATGCGCATGACCGCGGCGTGGTGCACCGCGACATCAAGCCAGAGAACGTGCTGCTGCAGGGCGCGCACGCGTTCGTCGCCGACTTCGGTATCGCGATCGCGGTGGCTGAGTCGGGGGGCGACCGGCTCACGAGAACCGGAGTCCGCGTGGGCACGCCGCAGTACATGAGCCCTGAACAGATTTCTGGCGAGCGGCAAGTGGACGGTCGGAGCGACATCTACGCGCTTGGCTGTATCACGCACGAGATGCTGGCAGGCGACGCGCCATTCACGGGTGCCACGGCGCAGGCGGTGATGAGCGCCGTGATGACCGAGGAACCGTCACCGCTCGCTGCGTTGCGCAGGACGGTGCCGGATCACCTGTCGGCCGCAGTCGCAGTGGCGTTGGCGAAGGCGCCAGCCGACCGGTTCGGGAGCGCCGACGAATTTGTTCAGGCGCTCTCGCAGCCGACACCGCGCACGGCGCGGATGATGGCGGCGCGTGTGCCGGCGCCAGCGCAGCGGCGCTCGCGCATGCTCCTGATGGGCGGTGGGGCAGTCGCTGGTGCCGCATTGACCGCGTTCGCACTGGCCGTCGGCAATCGCTCAGGCCAGCTGCCCTTCGGCGACGCGACCCCGTCGGTCACGCGCCATCTCAACATCGTGCTGCCGGGTGGACTGCCCGTCGCGCTCACCGGACCGGGCCCGCTCGGCATCTGGCAGTCGGCCCTCGCCCTCGATCCAACCGGCACACAGCTGGCGTACGTGACCGAGCAGGGGACCACCACGGCGCTCGCGGTCCGCGAGGTCTCGAGCGACTCGGTGCGCGTCATCGCCGGTACGGACGGAGCATACCATCCATTCTTCTCGCCTGACGGTCAGTGGATTGGATTCTTCGCCGGCAACGAGTTGAAGAAGGTTCTGGTCGCAGGCGGCACCCCGGTGTTGCTGTCTGCAGTCGAACGTCCGGTCGGCGCCACCTGGCCGACCGGGGATCGAATTCTGCTTTTCCAGCAGGATGGGTTTCAGCTGCGCTGGGTCTCTGCAACCGCTGGTGGACGCGACTCGATCATTACGTTGAGCTCGCAGTTCGGGACGCCGCATGTGTTGCCGGGTGGCGAGTGGGCCGTCGGGCGCATGAGCTCGGGGCAACTCGGACTCCTCTCACTGGCTGACGGCGAGCAGTGGGCGATCACGCGGCGCGGGATTCTTTCGCCTGATTCGATGTCGGTGCGCGACCTGCTGTTGGGTGCGAGCCCAACATACGTGCCCACGAGCAAGCACCTGGTGTTCGCTGCTGAGGACGGCGGGTTGTTCGCATTGCCATTCGACGGCCTCTCGCGCAAAGTGCTTGGCGAGCCCGTGCTGGTGGTCCCGAACGTGCGCATCGAGGAAGGCATCGGCTTCGCCGAGTACGCGCTCGCCGCGGACGGCACGCTGATCTATGTACCCGGCACCAGCCAACTCTACGGACATGTGGCCTATGTCGGCGAAGGCGGTCGCCTGGACACACTGCCCTTCCCTCGCGCGCAGTACACGCAGCCACGCGTCTCTCCGACGGGTTCGCGCATCGCGGTACAGGAGCTGAAGCCGATCGGGGGCTGGGATGTCGTTGTGCTGGACGTTCGCACCGGCATACGGCAGCGTGTGCCGCTCCCCGACAACCTCCGCGCGTTTCCGGCAGCCTGGTTTCCCGATGGCGAGCGCCTGCTGATCGGCGCATGGCATCCGATCCGGTTCCTGATTCGACGCATGCTGCAGTACGACATGCGCACCGGTGTCATCGAGGATCTCGGAGAGACCGACGGGAGCTACATAACGGTGGCGCCGAACGGTCGTGATTTCGCAGCATCCGACTGGCGCACCGGCGCGCTGTTCCAGCGAGCGCTGCGCGGCGACACTGCTCGCCAGATGATCGCTGGCCGTGGCTATGCCGCCGACTACTCACCCGACGGACGCTGGCTGACGTGGGGCAGCGTGACCGGCGGCGTGGACCTCATCGCGATTCCGCCGGTCGGCATACCGACGCCAATCGTGGAGCGCGGGCAACAGCCACTCTGGAAACCAGATGGGCGGGCCGTCATCTATCGTGACGGCAAGCGCTTCTTCGAAGTGAGCGTGACAACGTCGCCGGGAGGAGTGCAGGTCGGAACGCCGCGCCTGCTCGCGGACGGGCCGTTCCTCAGGACGTTTGCGTGGAATCACGCAATGGCTCCCGATGGACGCATTGTGGCACTGGTGTCGTCGCCCGGCGAACGGACCCGCGAACTCGGCGTCGTCACCGGTTTTCACCAACAGTTGAAGCGGATGGCGCCGGCTCGTCCGTGACGCGCCGGCGCCCCGATCAGGCCGCACGACGCTCACGCACGACCTTACTTCAACGACCCCGTGAACGGGCTCGCGTCTACCGGCCCCTCGAACGCGATGAAGAGGGTGCACGGTTTGCTGCCCGCACACTTCGCCTCATGTGGCATGCCCGCCGGCCCGTAGGCGTAGGCCCCTGGGATCAGGACCGCCGCTGCGGCTCCCTTGTACGTGACCGTGAGTTGCCCCTCGACCAGGACCATCCGCTCGGCCGACGTGTGGGAATGGGCCGGGATCGCATAGCCACCCGGCACGCGAAGGAAAACGTCGGCGTTGGGCTTTGACGGGTCGCCGTTGAGCACGGCAATCTGGCATCCGGCGGGGAAGATCGCCGGACACGGTCCCCACTGCAGGGTCGAGGCGACGGTGCGGGTGATCGGCGCCATCTGGGCGCTCAGCGGCGCTCCGGCGGAAAGGTGTGCGACGCAAGAGAGCGACAGCACGAATCCGACTGCTGAAATCCTGTCCTTGATCATCAGGTGTTCTCCGTGGTTGCGGTGGCACAGCAGCAGCAGCAGCGCAAGGTGACAAGGACAGACTTACTCCGCGTCAGACACCGCCGCTTGAATTCGATCTGGAGATTGTCTGGAGAATGTCTGGAGATTCTCTGGGAGATGGGCTACCGTTGCGGGCGATGATCTACCAGTTCGCCGACTTCGAGCTTGATACGGACCGCTGTGAGCTCCGCGCCGCGGGGGTTCGCGTGCCGGCTGAGCCGCAGGTGTATGCGCTGCTGCGGCTGCTCATTGAAAATGGCGGACGAACCGTAACGAAAGAGGCGATCTTCGCGACGGTCTGGGACGGGCGGATCGTCTCGGAGTCGGCACTCTCCAGCCGCATCAAGTCCGCACGACAGTGCATCTGCGACGATGGCCGCGCACAGGCGCTGATCCGCACGGTGCACGGCGTCGGCTTCTGCTTCGTGGGAGATGTCACGACGCGCGCGTCCATCGGCTTTCCAGAGCACCGCAGTGTCACTGACGCGGCGCCGATCGCGCATTCGCGGCCAAGTATCGCGATCCTGCCTTTTCAATGCATGGGCGCGTCGGAGCATGAGTTTCCCATCGCGGAGGCATTGCCGTCCGATCTGATTGCGGCGTTGTCGCGGCTGCACTGGTTGTTCGTGATTGCCCGGGGCTCGTCGTTCCGCTTCCGGCGACAGGACACGAGCCTCGACGAGGTGCGGCGGGCGTTGAACGTTCGCTATTGCCTGGCCGGTGTGGTGGAGATTGCCGGCGGCAGGATGTCGATCGCGGTCGAACTCAGCGACACCAGCGACCGCGGCATCGTGTGGAGCGAGCGGTTCCACGGCAAGGTCGAGGCAGTGCACGAGATCCGCGAGCAGATCATCAGCGCCGTGACCAGTGCCGTCGAAGTCAGGATTCCCATCAACGAGGCGCAGCGCGCGCTGTTCAAGTCACCCGAAAGCCTCGATGCCTGGTCAGCGTATCATCTGGGTTTGCGTCACATGTATCGTTTCAACAAGTCCGACAATGAGATCGCAACCGGCCTGTTTGCGCGCGCAATCGCAATGGAGCCGGAGTTTGCACGGGCTTACGCCGGGCTGTCGTTCACCCACTTTCAGAACGCGTTCCTGCGCTACGTGGACACCCCCGATTCCGCACGCCTGGCGCAACGTTACGCGGCCGAGTGCCTGGAACGTGACCCGCTCGATCCGTTCGGCCACTTCACGATGGGCCGCGCGCACTGGCTGCACGACGATCTGGAAGGCAGCCTGCCCTGGCTGGAGAAGGCCAACGCGCTGAATCCGAATTACGCGCAGGCGCGGTACTCCACCGGGTGGGCCGAGGCGCTGCTGGGGAGCGCGGACGACAGCCAGCGCAATATCGGCGCGGCACTGGCCCTCAGCCCACTCGATCCGCTGGTCTACGGCATGCTGGGCGTCAAGGCACTGTCGCACCTGACGCTCAATGACAACGTGCAGGCCGCGCAGTGGGCGGAGCGTGCGGCACGGTCGCCGGGGGCGCATCCGCTGATCGAAATGATCGCGGCGGTGGCCCACAACCTGAACGGCGACCATGCCCGCGCCACTTCCTGGGCCGCATCGATCCGCGCGCGCGCCGGCTACCTGAACCGGAGCGATTTCCTCCGTGCGTTCCCGTTTCGTGATGTGCCCACGAAGGAGCGAGTCACAGGCGTCCTGACCCGGCTTGGGTTCTGAACAAGGGCATCCGCGCGCTGCGACGCGCGGATCCTGCCCGCGTCGCGGACGCCGGCCCCAATCTCACCGCACCATGACCATCCCCGTCATCCCCGTGTGCAAGGTGCAGTCATAGGGGAAGTTCCCCGCCGTCGGAAACGCACGGGCGACGCTCGCACCGGTGGTGTTGGGAATGTTCGACGGTGCGCCCGCGATCGTACGGAACGTGACGTTGTGCAGTCCCGTGAAGGCAAACGTCACGCTCGCATTCCGTGCCACCACCAGCGTTGGCGGAGTGAAGACCAGGCCACCTGTGCCAGCGTTCACGGTTGCCGCCGTCGCCAGCGCACCTGTCACGGTGACCGCAGCGCTGCTGGTTGCCGTGACACCGTTACGCGTGAGCGACACGGTAATCGTGGCGGTGCCAGCACTGAGCGCCAGGACGCTGCCATCCCCCTGACTTTCAGCCACGGCAGGAGCTGAACTCACGTACGTGTAGCCGGTCGCTCCACTGATCACCCGCCCGCCCGCGTCGAGCGCCTCGGCCACCAGCGTCGCGGTCGCTCCCGCCGCAATCGCCACCGTCGGCGTCGTTACCCTGATGGTCGACAACGTCTGCGTTGTGCCCGCCGCAGGCGGCGTCGGCGGCGTTGACCCACCGCCACAGGCAACCACGCCGAAGGCCGCAACGCTCAGCAGCGTCTGACCGAATTTCATGGACAACCTCACACGAGCGGGGTGACTGGGCGTCGCAGCCTCATGGCTGCAATCGCGCGGCATCTTCTGCGCACAACCGGAGACGGGACGAGTGACCGAAGCCTTCCCACCGCTCCCGGAGGACGAAGCCCAGCGGGGCGGACTCCGCCACGCGTCAAGCACCTCACGCACCGCCGTCTGCAGCCGCTCTCCCGACACGCGTTTCGCGAGAGACGGCCCGAATGCCGCGAGGTCCGCGTCGAACTGCGGCGAATGGCGTGCCGATCCCGTCATGCTGAGCAGACCTGCGACCCGGGCAATCCCTCACGCCGATCGAGAGTGCGGCGACCGTAGGCGCCAGTGGATGGGACCGGGTCGCGCCGGCGCATGCGACACCGCGGAGCCGCCGAGCGAGGCGACGCAGCGCGCCAGCAGGGTGGGGCACAGAACGCCGTTCACCGGGTGACTGCGCGTGCCAGGATCATGCGGTCGCGGCCGGTGAATATCCCATCAGCTGACGATCGAGAACGCCTCGCTCGCCTGGTAAACGGATGGCACACCGTTCACGGCTTGCGCTCATATCGCTTCAGCGCGCGTGGCCCGACCTCCGCTCCATAGATCACGCCGCGAGCATCCACGGCCACCCCCTCGGCGGCACTGGTGTTTCTGGTGTCGGTCACCGGATCGGGAATGAACGCCGTCACGTCGCCGGTGCGCGCACTCCCGATACGAATCCCACGCAGCCACTCCGGCCGCGTCGGTGCAATCGAGCCCGATTCGGAATCGGCCACGTACATCACATCGTTCCGGTCGATGAAGATTCCGCTGGCACGGGAGAACTGGAACCACGTATCGAGCAGCGTCCCGCTCTGCGAAAAGATCTGGATGCGATTGTTCCCACGATCGGCGACGAACAGGCGACCACGGGAATCCATCGCCAGCGCGTGCGGCTGATCGAACTCGCCGGGCCCGGTCCCCTTCTTTCCCCAGGTGGTGAGCAACGTCCCCTTCCTGTCGAACTTGAGCACACGTGCGTTGGCATCGGCACCCGAGGCATGACCCTCGACGACGAAGACATCGCCGTTGCGTGCCACGTGCACCGCGTTCGGCTGGAAGAAGAATCCCGGTTCGCGCGCACCGCCATCGGTGCCAAGGCGCATCAGCAGTTCACCGCGCGGCGAGAACTTGAGCACCTGGTGGCCAAAGACGCGCTCGGGCATCGCTGGTGCCGGCGCGTCGGCTGCCGCCCCGCGTTGCGCCGCCGGTTTGTTGTCACGACCGTCAACCACCCAGACGTTCCCCTCGAAATCGACGTGAATCCCGTGGGGCCAGTTGATCATCCCATGGCCGAAGGAACGCACCAGATCGCCGTCCCGGTTGAAGAGCATGATGGGATCGAGGGTCGAACCGACGCAGCTGTTCTGGCCGCAGCGCTCCGCAACCCACACACTCGCGCCGTCCTTGTCGATGGCGACCGCACTGGTCGAACCCCACGTGCGGCCAGTCGGCATCCGGGCCCAGCCCTCGAAGGTCCGATACGGATTCGGCCGATCGTTCACCGGCGTCGCGGCCTGGGCGCCGATGGACGACGTGCCCGCGAGCATCGCGGCGATGAGTACACCTGAGCGAACCACTCCGGTCATTCGTCCTCCTCGTTCCGTTGCGGAACGGTGGCTGGGGCTGCGTCATACATCTGCGTCGGCAGCTTGAAGGCGTCGGCAATCGCCGGATCGCCGGCGTCGCCAAGCACGCGCGACGCGATGTACTCGCCGATCACGATCGAAAACTTGAACCCCTCGGACTGCCCCATGCCGGCGATCCATGCGTTGTCGGCGCCAGGCACACGATCGACGATGAAGTTGCGATTCACGCTGATTTCGTAGTGACACGAACGCGTTTCGAGCAGCGGCGCGTCTGCCATGGTCGGGAAGTACTTCTGCAAGACACGGCGCGAGCCATCGATGCGGTCCTGACTGGTCCATCGCACGCTGAGATCGGGGTCCAGCTGCCGCAGATCGATGGCAGCGGCGGGAGGCGGTGGTGGCGGGGGGGCGTCGTCCTCCGCGCCCGCCGCACGCGGCGGCGGTGGAGGGGCGATGGCACCGCGCACGCGAAACCCGCGGCTGTCCACCGGGAGCTCCGCCCACCCCGTCACGCCCGGCACATTCCAGGTCGGGATGTTCGGAAACGAGAATCGTGCGTCACCGATCGGTGTGCCAAAGTAGCAGACGTGGCCGATCGGCAGCCGGGTTCTGTTGCGCATGACCTCAGGGAAGACCTTCTCCAACCATGGGCCGCAGCAGAACACATACGCGTCGGCATTCAGTCGCGTGCCGTCACCGAGCGTGATACCATCCATCACTCCGTTGCGAATCGGTCCTGGCGACACACGGCCGAGCTTCATCTGCACACCGGCGTCGCGTCCGAGTGCGACGGCCGCCTGCACCGAATCACGCGCGCGCGCGACACCGGCATCCGGCTCACGGCATTGCCATCCGACTTGATCTGCGGCCAGCGCCGCATGGCATCGTCAGCGCTGAGGACTTCGAACTTCACCCCCTGCGCCGTCCAGAGCTCCTGCGTCCGGGTGGTGAAGCTCTCCGGCTTTTCTCGCAGGATCAGGTCACCGGTGGTGAAGAAGTAGCGAGTCCCGAACCGCTTGGCGTGTTCCGCATCAAACTCGCGCCACTTTTGAATGCTTTTCCGTGCCCACGCCGTCCAGAGTTCCGGCGTCAGGGCACGGTCGCCGTATGACGAACGAATGCCGCGGGTTTCGTCGCCGCTGGTCGAGCGCGAGTTGCCGGCGCCGTACTGATCGATGAGCGTGACGCGATTCCCTGCCTTGCGCAGATGCCAGGCGGTGAACGCGCCCCAGGCGCCAGCACCCACGACGACGACGTGGCTCGAGGCGCGTGCGCGGCCGGGCTTCGATGGCGCTGCCGCCGTCTCCGCCGGAACCAGTGCACCGGCGGCGGTAGGCACCGCCCCAACCAGGAGCGCGCCCGTGCCCAGCCCTGCGAGCCGGAGGAAATCGCGCCGAGCGACGGCCGGCGTCAGGGAATCGTGTTCGTCCGACATTGGCAGGGAGGGCAAAGGCGGGGACGACGAGGCGAGCTGTTCGCTGCAAAGTCGCCCGTCCGCACGGGCTTGGCAATCAGTCGGCAACACCGCGGCGATCCTCGCGCGGCGCAGCGGCGCGGCACCCTCCGACTTGCCCACCCTGTTCACTCGCGCCAGCTTCCGCCCTCATGCCACGTTCCCGAATTCGCCCCCTGCTGGCTGCTCTGCTCATTGCGGCGTCTACCTCGCGTCCGCTGTCGGCGCAGCAGCCCGCGCCGTCGAGTGACTCGCTCGCCGCTGCGGCCGCTCGCCAGCTCGAGGTGGGCGAGCAGTGGTTCCGGTCGGCGTGCCTCGAGTGCCATGCCGTCCGGGGGCTGGACAACGCCGACTTCCGCCTCAAATGGAGCGGACGCAGCGCCTACGAGTTGTTCGAGCGGATCCGCTCGACCATGCCGGATTCGAAGCCTGGATCGCTGACGCAGGGGACGTACGCCGCCATCGTCGCCTATCTGATGAAGCTGAATGGCATGCCGGTCGGCACCCGTCGCGTGTCGTCGGACAGCAGTGCGCTGAGTTCGATTCGTCTGACGTTTTCGACGGCCACCGCCGTCACCCCTCGCTGACCGGACCTTCTCCATGCGCGTGCCTGGTGTCGTTTCTCTTGCTCGAGCCGCCGCACTGCTCGCCTGCATCGCCGCGACGTCGTTCGCCCAGATGCGCGAGCCGCTCGGCCAGTCGTCGCCGACCCTCACGCCGGCGATTCGTGTGGGCAACATGGTCTATGCGTCGGGCCAGCTGCCCGCGCGCGGTGCGAACGCCGACACCACGATTCAGGGCCAGACGAAAAGCACGCTCGAGAACGTGAAGCGTGTCTTTGAAATGGCTGGCACCACGATGGACAATGCCGTCAAGTGCACGGTCTTCCTCATCGAAGGCACCGACTTTCAAGGGATGAATGAGGCGTATCGCACCTTCTGGCCGGTGGCCCCGCCGGCACGGTCGACGGTGATCGTGAAGGCGCTGGTGGTGCCCGGGGCGAAGCTCGAGATCGAGTGCACTGCGGTGATGCCGGCGAAGTAGCGGCGCGCATCGCCGGGCGGAGGGCGCGGCGGTCGAACGGTGACGTGGGCGCGACAGACGCGGTCGCCGGGTCAATCGATGCGTTGCACCGGTGAACCCCCGTACGCAGCGCCAGCGGCAAGTTCAACGTGCTTCGGCACCACGCTCAGCGGACCGACCTGCGTTCCCTGCCCGGTGCGCACGCCGATGCCAACGACGCTCCCGATGCCGATGACTGTTCCAGCGCCGAGTGTCACGCGCGCGGTTTTCAGCCTTCCTCGTTCGATGATATGCCCGGAGACGTGGGCGTCTGACCCGATGACGACGCCGTCGCCGAAGTCGAGCAGGTTGTGGTCCATCAGCGCCAGGCTGTTGATCCACACCAACCGCCCGAGCTTCGCGCCGTTCAGGCGCATGTAGAGACTCCAGAACGGCGTCGAGCGAAACACGGGGCCTGCGAAGACGCGCACCACGTGTATCGTCATGAGGTACCGGCCCCAGTCGAGCACGGGCCAGCTGAACTCGGACAACGGGAGGTCAACCCCCTCCGGCGTGCGCCAGCCGAGGAGCCGGGTGGCCAGTGCGGAGTACAAGACGAGCAGGAAGGCGAAGCACGCGTACAGCGGCACGAACGCCAGTGCAGTCAGCGCGAGGCGCGCCCAGAATGGAACGGTCCACGCCGCCTGCCACTGTGCAAACCCCACCACCGGCATCAGCGATAGCCCCAGCACGACCGTCTCGAGTACCACCACTGACACACCGCCCCATGCAAAGCGGGCTCCACGACGCCATGACGAATCCGGATTCGCAGACGCAGTCACCGGCCACTCCGTTGGGGGAATCGTTGCCGGAACCGGGGCCACACGATCCCAGCCGGCTTCACGTTCAGGGCGACGGCCCACCGTTGATCTACATCCCGGGCATGGACGGCACCGGGCTGTTGTTCTACCGGCAGGCTCGGCTGCTCGCGCATCGATTTCGCGTCATCACATTCCGGCTGCGCGATGAAGCGCGCACCATGGACACACTCGTCGCCGATGTCGCCACACACCTGAACCGGGTGGTACCCGACGGTGCGCCGGCGATTGTGGTGGGTGAATCGTTCGGTGGTGCGCTCGCGATGCGGTTTGCGCTGGCGCACCCGGAGCGCGTCAGCAAGCTGGTCGTTCTCAACTCGTTCACGCGGATCACACCGCAGATCAAGCTGTTTGCCGGCATCGCCGGGCTGCACCTCGTGCCGTGGCGCACGATGCAGATCGTTCGGCGACTGACCGCCTCGCGCCTGCAGTCCAGACACACCCACAAGGACGAAATCGAGCGCTTTCTGATGCTTACCGCCGCGACGACTCGCCTTGGCTACCTCAATCGACTGCACATCCTGACGCAGTACGACATACGCCACGATCTGGCCTCGCTGGAGGCGCCCACGCTCTATCTGGCGGCCGACCAGGACCATCTCATTCCCTCCGTGGAACAGGCGACGTACATGTCGGCCAGGGTACCACACGCGACCATGCGGGTGCTGAAAGGCTACGGACACGGGTGTTTTCTGGCGCCGGACCTCGACCTGAATCAGTTGCTGCAGGAGTGGGACAATAGCGGTGTGGTGCGGACCCGGCCATGACCTGATCGCACCCGATCGCGCAGCGCGTCACCCGAGACGGCTTCACACCACGCCGAGCACGGCGCAAGCATCCGGGCAACGCCACCTGTGCTGGTTTCCCCTCGTGCGATCGTGACCAACACCCCCGCCCTCGCCGCCGGTTCGTGCAGCAATCAGTCGCCCAACCCGTTCCTGCCGTTGTCACCGGTAGCCCTGACAACCGCGAACGTGTTCCTCGCGGGCGCCGGAAGGACCAACCCGGGATCGTTCCGCTTCGCCGCAAGTACCTATTCGTTCACTGCCACCCGTGTTGCGGGCGATCGCAGCACGTCGTGGGACGTGATTCTGGACAACGGCACGGTGTTCACGGCCGCGCAGCTGGCGGACGGCAACGCGAACCTCAGCGGTCCGTTCGCGATCTGGATCACCCAGGCGCTGCCTGCCGCTGGCGCGAGCACGATCTACACATCGACGCAGTCGACCTTGGCCCACTCTCTGACGAGCACGGTATCGCATCCATCAAGGCTCGTCGTGCATGAGGGGTCACGCGAACACCACTGAGAGCGTGTCAGGCAAAATGGAGTGTTCAGACGCTGTGGGCGCTCCTACTTTCGTGAAGCACTCGCACTCGGTGGCCTTTCGATCGGCCAGCGACTGGCGCGTCGACTTGGTGCACAACCGAACGCCCCCGAGCTGCAGAGGCCGTGTAGACATGTCCGACGAACGTCTGGTTCTCCCGCTGTCAGCCGTCAGCGTGAAGGATGTTGGACTCGTCGGCGGCAAGAACGCCTCTCTCGGTGAGATGATCGCGCAGCTCGGCAGTACCGGTATCCGGGTGCCCGGCGGATTCGCCACCACCGCCACCGCGTATCGGCGATTCGTCGCGCACAACTCCCTGGCGCCGGTGATCACCGATGCGATCGCGATGCTCCACGGTGATCCGACGACGCTACCGACGGTTGGCGCCCGCATTCGCGATGCCTTCGCCGCCGCCACGATCCCGCCCGACATCGAGCGCCCGATCCGCGAGGCCTATGCAGCCCTCTGCACTGCCGCCAATGTCGAGAACCTGGCGGTTGCGGTGCGCTCGAGTGCGACTGCCGAGGATCTGCCGGACGCGAGCTTTGCAGGGCAGCACGAGAGTTATCTCAACGTGAGTGGCGCCGATGCGGTGGTGCGCACCTGGCTCAAGTGCGTCACGTCGATGTTCACCGATCGGGCGATCAGCTATCGGGAAGGCAACGGCTTTGATCATTCGGCCGTGGCGTTGTCCGTGGGCGTTCAGCGGATGGTACGCTCGGACAAGTGGGGCGCGGGAGTGATGTTCAGCATCGACACGGAGTCGGGCTTTCGCGACCTCGTCGTCATCGATGGGTCATGGGGGCTGGGCGAAGCGGTGGTGAAAGGCGAGGTCGACCCCGATCGCTACCGTGTCTTCAAGCCACTGCTCGGGCATGCCGAGCTCTCGCCCATCACGTCCATCGATCGCGGCAAGAAGACAATCAAGATCATCTACGACGACGCTGGTCCCGAGCCGACGACGACGGTCGATACCACCGACACCGAGCGAGCGGCGCTGGTGCTCAGCGAGGCGGAGATCTGCGACCTCGCGCGTTGGGCGGTGGCGATCGAGGCGCACTACGGTCGGCCGATGGACATCGAGTGGGCCAAGGACGGACTCTCGCAGGAGCTCTTCATCCTGCAGGCGCGACCCGAGACGGTGCACGCGCGCCGCGCCGCGGGGCTGGTGCATTACCAGATCACGGGCAAGGGGCCGGAGTTGTTGCGTGGGTTGTCGGTGGGTGACGGTGCGGCGGTCGGTCCCGTCTGCCACTTGCGCAGTGCGGCGGAGATCGGGCGCTTTCCTGACGGGGGAGTGCTCGTCGCGGAAATCACGGACCCCGATTGGGTGCCGGTCATGCGGCGGGCAGCGGCGATCGTCACCGACCGGGGCGGGCGCACGTCCCATGCAGCGATCGTGAGCCGTGAGCTCGGTGTTCCCGCGGTGCTCGGCACCGGCAATGGCACGACGACGCTGGTGGACGGCCATACCGTGACGGTGTCCTGCGCCGAGGGCAACGTCGGCGTGGTGTACGACGGTGCGGCGACGATCACGCGCCACGACATTGCCGTCAGCGAGCTGCCGAAGACACGCACCCACGTGATGCTGAATCTCGCGGACCCCGGTGCTGCGCTCACCTGGTGGCAGCTCCCGGCCGATGGCATTGGCCTTGCCCGGATGGAGTTCATCGTCACGGACCATATCAAGGTGCACCCGATGGCGCTTGCCCATCCCGAACGCATCACCGATCCGCAGGTGGCGGCGCAAATCCGTGAACTCACGAAAGGCTACGACCGCCCCGATGCGTACTTCGTCGACCAGCTGGCGAGTGGCATCGCAGCACTCGCTGCGCCATTCTGGCCACACCCGATCATCCTGCGCCTGTCGGACTTCAAGACCAACGAGTACGCCACGCTGCTCGGCGGCACACCGTTCGAACCGCTGGAAGAGAACCCGATGCTCGGCTGGCGCGGTGCGAGCCGCTACTACCATCCAGGCTATCGTGACGGCTTCGCATTGGAATGCCGTGCGATCAGGGAGGTGCGTGAGCGGCGTGGGTTCACCAATGTGATCGTGATGATTCCGTTCTGTCGCACGCCGGAGGAGGCCAACCGCGTGCTCGAGGTGATGGCGCAGGAGGGGCTGGTGCGCGGCGAGAACGGCCTGGAGGTGTATGTCATGGCGGAGATTCCGTCGAACATCCTGCTGGCCGAGGAGTTCTCGAAACGGTTTGACGGATTCTCGATCGGCAGCAATGACCTGACGCAGTTGACGCTGGGGATCGATCGTGATTCGGAAATTCTCGCTGGTATCGGCGACGCGTCGAACCCTGCGGTATTGCAGCTCATCAGCCGGTTGATCACCGTGGCACACCAATGCGGGCGCAAGGTCGGCTTCTGCGGTCAGGCGCCGAGCAACGATCCAACCTACGCACGCTTTCTCGTCGAGGCCGGCATCGACTCGGTGTCGGTGACGCCAGACAGTTTCGTTGCAGTCAAGCAGCAGATCGCGCTCGCTGAAGGAAAAGCATGATCGATGTGCGAGGCAGTCCAGCAGGTCATCACAGGCTCTTCTACGGAGGAACACATGGGCACACTCGGCAGGAAGGTCGCGGAAAAAGCCACCACGGCCGCACGCGGTACGGCGGCGCGTGTCAAGAACACGGCGTCAGCTGTGGAAACTCGGCTTCTGGTCGATGAAGGGCGACGCTCGATCCGCGCCAAGACCGCGACGACGAAGAAGGTCGCCAAGAAGGCGCTCACGGCCGGTCTCGTTACCGGGGCTGTGACGGTCGCGGCGGTCATCGTTCACGAGGTGAAAAAGCGGCGCGCCCGATGAGTGCGGCCGGGTGCGCCACCATGAGTCTCGACGGATTCATCGCTGGCGCAACCGGCGAGATTGACTGGATCATGATGGGCCCAAACATCGACTTCGGCGCGCTGATTGGAGCGTGCGACACCGTCGGAATGGGCCGCAGGACGTACGAGGCGGCGCGGGAGCGGAAATCGCGGGAACGGTCGTGTAGCGATGCCCGGTCCGGCGCCCGATCCAGCGCGTCGGGCCAGCGTCGCTGGTGCAGGCCAGCCGCGACGGCGTACGCAGGTGGTGCCACGCCTGCTGCGGCATGAGGACACTCGGCGTGAACACGGGGTGAACAAAGTCTGCGGCGGTGTCGATACCCAGTTCCGACCGATCACGATCTGCGCCCGGTCAGCCTCACTGCGCCCGTCGCCATCTGCCCCGTCTCCCGCCGAATGCCCAGTCTGCGCGAGCTCTTCTCCCGCCCGGCTCGCCCGACTCCAAGCGTCGCCAGCACGCACCCAGCCGACGGGCACACACCGCCAGCCACGCAAGCGCTCACATCGGCCCACGCGTTAACGCTCACGTCACTACCCACGCCAGCCCCGGTTCCGTCGCGCGCACCGGACGAGACACCGGTCCTCGACTGCCTTGGTGCACTGCTGCAATGCTGGTCGCGTCATCCGATTCAGCTGCCGGACGAAGATCGCGCCGACGCCGAACGGGTCATCCTCGACTGGCAGCGCCATGCCACCATCGGCACCCCGATTCCGGGGGTCCACGCACCAGACGCGGTAGCCGGACCGGTCCACGCACGCGACTGGAAATCACTCACCTCGCTGACCACCGAGCGGCGGCGTGCCGAAGCCGCCAACGCGGGCCAGCAACTGGGCGATCTGCAGCGCGTGGTCTGGGAGACGGTGACGTCACTGGTGCGCGTGGCCGGAGACGACGCCAATGCGGACGCCGCCGTCGAGCAGCAGCTGGCCCTGCTGCGGTCGTGCGCGCAACGCGGTGATCCAGCTGCGGTGATGCGCGAACTGCCCGAAGCGCTGCGACTGATCACCGATGCAATTGCGGCACGCCAGCAGCGCGCGGCGCAGGAGCGCCTCACCATGGCCGAACGAGTGGAATCGCTTGGCCGCGCCCTGTCGAATGCCGAAGACAGCGCGCGGACGGATCCGCTCACCGGCGCCGGCAATCGACTCCGCTTCGATGAAGCCACGGAACGTGCCATGGCATTGATGACGCTCTCCGGAAGCGCGGCATCGCTCATCACGCTGGATCTGGACGGCCTCAAGCTGATCAACGATTCGCTCGGGCATCCGGCCGGCGACCTGGCCATCAGGGCGGTCGCGAAGGCGTGCTGGATCGTCTGCACCCGTGCCACTGACGTCGTCTGCCGCATTGGCGGTGACGAGTTCGCGATCGTGCTGCTCAACACCGACCACAACGCCGGCGCGGCACTGGCCGACCGCCTCGAGCAACGGCTCAGCCAGACGCCGGTACCATTGGCAGACGGCATCTCGCGGATCGTGACCGCCGCGATCGGCGTCTCCACCGCACAGCGCGGAGAATCGGCCGACCGGTGGATCGCGCGCGCTGACCAGCGCCTCTACGACGCAAAGCGGAGCCGCGCGACGTAGCTTCCGCACCGTGATGCACGACAGCGCGACCATCAGCGAGCGAGACGACACATGTGGACCTGGACCGGACGTGTGCGCCCGCCATTTGCTGATGTCCCGACTGGCACTCAGGAGTCGGAGTGGGACTATCCCAGGCCACCGGTGATTCACGCGGACACACGTGAGGTGGTCGTGCGGGTCGGTGGCGTCGAGATCGTGCGCACGCGCCGAGCCCTCCGGCTGCTGGAGACCGCGAGCCCGCCAGGCTTCTATCTCCCGTTCGACGACTGCCTGCGCGATGCCTTCGTGCCGGCGGCCGGATCGTCACACTGCGAGTGGAAAGGCGCCGCGCAGTACTGGACGATCATTGCGGGGGGCACGCGGCTGTCGCGCGCCGCCTGGTCGTACCCAACACCCGCGGCGCCATTCGGTGCTTTGCGTGACCATGTAGCGGTGTACGCGACCGTCGCGGAGTGTGTGGTGGACGGCGAGCGCGTACGAGCACAGGATGGCGGATTCTACGGTGGCTGGGTGACCGACGAGATCGTGGGGCCTTGGAAAGGCGGCCCCGGAACGGGCGGCTGGTAGCGCCCGCGGCGCGCTGCGGTCAGATCCCTTTTCGTTTCGTGCGCGCGACCGATGGGCGGCGGTGGCACATGGCGCGTGCACTCCTACGCCGTCACCCGATTCTGATTGCCGCGGTCTTCACGCCAGGGCGACGCCTGGTGTTTTCGCCGTCGCATCACTGTCCACCGTCAGCCAGAGCACTGCCGCCACGAATGCAGCACCCGCCCAGAAGCTGATGGTGCCGCTCCAACCCCACGCCGCTGTCATCCGCGGCACCAACCAGATGGAGAGCACGCCACCGAGATTACCCATCAGGTTGAGCAGCCCCGCCGATGCACCGGGGTTGGCAGCGCCAATCACGGTGGCGGTGGTGAAGAATGGCGACTCGGCACCGTTCAGGCACGCCGACGACAGACTCAGCGCCGCGATCGCCAGCAGGGCACTCGGCACCGCGGCCCCCGTCAACGAGAATCCCGTGGCGCCGAGCAGACATGCCATCGCCACTCGGCGACGCGCCAGGTTGCCACCGATCTTCCGCCCCAGCCGATCCGCGATCGCTCCGATGATCGGCGCACAGACGAACCCAGCGATGTTCGGTAGGCCTGCCCAGAACCCGCTGGCAAGCACGGTGAATCCCCTGCCCTCCGTCAGATAGCGAAAGAACCAGAACACGAACACGAAGTACACGGCCGAGTGCAGCAGGTAGGCCAGCGTCAGTCGCTGCAGGTTCGGATTTCGCGCCAGCAGTCGTGTACCACGCAACAGGCCTGGCAGTGATATCGCCGGCGCACTGTCGGAGACGGCGGGCTGTGCCGGCATCAGTGCGTACCACACGATTGCCGTCAGCGCCCCCAGCGATCCGCTGAGCAAAAACACTGCGCGCCAGCCGAACTGCTCCATCACCGGCGCCATCAGCAGCGGCGCGATCGCCGCTCCAAGCGATGACGACGAGATGCACAGGGCGAGGCCGCGGATGCGATGCTCACCAGGCACGTACTGGGAGACGGCCATCGCCGCCACGGGAAAGACCGCCGCCTGCGACACGCCGAGCAGGATCCGTGTGCCGACCAGAGTTCCGGTTGCAGCCACGCCGCCCTCGGGCGCGAAGCTCATGAGCAGCGACGCGACGCTGCAGCCAACCAGCGCCAGGGCCAGCGCCGTCCTGGCACCGAATCGTTCGCCGAACATGCCGGCAGGCACCTGCAGCAGTGCGTAACTGAGCTGAAAACCCCACGCCGTGATGACGCCCATGTCGGCCATCGTCAGGCCGAGCGCAGGGGCCATGCGCTCCTGGGCCACCGCGATGTCGGTGCGGACCAGATACGCCACACCCGTCACGAGGCAGAGCAGCGTCACCACGCGCCAGGAGTTGTTCATTGAGCAGCGGATCGATAGGGAGGCGACGCCAGCATCCGCAGGCAATGTGCAGCCGCGCGACCGGTGCTGCCAGCACACCTGCCTCCTCGTGCGATCGGCGTCCCGTGGCCGGCGCGCGGCGATTGTCGGCTTCGCCGCGACTTTGGTGCTGCCCCCCGTAGGTTTCGCCCCACCAAGTCACCTCAGGCCACTCACCTCGCACCGCCCATGCCAACCGACCCGATGGAGTTCGCCGACCGTGTCGGCACCGAACTCTCGAACCTGCTGCTGACCCGGGCACGCGCCGAGTTGATGGACTCTCCCTCGGACGAGCAGTTCAGTGCGTCCCTCGGCGCGAGCCTGCTCTGCGTCGCCGAGGTGCTGCGGAATCCGGTTGAACGCGGTGTGCCGGCGGCGCGTGTGGCCCAGATTGCGGCGAGTCAGATCGAGGCCCTGTTGAATCAGGTGCAGCCGCGCGAGGGAAGCGCGCAGTAGATTGAGTGGCACAGCCCGGCCCGCGGGTCTCAGTCAATCGGCGTGTGCTTCTCGTAGCCCAACACGGTTTCGCCCCGACGAGAGCGGAAGAGCGGATACAGGAGCTGCGCATACCATTTTTCGGGGCCGTGGCGGATGTCGTCCTTGAGGCCGTACGCCGGCGGATACTTCCGCGTGATACGTGCGGTGCCAAAGAGCACGTCCCACAGAAACAGCATGTTGCCGTAATTGCCGATGTAATGCCCGATGCCATCGTCCTGCGTCAGCGCGTGATGTGCGAAATGTGTGGCCGGCGTCGAGATCGTGCGCTCGACCACCCATGCCACCGGGCGCAGTGCACGATGCTGGTAGAGGAATCGGTCCCATTGCACTGCGGAGTGCGCACCGATGATGACGGTGAGCTTCACCACGCTGTACCAGACGAAGACCCAGCCGAATCCCAGGTAGAGTAACGCCCCGCTCAGCCAGAGGCCGGGCATGAGGGCGTAGTAGAACGCGTTGTTACGATAGACGACACGCACACTCATGTAGGCGGCGGAGTGGTGTGCGCGATGCAACGGCCACATCACCGATGTGTGCGACAAGCGATGCCAGAAGTACTGCGTCAGGTCGTCGGTCACCAGCAACACCAGCACCATCTGCCACCAGGCCCAGTGCGCCCATAGGTCTTTCGCGTCGGGAATCAGCCACGAACAGAGGGCACGTGCGCCGGCGAACACGAGGCCCGAGATGACGGGGAACATCAATCCGACCGCCAGATCGAGTCGATTGTCCTCGCGCGTCGCTTCCGTGGCAAAGAACTTGTCGATCAGCAGTTCGCCAATGGCGAATGAGGCAAAAATCGCGACGACGGACAACAGCTGGACGGACTGCAGATCCATGGTCATGGCTGACGTCATCGTGGCACGGTGAGCGATCGGGACACCAGAATTCCAGTCAGGAGAACAGTAGTCGCACAGTCGCACCAGGCGCGAGTGATCCACCTGACCCAATCGACGACGCCGGATACTCCAGCGGTCCATGAGCGCGTGAGCCGTCTCCCGACGCTCTCACGCACGCTGACGACGAGCGCAACCCAGCGGCGCAGGCTACGCGTGGAGGAGGACCAGCAATGCTGGTAGATGCTGCGGCAGTGCAGGATCGGTGCACCGTGTCTCCCTGGAGTCGGTATCGGGCGACTGCCGAAGCAACGCGCGGATAGCGCCACCCGCATCACCGGACGGCGATCGTCATCCTCCGGGCAGTGACAGTGCTACAACACCGTCCGCAACCGCCAGATCTCCGGAAACAGCACCACATCGAGCATCTTCCGGAGATAACTCACGCCGCCGGTTCCCCCCGTTCCTCGCTTGAAGCCGATGACCCGTTCCACGGTGGTCACATGCCGGAACCGCCAAAGCCGGAACGCATCCTCGAGATCGGTCAGCTCTTCGCCAAGCTGATAGAGGTCCCAGTATTCGCGCGGATTGCGATAGACCTGCAGCCACGCCGCTTCCACTCCATCATCGGCGACGTATGGTTTGGTCCAGTCGCGCGTCGTGTGGCTTGCCGGCACCGCCAGCCCGCGCCGCGAGAGCAGTCGCAGAGATTCATCGTACAGAGATGGCGCATGGTAGGCCGCCAGCACGCCGGCGAGGCGATCAGGCCGATGCTTGTGCGGCCGCAGCATCACGCCATTCTTGTTGCCCATGGCGAACTCGATGCAGCGGTACTGAAAACTCTGAAAGCCACTGGAGTTGGCGAGATACCCACGGATCGCGCTGTACTCCGGCGGTGTCATGGTCGCCAGCACATCCCACGCGTGCACCAGCTGTTCCATGATCTTCGATACCCGCGCCAGCATCTTGAACGCCGTCTGCAGGTCATCGGCGGCCACGTGCTTCACCGCCCCGTGCAGTTCATGCAGCATCAGCTTCATCCAGAGTTCACTGGTCTGGTGCTGAATGATGAAGAGCATTTCGTCGTGGGCCGGCGACAACGGTTGCTGCGCACCCAGCACGGCGTCGAGCTGCAGGTAATCGCTGTAGCTCATCGCTTCACTGAAGTCGAGCAGCGCGTCTTCTTCGCCGGCGATGGTCTCCGACTCGCCGACGATCTTTTCAGGCTCGGGCGTCGAGCCGAGATTGGCGTAGATGCACATGGAAAGAGTCGGCGTATAAACGGAGTTGGGCGGACCGGCTGCACGGAAAGCTAGGCAGGAGCACGCGATATGCACCGCCGGCGCTTGCCGGAATCGACCAGCGGGCCCACCGCTGGCCCGTGCGTGCCGGCGCTTGCGGGCTACAAGCGGCGGTACCGGCGCGCTGAGAGCTGAGCGTCGCGCCGACCGCGCCAGAGACACACCATCGTACGCATCACCCCTCCAGTCGACACACGCCTTGACTCGGCGACAACGCCGCACGGAGCGTCACGTGGCCGACACGTTACGGCAATGGGGCGCATGAAAATGGTGACGGACATTTCGGCGACCACGCGCATCTTCGCCGCATGCGCAACGGATTCCACTCGCCGGGGACATCGGGAACCTGGTCAAGGCTCTCTCGGCGCGTCCCTGGACGCTGGCCGAGCTGGATCGGTGTTGGAGTGGCACACGGCGGGCGCGCCCGAGCCGCTGCGCATCGACGTCGCGGCCTGCTTCGATGAAGTGCTGGAAAGACCGCCGATGCATTGACGCCGAGGCAAGTTGGGCGCAGGACCGCGGCTGCAGCACCGGCGTCGGCGGTAACGAGGCGCGGGACGGGCGCGGTTTCGCCCACGCAGGCGGCGGCGAGTGTCGCGGCGGCGACCGCAAAGGGGGGCCTGGCGCGGGCGTCCGACGACCGATTGCGACGAATGACCGCGAACATGCGTGAAGACGTTTGATCGTGCGCCTGAGGCTGCAGGAGCCCGGCATCGTGAGAAAACCAGCCGCCCATGCCGTTACTCACCTTTGGGCGAATCGTCCTACCACCGTCATGACTGGCAGGCTATCCTGCCTGAGTACTCCCGACGATGGGGTGCGCCGCACACGGACCGGAATGATCTTCACATGGGTAAGCCGACGTGACTGCGACCGACTCGAGCATGGCGCGCGGCGCTCCCAAACCACGCGTCCTGTTCGTAAACACCCGCAGCGCACTGGGTGCAGACGTGGCGGTCCATCTCACGCTGATCGAGCACCTCGACCCTGACGCCGTCGCCGTGTATGTCGCGACCAATCGCCACTCGGCCGATCTCGATGCCACCGTCCGCTGGATTCGGAAGGCGCCACAGGCCCGGTTGATGGTCTGCGATCTCGGTCAGGAGCTTCAGGGGAGCCATCCGGTCGCCAAAGTGCTCGGGCTGGCGCGGAATCTTCCGGCGCTGGTCAGCCTGCTGCGGCTCGCCCGGTTCATCCGCCGTGAACGCATCACGATTCTGCACACCACGGATCGGCCGCGTGACGCAGCCTTTTCAACGCTGCTCGGCAAGCTGACCGGCGCCGCGGTCGTGCTACATCTGCATGTGAAATGGACCGCTCACATCGGCCGAGCGGCGCATTGGGCCGCCCGAAACGCCCGGGCCTTCATCGGCATTTCCCGGTTCACCTGCGACTCGATGGCACAGGGCGGGCTTCCCGCAGACCGGATCGCGATGGTGTACAACGCGACCGACACCGGACGGTTCAACCCCGCCGTCGTGCCCCGTGGCGCCCTGCGATCGCGGCTCGGGATTGACGAGCATGTCCCGCTGGTCGGGTTGGTCGGCCGCTTCACGGTCTGGAAAGGGCATCTGGAGCTGGTGCAGGCGTTCCTGCGCGTCCGCGAGCAGATCCCGCAAGCCAGACTGGTGCTGGTGGGGCGCGCGACGGCAGAGGACGGTGATGGCGAGGACAGCTACGTGCAGAGAATCCGGCGCCTGATTAACGAGCTGAGCCTTACCGACTCCGTCGACTGGGTGGAGTGGATGGCCAACACTCCGGGACTGATGAAGGATCTGGACATCCTCGCGATGCCGAGCTGGGAGGAGCCATTCGGGCTGGTGGTCACCGAGGCGATGGCGATGGAGCGGCCGGTGGTCGGCTACGTCTCCGGTGCGTTGCCCGAAATCGTCACGAACGGCGTGGATGGATTGCTCGTGCCACCACGCGACACGGAGGCGCTGGCCATGGCGCTGGTGAGCCTGCTCCGTGACCCCGCACGGCGTGCGGCCATGGGCACGCTGGGGCGCCAACGCGTGCTGGCCGACTTCGGCCCGCGGCGTCAGGCCGACGAAGTCACGACGCTGTATCGGGCCGTGACGCAGGGCCACGGGCTCCATCGCGGCGCACACGCCCCGGCGCCCGTCACGGCAAATGAGGTTAGTTTCCTGAGCGACCCCAACACCCAAGCCCGCTCGTTGCGGACGGAGACGTTATGACGGAAGTCAGCGTGAAGGAAAGCCCTGCGGCGGCGCCGGTGCGGCGCTTTTCATCGACCGAGCTCGAACAGCTGCGCGCCTCATTCGAGCGCGACGGATACTTCGTGATCCGTGAGCTGATTCCAAAGCCCCTGCTGGCATCGCTGCATCAGCAGCTCACCGTCGCCTTCACCGCCATGGAGAAGGAAGGTGCGCTCTTCGCCGGCGGCGGCCGACTCAGCGGTCACCTCAACTGCTTTCCCGGCAAGGACTCGCGGTTCATCTACGAGATTCTGGACGCGGCGGGCATCATCGGCCTGATCAAGGAGATCGAGCCAAAGGCCAGTCGTCTGCCGAATGTCGGCTGCAACTACAACCTGCCGGGCAGTACCACCCAGCACTATCACACCGACTACGACTTCTCGCGCGGCTTCATGATCGCCAACGTCGCGGTTGTCGACACCATCATTGCCAACGGCGCGATGGAGGCGGCTCCAGGGACGCACAGGAAGTACTACCCGTACTGGCGCTTCGTGACTGAACACGCCGGCCGCAACAGCCTGCGCGTGGAGATGAAGCAGGGCGATGTGATGGTGCGCACGTCGAGCATGTGGCATCGTGGTATGCCGAACATGACACAAGTCGCGCGGCCGATGCTCGCGCTGACGTGGGAAGACGGCGGCAGCCAGCTGCCCGATCCATGGATGAAGGAAGGCGGCGCGATCAAGTTCTTCCCGAACTGGTTCCGTCCGACGACGGTCGGCCGCATTCGCGAGCGGATCACGGTCGCGGCACCGATCATCTACTCGTCCTACCGGTTCGCGAGTTCGCTGTTCGGGAGCAAAGGCAAGTGAGTGCGACCCTTGGCCAGTTTGCGCGATAAGCCGACGCACCGAACGATGCACGGCCACCGTACGGCGGCACACGTCAGCAGGGCCACCAGCCGCCGGGCCGCACTCGGAGGCCGCGCGGCGGCGGGCGCACTCGGGTGAGCGAACGCCGCGTGCTGGTGATCGGAAGCGGGCCGGCGGGTGCGATGATGGCGCACCAGCTGGTGTCGCGCGGCGTCCCGGTCACGATGCTGGAGGCTGGACGGACGCGCCCTCGGGGTCTCTTGCTGCGCGTGATGGATCGGAACCTGTTGCGCCGACTGCCCGAGGCAGAAGTGCTCTCTGGCAGCGAGGCGACGGATGGGCGTGGTGCGCTCTGGATTCGTCACATGTCACACGGCGGACTCTCGAATCAGTGGACGGGCGCCGTCCCGCGCTTTGCGGCCGAGGACTTCTTCGAGGGCGCACGGTCGCATGAGCGCTACGATTGGCCGATCCGATACGGAGATCTGGCGACCTACTATGAGATCGCGGAGAAACTGATCGGTGTCAGCGGCCACGCGGGCGACCTGCCCAACCTGCCCGGCGGCCACATCTCGTACCACCGCGGGCTGCCCGCCGATTGGCATCCGGTGGTTCGTGAGGCCGCCTCGCGGGGCCAGGGGCTGGCGCCGATTCCGATCGCTGACGGACGGCCAACCATGCTGGTCCGCCGCGGGACTGCATTCAACAGCTATTCCGTGATCGTTGAACCGCTGCTGGCATCTCCGCATTTCCGCCTCCTCGCCGGTGCACATGCGCTCGAGCTGGAGTGGTCACCCCGCGACTCACGCGTGCGGTCCGTGCTCTATCACGATCGCACCGATGGGCAGGAGAAGCGGATCGAGGCGGCGGCGGTTGTCCTCGCGTGCGGACCGCTCAGCTCCACCAAGCTGCTCCTCAACTCGACATCCGCTGATTTCCCCGACGGCCTGGGCAACTCCGAGGGGCTCCTCGGGCGTCACCTGCACGACCACGTGCGTGACTGGTGGGCGTGTGACATGGAACGGCCGATCACACTGTTGAATTCCGCCGCCTACCTGACGCGGCTTCCTTTCGCCACAAGCGCGCCGTTGTATGCCACGTCATGGACGCTCGGCGTGGCCAACACCAAGGATCGCATCAGGAGCCGCGCCGCCCTCAAGAGCAACGCGATGGGCGTGCAGGTGTTCGGCACCACGATTCCGGATGACCGGAACTTCGTGCGAACGTCCGGCACACGCCGTGATGAGTTTGGCCGACCGGAAATCGATGTGCGAATGCAGTTCGACAACGATGCGGTGCAGAACGTGCTCGACGCGCGGCAGACGCTGCTCGATCTCTTTCGCGCATCAGGCTACAACGCCACCGTGCGACCATCACAGACGGTGTTGACGCCTGGCGAGGCCGTCCACTTTGGCGGCACGATCCGGATGCACGCGTCGCGCCGCTACGGCGTGGCCGACGCCTGGAACAGGTTGTATGACGCGCCGAACGTTCTCACCTGCGATGCCAGCTGCTTCCCCACCGGACCGGAGAAGAATCCGACGCTGACGGTGATGGCGATCGCCGCGCGGGCGGCTGATCGTCTGGCGCATGATCTGAAGCAAACGGCGGCGCTCGTTCCCGGCGCGACGTGATGAAGCACCGCCGATTCGGCCCAACGGATCTGATGGTGTCGGACATCGGCTTCGGCGGCTCGCGGATCGGAGGATTGCTCGCCAAGGGTTCGACCGGCGCCGGTCTTGCCACGCTGCATGCGGCATTCGACGCGGGGATCAATTTCTTCGATACGGCGGACATGTATTCGCAGGGCGAAGGCGAAGCGCTGATCGGTGAAGCGTTTCGCGATCGGCGCGACCGCGTCATCATCGCCAGCAAAGGCGGATACCTGTTGCCCGCACGACGCCAACTCCTGGCCCGCATCAAGCCGCTGCTGCGTCCTGTCGTCCGCTTCCTCGGCATCAAGCGGGAGCACCTGCCGACCGGGGCATCTGGTCAGCTGGCGCAGGACTTTTCGCCGCGGTATCTGACATCGGCGCTCGACGCAACGCTGCGACGGCTCCGCACGGACTATCTCGACATCTATCAGTTGCACAGTCCGTCGCGTGCCGACATCGAGTCCGATACGCTGCACGAAGCCCTGCACACGCTGCAGACGCTGCAGCGCGCGGGCAAGATCAGGCACTATGGCGTCGCAGCGGACTCACTCGATGATGCCGCGGGCGTTGTCCGGCGCGGGACGGTGGAGACCCTGCAGGGCCCGTTCGGCCTGCTCGATCCTGACCCGCGCGGACTGCTGTCCGCCTTGGAGGCACAGGGCATCGGCGTCATCGCGCGTGGCTGCTTTGGCGGTGGCCTGCTGAAGGAATCGCTGACCGAGAGTGAACTCCGACAGCGTACGCCGAAATGCGACTCGATCCTTGCCTTGCGTCGCTTTGCCGCCGAGCGCCAGCGATCGATGCTCGAACTCGCCGTGCAGTATTGTCTGCGCACACCGGGGATCGGCGTCACGTTGCTCGGCATGCGCACCGTGGAGCATGTGCGCGAGAACATGCGCTACTGCGACGCGCCGCCGCTCACCGACGATGAGTTTGCCGAGTGTACCCGGCTGTCCGCTGCCGTGCCGCAGCCTCACACCTGACGCCTGATTCTGGACGCGTGCCTTCGTGATGCGGCTGGGACTGGCCTGAAAACGTCGCAATCCGCGTCCGGCAGCTGTGGCCAGACGCGGATTGCGACCACAATTCACGTGCTCGGGTTACGGCGCGACGGTGAGCTTCCAGACGCCGGCCATCCAGTTCGACGAGTACAGGATCCGGTTGGCCGCGTCGTAGGCCATGGCCATCGGCCCGTTCGGGAACGTCTGCGCCCCGTTGTTCTGCGCCACCCACGTCAGG
>JANMHB010000204.1:0-2863 GCA_031374935.1 Gemmatimonadaceae bacterium | reverse complement strand
TCGTCTGGGTCGGCACCGGCTCCGACGGCATCCGCTCCAACGTCATCGTCGGCCGAGGCATCTACCGCTCCGATGATGCCGGCAAGTCGTGGAAGTTCCTCGGGCTGCGCAACGTGGGCCAGATCGCCGGTATCGTCATCCACCCGACCAACCCCGACATCGCACTGGTCGCCGCACAGGGGCTGCCCTTCAGTAACTCGGCCGACCGCGGTGTCTATCGCACCACCGACGGCGGCACGTCGTGGCAGAAAGTGCTCTTCGTCAACGACTCGACGGGCATCACTGACATCAGCATGAAGCCCGATGATCCCGGCACGCTCTACGCCGCCGCCTGGCGCGGTGTGCGGCGCCCGTGGGCGATCATCTCAGGCAGCAAGGACGACGGCGGCATCTATCGCTCCACTGACGGCGGCAGTACCTGGACGAAACTCGGCGGCGGCCTTCCCACCGGGATCATCGGCAAGTCGAATCTCGCCGTCTCGGCCGCCGCGCCGCGCCGGGTCTATGTGCTGATGGAAGCGGAGCGGCCCAAGGCGGGTCTCTATCGCTCCGATGATGCGGGCGACAGCTGGACGCAGGTCTCCACCATGAACGCCCTGCTGCTGCGGCCGTTCTACTACACCAACGTCGACGCCGATCCGACCAACGCCGACAACGTCTGGGTGCAGAACGAAACGATGTGGAAGAGCACCGATGGCGGCAGGAACTTCGCCGCGGTCAGCACACCACACGGCGACAACCACGACATCTGGTTCAACCCCACCGATCCAGGCATCCTCATTCAGTCGAACGACGGCGGCGCCAACGTCAGCATCGATGGTGGACGCACCTGGAGCACCCAGTACAATCAGGCCACGTCCGAGCTGTATCAGGTGTTCGTCGACAACAATTCTCCGTATCGCGTGTACGGCGCGCAGCAGGACAATACGACCGTCATCGTGCCCTCGCTGCCACTCTTCAGCACGCGTCCCGATCAGCCAGCGCAGTACTGGATGACCGGCCCCGGTTGCGAGACCGGGCCGATCGTGCCAAGCCCGTGGAACACCAACGTCGTCTACGGCTCCTGCAAGGGCCAGTTCTCGCGCCTGCACCTAGTCACTGGCCAGGAGCAGAACTCGTGGGTCGGCGCACAGTCACTCTACGGCAACGACCCGAAGGATCTGATCTACCGCTTCCAGCGCGTGTCACCGCTCGACGTGTCGCCGCATGCCCGCGGCACGATCTACTATGCATCGCAGTTCCTGCACCGCTCGCGCGACGACGGGATCACGTGGGAACGCATGTCGCCCGATCTCACGGCCAACACCCCGGCCACGCAGGGCGTCAGTGGCGGTCCGATCACGCGCGACGTCACCGGCGAAGAGTTCTACTCCACCCTCTACGCCATCAAGGAATCGCCCATCGAACCCGGCGTGATCTGGACCGGGTCGAACGATGGCCCGATTCACGTCACGCGCAACAACGGGTCGTCGTGGACGAAAGTCACGCCACCGGACCTCCCGCCGGGCGGCCGCGTGCAGAGCATCGACGTCTCGCGTCATCGCAAAGGCACCGCCTACGTCGCGGTGTACCGCTACCTGCTCGGCGACTTCAAGCCATACGCCTATCGCACCACCGACTACGGCCGCACCTGGACGCGCCTCACCACCGGCGCGAACGGTGTGCCCGATGACACACCGACACGCGTCGTCCGCGAAGACCCGGAGCGTCAGGGGCTGCTCTACCTCGGGACCGAGTTTGGCCTGTACCTCAGTGCCAACGACGGGGCATCGTGGCAGTCGATGCAACGCAATCTGCCCATCACACCGATCACCGACATCAAGGTGCATCGCCGTGATCTCGTCCTGTCGACGATGGGACGCAGCTTCTGGATTCTCGACGATCTGACGCCACTGCTGCAGTTCACTGACGCCACGTCGGCGCGACGCTCGCTCCTTCACGCCCCGCGCGCCGCCATTCGCTGGCGGCATCAGGGATCGCCTGCATCGAGCAGCACCCCCGAGTATCCGTCGGCCGGCGCCACGATTGACTACTGGCTCGGTTCGAAGCCGAATGCCGCACCGGTGCTCGAGATCCGCTCCGCGACCGGCGCGCTGATCCGCACCTTCACCACCGCCGGCGTCTCAGCGCGCACCACAACCGAACAGGCAATGCGCGCGCCACGCGGCCGCACCGTTGCAGGAACCGCGATCACCGACGCCGTCGGCGAGAATCGCTTTACCTGGGACCTGATGCACGCCGCATCACCGGGTGGTCGCGGACCGATGGTGGCCCCAGGCCGCTACACCGTGCGACTCATCGTCGACGGCGACACGTTGCGACAGCCACTCGTCGTCCAGGCGGATCCACGGGTGCGCGTCGATGGCATCACCGACGAGATGCTGGTCGCACAGGAAAAGCATGAATTGGCCGTTCGCGCTGCGATCGCCGATGCCCGACAGACACTCACCCGCGCCCGTGATGTGCGCACGCAGATGCAATCACGTGGCGCCCCGATGGTACGCGAGGCGGATGACATCGTGCGCGCGCTCGAAACACCCGAGGGCCGTTACACCCGCCCGATGCTCGTCTCGCAGCTCGAGTACCTCTACAACATGACCCTCGGCGCCGACCAGCCAGTGCCGAAGGACGCCGCCGCACGGCTGGTGACCCTGAAGCGTGAGCTGGCCGAAGCCAACCGGCATCTCGACGCGCTCGCCAGAATGACCACCACGTCAGCCCTTGTCCCCTGACGATTTCATCACACATCACCCCTCGGCGGCGTTGGAGTTTAGGGGGTGAGGGGCAAAGAAAAGAGGAGGGTGTGGGGCATTTAAACCAAAAGCATCAAAAAAAAAACCGCGGGCACCATGGGGGGGACCCC
>JANMHB010000035.1:0-7059 GCA_031374935.1 Gemmatimonadaceae bacterium | reverse complement strand
ACCGGCTGGCCGAGCATCGGGGTGAGGAGTTCGACGCCGCGTGCGGGGGCGTGGGCGGTGAGCGTTTCGATCGGCTCGTCCCAGGCGTGCATGGCGAGGTTGAAGGTGCCCCAGTGGATCGGGTGGAGTCGTCCCGAGCCGAGCATGGCGTGTGCTTTTAGAGCGTTGTCCGGGCCGAGGTGGATGTCGCCCCATGCGGGGTGCCAGGCGCCGATTTCGAGCAGGACCAGATCGAAGGTGCCGAAGCGTTCGCGGATCTGGAGATAGTCGCGGGTGAGCCCCGTATCGGCGCCGTGGAAGACCGAGTGCTTCGGGCCCTGCAGATGGAATGACGACCAGGCGGTGGCGTTGCGATCGAGGAGGGTGCGACCGGAGAAGTGTTGCGACGGGGTGGCCGTGATGACGACGCCGCTGGGCGCCAGTTCGACGGACTCCCACCAATCAAGTTCAGTGATCGTCTCAGGCGGTACGCCCCACGCCTCGAGGTGTGTGCCGACGCCGAGTGAGGTGATGAAACGGACGCCGCGCTTGGCGAGGGTGCGGACGGCGGCGCGATCGAGGTGATCGTAGTGGTCGTGCGAGATCAGCACCGCATCCAGTTCCGGCAGCGATGTCAGTGGTGCCGGCGCCGCGTGGAATCGCTTCGGGCCCGCGAATGGAACGGGCGAGGCGCGCTGGGTCCAGACAGGGTCGGTGAGGATGCGTGCGCCGTCGATCTCGAAGAGCATGGTGGAGTGGCCGAGCCAGGTCGTTCGCAGTCCGGTCTCCGGCGCACTGCGCCAACTCGGGCGCGGATCGGTGATTGGGATCGGGGCGCCTGGGACTCGGCGTTCGCCGCCGCAGATGTACTCCTTCATCGTGGGGACGACGGTGCCGGGTTTGAGGCCGACAGCGGTGTGGGCGGTATTGCGGAAGACGCGGCCGTCGAAGCGTGGGGAGGCGAGGATGCGGTCGCGGCGGAGGGCGGCACTGGGAGTGGTGGACACGCGGCTGGCGGTCGGGGGGAGCGTGAGCGGAGGGGGCTGGGGGTTGAACCTGGGCTGAAGGGGAAAGTGCGATGGGGTGTGGGGCCGCGGCATCGGCCGAACGGCGGAGGTGGAGGCGGGGTCACTCGGGCGCGAGTCCTCACCTTCTTGTTCTTGCCGAGAGCTACCTCTGCTGACCTGTCTCACCTGGAACGGTATGTTTGACGGGGAAGCGTACGGACGCCATCGAGGCGCGTCATCCGATGCTGCAGGGGACCATCCTCGACCACGTCACGAAGCACCGGCGCGCCTTCGTGCGCTTCTTCGCCTGCCGCAGGGATCTGTCACGCCAGGCGATCGACGCACCGCTGCCGCCGTCCGTTGCCGATGGGAGCGAACCGCTGCTGATCATCGGAGCGATGGCGGGGGGGCGATGCAGCGCCCGGTGCTCCGTATTTCACCGGATTTTGAAGCGGCGCCGAAGTGCTGATGTTATTGGCATGACCCCAGCCGACGTTCTTCCCTTCCAGCGTGCCGGGGGCCGGCCGCCTGCCGAGTCGCCTTCATCCCACGGTAAATCCGGCGGGTCTGGCGGTACGGGCATCGTCATGATGAATCTCGGCGGGCCGAAGACACTGGACGAAGTCGAGCCATTCCTGCTGCGGCTGTTCGCTGACCGCGAGATCATCCAGCTCCCGTTTCAGGATTACCTCGGCAAGTTCATCGCGACGCGACGGGCGCCCAAGGTGCGGAAGCTCTACGATGCCATCGGTGGCGGCTCGCCGATCCTGCACTGGACGGAAGCGCAGGGGCGTGCGATGTGTGAAATACTCGATCGCGTCTCACCGGACACCGCTCCACACCGCTTCTACGTCGCCTTCCGCTACACGACGCCGTTCGCCGACGATGCGGTGCGCGCCATGCATGCCGACGGCGTCACGCGTGCAGTCGCGTTCACGCAGTATCCGCAGTGGTCCTGTTCCACGACCGGCTCGAGCCTGAACGATCTCTGGCGCGCGCTCAAGCGCACGGGACTGCAGGATGCGTTCTCGTGGAGCATCATCGATCGGTGGGGAGAGCACGAAGGCTTCGTTCGCGCCATGGCCAGTGCCGTGCAGGATGGACTGCATCAGTACGCCGAGTCGGAGCGTGATGACGTCCTCGTGATGTTCAGCGCGCACTCACTGCCGCTCGCAGTCATCGATCGCGGCGATGCGTACCCCTCGGAAGTCGCGGCGTCGATGAGCCGCGTGGTGGAAGCCGCCGGGCTGCGGAACCCGTATGCCCTCACGTTCCAGTCGGAAGTGGGACCAGTGCGCTGGCTTGGTCCGAGCACCGAGACGGCGATCAAGCAGCTGGCGGCACGTGGGCAGAAGAACGTGCTCGTCGTGCCGATCGCCTTCACCAGTGATCACATCGAGACGCTGTCGGAGATCGACATCGAGTACGGTGAACTCGCGCATTCGCTGGGCATGCACGGCTTCAAGCGTGTACCGGCGCTGAATGCGCGTCCCGATTTTCAGGAGGCGTTGGCGGACATCGTCGTCGACCACATCCGGGCTGCAGCGCCGTACAGCGGTCAGTATCGCCAGAAATGTCAGGGATGCACCAACGCGGCCTGCCGTGGCGTGCCATCGCGAGTGGCAGTCGCGGCACAGAGTGCGCAGCCACTGGAGTCGGTCGCGGGAGGCTGACGTGTTCCTCCTGCCGGTGCAGATGGTCGGGTGCTCGCATGAGACGAGCGACGCGGTCGCCGTCGGACGGGTAAGGCTCAGTGCAGCCGCAGTTCAGTCGGCACTCGAGTCATTGCGCGCTGACGGCATCGCGGCCGTGCTGCTCAGCACCTGTCACCGTACGGAGCTGTACTGGGCGGGTGATGCGGATCTGCAGCCGTGGCTCGAGGCGCAACTGGTGTCCCGAACGTCAGCGCCGCTGCACGTGGAGCGCCGGATTGCCGATCTCGCGGTGCGGCATCTGTTCTCCGTCGCCTCGGGGATGTGTTCCGCGCGCTTCGGCGAACCGGAAATCCTGCGCCAGGTGCGCACCGCCTGGATCACCGCGCAGTCACTCGAGGCGACCGACGCGATGCTCGACGCCATCTTCCGTCGTGCCGTCGAGGCGGCACGTCACATCCGGATCGCCATCGGCTGCGACGCCGACCCGTCGCTCGGCGCGCGGGTGCGGGACTCGGTCCTCGCCCGGGAGGGGCGTCCGGATGGACAGCTGACGGATCTGCTGATTGTCGGCGCCGGTGACGCCGCGCGCGGCGTGCTCGAGACGGTGACGGCCGCGTCGATGCGATCGCGCGTGCGTGTGTCGCTCACCTCCCGTTCCGACGACCGGGCGGCGCGTCTGGCGGCCGCGAACGGCGCCACGCCGATACCATGGTGCCGACGCGACGAGCAGATCTCGGTGGCCGATGCGGTGGTGTTCGCCGTGCAGTCGACCACACCGCTCATCGAGAGTCGTGCAGCGGGTCGGCTGATGGCAGCACGTGAGGCCAAGGCACTCTGGATCGATCTCGGTGTGCCCGGCTGCGTGGAACCGGGTGCGCTGCCGCCAAGCGTCGAACTGGTCGGCCTCGACGCGCTGGCACCTCCCTCGCGGCGTGATGTCGGTCGCGATCGCAGGGCGCACATGGCGCTGCAGCGCGAACTGGCGCGCTTCGCCGCTGACACACAGCGTCGTCGCATCGGCTCACGGATTCTGGCACTCGAGGAGCGCGCAGCAAGCGTGGTGCGGGACGCGGTCAAGGGATCGTCGGACGGTGCGTGGTCGGCAGATACCGCTGACGCGGTGGCTCGTCGGGTCACCCGTGCCCTGCTGCGCGAGATCGCCGAACTCTCGGCCTGACCCGGTACCGTGCTGTCGGATGCATCCGTGCGCCGGCGTAGTGCGGGGCAGCGCATTATAGACTGACTGACTCGCGGCAGTCGGCTCGGGCGGCAGGCGGGAAGTGATGTCGGCGCGCCGCCCGACTGCTTTGAACAATCGCCGTGACCGGTTCCAACGGTGCCCTGATGGAAGCAGCATGCGGCAGTTTGTGCACCACTGTGTGTCGTCTGTCAGTCGTGCACAGAAGGGCTGCGGGCCGGCGTGTCTGACCTGCGACACGCATCGCCCACAGCCCTCCTGCATTCTGCTTCACCCAGCCCAGCTCACGCCGTGCTACAACATCGTCTGCAGATCCTGCACCGCCTTCCTCAATATCTTCGCCTTGTTGTCATCACACCCACCCCGCGTGTCCGCCTCCAGCGACCCCACCAGCTGCGACAACGCCGCCGACCGATCAGCCCCCGACCCACGCTCCGCCGTCGCCAACGACGACCGAATCGCAGCAATCCGCGCGCCATTGAAGCACCCCTTCCGCTCCAACTGATCCGTGAACGCCCGCGCCAGCGCAAAACTCGGCGGCCACTCGATCTTCGGCTGACCCTGCGCATTCAGGTAGCTCCACTGCACCGTCTTCGCCGCGTCGATCTCGTTCTGCGACACGAACTGGCTCGGCACCAGCTCCGCGATGTCCATACCGCGCGCAATCTCGGAGCTGATCATCTGCCCGTTGTACCAGTAAACCGACCAACTTCCACCCACCACCACGCGCGACGAGTCGATCGGGCCGCGGTCGAACGACGCAATCTCGAACGGCTTCGCCGGATCGCTCCAGTCGAACACCGAGATGCCACCCTGATACCACGACTGCACCATCACGTCGCGGCCAGGGATCGGAATCAGCGACCCGTTGTGCGCCACGCAGTTCTCGGCGCCGGTCTGGATCGTGGGAATCTTGTAGTAGCTCTGGAACTTGAGCTTCCGGTTCTCGATGGTGAAGATCGCGTTTGCGCCCCACTCCGGCTTGTCGCCGGCGCGACACTTGGGCGACGTTCCGCCACCCCATTCATCGGAGAACAGCAGCTTGGTGCCGTCGTTGTTGAACGTGGCCGAATGCCAGTAGGCAAAGTTCGAGTCGGCGGCGGCATCGAGACGCACGGGGTTGACCGGATCGCTGATGTCGAGCAACAGCCCATGTCCCTCACAGGCACCACCCGCCAGGCCCAGTGCCGGATACAGCGTGATGTCGTGGCACTGCGAACGATCGGACACCACACCGCTCGATGACGCTGCGCTCCCGAACAGACGATCGACCACGCCCTGAATCGAACCGCGCACCGTGGCACTGTCAGCAGCCGTGGCGGCACCGATTCCCCCGCGCGCCTTCACCACACTGTCCAGCGCAGTGCGCGCCAGCTGCGGCGGGACGACCATCTCCATGCCGGACTGCGGATTCCTCGCGATGAATGCACCGCGAGCGCGCGCTGCGGCGATCGTGGCCGAGGTGGCGGCCCTGTCTGCATCTGAAGGGCCATGGCGCGGACTTTCCTTCAGGCCGGCGAAAATGTTGGCGCGACCCACTACGGCCGCCTTGGCCGGTTTGGCCAGCGGCACCTTGATGATCTCGATCCGCAACCGCGACGACCCGGGATCGTCAGCGGCAAGATTGCCTGCACAACCGGCCAACTCGTTCGGCGAACGAATGCCCGCGGACCCGGACACATAGATGTAGACGTTCGCCTTGTCCTTCGGATCCTCGAGCACCGAGTGGGTGTGCGATCCGCGACAGGTCTGCACGTTCGCCACCAGCTTGGGCGCCTTGATGTCGGTGATGTCGAACACACGCACACCGCGCATCCGGACCTGGCTCACCGTGTCGGCCACACCGCCCGGCATGCAGTCGACGCGCCCGTTGTTCGCCTCGACCGACATGAACATCAGGTTCCGGTACACCGACACGTCGTTCTGTGATGCCGGGCACGGATACGTCGTGACGACCACTGGCTTGGCCGGATCGGAGATGTCCCAGATCACCACGCCATTGAAGTTGCCCTGCACCGCATACTTGCCGGTGAAGGAGATGTCGGAGTTCCAGGCGTTGCGGAAGCCTTCGGGCGACACACCGCGCGACAGCACCTTCATGTGCGACACCGCTTCCTGAGCGTCATACAGGCCCGGTTTGAGACCGACTCTGGCGTCGTTCGCCCAGCTGTCGGTCGAGTTGCCCTGCGGTGTTGCGGATGGCGTCGGCTTGGCACCGGCGCATGCCGTGAGGCC
The DNA here is from genome assembly GCA_031374935.1 of Gemmatimonadaceae bacterium. Taxonomy (GTDB): domain Bacteria; phylum Gemmatimonadota; class Gemmatimonadetes; order Gemmatimonadales; family Gemmatimonadaceae; genus JACMLX01. The sequence goes on along the minus strand of JANMHB010000035.1, from coordinate 985 downwards.
AGCCACTGCCAGAAACGTCGTGAATCGGCCGAGTCGCACCAACGAACTCGGCAGGAATGAACGGGACAGCACCATCGGGATGCCTCGGGGGTTGATGAGCGATACGGGCTGAGATCCGCAGCATGAGAGTGCGCTACCACGGCCACCGGTTTACTGCATTGTCACCGAATTCACCAGTTCGGTGCACTGTCACCGATTTCACCGAATCCGGATGCACTGTCACCGAGTTCACCGGATGAGTGCACTGTCACCGGATCTCCACACCGGATCTCCAAATCTGGCGATCGGGCATCGGCGGCGCATCCATGGGCACCGTAGCCGACGCGACGAAACGATTCCAGCCGGCTGCGGGTTCGTCGTCAGCCTCAGTTGCAACCAATTCTCACGTCTTGGAGCATCTCTACATGTTGTTCGAACCGTACGTCCTGGGCGGACTGACGCTCAGGAACCGTCTCGTCATGGCGCCAATGACGCGCAATCGCGCGACGAGCGATCACGTCCCGACGCCGATCATGGCGACCTACTACGCCCAGCGGGCCAGCCTCGGCCTGCTGGTAACGGAAGGCACCAGCCCATCGGCCGACGGGCTCGGGTACGCCCGAATCCCAGGGCTCTTCACCGCTGAGCACGTCGCGGCATGGAAGCCGGTCACCGATGCCGTTCATGCCAAGGGTGGCGCGATCTTCGCACAGTTGATGCACACCGGTCGCGCGTCGCACGTGGCCAACATGCCGGCGGGTACGCGCGTGGTAGGCCCGATGGCGGTGGCCATGCCGGAGCAGATGTACACCGACACTGAAGGAATGCAGCCTGCCAGCCTGCCGCACGCACTCACGGAAGCCGAGGTGCGAGCGGTGGTGGCCGAGTACGCACACAGCGCGAAGTGTGCGATCGAGGCCGGATTCGACGGCATCGAGCTGCACGCTGCCAATGGCTACCTGATCGAACAGTTCCTGAACGCCAACGTCAATCAGCGCACCGACGC
>JANMHB010000047.1:0-9327 GCA_031374935.1 Gemmatimonadaceae bacterium | reverse complement strand
TGCGGGGGGCACGAGGCGCACGCGCCCTGCCAGCGTGTCCGCGCCGGGCATCTCGTGATCGTGCCCGCTCACGTACGGTCACGACGTCGAGGGTCCCCACGACGGAGCAGTTCGGGCACCGTCGGCCGTGTGGCCCCTGTCCGCCGCACGGCCATCTCTGCCTCGACCGCCGTCCAGAACACGCGCCCCTCGGCCGTGCTGGCGGTCGTTGGCCGCTCGACCAAGCGCAAAACGTGCAGGCCGGTCAGGTACGCCGCCATGTGCAGCATCTCGGTCGTGATGTGCACGCGGACCCCGCGTTCCCACTCGGACCAGGTCTGCTGCGAGATGCCGGAATCCTCCACGAAGTCGCGCTGCTCTTCCTCTTGGCGCTCGCGCTCCGTGCGCAGGCGATAGGCGAAGAGCGCGCGGTCGGCGACCGCCAGGATCGACTGCCACTCGGCGGGGAGCATCTCGGTGGGTTTCGTGACGGTGCGCACCTGCGCAGGGTGCACGGGGAACCGCCGTACGCCAAAACCCCGTATGGCTCGTGTCGTGTCGTGGCGTGGCGCCGGCGCCTGCGATGGGCGTCGTCTCCGCGTCTGCCACACGGGATGGCGCTGCCAGAGCGTCCGGTGTCGGTCTCGCCGGTGGGGACTAGGTCACCGTGACGATTTGCTGTCCGTCCCAGTGGTACTCGATATTGCGCGAGGCGACCGCGTTGCGCAGCACGGGCGGACGAAGCACTGCAGCACAGTCACCCAGCGGCGCACCGGAGTCGTTCCGATGCCGGACGCTGTGGTAGACAATCCCATCACCGCGACAGGACCGGACCACGCGGCCGAAGGATTGGCCGGCCGAGTAATCAGTGAGATGATCGAGCCCACGCGGTGCTGGACACCCGGTCCGTACGTCGACGAGCGTCCCGGTCAACTCCGCCTCGATCATGGTCTTCTCCAAGACCACGGGTCCCGAACCCGCCAGCATTCGTGTGTCGTGGTACCGCGTTTCAGAGATCGCGGTCTCCTCGGTCGACGCCGCGTAGTACGTGCCGCGCGTTCCGTCCGAGAAGCGTGACGGCCGCCCCGGCCATGCGAAGGCCGCCATGATCAGGCCGCTGCCCGGCCCCCAGATCCGATCCTCGTCAGCGACCAGCGCGATAGCGCCCATCTCGTGCAACGCGTGCGGACTGGTCAGATCGGCGATGGCCCGATAGTCCTCGAATTCGTCGGCGTTCGGGAATCGGTCGAAGAGATTCTCGCCAGCGTATTCGCTCGCGATGACGCGATAGGACGGCTGCCACCGCACTGTGTCGGCCAACAGATCGCCGCTGCCTGGGATCGTGAGCGCGACCGGCACGCCACCGGCTCCGGCTGCTGCTGCGACAGAGGGTGGAATCCATGGACTACGCGCCATAGCCCCCGGCCGCACTGCATCGCGAGTCAGCGTTCACGCGAGAGCCCCAAGACATGCCACGACCGGCTTGGCGGTCCACCCGCGGCGCTATCGATGTACCGTCGCGTGGCCTCAAGTCCTGGGATTCCGCCATGCAGCATGACGTCCAGCGGGGTCCGCCCGTCGAATGGCTCGTCCGTTCGCGGCCGGCGGAGCCACGCCGCCGATTCCGCCGGCTGTCGCCGAAAGAATCGCTCCAGTCCCTCGTGGATGCCCAACAAGAGGCTGATCCGGGTCAGCTGGTCGATGTTCAGCGCGGTCTTCGTCCCGCCGCTCTTCCAGACGCCTAGGGTGGGCCGCGAGATCGACGCGCCGAGGAGCGTGAGCTGATTCGCTTCGCTCAGGCCCCACAACGAGGTCAGGCCCAGAAACCCGCGAACCGCGGCAGGCGACAGCCGTTCCCGGGTCTCCGGATCGCTAGCAGTGTCGATAGTTGATGGCATAGCTCCTCCCGTCTCGTTTCAGGCAGTATACGACTGAAACTAGACTGTCGCAACTGGGTATGTCGCGGTCGGGCAGTCATGGCGCCGGCAGGCACGGAGATCCGACGCCGCCAACGGATGAGTTGATCTTCGGTCTTTCTTCGGGCATTGTACGACGTACGGGGAAAGCCCGTATGCAACGATTGGTCGGCCTAGAACATGGGCGACGCGGATGTTCTCGCCGCGCCCCCGGCTCTCGGCCACGACGCTGTCGCTGGCAGTCCGGTTCTGCACCACCCCGTTCGCCAGGTCGCTCGCCATGTCCCATCTGCTCGACACGCCACGTCGCCCGCGCTCCACCGAATCCCGCGCCGTCAAGAAGGCGAAGCTGTCGCACACCGCCACCGCATTGCAGCGTGCGGGGTTCGACTACGTGCTCATTCGCATCATCCACGATCAGCCGCCGACGTTCAGCCTGCGCATGATCCAGCGCGTGCTGCGTGACGCGATCCGCGCAGGCACGTACACGCTCACGACCGGTGTCACGCTCGCGATCCCGACGTCGACGCTCCTCGGGCCCAACGACTCGGTCGATGATCCCGCGACATTGGATCGCGTGACGCCGAGTCACACGTGGGTCGGGGAGAAGCGTGCGATCCCGCCGACCACCCTGACCGTTAATGGCTTGCTGCACAAGGCGCGGACCGGACGTCCACCAGCGGAACTCGACGCGACGCTGCTGCAGCTGCTCAAGCACTACGCGCAGCGGAATGGCACGATGAGTGATCGGATGCTCGTGCGGTACGTGCAAACGGCGGCGGACGCGCGCCATCTCCCGCGTCCCAGCCCCGCGCGCATTCTCCGCGCGCTGAAGGACATCCCGGCCCTGACGCGCGCGGTGGCGCGGCACGGCGCGCGGGGTGGGATCGCCGACGCCGCCACGAAGTCGGCGCTCCCCATCGAACGCCCGTATCAGATGTCCGTCTTCGACGAGCTCCAGCTCCCGGTCTGGGTGCGCGTCTGGCATGCGGAACTGCGCGACTACGTCTGCATGAAGGTGCCCATGTGCCTCGTCGCGGACGTCGACAGTCAGGTGATCACGGGGTACGCGATCACGAACCCCCGGGCCCGGGGAAAGGTGAAGAGCATGGACTCGCTGGACGTCGCGGGCGCCGTGCTGAGCAGCATCATCCCCGCGCTCGCACCGGAGGAGTGCCGGCCGTACGTCGGTTTTCTGCCCGAGCTGATCGGATGCGACAACATCACGACCCATGATCTGGTCGTCGAACGGCTCCGCGCGATTGGCGTGCCCGTGACGCAGCACCGTGCCTACTCGCCCTGGGCGCACGGCCCGCGTGAGACCATTGTTGGCATCATCAAGCAGCTCTGCGAGCCACTCCTCGGCTATGACGGTCGGTGGCAGGTCGCGGAACGCTTGACGAAGGACCCAACGAGTGCGCGTCGAGAGCTCTCTGGGACGACGATGCGACAGTCCCCACTGGCCAACGTCGCCATCGACCAGTTGATGGACGTCGCGACACTCCGCCACGCGATGCGGGACGTCGTCCGCACCTACAATGCCGAGATTCTTCACTCGCGCTGGGGCGAGACGCGCGAGGCGCGCTTCTACGAGCGTCGCCGCACGGGCCATCTGCGCTCATGGACGGACGCCATTGGGATGCTCGACGCACACCGTGTCGCGGTCCGTGAACATCTCACGGTCCGCGGCGTCGGCTTCGCGCCGGTGTCCGACATCGGCCACGCCTTCGCGCAAGGCGACGTCGTGACCGTGCATGTGGATCCGCTGCTGCGGGCGGCGTTCGTCCCAGGCGAGACGCCGGCGTCGTGGGGCGCGCTACTGCCGGCCAAGGAATTCGCCAAGCATGTCATTCCGAGCGAGTACGTGCAGGAGCGCGCACAGGAGGCACACGCGGCAAGCGATTCCGTGCGACGGGAGCGCGAGGCGGCTCAGGCCGAGGCGCTCGGTGGGCCCGCGGAGGCCGCGCGCGCCAACGCCATCGCGGCCAAGAAGACCGCCCCGAAGCGCAAGAAGGCAGAGAAGAAGCGAGTTCCGGCGGGACAGCTGGAATTCCCGATGACGCCGGCCGAGATCCTCATCGCGCCCCGGATGGCACCGGCAGCGGCCGTCGTCACGCCGGCACAGCCGGCACCCGGCCGCTCGAAGCCCCGCGACAAGCCGGTCGTACCAGCGCCGCCCCCGCTGTTGACCGTCGTGCACGGCGCACTCACGGCCGCTCCACGCAGCGCTGCTGGTCCGCCCGCGTTGCGCGGTCTCGCGCGGCGCAGCTCCACCAGTCTGCTCCTCACCACACCGCCACGACCCACACCGCCACACACGCCACAGCCGACACGCGAATCCCTGACGACGACACCCAAGGCGACGAGGAAGGCATGACACCGACACGCAAGCGCGCATCGCGCGGAACGAAGACCACCGGGACCCCTCGCGCGGCGACACCAACGCCATCGACGGCCCGCGCACGCGACCCACGGACGGTGGCGGCCATGGCAGCGCCGGTCGCGGACGCACCATCGCCGATCACGATTCCGCATCCGAGTGCGCTCGATCACGAAGTGCATCGGCTGATGCGACAGATGCCGCTGCCGTTGCTCGTCGACGGCGATCAGTACGCGGTCTTGCTCGACGCGCTCGAATTCGCCGCCGATTCGCGTCAGGGCGTCGTCGCGTTCGGGGCGGGCGATTGCGGCAAGAGCGTCACGCTCACGTGGGCGGCGCAGGAGTTCGAGCAGGGCGAGCGGCGGCTCGCGCAGCAGGATCCTGCCTACCGTCCGCGCCGTGTCGTGCGCCTGAACGCCAGCAAGCCAAAGACGCCGATTGAACTCCTCTGTGCGCTCTATCGCGCCGCCCTGGATACCGATCCGGTCCTGCGCGTGCGCGGCAAGGCAAAGGGGCCCTCGGAGGTGTTGCGCGAACTGGTGCTCCGCATGCGGGACGAGGATGTCGCGGTCGTGGTGATCGATGATGCCGACGCCTTGTCCGCTGAGCTGTTGGAACTCATCGCGGGCCTGATGGCGGTGGCAACGGATGATCACCCCGACCGACTCGCGGGTGGCGACCTCACCTCGTCGGCTACCGCCGTGACGCCGCAGGGCATCGGCGTGGTGCTGGCGGGCACCGCGCGCCTCGAGACATCGCTCACCGGTGGCAGTGAGCTCGGGAATGCATGGAAGATGCTGGTGCGTGTCGGTCCGGTGCCTGCAGACGCGGTGCCGGTCGTCCTGCAGCAGTTGCTCCCGGTCTGGCATGAGGCAGCCGTGACGATGGGTGACGCGGCATGGATGCAGTTCGTGCGCGAGCGCATCAGCTATGGTCGCGCGATGCCTATTGGCGCTCTCGACTCCCTCGCACGCCTGTACGTGCGGCGTTCGATCCTGATCGCGCGCGAGTCGGGCGTCGTCATCCGTCGGGCCGACGAGCTGCCGTGGGATGCGGCGCTGATGGAGCAGGTGCGCATGGAGTTGCTGGTCCCGCGCTCGTCGTTCACGCCGGGCTTCTCGACCGACACCGAAGCGGCGGCCTGATGTCGCGCACGGGTGGGTTGGCAGCGCTCCATGTGCCGGAGAGCGAGCGTCGCGCGCCGTCGCGACATCGGCACACGACGCCGGGGTCGGTCAACCATCGCGTGGCGACGTGCGTGCGAGAGGCGGCCGAGGCGATGGGGCGCCCAATGACGCTGGGCGAGCACCGAACGGCGTATGTGTCGCGGTACGGCGCGTTGCCGGCGGCGTATGCGGCGCGGCTCTATCAGCTCGTCCGCTTCGGCATCCTGGTGAACGTCGATGGTCGCGCATCGAAGGGACGCTACGCGCACCGCGATACGGCAGCCGCGTGGGCGACGGTCGCACCCGACGATTCTCCTACCGATCACCAGCACGAGCACGATCATGCGGCGGGCGGTGTGATCGCCGACGCCAGCGATGGGACTGATGACGCGGTGCCGGTGCTGCGCGCGCTCGAGCGTGTCACGGCACGACTCGGACGGCCGGTGTCCACGCGCGAAGTGGCGACCGAGTTGCGCGCCGCGGGGGTGGTCGTGGGCGGCGGTCACCCGAACGCGGTCCGCCAGCGTCTCGCCGTGCTCTGCGCACCGCGCACGCGCGGTATGTCGGCGTGGCATACACCGCCGGTGCGACGCGACACGATCATCGCGCACACGGGTCGCCCGTCGGCGCGGTGGTCGCCAGTGTCCGCGACGCCGGCGACGAACGACGTTGCCCCCGCGTCGCAGGCGGAGGCGCTGCGGATCGTGGTGTCGTCGGCATGCCGGACACTTGGGCGGCCTGTCTCGGTGCCGGAGATCCGCCTCTGGCTGCGTGCCCACGCGTCGCATCCCGCCAGCGTGAGCCTGCGCGGGGTACGACTCGGTGACGCGGTCCTGCATCTCTCCAAGCATCTCGGTACGGGCCATCGTATGGACGGCCAGCTGACGCGCATCGACGGAGAGCGGGAGGCCGGTAGTCGAGCGCCGAGCCGTTTCTGTGATGCGGCGATGGCGTTCGATCTCGCGGTCATGCGCGCGCGGTGCCACCTCCTTGATCTCGTCACAACACTGGCGTGTGCGGACGAGGTCCGTGAGATCGCGACCATCCAACACCGGGCACACCGGCTCCAGTCGGCATCGCTCACGCACCTGGCGCGGGTGCGCCACGCAGCGCTGCATGACGCGATGCGTGAGTGCGCGATCACACACGGGTTCGAGGTTACGCGCACACTCGACGCGATCCGCCCGCACCTCGAGACGCTGCTCGCCAGCAACCGCATGCTGGCCGACTGGATCGTCACCATTCAGGCGCCGACGCCGCCGCAGCGGCGTGTGCTTGAGAAGTCGGCGCGTCGTGTCGCAGACACGGCGCGCCACCTGACGGTGGCGTGCACACTCGTGGCGCAATCACTCCGAGCGGTGTCGGACGTCGAGGCCGTGCAGCGGGTCGCCGCATCGCATGCCGTCGCATTGCCGGCGCTCGCGCCATTCCTCAGCGCCGCCGCGCACGAGTGGCAGCGGGACGACAACCTCTGGACGCACCGCGCGCTGACGTCTGCCGCGCGCGTCTTCGTGACCGATGGGCCTGTGCGGATCACAGCGCCGCGTCAGGGTGTGTTCGTCCCGCGCATTCGACTGGATCGGGTCGATGCGCTCGCACAGCTGTACCGCGATCTTCCGGTCGCGCGCGCCGCCACCCTGATCACCAGCGCCACCGAGCTACTCGGGCGCGTCGTCCGGGATATCGATCTCGTGGCCGGCGTCCGTGACGCGAGCCGACCCGCTGCTGGTGTGCGCAGCGATAGGCGCGTGGACGATCATCCGGCGGTCTGGCGCGCCGCCGTGGTCGCCCTCGGGCTGTTGGGTGTCGCGCCGGCGGTCGCGGACTGGGATGTCGCTCGTGGTGCCGGCACGTATGACCACGCGGCAGTCTGTCTCGCGGCCGTTCTCGCGGACCCGACGACGGCCGTGGCCCCGATCACGATATTGGCGGCGGCGGGTAGCAGGGTCGCGGCGGTGGCTGCGCGGCGCCTAGCGCTGAGGCGGCTGATGACCGTCGTTGGCTGACAGACGGCTGATCGCCCGTGCCTCGAAGAGCACAAGGGAAGTTCGTGCCTCTCGCGAGGACGCTCGGCGCGTTGCCGCCGCATGTTCCTGCCCTGATATTGTCACTGAGCGCGCCGTTCCCCCCACCCGCCGCCGTGCCGACCGACCCTCTCCACGACCGGCTGCAACTCACGCTTGGGTCAGCGTACACGCTCACGCGGGAACTCGGCGGCGGGGGTATGAGCCGCGTCTTCCTCGCACGCGACGCGGCGCTCGAGCGCGACGTGGTGGTGAAGGTGTTGAGCCCCGATCTCGCCGCCGGCGTGTCGACCGAGCGGTTCACGCGCGAGATCAAGCTCGCCGCGAGCCTCCAGCAGGCGAACATCGTCCCACTCCTCACGGCGGGGGAGACGGAGGGGCTGCCATACTACACGATGCCCTTCGTCGACGGGCTCTCGCTCCGCGTGCGGCTCGAGCGCGACGGCGCGATGCCAGTGGGCGAGACGATCTCGGTCCTCCGCGACATCACGCGCGCACTCACCTATGCGCATGAGCACGGCATTGTGCACCGCGATATCAAACCCGAGAACATCCTGCTCTCGGGTGAGGCAGCCGTCGTCACCGACTTCGGCATCGCCAAGGCCCTCGCGGCGTCCAAGACCCAGGCGCCCGGCGGCACGTTGACCCAGACCGGGACCAGCATCGGCACGCCGGCGTACATGGCCCCGGAGCAGGCGGCGGGCGATTCGGCGACGGACCATCGCGCCGACCTTTATGCGCTGGGGTGCGTCGCGTACGAGCTCCTGAGCGGCGCGGCGCCATTTGCCGACCGCGCACCGCGTCAGCTGCTCGCCGCGCACATGACGGAGGTCCCGGCGCCGCTCGAGAGCCGCCGCGCGGACATTCCGCCCGCACTTGCGCAGCTCGTCGCGCGCTGTCTCGAAAAGGATCCGGACACCCGGCCGCAGACTGCCCGTGAAGTGCTGACGGCGCTGGACGACGCGACCGCGCCCGCCGCCCTGACGACAGGCGGCCCGTCCGCGGGCGGTGTCTTTGCGAGCAACGCACCGCGCCGGAGGGTGCTACTGGCCGGCGGCACGGTCGTGCTGGGCGCCGCGCTGAGCCTCGGCGCGTGGGCGCTGCGCACGCGCGCGTCGACACCGGCCGCGGCGACCACATCCTCCGCCGCCGCCGCCCCCGCGCTGGCGGCCAACGGCATCGCGGTGCTCCCGTTCGAGTCCCTGGGCGACTCGGCCGATGCGTACTTCGCCGACGGCATCACCGACGCGGTGCGCGGCCGCCTCTCGCAGCTCTCGGTCGTGCGGGTCATCGCGCGTGCCAGCGCCCAGCAGTACCGCGGCACCACGAAAACGCCCGCCCAGATCGCACGCGAGCTCGGCGTGCGCTACTTGCTCACCGGCACCGTGCGCTGGGCCAAGGCGCCCGGTGGCGGCGCGGCCAGCAGCCGCGTGCAGGTCAGCCCCGAGCTTGTCGAGGTCACCCCCGACGGCGCGGCCCAGATCCGCTGGCAGGAGCCCTTCGACGCCGAGCTCAAGGAGGTCTTCCAGCTGCAGGGCGACATCGCCGCGCGCTCCGTGGCCGGCATGCAGGTAGCGCTCGGCAGCGCCGACCGCGCGCGCGTCGAGGCAGTGCCCCTGGCGGCCGACGCGGCCGGCTATGACCTGTACTTGCGCGGCCTCGCCGCCATCGACGGCGGGGCGAACGGGAGCCCGGCCGCCACGCGCCGCGCGATGGGCTACTTCGAGCAGGCGGTGGCGCGCGACGCGCGCGTAGCCGAGTGGTGGGCGTGGCTCTCGCGCACCGCCGCAGGCCTGTACAGCACCGGCGGCGCGGCCCGCCCGGCACTCGCCGAGCGGGCGCGGGCGGCCGCGGCGCGTGCC
>JANMHB010000161.1:0-72783 GCA_031374935.1 Gemmatimonadaceae bacterium | reverse complement strand
GTCCGCTCGTGCCAGTTGGCACGGGACGAATCCGCCGAGGTGGAACAACGAACCGAAACGCCAACAGAGCTCGCAATCGGGATCGAACCGATGACCTCATCCTTACCAAGGATGTGCTCTACCGACTGAGCTATGCGAGCGTGCCCGACGCAGGCGCGGCGCGGGGCAAGTCTGTGAAGGTAAGCGGGGGAGGGGTGGGACTCAAGGGTGGGGGTGTTGCGAGATTGGAGGGGTCGGCGTCTGGACAGTCCAGTGCCGTGGATCAGGGGCCGGCCCCGTGTCTCCGCGGTCGTTGTGACGCGGTGGCCCAGGCTCGCGGCGCTCTCGAGGGCTATCCGAGCAGTCGGCGCCGTGTTTCTGCTGTCGTGGCGGCCACCACCAGACCGACCGACGTCAGCACTTCGTGCGGACCAGCCAATCGCTCAGCGGCGAGCAGCGCGGCGTCACGGTTGGCGTCCAGCCGGTCGCACACATCGGCCACCAGCTCTTTCGCGAGCGCCGGCGTGATCTTGAAGGAGCGCGCCGCCTTCGCGAGTGCCGGCGGCGTGAGTTCCGCCAGGTGCAGCGCCCCCGCGAAGGATAGCGGCAGCACGGTGTCCAGATGCTTGTACGCCATGGTGCAGACGACGTCGTAGGCCAGCGCCAAACAAATCTCGCCTGTTTCGGTGCGGAACACGCTGACGTTCTTGGCGTGTGCGTCACGATTGCCAAGCGCCAGGTTCGCGACCGCCCAGCGAAAGAGCGTCGGGGTATCGGCGCCAGGGTTGGTGCCGTAGCGGAGCAGTGCGTCGGTCAGGTCAGCGTAGGTCGGCCCGCCGGCCTGCGCGTACTTCGCGCTTGGTGGCTTTCCCGTCAGCTGACAGCCGTCCTCGGCGTGCAGCCGGATGACACTCCCGTTCGGCCGGAGTACCCGGTCGAATCGCGCCGTTTCGTAGACACCTGCGTCGAGAGCGCAGACCGTGTGCGGTGAGGTAGGCACCCCGGCTGAGGCCATCATCGTCATCGAGGCCAGCTCATTCTGGAGCAGCCCGGGGAACCAGGCCCGCTCGCGCTTGACGAGCACGGTCGTCGGGGCGCCTGCAACCGGGAGGCGATAGTCCGGCGCGGCCCCCGGAGGCTCGGTGCCGGTCTGGGGCCGACGATACAGGACGAGCTTTTCCTGTGCGCCGCTCATGGACATACGTGCCGAGGCGAGGACACCAGGAAGCCCGGCGCTCACGGAACCGCCGGCATCGTCCGGCCGACTCTGCAGTCCGAGATCGCGGGGGCCCACCAAGGGTGACGGCGCGAATGCGGCTCGGATGTCTCCGGCCCCGCACGGGCGATAGGTGGGTTCGGCGGGCGGCATCTGTCCGTGCGGCCACAGCGAGAGTGCGCCAGCGCACTCGCCACCGAAGACACCGAGCAGCCCCACGACGTCGGTCGAGGCGCGCTGCACGCTTGCCGCGAGGAGGGTGCGGAGATCGCCATCGGGCAGGAGGTTCTCGAAGCAGGCGAGCGTGTCGTGCTCCGGGTAGGGAGCTGCGCGCACCGGCATTCGAAGACTTACGGAGGCGGTCGGGTCGCCGAGCACGGTGTTGTCGTACGTGAAGGTGCTGGACGAGCCTCGGGATCCTTGGCTGCTCAGCGTGCCAACCCGTCGCCCATCGAGATACACGTCGACATCCGAGGCGAGACCGGCGGGCGTGGCGGCTGTCATCGCACTGGTGTGATCGGCGGGAGGTCACGCGGATCGCGCAGGGTGAACGATCGGTCACGAGGCACCAGCACGACGTCGACACCGAAACTCGCGAGGACATCGAGCGCCTGCGCCAGGTTGACACCGCGCGCCGCGCGCTCGAGATCTCGCAGCAAGTCGCGGCTTACACCGGCGCGGGCGGCGGCCTCTTCCCGAGACACCCGTCGCTCGCCGCGCACCCACCGTACGACCTGGCCGAGTTCGGTTGCCGTGGCGACTACTGCGCCGCGCGCCACACTGTCGGATGGCGCAGGGTGCAGGAGAGTTCGCGGGACCTTGGATACGGTTCTCGCCATAGATGTCCAGGTCAAATTACAGGGTGAATATAAACCTTAACGAAGATCCACGGCAATTACTAATCGTATTCACACAGTAATAATTGATAACAACGTAAAGAGGTTCTCCTCAACCGTCATTTCGCTTCCAGGCGCATTGCCCTCGGCGACAGGTCCCGATGCCGGCGCGCCGTCTGGCGAACCGAATTGCACCAGTCCGCGGAACGGCGGTACGGTCGCCCCGGGCTTCGAAGCCGTAGCGCCCGTGCTGGCGGGTCACAGTCATCCCGCACCGCTACCCGTCTTCGCGATCGTTCAGCGATCGGTCCGCGCTCTGGCTTGGGACCAGTGGCACTCGAGAACGCAGCCCTGTGTCACCGCCGTCAGGAGTGGCGTGGCGGTCCCGAGCAACTGGTGCGACGCACACTCATCGATGCTCGCCGCCAACCAGTCGGGCGTCCTTCCACTGCGCCGCCGAAATGCACGAATGCCGGCGAGCTACGCGTCGTGACGCCACGCCGTTCGGAGACCAGCCTCCCGCGCCTTACCGCGCGCGACGCAGCGTTCGCAGCGAGTCGTACAGTATCCGCGACTGTACGGCATCATCGAGACTGACGATCACAACTCCCGCGGCTGAGTGAATGGTGACGAACGGCGGTCTGCTCCTGTTCACGAACAGTCGGGCCTTGCCGTGGTTCCGCATCACGAACGTGCCATGGAAGACGTTCCCGAACGAGAATCCGGCGGACCTGAGACCGATTCGGCCGAGTCGCCAGGTGAGTGCCACGCTATCGATCGCGCTGACCGCGATCGTCCTGCGATAGCGTCCAGCGGCGACGGACAGTGAATCACGCGTCAGAAGTACCGTCGGCGTGCGCGACTCGACCCGCACCAACGCGGCAATGAACACGACAGTCGCCACGCTCAGCATGATGCCAAAATTGCGCACCGTGTTTGATAGCGGGGATAACGCCGATTCGAGAAGGCGCAGCGGCGCAACGTGTTCGGCGACCTGGCCCTCGTCGATGTCAGCCACCCGCGCAACTCGCCTCATCGATGCGCACGCACACCCGCAACGAAGGTCACGAGTGCGCTGACCAGCTCTGGCGCGAGCGGAATCGACGGATCGCTGTAGAAAGGAAGCTGCTCTGCCAAGGTGGCTGGCGCGAGCTTGAGCGTGTGGTCCATACCGGTCACGCGCACTAGGCGCGCCTTCGGCAACGCGGCAGCAAGCGCGTCTGCCTCGGACACGGCAACCTGGACGTCATGCGTGCCTTGTACGATCAGTACCGGCACAGAGAGCTTCGCGATTTCGGTGGCGCCCGAGTAACGCAGCCATGAGATCAGGTATGGCTGCACGCTCGCGCGAAGCAACGCGTAGAGTGCGGCAGGCGGGTTCGGCTCGGTGTCGCCACGAACGAGACGTGCGAACGCGGAGTCGGACTGCGCCACCAGTGCCGGCGGCAGCTGAGCGCTCAGCTGCTCGTGAATGACAGCATCGGCACGACGCGCGATGCCGGCAACGGAGACGAAGCCGTCCGGATGTGCGAGCCCGGTCGCGAGCATGCCCAGCAACGAGCCCTCACTGTGCCCGACGATGACGATCGTGGAGAAACGATTGTCGGCGCGAGCCTGCGTGACCCACGCTCCGGCATCCGAGGCCCCCATTTCGAAGCGGATGTCGCGCTCGTCCGGCATCGCCGCCCGACTCTCACCGATACCGCGCTTATCGTACCGCAGCGTGGCGATGCCATGCGCGGCGAGGCTGTCGGCGATCTGCCGATACGTATCCGGGCGAATCGGCGTGCCAAAGGTGTTGCCGTTCCGATCGGTCGGGCCGGAGCCTGCGATCACAATGGCGAGCGGATGCGCGCCAGCGCCGGCCGGCAATTGCAGCGTGCCCGCCAGCGTCCCTGTCGGGGTGCGGAGCGAAGCCGCTTCGGTGGACTGTGCCGTGCTCCGAGAAACGGCAGCGACCATGCACAGCGCGAGCACAACGAACCTGCGACATTCGGTGGGCATCGGTTCAGGATTCAGGATTCAGGGACGAAGCGCAGCGAACAGCCGACGGGTGGCGGCGGAATCGCGCTCGTTCACGATCACGACGCCGGACTTCGCATACACGACGACGAACGGCGGCGTGGTCGCATTGACGAACAGTCTCGCGGTGCCGTACGGGCGCATCTCGAAGCGGCCGGCGTAGGCATTGCCCCACTGAAAGCCATTCCGTTTCGCGCCGAGCCCCGTCAGGCGTGATGCCAGCCGGACGCTGTCGATGTCCGCGCGCGGAATCGCGGCCGAGTAGCCAGCGGCGCGCACTGCGAAACTCGTCGGAGAGATCGTGATGGCTGCCTGGCGTGAGCCGTTCATCACGACGGCGGCAATGAAGACGAATGTGCCGGCAAAAACGCATAGCACCAGGTTTCCCATGCTGGTCGCCTCCGCCTCCGCGGCCAGCATGGCGGCGCGCCGCGTGTCGGCAGCGCGAGCCGGATCTTCCACCATCCCTTCGGTCGACATCAGCGTCCTTCCGAGTGAGACTCCGGCCCCGGTACTGCTCGGGGTCCGAGTTTTTATCTAATCACATCGGAACGTTCTGACAACAAGGCGAACAGCGGCAGACGCGGCCATGCCCTGCGCAGTCGCCCGTGGCCACGGGCCGCCCCTTCGGCCGCCAACTCACGGACACACCGGCCGCCCCCGCGGCAACGCCAGCGTGCACTGCTTCGTCCCGCCATCCTTCGTGATGCTGATCTTCGCCGTCGCGCTGCCGTCGTACGTCACCACTTCCCGACGCAAGGACGACACCGGCGCGCCACTGCCGAACGAGACTGTCACCGACATCGCGCGAATCACCGTACCGGCGGTGGGATACGGGAACCCACTGGCGACGGCCGGAATCACGAGACCACTGGTCGTATCACCCATCACCCGCACCGACGAAAACACGCCGCTGGTGCTGGTGCCTTCGGTGGTTTCGCGGCCAGCCGAGCGTCCATTCACCGTGCGCTGCGTGCTGCCGCTGGCGAGGCCGGTGACGATGCGTGTGCTGGAGCTGGTGACGGTGGTGCGCGCCGTGGTGATATCGACGCGCGCGGTGTCGGAACCCGGAGGACCGAAGCCATGACCGAAGCCACCACGGCGACCGGGCGTGAACGTGGTGGTGCCGGTGACCGTGCGCGACGTCTCGATGCGATCGGTGGTGAGTGTGTCGCGCGCACTCTGTGCGACGCCGGCCGCGGTGCTGAACCGGAACGTGCGCGTGATTGTGAGGCTATCGCGGACGATTGGCGTGCAGGTGACGAGCCCCGTCGCGGCGTCGAAGCTGGTGCAGGTGGACAACGAAAAGTTCTCACCGAACGGCCCGCGACCGACACCGGGACCCATGCCGACGCCACCGCTGAACTCGTCGCGCATTCCACCACCCATCAGGTCATTGCGACCGAGACCTTCGCCACGATCACCGGGCGGTCCGTTACGATGGCGGGGACCGAAGACGCCAGTCTTGCCGCCGGCGCTGTAGCTGCTCGACAGCGAGTCGTAGCCGGGCGCTGCCGTCATGAACGCAGCCGACACGAGTGAAGTCTCGGCGGGGCTGGGTTGTGTGCTGCCGTCGGTGCAGGCGACGGCCGCAGTCAACAGCGTGCCGGCGGCGATGCAGAATTTCAACGTGGACATGTGTGCGATTCTCCGATGCGATCAGGTGCGAATCAACGTGCAGCGGTGAAGTCCGTCCGCGCATGATCCGTCGCAGCTGCAGACACGCAGTCTGCAGCCTACCCCCACGTCGCTACTCGCCGCGCGATTCCGGCAACCAGGATGCCAGCGCCGCACGCAGGATCCGCAACGCCTTCCCCATCTGGTTCTCGACGGTCTTCGGTGCGATGTCGAGTGCGTCGGCGATCTGTGCGTAACTCATGTGATGGCGCCGCGAGAGTTCGAAGACTTCACGGCAGCGATGGGGCAGCGTGGCGACGGCCTGCGCAATTGCGACTTCCAGTTCGGCAGCGGCGAGCATCGCGGGGGCGGGGGCCGCGTGCGACTCCTCCGGTACATCGCGGGCCGCCGCGCGTGCGGCCACCTGCTGGTGGCGCACATGGTTCAGTGCGCGGTTGCGCGTGGCACGCATCAGGTAGCGACGCGGTTCCTGTTCCAGTGCCAGCGTCTCCCGGCGTCGCCAGACCTCGAGCAGGACATCCTGCACCACCTCCTCCGCCACTTCGGGGTCGTGCAACAGGTAGGTGGCTACGCGCACCAGCGGGGAGTACCAGGTGCGGAAGATCGTGTCGAAGGCGCCCTCATCACCTGCTGCGAGCCGGACGAAGAGGGCACGCTGCACCTCCTCAGGCGGACCGCCCGTCTCGAGGCCGGAGGGTGCGTTGATCGACACGTCGGCAAACGTCCTTGACCCGGGGAAGCGCCGGCGCCCAGTTTGGGGCGTCAGCCGTGAGGTAGGGGTAGTGGATCCCATCCGTGTCTACAAGGTATATGAGCGATCACACGACCGGCCCTGTGCCGGATGACGGGCCTCCGGAGAGTGACGTGGCGCTCGACACATTGCTGGCGCAATGGGTGGCGACGACGCCCGACACCGTCGATGTCGATGCGGCGCTGGCGCGCGTGACGGCACGCCGGCTGGCCGAGTCGGCGCCGGTGCGCGACGATCTGGCCGAGCGACGTGCGGCGCGGATGGTGCCTCACTCGGCACCTGCATTCTGGCAGCGCGGCGGATTCCGCGCGGCTGCGACGCTGCTCCTGGTGCTCGGCGCGGCAGCGATCTGGCGCGGCACGCGCGCACCCGCAGCCGACGGGTACAAGACTGCAGTGGGTGCATCTCGCACCATCACGCTTGCGGATGGGAGCGAAGTGCGGCTTGGGCCAGCCAGTTCGCTGTCACTCGATCCCGGCTTCGGGCGGGACCATCGTCATCTGACACTGCACGGTGAAGCGTGGTTCGAGGTGACGCACAATGCGCAGATGCCGTTCGCGATCCGTGTCGGATCGACGACGGTGGAAGACATCGGCACCGCCTTCCAGGTGCGTGAATCACCGGAACGCGAAGTGAGTGTGCGTGTGGCCGAAGGCGCGGTGCGACTGACCACGACGGCCGCGGCGCGCGATTCGACGGTGCTGCTGCAGGCGGGTGACGGCGCGGTGGCCACCGCGCGCGGCATCACGGTGGCCACCGGCGTGGTGACGACAACCGAGAGCCTGGCGCTGGCGGCGGGGCGGCTCACGTTCACCGATGCATCGCTGGTGGAAGTGCAGGACGCGTTGCGCCGCTGGTACGGGGTGTCGCTGCTGCTCACCGACAGCAGCTTCGCAACGCGGCATGTGACGGCGGACTTCACCGGCGAACCAGTGTCACGGGTGGCGACGGTGCTCGGCCTGACATTGGGCGTAAGCGCGGAAGCACACGGCGATACGATTGAACTGCACGCCATGCGGGGAGCACCAACACGGCCATGACCAGCGGGAGACGACCCGCGACACACGCCCTGCTGCAACTGGCAGCCAGTGTGCTCACCTGCGGCGTTACCGCAGCGCAGGCGGTTCCCTGCCCCGGGATCGCCCGCGATAGCGTGCGCACCTGGTCGCCACCGCTCGATCGCCCGGTCACGCTGAACGCGAGTGGTGCATCACTGCGGACGGCGCTCGATCTGGTGGCGGCGCGGGCCGGTGTGCGCCTGTCGTATTCGAGTGACGCACTGCCCCTTGACCGTGAGGCGTGCGTTCCGCAAGGACAGATGACACTCGGTGCGGCGTTGACGGCACTGCTGCATGGCCTTGACGTGTCGCCTGTTGCGAGCGGCGGCACACAGGTGGTGCTGGCACCGTCGCGCGACGCCAGCGCCTATGCGACTGTGGCCCCGCGCACGGCGACACTCGATCGTGTCGTCGTTTCCGGCAGCGCCGCTGGCGCCGCGCAACGCAGCCTGCCCTATGCGGTGGACATCGTGCAGGGTCGCGACCTGCGCGGTGGCGCGGCGCCATCATTGGCCACCGCACTCAACGGATCGATACCGGGCCTGTGGATCTGGGCCGATGCCCCGACCACGCTGCTGACGCGATTCGGCAGCACGCGCGGCGCCAGTTCGTTCGGCGTGAGTGCGCCCAAGGTGTTCGTGGACGGGATCGAACTCGCCAATCCACTGCTGCTGACACGCATTTCGGCCGACGCGGTGGATCGCATCGAGGTGATCCGCGGGCCTCAGGGTGCGGCGCTGTATGGCGCCGACGCGATCAATGGTGTGGTGAACATCCAGCTGCGTCACGACGGTGCGAAGAACGGTCGCGGGGACGCGAGTTTCCGGTCGAGTGCCGGCACGGCGCAGTCGGACTACACATCGGCTGGCGCCTTCACGCAGGAACACAGCGTGTCGCTGCGGGCCGGCAGCGCCGAGCGTTCGGCAGGCGCCGTGCTGGCCATGAATACCACCGGTGCGGTGGTGCCCGGCGGCAACACCATGCAATTCAGCGCCGACCTTGGCGCACGACGGGTGCTGGCGCGTACGATTCTCTCCAGCACGGCGCGGGTGTGGGTGGCGCAGGCGGACTCGCCGGTGAATCCGATGCTGGCGGCGATCGGATCGTCCATTCCCGGCCTGCCATCGCTGCTGCCCAATGCGCAGCAGCGCGTGTCACAGTACACGTTCGGGGGAACGGTCACGCATGCTCCGGATGCCGCGTGGACACACACCGTGACTGCGGGCGTCGATGGCTATCGACTGGCAAACGTTGCGGTGGATCTGGTGCCGATTCCGTCGCCGCTCGACTCCGCACTGCGCGCGACGCAGGGGGGCGCCGACAAGGGCACCGTGCGGGCGACCAGTGTGCGGCGCGTTGCACTTGGCGAGTCTGCCAGCGGTACCTTCACTGTCGGCAGCGACCTGGCGTTGCTGCGCGATGCCACATCATCAGCGGTGCGAAGGCCACGCGGGAGTTCGTTCCGTCCAGTTCAGCCGAATCTGTTCGCCGAGGATGTGCGGTGGCTGAGCACGGCCGGCCTCAGCGCGCAGGCGGCAGTCGACCTGCACGAGACCGTGTTTCTGACCGCCGGTGTGCGCGGCGAACGGAACGACGGGTTCACCGACGCCAGTCGGTTTGCGGTCCTGCCAGCACTCGGCGCGAGCGTGGTGCGGCAGCTGGGTGACCTGACCTGGAAGGCGCGGGTGGCGTATGGCGGCGGTGTCCGTCCAGCGCGCAATCCGATGCGTGAAACGGCATGGCGCGGCGTCGGCGTCGGTGGCGTGAACGGCAACTTGATGCCGGAGCGGCAGGTGGGTGTGGAAGCCGGCGCCGAGCTGTTCTGGCGTCGCAACCTGTCGCTGCACGTGACGCGATTCGACCAGCGCGCCTCGTCGCTGCTGCAGCAGGTGCCGTTGGTGTACACGGCGAAAGCCGGCGAGCCGGCGCCCGGGTCGGGAGACTATTCGCGCCCACCGCGATACGAGTACGCGCTGGAGGACGTGGGTGCCATCACCAATCGTGGCTGGGAACTCGCGCTGCGGCAGACCGTTGGCGCACTGAGTGTCGCCGGGACGCTGTCGCTGGTGCAGAGCCGCGTAGACAACGTGGCGCCGGGCTACGCTGGTGATCTGCGCGAGGGCGACCGGATGCTGGCCGTTCCGGCGCGTACCAGCGGGCTGACGGTGACGTGGACCCCGCCACGCTGGCAGTTGCAGGTCGGGGCGTCGCGGGTGAGTGACTGGATCAACTACGACAGGCTGGCGCTGACATCCACCTATCTCCAGGGGGGCACTCCAGCGCGCGAGCTGAGTGGCGCCACGCTGCGGACGTACTGGATCCGGTATGGTGAGGTGACACGCCTTCGCGCATCGATCGGGCATGACCTGACCAGGACGCTGACCCTGCGGCTGATCGGTGACAACCTGCTCGACCGCCAGCGGGGCGAACCGGACAACGTGACCATCGTGCCGGGTCGGACACTGTCAGTGGGGCTCGGCGCCCGGTTCTGAGTCGGTCCCGGGAAGCGTCGAGGAGGCGCAGAATCGGCCGCAGAGGCCGATACTCAGTGGGGCCGCCACGGCGTCCAAGCCCTTCTGCTCCCGTCTCGTCCCGCATGCCCCACGCGCTGCTCTACGCAAAATCACTGTCGCTCCTGCTGGAAGAGGTACAGTCTGGCGCAGACATGATGATGGTACGCAGTGGCCTGCTGCGTGTCCGTCGTTTCTCTCGTTCGCATGGCGTGAGCATCGAACTCTCCGGCGGACGGCTGACCGTCGACGACACGAAGCTGACCCGTCCACTGCCCGGGCTGCAGCGCCTGCAGCTGGCGATGTCGGCACATGGTGTGGCGCAGATCAGCATCAGTGCCGGTGCGCTGCCGCGTGAACTGCTCACACTGGCGATGCTGCTGGTACGCCCGCGGGCAACCGAGTCCAGTACACCGGTCATCTTCGAAGAGCTGCGTGATGCGGGGCTCTGGTCGGTGCAGTGTTACCCGGTGGCGCGGACGTCGACGCCGGAGCAGGCGGATTCATATGCCGAGGACGTGGGACTCGATTCACCGTCGGCCATCAGCGCGCGCGGTGCCGCTCTGATGCGGGCGGCGGCCGAAGCCCTGCGAGCGCATGACATCGCAGCGCTGGCACGGGTGCTCGGTTCCGTGGTCGCGATCGAGTCGGCGGTCACGCATTCACAGCTGCGGCCGGCATGGTCAGCGGTCTTCGACGCCTGCGCCACACGTGAGGCGTTGCAGGGGCTGGTGACGGCATTGCCCACCTGCGGCGACGCGATCGCGTCGGCCATCGTCGTGCTCAGGCGCTCGGGTGATCTCGGCGCCGAGCTGCTGCTCGACGAATTGCTCACCGGTGCGTCGATGGACCGACGTCGGGCGTGTTTCGACGCACTGATCGAAATCGGGCGCGGCACGGCGAAGCTGCTCGAGATGCTGGAACACGACCAGTGGTTCGTGGTGCGCAACGCGGCCTGTCTGCTGGGGGCGTTTCGGTCCCGGTCGTCCGAGCCTGAACTCACGAATACGCTGAAGCACGAGGATGAGCGGGTGCGCGCCGCCGTCGTGTCGGCGTTGCTGCTGCTGGACACCGCGTCGTCGCGCGCCACGGTGCGTGGCGCGATCCGTGACAGCTCGTCGGAAGTCCGTCGACGCGCGGTGCGCGGCTTCCTGGCGGAGGCGGGCACTCCGACCAGCGTCGAGAAACTGCTGGCGGCGCTGGAACGGGAGCTGGAGCTGGATGTGCAGCTCGAGTTTCTCTACGCGCTCGGTACGCTGGCCACGCCAGACGCGGTGCAAAAACTGATCCGACTCTGTTCCGTCGAAGGGCGCTATCGACCGCCCGACTTCCGCATTGCCGCCGCCGAGGCGCTGGCCTCAGCGCGGTTGAGTGCTGCAGTGCCGATGCTGCGCGTGATGCTCAAGGATCCGGACCAGCATGCGCGTGCGGCGGCGCGGCATCTCATTCGCGCGGTGAGCTGACGCACGACCGGGCGTGCTGCGGGTACGGGCCGTGATCGCCAGCGCCAGTGGTGCCAGTGGGCCATATCGCGCGGACAACGTCACACCCCCCAGAAGAAGTACCGCCGCCAGCCCGTGACGCTGGTGCGACGCATGCGCCAGAAGATTGCGAATCCCGAGATGGTGAGCAGCATCAGCGAGAGCGCTCAGAACGTCGCGACCACCAGTCCGCCATCACCGAAGGCCTCGGGCTGCGGCGGGCACGCCGATCCAGCGATGCCAGCGACGCCAGAATGCCGGAGTCATGACGGTGGAAGCAGTGATGAGGGCCGACGCGGAGCCGTGGTGGCAGCGTCGGGTGCTGCGCCTGCGCCGGTCACACTACGGCGTCGGCGCCGGGAGTTCCAGCCGCCGTCGCGCCGCCGCGAAGTGGGCGAGGAGTCGCGGGTGGTCGGCGTTCGCATACCCGATCGCGAGCGCCTCATCCGCCACGTCGAGGGCGCGGAGCAGATCACGCGTTGCCGCCAGCTTCGCCGCCGGTTCGGTGCTCGCGATGCGTTCGATCCATACCGGTGCCGTATGCGCAAAGGCGTACGAGTCCATCGCCGGCCAGGCGCGCGTGGGCGGGCCGGACACACGAGCTGCAATCCATCCGCCAACAGGCAACTGCACGGTGCCCGAATACGATTTCGATCCCGGCGCCACGAATCCGGCGCGCCGCTCGACGACGGTGCCGTTGACCACGATTTCGACCGTATCGACCGGGACCGCGGAGTGGACGCTCAGGGTCCACGTCTGGGCCACGTTGCCACGCGGCACGACTTGCCCTGGCCCGGCACGTCCGACGAGGAACTCGAGCATCGGCCCTGTGGACACGAAGCTGCGCCCGGCCTTCAGCGCGGCGAAATAGCTCCCCAGCTCCGATGCTCGCTCCGGCTGCGCGTAGACCCGCGTGGTGCCGATCGCCATGGTGCGATAGAGATTGTTCATCGCATCCGTGCCCGCCGTCAGCACCATCGGCACACCGACATTGAGCACGCGATACCACAGCTCCGTCGTGCCGCGCTCGTCGCTCCACAGGCACGCGAGTTCGATGGCGTTGATGCGACCCTGCACCGCATCGGCCACGAAGCCGAGGGGAATCGAGCGCAGCCCGGCCGGTGAGCCGAACGGTGTGGCACCGCTCACTGGATGCACGTAGGTGTTGATGCCACCCTGCGCGGCCGCGAAGTCGAGTGCGTCAGCGTTGGGGCGATCGTCGCGCGCGAACACGTCATAGCCCGGCCCCCAGATCCACGGCCAGAACAGGCCGCGGCTGTTGATCAGCCCAACGTGGCCGAAGAAATGGGCACGCACTTCCTGCGCCCAGGTGATCCACGGCTTCGAGGAGGTGTGACGATACGCGAACAGTGGCTGATCCTCGAAGCGTTGCGCGTGATTGGCAAGCATCGGCGTCAGGACATCGAGATCTTCCGCCCTGCCCATCTGCAGCAGTGCGTCGGGCTGGAGGCGGTACGGACCGCCGTAGTTGAGGTGGAAGTGATGCTCCCCACTCAGCCAACCGTTGGCCCGCGCGTTCCACACCGGCGCCAGCGTGATGGTGACCGTCCGCGTTTCACCTGGTGCCAGGCGCACGCGTTCCGTCGCGCGTGGTGTGGCAAGCCCCTGCACGGCTGCGACGTCGACGTCGCCGGCCGGAACCGTGACCTCGGCAACACCGGAACTGTAGAAGAAGGCGATGCCGTTCTGTCCGTCGAAGCGCGTCTGGCCGCTGTCCGGGACGATCGGATGCCCATCACCCGCCACCATCGCAACACGCGCGCCCACGGGTGTGCGGCCACCGGCGAGTCGGGTGATCACGCGGAGCCGCGCGGTGGCAGTGCCCCACTGCCACTGCCGCACCGACACGTCGCGCACTGCGCCGCCATGCGCCGGCACGCGCGCCAGTTGCATCCGCTGCTGCGCATCGGCATGTGAGAACCAGATGGTCTGCCCGTCGCGGCTGAACGATGGTGTCAGCGGCACGGTGCGCGGGTCGCGCACGATCTGGACGACGGCCCCCGGTTGTTCCGTCCCCGCAAGTCGGATCTCGTACCCTTCCTGTGATGGCCAGGTCAGTGCGAGCAGACGACCATCGGGGCTGACGGCGCCGCGCATCATCGACAGAATGCTCCCGGCAGCGAGCTGTCGCTCTTCACCGCTGGCGATCACGCGACGCCTGACCTGATCAGCGCCCCCTCGCGTCTTGGCGAGATAGATGACCGCCAGTCCGTCAGGCGTGGGCATCGGCTGCAATTCGCCAGTGCCAACAGTGCTCGTCACGCGCGTGGTGGCCCGTGTGGACAGATCAATGCGCCACAGATCGAGGTCACCACCGATCCCGGAACTGTACCAGAGCGACTTCCCATCAGGCGCAAAGGCGGGGTCGAGGACAATCGCCTTGTCCGACACGATCGGAGTCTCGTTCCCGGTGGCGACATCAATCAGCACGATCGAGAGCATGCTGCCGTCGTCGCGAACGCAGGCGATGCTCCGGCCATCCGGGCTCCAGGCGGGACGCGAATCCACCTGTGCACCCTTCGTGAGTCGCGTTGCAACACCGGTTGCCGGATCGAACAACCACAGCCACCCGCGCGACGCGAACACCAGCCGTTTGCCATCGGGCGACTCGGCCGGATCGATTGGACCGGTGGTCAGCAGTGGCAGCTCATACCCTTCGAGATAGATCTGATGGCCGTAGCCGGCGAGTCGCGGATAGCGGTTCGTCCATTGCGCGCCAGCCAGCGAGGACGCGGCCATCGCAGCACACAGCAGTGTCGATGCCTTCACGGAACCCTCACCACCAGCGACGTGCCGGCAAACCGCTCCGGCGTCACGTTGCGTGAGCGCATGATCCAGCGTTTGCCACGCGCCGGCCAGGTGACCTCGACGTCCACCTTCTGCATCGTGGCCAGGCCGAAGTGTACCGGCATTTCGTTCTGCGAGTTATAGCCGGAGCCGGTGTCCACCAGCCGTGCGCCGAGCAGCGTCCGCGTGCCGGCGGCGTACAGTCGCACTTCGGCGCCGGCGCGGGTAGCGCGGCCTTTTGCGTCGACGACGCGCACCTGCAACGAACGGCGCGCCGCGGTGGCGTCGAGATCATTCCGCATCACGAGATGCATGCCGGCCGGTTGCGCACCGGTCAGCGCCAGATCGAGATCGCCGTCGCGATCGATGTCGAACCAGAGCACGCCGTGATCCGCCTCGAGGATACGGACATTCTCGGGCGTGACGTCGAGGAAACCGGTACCGGCATTCCGGTAGAGATAGTCCGGGTAACTGATGCCACCGGTGACGGTGCCGTTCACGTACAGATCCAGCGCCCCGTCGTGATCGAAGTCGGCGAAGGCGCAGGCATCGTACCGACCGTCCACGTTCACTCCCCAGGCGGCGGACGCATCCACGAAGACACTGTCGCGCTTCAGGTAGAGCCCATTCGGCCCATAGTTGGCGAAGAACAGATCGAACCGTCCATCACCGTTGGCATCGGCCGCACACGGTCGAACGGTGCCATTCGTCGCCAGCTTCGGTGCGCGACCGCCCCACGCGGCACCCATCGCGTCGGCCACATCCGTGAAGCGCCCGCCATCGTTTCGGAACAGGGCATTCGCATCGCCGTCCTGATTGGCGACGACCAGATCGAGATCGCCATCCTCGTCGGCGTCGACGAACAGCGCGCCGACACTCTTCCGCGTATCGGCAAGTCCCATGCTGGCCGCCACCTCGGCGAACACGCCCTGCGTGTTGCGGAACATCATGTTCGCGCGATCGCGGAACGCCACGAACAGATCGAGATCGCCATCGCCGTCAACATCGACGAAGCTGAACTGGCGTACGCCGCCGGTCGGCACGGCGACGCCCGCGGCCGCGGTGACGTCGCTGAAACGCCCGCCCTCGTTCCGGAACAGCGCCAGCACCGACTCCGGTCCGGGCGCATAACCCACCAGCAGATCGGCGTCGCCGTCGCCGTCGAAGTCCGCCCACGCCGCCGAGCGCGTTGCGCGGGCGGTGGCAACGCCGGCTGCCGCGCCGACGTCGGTCAGGATTCCCCCGTCATTGCGGTACAACCGATTGGGCGCCCCGCCGAAACCAACGTACAGGTCGAGATCACCGTCGTTGTCGTAATCAGCAACGGCGTTGGTGAAACTCGTTCCGAGGCCGAGGACGTCACGCTGGAGCGGCGTGAACACCGGTGGTACCAAGTTCAGCGCAGAGGGAACGAACAGCAACGGCCCGAGGACGGCGAGGCGCAGTGACATAAGGCTCGATGTGAGGAAACGAACGCCGATGGGTTACTGACGCATGGTCTGCGCGCTCGTCGCTGCCACGCGCTCCACCGCTTCCATGACGCGCAACAGGTTACCACCCCAGATCTTCCCTATCTGTTCTTCGGTGTAGCCGCGGCGCACCAGTTCGAGCGTCACGTTGAAGGTCTCGGTCGCGTTCCGCCAGCCATCGACCCCGCCACCGCCATCGAAGTCCGACGAGATACCGACATGGTCGATGCCGATCATCTTCACCACGTAGTCGATGTGATCGACGTAGTCGCGGACGGTGGCCGGCGTATCGCCGAGGGTCCGGCGTGAGATGATTTCCTCCTGTTTCGCGAGGTAGGCATTCTTCCGCTCCGTGGGCAGCGCGTCGATCTGCGTGCGCACGTCGGCCTGCGCGGTGGCCGTGATGCCAAACTCGGTTCGCAGCGCTGCCAGTGCGTCAGCGCGAATCCTGTTCCGCTCCGCATCCTTCGCCGGGTCGCACTTGACGTAGCCGTTGAACGCGACGAGCTGGATCACCCCGCCGTTCTTTCCCATGGCCCGGATCTGCTCGTCGTCCATGTTGCGGCTGTGATTGCAGATGGCGCGCACTCCGGAGTGCGACGCGATGATCGGCGCCTTCGTCAGCTCGATGGTCTGCATCATGGACACCTTCGATGGATGCGACACATCGATCATGATGCCAAGGCGGTTCATTTCGGTGATGACCTGCCGGCCCAGTGGGGACAGACCGTTCCAGCGCCAGACGCCATCGCGCTCACCGGTATTCGAGTCGGAGAGCTGGCTGTGTCCGTTGTGTGCCAGCGACATGTACCGGCCGCCCATCTCATAGAACTTCTTCACGTTGGTGATGTCGGCGCCTACGGGGAAGCCGTTCTCGATGCCGATGAACACCACCTTGCGCCCGCTGGCGTAGATGGCGCGTGCTTCAGCCGCAGTGGTCGCCAGGCCGACACGCTTCGGCGCGATCTCCTCGGCCAGCCGATGCACGGCGGCGAACTTGGTCATCGCCTCGGCGTTGGCACGGGCGAAGGCCGCGTTGTCCAGCTCCGGTGTCTGGCCGACGTAGACGATGAGGAAGGCGGCGTCGAGACCACCCTCCTCCATCTTGGTGAGGTCGACCTGCGTGCGCGGAAGTTTCGCCGCGTAGTTCAGCGTGTCGCTGC
Source organism: Gemmatimonadaceae bacterium (assembly GCA_031374935.1). Taxonomy (GTDB): domain Bacteria; phylum Gemmatimonadota; class Gemmatimonadetes; order Gemmatimonadales; family Gemmatimonadaceae; genus JACMLX01. The sequence goes on along the minus strand of JANMHB010000161.1, from coordinate 55,852 downwards.
GGAAGTTGGCCGGGTTGATGTCGACATGGGTGTCGATCGTCATCACGCGTTCGTGAATGCCGCGGGCACTGGCGATCATGGCGGCGTCGGCTTCCCGAATGGCCGGGCCAGCGTGGGCACATCCGGTCAGCAGGGCGGCGAGGGCGAACGCGGGAAGTCGGCGCATGGGGTCCTGAACGAAGGAGAGTGGGAAGGTGAGCTGAATCTGTCCCGATCCCCGCGTGTGGGAATGCAGGCGACGAGTGCTCACCGATCCCGATCTACGCAATGCAGGCGCTGGCCGCTGCTTCGCACGCCTCGATTGCGACGCTACCGATGCCTCATCCGCGGTCGCCCAAGGCTCGCCGCAGGAACGGCCGCACCACCGTCCAGTCGCGCTCGACGGTGGCGATGGAGTCGCCCTGCGTCTCGGCCGTCTCCTCCACACACAGGCCGGAGACGTAGCGGAGTTCGATGATCCGGAGCTGCCGCGGGTGCTCCGCGGCAAGGCGGGCGTGGTCGACGGGCAGTGAGCGCATCGCGTGTGCCGCGATCCCGAAGCAATGGAGCCGGTTCTGCAACGCGACGCGGTCCTGACCGAGCAGGCGCGAGCCGGCTCCATACATGAGCTCGGCTCAACGAAAAGGGTGTCCATCGTCCTCCCGACGCAGGGCCGCGAAGGCGATCACGTGCAGCTCGTCGTACACGCGGGTCGCGAGGCGATCGGCTGCCACCCCGCGACAAGACCGCACTCGTCCGGGCAAAACTGCCGCCCGGCGCGATGAACATCGGTCGTGCCGAGGGAAAACGGCTGGCGTTCACGCTGCGCCATCCGGTGCCCGTCGCGCGCTGGCTATCTTTCGTCTCGGACAGCGGCAGCCCGGTGAACCGGCGGCGGCGCTGCTCACAGGCTCCGCGACGACCAGCGTCAGCGTCGTTGCCGTCACCACTTCGAACACTGCCCGACGTGCCGATTCTCGAAGTTCCCCTCGACTCCCTCGAGTCTGCGATTCTCGCGGCCCCGTTCGCCGACCGTCTCGAGCTCTGCGATGACCTCCTGACGGAGGGGTGGACGCCGACGATGACGCTGATTCGTGAGGTGAAGGCGCGCATCGATCCGGCGCGGACGCAGATCGTCAGCATGATTCGGCCGCGCAGCGCGAACAACAGTGCGAAACTCGACGTCGCTGCGTTTACGACCACACCGCGCATTCTCGAGGACTGCCTGCGCGAGATCGACGCCAGCGGCAAGGCGGGCGCCGATTCCGTCGCGATCGGCTTGCTCACGGCCGACGGTCATGTCGACATGGAGGCCTGCGCGCGCATGCGAGATGTAGCACTCGGGCACGGCATGATCGTCGCGTTCCTGCGAACGTTCGACCTGCTCACCGATCGCCGCCGCGGCATGGATGACATCACCGCACTTGGGATGACCCGGGTGGTCACGGCGGGAGTGCTGGGCTGGGATCAATCAGTGCTCACACTCGCGCAGCGTTTGGCAGTGCTGGGCGACGACGTGCAGAACGCCGTCGATGCGGCGGTGAAGGCCGGCAGGACGCCGGTGGAAGTCGTGCCCGGCGGTGGTGTCCGTGCATCCAATGCCGCAGCGTTCCTCACGGTCTCGCCGCATCTGCATGCCTCGTGTCGGCGTAACGGCGCCATCTCGCGCGATGAATTGCAGTTGCTCCGCGACGCGCTGGATGGGTCATAGTCAGGCAGCGGGCAGCGGACGTGGCTGACGGTCCGCTGCCAAATGCGGGCTGCACCGGCTGGTGGCCGCTGCCGGCGCCGGCGCCGGCCGGCGACGTTCGTCCGGCGTTGATCCGTCGTCCGTCCGTAGTTCGCCGGATCTGAGCGCGGGTAGCGTGGAGCATCTTTGATGCGTCACCGAGGTCGACCATCTTTGCAACATCGACTCGCGGCTTGCAAGCCTGCCGTCGTCGAATCGTGCCGCCGATTGCGGTGCGACATCCTTTCCGGAGCTGTGTCATGAGAAAGCTGCTGCTCTCCCTTGCGTTCAGTGTGGTGTCCGTCACCACTCTTGCGGCGCAGTCCGTCACGGGCGATTGGGATGCCACGATGAACACGCCTGGTGGCGCGCGGACGTTTCGCGTCGCACTGAAGCAAGACGGCGAGAAGCTCACCGGCACGGTGAAACGTGAGAGCGGTGACGTTCCGCTGCAGGGCAGCGTGATCGGCAATACGGTGAAGTTCGCCTACTCCATCGCCTATGGTGGCAATCCGATCACGCTGACGGTGACGGCCACGCGCGCCGGCGACGACATGACGGGTCAGGTGGACATCGCCAGCCAGGTGCAGGAGAGCTTCACCCTGAAGCGCGTGGCGGTGGCCGCTCCCGCCGCCGGCCCCAAACCGGACCGCTGACCGGCACGTCCGTGCTACGGCGAAACCCGTAGTACGGCGGGCTTCCAACAGGGCGTCGTCATCAACATCACTGACATCGACGTCGTCGTTCGTTGAAGCGCGTGCCCTTCACGCTGCTCCTTTCCTGCAATAATCGTCAGGCCACTGCCTGCGGATCAAGGACGATCGTGCGGTCAGCCACTGGCGGCTATCGCCTGCGGAAGACCACGCGGCCCCCGACCACCGTCAGATCCACACGCATCGAGTCCAGCTGCACCGGCGACGCCCGGAACGGATCAAGCGCCACGAGGATGAAATCCGCCAGCTTGCCCGGTGTGATGGAGCCCTCGCGCGCCGCGCGGCCGCCCGCGATCGCACCACCCATCGTGTAGGTCGCGATCGCCGTCGCGACATCCAGTCGTTCGGACCCGACGAAGCCGCTGGCCGGTTCGCCACTCAGCGTCTGCCGCGTGACCGCGACCTGCACACCCCGCCACGGATTGAGCGTGACCACCGGCCAGTCGCTGCCGAACGCAACGCGGCCGCCGCGATCACCGATCTGTTTCCACAACCACGCATGGCCCGCGCGCTCGGCGCCAATCGCACGTGTCCAGACGCCTTCGCCATCATTCTCAGGATAGGCGTGCAACGGCTGCATACTGGCGATCACGCCATCACGCCCGAATCGCGGCACATCGGCGGTATCGATGGTCTCGATGTGCTCGATCCGGTTGATGCGATCACGCGCCCCGTTGGCCGCACGTGCCAGCGCGTACGCATCGAGCACGGTGCGCACGCCACGATCTCCGATGGCGTGCGTCATCAGTCGATACTCCTTTGCATCGAGTATGCGTACGGCATCGTTGAACGCATCGACGGACCAGAACAGCGAGCCGCTGGTGGAGGTATCGGTGGTGTATGGCGCCAGCATCGCAGCCGTATGCGACTCGATCACACCGTCGATCATCAACTTCACCAGACCGGCGGAGACCCACTCGCCGCGATAGCGTTCGCGTGCGCTGTCGAGCTTCGCGACGAACGCCGGTTGCAGCGCTGGTGGATCGGCGAAGATGCCGACATCGAATCGCACCGGCAGTACACCGGCGACCCGCAGCGAATCGAGGACCGGAAGCAGTTCGTAGTCGCCATGCGCGCTGTGGACACGGGTGACGCCAACGCTGCTGGCATACCGCAACCCGATCTGGAGTGCGCGGAGGTTCTCTGTCGGCGTCGGCGGCGGAATGAGCTTCGCGACCAGCGCGGACGCGCGCTCCTTGAGTGCGCCGGTCGGCTCGCCGGATGCGTCGCGCACGATGGCACCGTTTGGCGGATCGGGCGTGTCGCGCGTGATCCCGGCGAGTGCGAGCGCCTTGCTGTTCACCCAGCTGGTATGGCCATCGTAGGCGCTGAGCTGCACCGGACGGTCGGGAAAGATGTCGTCGAGATCACGCTTGTTCGGCAAGCCGTCGCCGCCGATCATCCCATAGGTCCAGCCGCGCCCTGCAACCCAGGGGCTGCCGGGATTGCGCGCCGCCCAGGTGCGGAGAATGGTGCGCAGCGATGCCATGTCATTCGCATCACCGAGTGCGACCTGAGCCAGCGCGCGCGAACCCATCAGGAAGTGCACGTGCGTGTCGGTGAACCCGGGCAAGAGCGTTCGGCCCTTCGCGTCGATCACCCGTGTGCGACGCCCGATGAAGCGCTGCATTTCCGCGTCGGTGCCAAGACCGACAATCGTGTCACCCGCGACGGCCAGCGCTCGGGCCCGCGGGTGTGCGGGGTCCACGGTCCAGATTGCGGCGTGAAGCACCACCAGATCGGCAGGTGTGCGCGCTGGGCGTTGGGCGGGCGCCCTGGTGGCAGTGAGCAGCGCGGCAGCGGCGATGACGAGACGAATGTGCATGGCGCTGACTTACACCGCGCGCCCCGTGGCGTCGAGGGGTGCCTTGGCTCTGCTGCTCTCAGCGAGGCGCGCTCAGCCCACCGGGACGACCCGCTTTCCCAGCGGCGCGAACGACACGGCGGCCAGCCGGAAGTGTGCAAACCCGAACGGGATGCCGAAGATGGTCACGCAGTACGCGATGCCGGCGACCACGTGCGAAATCCAGAGCCAGACGCCGGCGAAGATGACCCAGAGCACGTTGGCCAGCTCGGTGCCGACGATCTGCCGCTCACCGAGATCGCGCGCGTCGACCAGCGTGCGGCCGAACGGCCACGCCGCAAAGCCCGCGATGCGGAACGCCGCGACAGCGAACGGAAGCCCGACGACCGTCAGCGCCAGCACACACCCGAGCGCCAGCCAGCCGAGACCAGCGAAGAAGCCACCGCCGATCACAAACCAGAGGAGATTCAGGAGCAGTGTCATGTCGGTCACCTGTCGTGGTGAGGCGGTGGAATCGCAGCGGGCGTGAGTGATCCTACGCCTAACTCCGACGAGAGATTCACTCGCTTCGACGTATTGGGGACGCGGAACGGGCGCTGGCCGACGACGGCCGCTACCTGACGGAGTCCTTGGCCGCGGCCGTCGCCGTCATCACCCGCTCGGCCGCATCAACCAGCCGCAGAAAACCCACGCGATCACCATCACGATCGTCATTCTGCCCTCGCTCCGCCAGGCGACGCACGTCGGCCCAGGTCAGGTTGCCTTTGTGTTCACTGTCGCGCAGCAGCATGCCGAAACCAGCGACCGCACTCGCGAAGGTGTAGTCCGCGGTGGGCGCGCCCGCTGACTCGCGAACGGCCCACGAGAGCAGCGCACTCTTCCCACCGTGCGGCGGCTGGTAGCGAACCTTCACGAACGCCAGTTCATCGCTGTCGTTCTGCGTCGCCCTGCGTCGCGGCGCACTGTACCGCGACGGCTCCACCGTACCCGTCGACACATTCGACGCTCCGTCCACCAACTCGACGTCGTAGAGCGCGGTGACACTGTGCCCTGCGCCCAGCTCGCCGGCGTCCTTGGTATCGTCGTTGAAGTCCTCGTCGCGCAGTAGTCGGTTCTCGTACCCGATCAGTCGATAGGACCGCACCCGCGACGGATTGAACTCGACCTGGATCTTCACATCCTTGGCCAGCGTGAAGAGCGTCCCCCCCATCTCACGGACGAGTGCCTTCTGCGCCTCGGCAAGATTGTCGATGTAGGCAAACTGGCCGTTCCCCTTGTCGGCCAGCTGTTCCATCTTCGCGTGCTGGGTGTTGCCCATGCCAAAGCCAAGCACCGTGAGAAACACGCCGCTCTTCCGCTCCTTTTCGATCAGCTGGATCAGATCACTGTCGCTGGTGGTGCCGACATTGAAGTCGCCGTCGGTGGCCAGAATCACACGGTTCGCTCCCTCCGACATGAAGTGGGCGCGCGCCGTGTTGTACGCCAGCCGGATACCAGCACCGCCGTTCGTGGAGCCCCCAGACTGCAGCCGATCGAGCGCCTCGAAGATGCGCGACTTCTCGCTGCCCAGCGTCGATGGCAACACCAGTCCGGCAGCTCCGGCATAGACCGCGATTGCCACACGATCCTGCGGACGCAGCTCCTGGGTCAGCAACCGGAGCGACTTGATCACCAGCGGCAGCTTGTTTTCTTCGCCCATCGAGCCGGAAACATCCACCAGAAAGACGAGGTTGGCCGGCGGGAGGTCCGCGATCGGCAACCGCTGCGCCTGCATGCCGATGCGGATCAGCCGGTGTGACGGTTGCCACGGCGCGGCGTGCGTCTCGATCGTGACATCGAGCGGCGCGGTGCCACGAGCCGGTGCGCGATAGTCGTAGCGGAAGTAGTTCACCAGCTCCTCGATCCGCACCGCGTCGCGCGGTGGGCGCATCGACTGATCGAGATAGCGGCGCACATCCGAGTAGGACGCACGATCGACATCGATGGCGAAGGTGGAGAGCGGAGTGCGGCGCGCGTTCAGGAATGGATTCTCCGCGATCACCGAGTACTGTTCGCGGTTGCCGGAATCCTGCGCCGCGGCATCGACGCGGAGATTCCCGTCACCACGAACGCGGGCCCGCCGCTCGGCCGTGGCGACGAATCGCGACATGTTGACCGCCACGCCTGCCGGCGCAGCGGCGCCGTTCCCCACCGAGACGGTCGCACCGAGGCGCTCCGCTCGCATCGCCTTGTCCATGGCGCCGCTGACAACGATCTGGCTCAGTAGCTGCTGCTGTGGCATGAGGGCAACATCGAGCGTCGCGCCAGTTCCCGTCACGCTCAGCTTACGAGTCACTTGGGTGTACCCGAGCATGCGAACCATCACGCTGACCGACCGTGTGGCCGGCCCGACCGCAAGCGCCACACGATAGCGACCGTTGGTGCCGCTCTGCGTCGCCACACTTCGGTTGACGAACATCACGGTCGCACCGGCGATGGGTCGCGTCGTGGATCCATCGGTGATCGTCCCGCTGACGACGAACGAATCGCGGGCGGTCGCGGGCGGTGCCGAAACCGCTGGGGACGTCAGGAGTGTTGCCACCACCACGCTGGGGAGAATCATCGGAGCCTCCGGTTGAACCCATCGGTGACCGCGGAGGGCAGGCAGCGAGCGGGTTACAGGAATAGGGATGCCCGAGCCCTGACGTCTTGCACACGGTCCGGCCGGCCGAGGGTCCTGCGCCGCCGGCATCACGCTGGTTCGGGCGCTCTTCGGCGTGCGGTGTGTTCGCGACGACAGGACACCACGTCGTCGCTGGCGCCAGCCGGCTCCCGGTGACGGTGCATGATGTTGCGAAGTACGCCTCGCATCGATGCACTGCTGCGACCGTCCTCTCCATCCCGATATCAGCGCGATGACTCCCGTGCGCCGATTCCTTCGGACTGCCGTGCTGCTCCCGTTGCTGGCGTGCGGCGAGAGCGCTGTCGGCGATCCGCCCGCCGCTGGCCTGCTGGCGATCGGCACCTGGGGCGGCAACGAAGCTGGCGTGCTGGTCGGCGACACACTCACCCACGTGCACATTGGGTGCACCTTCGGCGATCTCCGCGGCCGTGTCACACTAGACGCCGACGGGCGATTCACGCGCAGCGGGAGCTACGTGCTGCGCGCGTTCCCGGTGCAGGTCGGGCCAGCCATGCCCGCGCAGTTCTCCGGCAGCGTCTCCGGCGGAACGCTGACCATCCGAGTCACCGTGCGTGACACCATCGAGAACAAGGACGTCGCCTTCGGCCCAGCCACAGTTCGCCTCGGCATCGAGCCCACGATGGCGAACTGCCCGATCTGCCGCACGCCCGGCGATCGAACATCGGCACGGATGCTGCCGAGCGCGGATCTACCGCGCCCTCGCTGGTTCCAGCGATTGCGCGGCCCCTGATGCGACGGGCGCAAACGCGAAGGACTAAGGGGTTGGCGTGCGATGCGGGTTTCCTCCGGTAGGACGGACCGGACTGGCCGGAAGCCGCCGCCCCTTTCACCGGGAACACCTCGCATGCCGCTCGAACTCACACCTCGCAGCCGCCCCTTCACCGGGCACCACAGGCGAGCCGGCGCCTGGCTGAGCCCCGTCCTGATTGCGGTCGCTCTCAATCGCGCCGCACCCGCTGCAGCGCAGACGTCGACCAGCTCGCCGTTTCGCCTCGAAACATTCGCCGCACGCAACGAAGCATCGGCTTCCAATGTTTTCGGGGGCGTCTCACTCTCCGGCTACTCCGGCATCCTTGGTCTCCGCCTGAACGGCTCAGTCGCCGGGTTCGAACCCGGTGGACGACAACGTGTGGTTGAGACCCCGGTGCGAGTCTGCAACCCTCGCATCGGCTGCCGGACGATGATGCGTCGTGACGCCACCGGTGGATCGTTCTTCGGCGCCGACGCATGGAGTGCCGACGCAGACCTGATCGCGGAACCGTTCCGCACCGTGCCCGTCATGCGCCAGCTCCTGCTCGGCTTTTCGCCATACATCTTCACCGGCATCGGCCGCCTTGCCAGCAATGCCAGCACACCGCTCGGCCCTGACACATCACGCTCGGTGTGGAGCTATGGCGTCGGTGCGCATCACGATCTGGTGAGTCGCACCGGGCTGACGGCCGAGGCACGCGTGCGTCGCCGCCTCGACGACAATGCCTTCATCGGCAACACGTTCCGTGACGCGGTACAGTATCGCCTTGGCCTCAGCGTTGGCGTCGGTGGTGGCGCGCGTCGATCGAAGCGAAGCGCGCCGGAAGTCGTGGTGGTCTCACGCGGGCGGAGGCCGGCGCTCGAGCCACACGGCGCCGCGCCGATGCCGGCACCGCCGTCACGATTCGACACCCGCGATCCGGAGACGATCGCGCCGCGGTTGATCGACGCGGCAGAAGCGTTGCTGGATGCTCCATGGCAGGAGGCAGGCACGTCGCCACGCACCGGCTTCGACGCGGGAGGATTCGTGCGGTACGTGTTTGCGCAGGAAGACATCCAGCTGCCGCGGAGTGTGCGCGAGCTCGCGACAACCGGCGTGATCGTCTCGGCACGGGCGGGGAACCTGCGCCCAGGCGACCTGCTGTTCTTCAGCAATGACGGCACCTACGCCGATCACGTTGCGATCTATACAGGTCGCGATCGCTTCGTGCACGCCAGCGCCAGTGGCGGCAGCGTGATGTACGATGTGCTCGGCGAAGGGGCGCGCGGCATCTGGTTCGCGGCGCACTTGCAGAGTGTGCGACGGATCCTTGGCGTCCAGGCGCCGGTATCACCGCGGGCAACGCCGTACGACGGAACGTCAGGTCGTGTGCCGTCGAGTCGTCCTGACAATGCACCGAAGCCAGCGGGGGCACCATGAACGCGGACGTGTTACCACGGAGCAGCGCATCCATCCCGATGTCGTTCACGCTCGGTTGCGCTTTGTTCCTGTTGCCCGCGGCGGCATCGCTCGCTGGGGCACAGGCTGCGCCGTCGTCTGGCGCGGCGGAACCACTGCGGCTGCTCGGCCTCAGTGTGGCGGCATCCGGCGGCCCACGCGACACGCTCGGCCTGCTGGTGGCCACGGTCGTGCGGAACGGTCCTGCCGATCTGGCGGGCATCACGCCCGGCAGCAGAGTGCTGGCTGTGAACGGTCAGGCCGTGCGACTGAACCCGAATGACATCGGTCGACCAAGAGCCGCTGACAGCGTGCTCCAGCGCTTCGACGAGGCCGTCCGCGCGACCTCTGGCAACAGCGACGTCACGCTGCGAGTCGTCGGCGGTGGACGAACGCGCACCGTTGCGCTGGCCACGGCGGAGCGTCGCATCATGTCGACTGATGCGCTGCTGCAGGTGCCGCCGCCCGCCGCGGCGACTGGCGTGACGCCAGCTCCGATGTCGAACGAACCGCCAGCCGCGGCACCCCGATCGCTCGATGGCCTGATCGATGCGCTGCTCGCCGTGCAACTCGATCTGCGACGCATCGCGCGCGATTCACAGCCCCGTGCTGTGACCGACAGCTTGACGGATCTCGAACACGACGTGGCACTGCTGCGTGCCCGGGTACGGCGAGTGCAGAGCGCGCGCGGTGCGGCCGGCACGCAGGAGCGCAACATGCCGTCGAACGCTGTTGACGTGACATCGCCGACCGCCTCACCGCCTGCAGCGCCAGCGACTGCGCCAATGGCAGCGCCGCTGCCGCAACCCGCCGCACCAGCCGTCGTGACGGCGCCCATGACGCCATCTGCGCTGACATCGGCCGCACCGAGTGCAGCGAAGCTCTCACTGGCCGGCTTGGAACTGGCGCGCGTCTCCGGCGATCTGGCGGTGTTCCTCGGCTCGCAGGCCGATTCGGCATTGCTCGTGCAATCGGCCAGCGAAGCGTGGGAGCCACTGCGGGCAGGTGACGTGGTGCTGAAGGTCGATGGTGCGGCACCCGAGTTGTCGCGCCTGCGCGATACGCTCGCATCCGAACGGCCGGTGACGCTGGTGGTGCTGCGTCGCGGCCGGACATTCTCCGTGGCGCTCAGTGGCAACCGTCAGCTGTAGCTGACCGTGTCCGCCGCTCCGGACGTGCGATTCGTCATCGCGATCGCAGGTCCGGTGTGAGCCATGCTGCCAGTGCCTGCCGCAGGACGCGCAACGCATGTGTCATATGCGCTTCCACTGTCTTGGTGCTGATGCCGAGTGTGGCGGCAATCTCCGAGTGTCGCATGCCCTGTGCACGACTGAGGACAAAGACATTCCGGCAACGTGGTGGCAGCGCTGCAACCGCCGCGTCGATCGCCGAGTGCAATTCCGCATCCGCCAGCGCCTGATCGGCATCGACGCTCCGCGCATCGAGTGATCCCGGAGTTCCCGCCGCAACCTTCGAGTGCGCGCGACGCACGATACCATCGTGGCGAATGACATTCAGCGCGCGGTTCCGCGTGGCATGGAAGAGCCACGCCTGCGGCGACAGGCACGGGTCGAGCGACTCGCGGCCACGCCAGAGCGCCAGCATCGTATCCTGCACCACATCCTCGGCTCGCGCGCTGTCGCCGACGATCCGGGTGACGAAGCGAACCAGCGGTGTGTACCAGGCGGCGAAGATCGCATCGAACGCTGCGGCCTCGCCGGCGCGCAGTCGGGCCGTGAGGCCACGGTCGGGATCGGTACTGTCGACCAGCGTCAGCGTTGGCAGTGCCATGCGCGATGCATCGGTGCGGCCGGCAGTGACGCCGGAGCACCGCTCCAGAGGCAGAATGACGTGCTGCCGGGGAGAGCCGCACACGAACGGACGACGGTTGCTACACCGCCGCGATGGATTTCGGATGCGCGCCGTCTGCGGCCGACCGCCGGCAGGCTCGACCTGCAGGCGTCGAGAGCGATGCTCCGGGCGCGCACTCATCGGTATGGACACCCTCCGCGGCGCTCCCCCTCACATCAGTTCGATGCTGGAGTTGTTGCCGGCCTCGTGGATGGGCTTGGGAACCGCCCCTGGACCTTCTCCCGATGCCATATTTACGGCCGTTCCTTCACCCCGTCCAAGACAAGGATTCGACGATGCGCCGGTTCATCTCCGCAGTTGCTCTCCCGCTCACCTTCGCTGTCGTTGGCAGTGTTGCAGCATCGCCATCAGCACTCGTGGCTCAGGGCCTGATGGCCGACGTGCACAGCGAAGTGAGTGCCGTTCAGAAAAAGCTGATCGACCTCGCGACCGCCATTCCGGAAAGCGCGTATGGGTGGCGGCCGAGTGCCGGCGTTCGCACCGTGGGCGAAGTCTTCAAGCACGTGGCGACGGACAACTACCTGATCCCGATCATGACCGGTACGCCTGCTCCTGCCGCAACGGGCATTTCCGGAACCGACATGAAGACCGTCGAGGCATACGAAAAGCGTGCGATGACGAAAGCGCAGGTGATCGCCGAACTCACCGCGTCATTCAACCACCTGCATGGGGCATTGCGCACCACGACCGACGCGAACCTGAGCGAAAAGATCAAGTTCTTCGGGCAGGACATGAGCCGTCAGAAGGTGGCGCTGATGACGCTCACCCATCTGCATGAGCATCTCGGGCAGTCGATTGCGTATGCGCGGAGCAACAACGTGGTGCCGCCGTGGAGCAAGTAGCGCCGGCAGGCTGATATCGCCTGAGCCCGCCCGGAGAACGCCGACAGGTTCACCGGGCGGCGCCGCGCAATGCTGATCTAGCCGCCCGTCCCGAACTGCCGCGTGAACTTGAGGAACACCGAGCGCTGCTGCGGTCGCACCCAGTCGAAGAACCCGTTCGCCTCGCGCCCGTCGTTCAGCACGATGAACAGTCCCGTGCCGGCCGTATTCAGCCAGCCGAACCGCGCATTCGCCGACCAGATGCGCTGCTGATTGTTGTACTGCGTGAGCGTCTGCACGAAGATGCGCGGCGTGAAGAAGTAGTTGAGTCGCAGCGCCTGCAACGTCCGGGTGAACTTGCCCTGCGGCAGCCGCACGTCGTTGTATTCGCCCGTGATCGAGCCGGAGAACGTCGCGCCGCGGCGCAGTGTGATCGCGGCACTGCCGCCACGGCGCGTGCCGGTCCAGAACTCGCCAACGTCGAAGCGCCCGGTGATCCAGAGATTCTCGCTGGGATCGGTCTGGTAGTCGAAGCCCACGGTGCCCCAGTCGTAGGAGCCGGGTGGCAGGATCACTCCGGGGGCTATCTCGAATGGCGCCTGCAGCCCCTCGTGCGAGATGTTGTACTCGGGTCCGAAGCGGGAGCTGTTCGCGAACTCGATCTCGGTCAGGTCGATGTGATAGAAGCCTGACTGATAGAAGCCATCGGTTCCATATGTCGCCCGATAGTTCATGTGCGGGTTCCATTGCCGGAACCACTCCCACTCCGGCTTCCGCACCAATCGCAGCAGCGACAGATCCACCTGCCGGAATCCGGCCGGTCGGCTCAGGAATCCCACTTCCGGGTTGAACGCCTCGCCCACCTGTGCGACGCGCAGGCTGTGGTTCCACACATTCGTCTGGTACGCCATGCGCGCGCTGTAGGCTGCGGCGTCGCCGGTGCGGCCCGGCGTCGTGGTGAGTGCCATCCACGCGTCACCGGTCCACTGTTGCCCCAGACCGAGCCGACCATCGGCGACGAAGGTGCGGTTCACATCACGCGAATCGCGCATGGAGAGTCGCTGCACCGCCATCGCACCGATGCGCGAGCGCCGGGAGATCTCGCGGATCCCGCGAATTACTGTGTACGACTGTCCATCGGTGCTGCTGTCCGGCGCATCGGTGACCATCTGCAGCAGCCCGATGGTGTTCTGTCCCAGGCGGCCGGTCAGGCGCCCACCACCGATGATCGGCTGGGGAGTGCCATTGGCCGAGATGCCGATGCGGCGCGTGAAGAAGGGATCGATGGCCTGTGGTGTGCCGGCGGAGAAGATGCCGGCATTTTCGAGGAAGAACGGCCGCTTTTCGGGGAAGAAGATCGGGAAGCGTGTCAGGTTCACGCGCTGATCATCGACTTCCACCTGGGCGAAGTCGGTGTTGTAGGTGAGATCGAGCGTGAGCGCTGGTGTGACGCCGTACTTGATCTCACCGCCGAACTCGCTCGGTGTCGTCGTGCGTGATCGCGCGCCCGTCGGATAGAGCGTCTGCGCCGAGCTGAGGACATAGGGCGTGAACGTCTGGATGCGGCGCGTCGGCACCGTGAGTTTCTCGAGCGTTCCGGCCAACGACAGGCGATAGAGATTGAACTGTCGCGGGATGTAGGCCCAATACAGTTCTTCGTTCTTGCGACGGATCGACCGGGTGATGTTGAGCCCCCACGTCTGCTCGCCGCGTCCCGCCTGATAGCGGATGGTGGAGAACGGAATCCGGAATTCGGCCGTCCAGCCGAGGGAGTCGATGCGCGTCGCCACGGTCCAACTGGCATCCCAGTTGACGTTGAATCCACCCAATGCGCCGGCGAGCGCGCGGTTCTGTCCCTGCACTGCCGCGCCGCCGCCCTCGCCTTCGCGAATCACCTGGCCGTCGTACTCCACACCCGCCGGCGTGGTGCCGAATACGAAGCCATTCTGTCGATCGTGATAGGTATCGAAGATGAGGGCGATGTGATCACTGTTGGAGAGCGTCACGTCGCGAATTTTTTCGCCCGGCACGATCAGCTGCGGCTCCCGATCGAACATGCGCGCACCGATGTACAGGTTGATCCCGTCGGTCGCGAAGCGGACCTCGGTCCGCTCGGTGGCCGGCACACCTTCGTTCAACTCGCGCTGCAGGAAGTCGGCGACGGGTGTGCCCTGCTGCCAGACGGCCTCGTCGAGTCGTCCGTCGATGGTGGGCGGGGTGGTGACGCGGGCGGCGCTCGTCTGCGGCAGCGGCCGGCTGCGGGCGGCGGTAGCGAAGGAGTCGGCGCGGGCGGCGTCGAGGCGCAGGGGCGCCACGGCGGGGCCTTGCGCCTGGGCGGCGAGCGGCGCGGTAACGGCAGTGGCAAGCAGCGACGTCAGTGTGACGGTGCGCCAGGGGCGGAGAGATGAGCGAGCGGGCAAGCCGTGGAGGGCTGGATTCTTTGGAGTGAGGAGTGACGGACAGGCATTCTACGGGATGGCGGGCGGGAGTGTTGTTGCGGGCGATCGGGCTCCGCTCGCAGAGGAGGGACTGCTCTCACAGCCTTGCGTCCGGCTGCGAGGCTTCCGCGGCCGACACGCTCGGGAAAGATGAGTGAGACGCCGATCCGCCCGGATCTTGTTGACCGTGGCCGATCGAGGCCCTCCCTATGCCGTCCGTCACGTCTCCGCAGAAAACGTGGGCAGGTTGTAACTGGGGAACCCAGCCGTCACGTTGTGGTCGGCCCCCCGCCAGAAAGCAAGGGGACCGATGAAGACATCGACGTTATCGGGTGACAGATCACGCACGCGTTGCCAGCCTATGCTGATGCTGGTACCGATCGAGAGGCAGCGGTGAAACATCCCTGCGGCTGCGGACCAAGCCACGCGGCTCAGGTCAGCGCGAGCCGCCCATGACGCCGCAGGCGATACGTGCGCCGCTGTTGCCCGATGGATCGGTGCGATGGTCGTCCGCCGAGGTGTGCACGACGAGCGCTGCGCCATCGGTGTCCATGAGCCTGTTCGTGGCGCGCAGTGAACTACCGCGAGTCGCGACGAGAATGGTCGCTGAACTGTCGGCGCGGACGGTGATGTTGTTCAGATCACCCAGATGCGGTCCCTGTGCGTTCTCCGTGCCATGCTGCTTGGAGGTCGGGTTCCAGTGGCCACCGGCGGACTCGAAATCCGGCGCGACACAGCGTCCCACCATGTGCAGGTGCATCCCGTGCGAGCCCGGCGGCAGGCCGCGCAGCGTCCCCGAGATCGAGAGCGCCTGTGCGGCTTCCGTGATGTTCAGCGAGCCGAGATCGCGTCCATCCGAGGATTTCATCGACACCGTCGTGCGAATGTTGCCGCCGACGGAGTCCATCGTGGCGCGAGCGACCGCGGCGGCGGAGTCCGCCGTCGCGCTGACGGCGGTGTTCACGGTGTCGGCGGTACGACGTGTGGCGGCGAGGATCGAGTCGCGCGCGCGGCGCAACGCAGCGGACGCCGAGTCAGCTGTGTTGCGTCCGCCGAGCGAATCGCGTCCGAGTGAGTCGGTGCGCGAGGCGACGGCCGAGTCGCCGGGCACCGGTGACTGATTCGAATTGGGACCGGCGGTGCTGCAAGCCGCGAGCAGAGCGATGGCACTGGCGCCGGCAAGATGGATGTTGCGCATGTGATCTCCAGGCGGACGACACCGGAGCACATCACATGCGCCGCGCGTCATCACGCCGATAGTGTGTGGTGGTGGCACAGTTGTGTGATGCATGCTTGCGAGTTCCGTACCACGCGACGTGACTGCGAGTGCGTGCGGAGTTCATGGTGCGCCACGGCACACATCGGTTCGCTGCTGTGCGGCAACGAATTGAAGTGCACGAGCGCCGTAGCGCTCCCTACTCGAACACCTCTCGCAGCGCACACGCGAACCCCGGCAGCACATCGCCCGCCGTCAGCATACCGTCCGCCGCGACCGCGACGTCGGTGCCATCCGCGTAGTAGATCGCCGCCCGCCAATGCCTCGGCTCGATGAACCACGCGACTCGTACCCCGGCATCGAGCCAATCGTGAATCTTGCGGATGACTGCCTTCCGCCGGTCCCCCGGCGACATGATCTCCGCCACGAGATCGGGCGCCATGCGCCAATATCGGTCATCCTCGCGGCTCGGCATCCGGTCAGCAAGAACGAAGGCGAGATCTGGTGCGAGCACCGTGTCCGGATCACTGGCGATGTGAAAGCCCGTGTCCTGCCCAAACACGGACCCCAGCCGCGCAGCCCGCACGTGACTGCCCACGATGCGACACAGATTGGCAGCATACAGACCATGCCATGGCTTTGGTGGCTCGCGGACGATCAATCGCCCCCGCACCAGTTCCGTGTCCCTGTCCGGCGGCTGCATCACGAGCAGCTCATCCGCCGTCATCAGCCGTGTCGACGTCATGTGCTGTCACCGCAAAATGTGGCACCGTGCGAACCCGCCACACGATGCCACCTTTGCGCTCAAGATGCGTCACCAATTTCACGCACGCAGCATCATCGGATCACACGCCAGCGTACACCGGCGTCAGCCATCCGAACGTGTCCTCGGCCTGACCGTTGGCGATGTCGATGAACGCCGTCTGCACAGGCTTCGTCACCGGCCCCACCTTCCAGGCGCCGACATCGATCCGGTCCAGACTCCGTACCGGCATGAGCTGCTTCCGAACGCTCCGGATCAGCGGCGGCCCGCCGCTGCGACCGGTTGTTCGACGGTGCACTGTCACACGTGGCGCATTGGTCTGTCGGCGGCCGGAGACCCAACGCCACCGCGACCAGCCAGCCCGCCTGCGCTGCATGAGTTGGAGGAGGGAGCTCCGGCGCTAACCTGATGAGCCGCGAGCTGAAGGCGTTGAACGACACGTCGCCCGACTTCGGCTGCTCCGAATCCGCACCTCGACACAGAAAAGCCCGACCATCCCTGGCCGGGCTCAACCGTCCTAGTCCTTGTCCGGCAACACAGAGCGGGAGACGGGACTCGAACCCGCGACATCAAGCTTGGAAGGCTAGCGCTCTACCAACTGAGCTACTCCCGCGTCCCTGAAGCCTACCCGCTCCCACCCCGCCCAGCAAGCGGGACAGCCCGGCCATGAGCGATCCTCGCCCCCGCCGAACCACCCCGCGCCCGCACTAGTGCTTCGCCGGCGGCAGCAGCACCGTGTCGATCACGTGGATCACCCCATTGGTCGCCGCGATGTCCGTGGCCGTCACATGGCTCGCACCGTTCAACACCACCTTCCCGTCCACCACCGCGATCGTGATCTTGCTGCCTTCGACCGTCCCGGCCTCGGTCAGCCCGACGACCGCAGCGGCCGGCACGTTGCCAGCGACCACGTGGTACGTCAGCACGGCGGTCAGCTTGGCCGTGTCGGCCAGCAACGCCGTCAGATCAGCGGCCGGAATCTTCGCGAATGCGTCATCCGTCGGCGCCAGCACCGTGAACGGCCCCGTACCCTTCAACGTGTCGATCAGCCCAGCCTCCGTCAGCGCGGTGGCAAGAGTCTTGAACGTGCCTGCGGCGACGGCCGTATCGATAATGTCATGCATGTTGTCTGCCTGGGAGAACGTGAACTGCGTCCATCGGGAACCTGCGGATGCACCATCCCTGAGAAATGGCGGGACGCACCAGCAACAGTGCGCAGCGCAAACCCGAGTGCCATCACGGGGACACGCGTCCGATGATCGTACGCGAACCAGCGCGTCGCATCATCGTCGTGTCGGGTGAATGCACCAGCAGTGCAAAAGGTGCCAGACACGCGACCTCGACAGCACATGTGCCTCGCAGCTATGCTCCACCGATGCCAGCGATCGATCGCACGTCACCCACATTGCCGACGACATGAAGCGGATCGTCCTGCGCCTCGCGTTCGCACTCGCGGCCACCGTTGCCTGGCTCGCACTGTCGCCATCGCTCGTCCAGCCCGTGGCATGGGTCTCCGTGCCATCGTCCGGATACACGGGAGCACACGCACAGAACACACGACTCGCCGCCACCACGCTGATCTCCCTTGGCGCCGACGCTGCACCGGAACACATCGTGCCCGGGCCGGACGGACTCCTCTACGCCTCCGTGGCCGGCGGCCGTATTCTGCGCATGCAACCCGACGGCTCAGCACCACAACTCTTCGCCACCACCGGCGGCCGCGTCCTCGGCATCGATTTCGATGCAGCCGGCAATCTGATCGCCGCGGATGTGTTCCGCGGATTGATCTCGATCACACCGCAGGGCAGCGTCAGCGTGCTCGCCGACCACGTCGATGGCACACTGATCGGCTTTGCCGATGCCGTCATCGTGGCCCGCAATGGCAAGATCTATTTCAGCGACGCAAGCACACGCTTCACCACCGCCACCCTTGGCCCGGCATTCGATACCGAAGCTGCGGCGATTCTCGACATCGTCGAGCACTCGGCCACCGGACGGATTCTCGAGTACGATCCGTCGACACGTCGCGTCCGCGTCGTTGCACGCGGACTCTGCTTCGCCAATGGCGTCGCCACGACGGGTGACCAGCAATCACTCCTCATCGCAGAAACCGGTGCGTCACGCATCTGGAAGATCGCCGTCAGCGCCCGCAACCTCGATGTGTCGACGCCGTCACCACTGGCACGCGTGCTGCTGGACCGGCTCCCCGGCATGCCCGACAACCTGATGCGCGGTCTCGACGGTCGCATCTGGGTGGGCCTGCCGGAACCACGCTCAACGTTCCTCGACACCTTCGCGAACTGGCCGACGATCCGGAAGATCGCGCTTCGGCTGCCACAGGCCCTCAGGCCGAAGGGCACACCATACGGACACGCGATGGCGTTCACCGAGGACGGCCGGGTGGTGGATGATCTGCAGGATCCCAGCGGTGCGTTTCCGAAAGTGACGGGCATCACCGAGCCCCCCGATCGACTCTACCTGCAAACGTTGAATCACCGCGGCCTGGGATGGATCGCGAACACGCGCTGATCGGACGTGGCACAGTGTGCAACGTGGCGGCTACGGTCTCGCGCTGAGCAGATCCCATTTGTTGCCTTCGCAATCGAGAAAGACGGCCACGGTGCCGTACGCCTCAGGTCGCGGTTGGCTCACGAACGTGACGCGAGCGGCGACCATCCGCGCATACGTCGCCTGATAGTCATCCACCTGCAGGAAGAAGCCGACGCGGCCTGCATGCTGTTCACCGATCACCGCACGCTGCCGATCGCCATCGGCCTGCGCCAGCAACATCCCGGTCTGTGCGCCACGCGGCCGCACCACGACCCAGCGCTTTGGCCGCCCCTCGTTGGTCACCGAAGGCAGGTCTTCGGACAGCTCGAAGCCGAGTACGTCAACGAAGAACGCGATCGCGCGATCGTAGTCGCGTACGACGAGCGTGACGAGTTGGAGATGGGCCATGGGAGGAAGGCTTGGTGAGTGGCGCGCAAAGGGCACCTCGGCGGACGTCGATCGCCGCCAGCGCATTGGATGGGAATCAACCCGCGTCGGCTGCGCAGAGGTACCCGGCGCCCAGCCGGTGTACCGGACCCTTCGCGTTGGTCGTGTGTTGAACCATGGTGTACACTAGCAGCAGCACCGCAGGCGTCGGAGAAGCCGGCGCCGCCCACCACACGGGGGAGAGCCTGATGCGACACATCCCGCTCGATCGTTCCGCGGGGCTCGGACGGCTGTGGCGTTCGGCAGTCGTCTGCGGCCTGACCGCGCAAGCTCTGGCGGCACAGGGCACCGTCCTGGTGGGGTCGGTGCGGGATGATCGCGGCGCGCCCGTCGCTGGCGCACAGATTCTGATTCGCGGCGACCAGGCACGCGCCGTCACTGACGCCGATGGCGTGTTCCGCATCACCGGCATTCCGCTCGGACTGACCTGGGTTGCGGCGCGGGCGCCTGGTGTGATCCCGGCGGTGGAGCTGCTGCGGATCACAGCGACCGACACACTCGAATTTGTGCTCGAACGCTTTCGGGAAGGCGACGATTCCGTCGCATACGTCCTCAAGGCGGAGAAGGTCTTTGCCCGGGATCTCGAGCGCTACGCGGCGGCGGCCAACGCTGCTCGAACCGCGTTCACGCTCACCGATCGCGACATCGTGCAACTCGCACCTGCGGTGACCACCGATCTCTTTCGTGGACCGGTCGGCTTTCGTGTGCTCGGCAGCGGCATGACGGCCGTGGCCGTGGTCAATGGGCGGCAGTGCCGACCCAACGTGTTCATCGATGGCCAGGAACAGCTACCACGTTTCAACCTCAACGAAGTGCGACCACGTTCGATCAAGCTGCTGCTGGCGTTCAACAGCTTCGCGATCCTTCCGCCACAACTGCGATCCTTCCGCGGTGACCCGCAGTGTGGCACGATCGCGATGCTCACGCGATAGTCAACCGCCAGACCGACTACCGACGCCCGGCTGCGCGCCCGGCCTTCTTGCCAGCGACGCTCACCAGCGTCCGGTAGATCATCTCCGTGCCCTCGCGCAACGACTCGACGCTGACCCGTTCGTCATTGCCATGCATCCGACGCAGCTCGTCGTTCGTGATCGGATACGGATAGATGCCGTACACCGGCACCCCGCGTGATCGCCACGCGAACGCATCCGTGCCAGCCTGAAACAGATACGGCGTAACCTCAGCGGTGGGCCACTGCGCCTTCGCCTCGCGCGCCAGTGTCTGATACAACTCCGTGTCGAGCGCGGACGGTGCCACGGTCGGCACCGCCACCGTCGTCGCCAGTTTCACCGTGACGCGTGGATCGTTCACCAGCTGCTCGATCAACTGTACCATCGCCTGCGGATCGGTTCCGGGAATCAGGCGCAGGTTGAGCGTCGCTTCGGCCGATCCCGGGATGACGTTGGAGCGAAAGCCGCCGCTGATCAGCACCGGCGCGATCGTGTTGCGCATGATGGCGTGCAGCAGCGGGTCACGCGAGATCAGGCTGTCGGCGGCGCGCACCTGTGCCGGCGTACCATCCACCAGCTCGCGAAACCAGCGACTGGTGTCTCCCGTGCTGGTGGTGCCCAGAGTGCGAAAGAACTGTCGGGACTCCGCGGTCAGCTGCACCGGCGTCTCGTGAGCCGAGATGCGAGCGATGGCCGCGCCGAGTGATGCGATCGGGTTGTCGGGCAATGGCATCGACGAGTGCGTCGAGGTGCCTCTCGCCGTCAGGATGATGCCGACGACCGACTTGTCAGCGGTCGAGATGCTGACGTAGCGCACGCGCTGATCATCACCCTTGATGATCCACCCACCTTCGTTCAGAGCAAACTCGGCGTCCATCGACGCCCAGTGATCCTTCGCCAGCCAGCCGGTGTTCATCGGCGCACCTTCTTCATCGGCTTCCGCCATGAAGATCACATCGCGCGCCAGCGGCACTTTCCGCTCGGCGAGGCGCAGTGCGGCGATCGCGAACACCGCCAGGCCGCCCTTGAAGTCGATCGCACCGCGGCCGTAGACATGCCCGTCGCGAATGATGCCAGCGAACGGATCGAGCGTCCACTTCTCGCGCTCCACGCCAACCACGTCGGCGTGTGCTGCCAGCAGCACCGGTCGCTTGCTTCCATCGCCCTTCAGTCGCGCGATGAAGTGCACCTTGGCCGAATCCGGCGTCTGGAAGACCTCCACCGTGAACCCGGCCGCCCGGAAGCGCGGCGCCAGCAGGTCGGCCAGTGCCTGGGTGCGACCCGGCGGATTGCTGGTGTTGATGCGGATCACCTCGGCCAGCAGCGCGGCCGTCGGGTCGGCAGGCGTGGATTGCGCTGCGGCGCGAACGCCAGACAGAAGGACGGCGCCAGCCAGCGCCAGGACCGCGGGCGATATCCGATGGAGGTGTGACATCGTGCAGAACATACCGGCCGGCGGCCACACGGCAACCAGTCGCGTGCCATCGCCGATGCGCCCGACTCCAGGACGAAGTGCCAGGCGTCACGCGGAGGCGCGCCAGCGAAGGAGGGGATCGGCAGAAATGGAAAAGTGGGGCAACCGTCCGAAGACAGCGGCCCCACTTCTCCATTGAACCAAGCCGATTGCTCAGGCCTTGCGGCGCTTTGCAACAGTGGCGAGCACAAGCAAGCCAACGCCCATCAACGCGAACGTCGCCGGCTCCGGTACTGCCTGGATGGAGATCAGGACATCTTGGTAATCACGATCGGAAATTTCGCCTGGTCCAGCCACGCCGAATCCGCGGCCGCCGTTCGTGATGTCTTCCATGCCCACGTAGTAGCGAGCACCTGTCCCGGTCGAGTTGATGATCGTTCCAAACGCATCGCTCGACAAGCCACCAAGATTTCCGACACCGGTGCCATTCGTGAACACCGCATGCTGCTGATTGATCGTGGCGCCGCGCGCACCGATGGCAAGCGCACCGGTACGACGATCGGATGTGTACACCGTACCGGCACCAGCGGCCGGCAACGCCTGAGCAATCCAGACCGCAAAGGGACCGGAGAGCACCGTGTTACCCGCGCTCAACTGTGCGGAGGTGAACACCGTCCCGTTGTCGAGGATCACACCCCACACTGGGTTGCCTGGCGCGCCTTCGATACGCCCGATCAGTGAAATGGTGTACGTACCACCGGCAAACCTGAAGCCGCCGATGCCTGGCTCGGCGCCGCCAGCACCGCCAAGAAACACATTCTGGCTGTTGAGCGGTGCTGGGGTGAGCGGAAGAAACGGCGGATTCTGATTCGGACAGGACGCAGGCGAGCCCGGTGTGTTGGTCAGCACCGCGCCTACGTTACATACGACACCTGCAGGAGATCCGTACGACTGATTGTTCCAGTAGGCGCCAGAACCTGCGTTGCTGGGAACACCGATCGCCTGCCAGGTTTGTGCTTCGAGCGTCGAGGCCGCGATTCCAGCAGCGAACGCGACCGACATGTATTTCACGAGCATTTTTACACACCTCTTCAAGGGTAGAACTGGGAAAGGTGCGTGGACACGACACATGATGGCACAAGTCGTACCACCGCTCAGAACGGCTGTCTGGAGCGCACGCGTGCAACTCAGAAAGCGTGTAAGCGCAAGGCCACGCTGCGCATGCAGACAGCAGCCTCGCGCGGAGCGAGCCAGGTTCTTGGTGACAATAGCTGAGCACGCATGTCTCGGCAGCGCAACGAAAGTGCCCGGAACGCGACACACATTCAACCGGCGAGGGCTCGCGGCGCTGGTGGCGCAATGCGCGACGGCGGAAGATGACTGCCTTACCGTTCGACGTGACGTCGATCGCGAGTACGCCGGACCTCTCCTGCAGAGACTGGTGGTGCTGGCCTCGCCGACACTCGACGCCGACGCCGCCATCCCGGCAGCGAACCGTCACGCTGGCGAACGGCTACTCCACCACCACCCGCTTCACCTTCGTCCCCGCCGCCAGAGTCTCCGTCGGCGTCACCGCGTTGATCAGCGCCAGCTGCTCGATCGGAATCACCGACGGATTCTGCTGATTGAATTGCGTCAGCGTCATGGTGCTCGGCACGGTGGCGATCCGCACCCGCTGCGGCTTGACGGTCAGCAGCCGCTGATCAGTGACACGCTGAAACGAACCGATCGTGTTGCGGAACACGGCGTCGTACGCCTCGATGTTCTGCCGCGCGGTAATGGCCACGAGCTGGTACGTCACACCATCCTGCTGGATGAAACCGACATAGCCGGCCAGCTGGTTGCCGTTCTGTGTCTGGGCCACGAACTGCCCCACGGCGGCCGTGTTGCCATTGATCGGCGTGGTGAAGGTGCGGCCAGCCTGGATTCCCTGCTGCTGCAGGAACGCACTCAGAGCCTGCTGTGGCGCCGTCCTCCCCGCCAGCGAGAGCGCAATCTGCGCATCCCCCTTGGTGCTGGCCCCGATCACCTGCTCGGCGCCGTTCTGCGTGCGCCAGCCGGCGGGAAAGTCGAATCGGAACTGCATCGTCGGCTGAATGAACGTCGACTGCTGGAAGTAGCCGTTGCGCGGATCCTCGCCAAAGACCATCCCGTCGATCTGGCGCAGGAACGCCGCGCGTTCGATCCGTGCGCCGGCAAAGCTCTTTCCGGCCGCCGCAATCCGCTGATTCGTCTTCTCGACACGATTGCCCGGATCCGGGTGTGTCGACAGCCACTCGGGTGTACCGCGCGCATCCGATCCGCCGGAGACTCGCTGCAGGATCTTGAACATCTCCGCCATCTCACTGGGCGCATAGTTGGCGGCGGTCATGTAGCGAAACCCGAGTTCGTCCGCCTGCGTTTCGTCGTCGCGGCCGAACTTCAGGAACAGCACGCCCAGTCCCTGCGAGGCCACACCGCCGAAGTCCTGCAACTCCGGCCGGAGCACCATGGCACCGATCAATCCGATCTGGAAGATCTGCTGCTTCGACATCTGGCTGACCGAGTGCTTGGCCGTGACATGCGCAATCTCGTGACCGAGCACCGACACCAGCTGTGCCTCGGAATTCATGTGCGCCAGGATTCCGCGCGACACGAAGATCGGACCACCCGGCAGCGCGAAGGCGTTGACGATCGGATCGTCGACCACCGTGAAGCTCCACGGCAGATCGGAGCGCTCGGAGTTCTTTGCCATCGGCATGCCAAGGCCGGTGACGTACCGCTGCAGTCCGGAATCAGCGTAAATGCCCATCTGCGCCGCCGCCGCCTTCGCTCCTTCCTGACCCAGCGCGATCTCCTGGCCCTGACTGACCAGCGACAGTTCGCGGCGACCGGTGGCGGGGTTGGTGGCGCAGGCGCCGAAAAGTGCGAGCGATCCCGACAGCATCGCCATGCGCGATACGAGTGTCAGTGGACGCGGGAGCGTTAGCGAGCGAGTCGACATGAGTACGCCTCAGAATTCCGGAAACTGCCGGAGCGGAAAGTCTACATAAGAAACTTCTCATGCGCGCGTGCGGCCGCGCAATACGTCCACGATCATCTGACACCGATCGGTGCGGCGCTGTTCACTGCCAGCGGAAAATCCGCAGTGCGATCGTCAGGCAGACCACGAAGAAACCGGCCAGCAGTGCCAGCTGTGGCCAGACTCCCGCAAGACTTGCACCTTGCAGCATGATCGCCCGCAAACCGTTCACCAGCGCCGTCAATGGCAGCGCCTGCACCACCGGCTGAATCACACTGGGAAAGTTGCTGGCCGAGAAGAACACGCCGGAGAAGATCCACATCGGGAGCATCACGAAATTCGTCAGCCCCGACACCCCCTCGATCGTCTTCGAGCGCGACGAGACCAGCAGGCCGATGGCGCTGAACGCCGCTGCACCGATGAACGCGACGAGCACCAAGGATGGCAGCGCACCCCGGATCGGCACGTCCAGCACGAACACACCAAAACCAAGCAGCACCGCCATCTCGAGCCCAAGGAATACCAGCCGCGACAGCACGAACGACAGCAGGTACTCGAGCCGAGACATCGGCGTCGCCGCCAGTCGCTTGAGCAGTTTCTTGTTGCGCTGTGTGACGATCGCGAACGCCAGGCTCCAGATGCTGCTGCCCATGATGTTCATGGCCAGCAATCCCGGCAGGAAGAAGTCGATGTAGCGCGAGCCGCGCTCGCGCACGGTCACCTCGCGCACCGGCATCGGATCGCGGCGACCGGTGGCACGCTGGAGGATGTCGTCGGTCACCTGTCGGGCGGTACGCGCTTCGGGGCGCGCTGGATCGAATCGATACTCGACGCCACCCCCGGCCTGTGCCACCACCACCAGTGCTGCCGTCCCGGTGCGCAGCACCTCCTCGATGCTGTCGGCGGGAATCACGCGTGTGCGCAGCGGGGCGCTGTCACCCATTGCGGCAGCGCGCAGTGCGGTGGCGACACGCGCTCCAGCACTGTCGCCCTGTGCCGGTGCGACCACGGCGATGATCGCCTGCTCCGGCGCCTTGTCGCGGAACGCGATCGCCAACCCGCCCGCCAGCAGCAGCGGAAAGACAAACGTCCAGAACACCGCTTCCGGCTCGCGGATGAATTCGCGGAACCGCGCCAGCGTCAGTTGCTTCAACGATGCAATCTGCATGGCTCAGCCGTCCCGCAGTTCGCGGCCCGTCAGCGACACGAAGACATCTTCGAGCGTCGCCGTGTGTGTGCTCAATTCGTGCCACTGCACGCCGTGCGACGCGGCAACAGCCAGCAGCGATGGCAACACCGCCTGCACCGCACCAACCCGCAACTCATAGCCGGTGGCAGTTTCGCGGCCACCGGTGACATCCGGCAGCCCCAGCAGCTCTGCAATGGCAATCGGATGCTGCGCCTTCGCCGACTCGCCAACCCCCAGTCGAATCACATGCTCCGCGCCGAGTGACGCGATCAGCTGCCGCGGCGACCCGAGCGCGATCACCGTGCCATGATCGACGATCGCGATGTTGTCGCACAGTCGCTCGGCTTCATCCATATAGTGCGTCGTCAGCACGATCGTGCGCCCGTCCCGCTTGAGTCCTTCCACCAGCGTCCAGAGCTGTCGGCGCGATTGCGGATCGAGACCGGTCGTTGGTTCATCGAGAAACAGGAGCTGCGGATCACCCACCAGGGCACAGGCCAGCGCCAGCCGCTGTTTCTGCCCGCCCGACAATCCCATCACGCGCGCCGTGCGCTTCTCGCCAAGCTGTACGAGGTCGATCACATCATCGATCGTGCGACCCGTGGCGTAGAAGCTGCGGAACAGCGTCAGCGTCTCCGTGACACTCAGCTTCTCGGCCAGCTGCGTTTCCTGCAACTGGATGCCGAGCTGCGTGCGGAGCCAGGCCGCGTCCTGCTCCCACGTGCGTCCGAGGACCCGGAGCGTGCCGCTGTCACGCCTGTTCAGGCCTTCACAGATCTCGATGGTGGTCGTCTTGCCGGCACCGTTGGGGCCGAGCAGGCCGAAGCACTGCCCCACGGGCACACGGAGATCGAGCCCCCGCACGGCGTGTACGTCGCCGTAGGACTTGGTGAGGCCCACGACTTCGAGCGCCAGTGCGGACGCGGCAGCCTGGGTCATCCGGGAACGCTCTGGTGGGTGATCATGGGGCGGAAGATATCGCGTCACGAAGGGACGCGGTTTCACGATGACGGCGATCAGTGCGCATGCATGGTACGATTCACGGCATGATGATTCCACACGGCACAGCGCGGTCCGATCCAGCGACGCCGGCCCCAGCCGGCTCGATCATGATGATGCGAACGGTGCTGCTCCTCGCGCTGGTGGCCGCACCCCAGCTGGCGGCACAGGGCGCTCCCGTGTCGCGGGCACCCTTCGATCTGCCGCTGTACCAGGGACCGCCGCCTGGCGCACCGCCCTCGATGCTGCCCGAGGTGTTCGTGCCGCCCGCGAAGGCTCCGATCGCGCGCGTGACCCATGTCCAGACGCCGGACGTGCGCGTGTTTCTGCCGGCACCGGCGACGGCCACCGGCACTGCGGTCGTGATCTTCCCCGGTGGCGGCTACAGCATCCTGGCCATCGACCACGAGGGCTGGCAGGTGGCGCGCTGGCTGAACACGATTGGTGTGGCCGCGATCGTGTGCAAGTATCGCGTGTCTGCCGGTGACGGAGCGTCATACCGATATCCCGTGCCACTGCTCGATGCGCGACAGGCCGTGCGGCTCACGCGCGATCACGCGAAGGAATGGGGCATCGACGCCGCGCGGATCGGTGTGCTGGGTTTCTCGGCCGGCGGGCATCTCGCGAGCATGGTGTTGACGATGTCGACCGATACCGTACCCGGTGACAATGCAACGGACGCAGCAGGCATGCGTCACGCGCCGGACTTTGGTGTGCTCGTGTATCCGGTGATCAGCATGCACGAGACGTGGGGGCATCGCGGCTCGAGTGTCAATCTGCTTGGGGCTTCCGCGTCAGAGGAAACGCGGCGGCGCTACTCGACTGAGCTGCGCGTGACCGCGGCGACGCCTCCGACGTTTCTCGTCGCGACGCAGGACGACGACGCGGTGCCGGCGCAGAATGCGATGGCCTTTTATGCGGCGATGACGGCCCAGCGTGTGCCGGGAGAGTTGCACATCTGGGAGAAGGGCGGGCATGGGTTCGGCATGCTGGCCAGCGGCGGGCCCGTGGCGCAGGAGTGGCTGCCGAAGTTGGAGCAGTGGATGCGGGGACGCGGGCTGCTGGAGCGACGCTAGCGTATCGACGAGCACCACCGGTCCGGTACGTGAGTGTCGGCCGTGACAGCATCGCCTGACCGGAGAAGAGCGGCGCCGGCCCGAGCCCCAGCGAGCGCTCCAGAAACTCGCGCACTACCCGGCACACGATCGTCGGCCACATCTGCGCCCCGGTGCGACTTTACGAGCCAGGTGAACGTGAGGCGCGCCAGATACCCTTGCCTCTCGTCTCCGCATCCGCGGTGCGAGCGCACCACCCGTGTCTGCCCTGGCCGGAACCACGAAGGATGACACGATCGGATTCTGGTGACATACTCATTCCAGAAGCGCGAAACTCTCCCTGCGTGCTGCGGTGCACGGTCGCGCAGTGCTGCGGCAGCCTGCAGCACGAGTGTCACCGTTTTCATGTCTGACATGAGCCCCACCCTCCGCCACATCGTCACCGTACTCGCGGCACTGCTCGTCGTGTGCACCACACCAGCCATGGCCCAGCCGCGCGCGCTCGACTGGACCGCCTTCTCCGTCGACGCACGGCTCGACAGCACCGGCCGCCTCTTTGTCCGTGAGCGCCAGACGATCCTCTTCAACGGCGACTGGAACGGAGGCGAACGACGCTTCGACGTCCGGCGAGGCCAAGGCTTCGTTTTCCGCCGACTGCTGCGCGTGGACAGCCTCACGGGCGCGGAGATCGCCATGCGCGAAGGGTCGCTCGACGACGTGGATGGCTACGCGATGACCGAGCGCCACACGCTCCGCTGGCGCAGTCGACGGCCCGACGATCCGGTGTTCCTGAACACGAAGATCACGTACGTCCTGGAGTATGAATACGCCGACATTCTCGTCGCCGAAGGATCGGGGTACCGCCTCGATCACGAGTTCGGCTTCCGTGAGCGAACGGGCACGATTGCGAACTTCGA
The DNA here is from genome assembly GCA_031374935.1 of Gemmatimonadaceae bacterium. Taxonomy (GTDB): domain Bacteria; phylum Gemmatimonadota; class Gemmatimonadetes; order Gemmatimonadales; family Gemmatimonadaceae; genus JACMLX01. Next base: position 27,124 of record JANMHB010000161.1, on the reverse strand, counting down.
CCTCACGCTGCACGTCGAACCCGCGTGGCGTGCACCCGCCACATTCACTGGCGTGTTCCAAGAGCCGATTCTCGAGCCCGGCATCGGCTTCGTCGTCAACATTCCGCTCGCGTGGCGAGCGGCGGGGCTTCCATCGGCGGTGCGCCGAAGCCCGCCTCTTGCCCTTCGACTGGGACTGATGGCGGCAGTGCTCCTCGGCGTGCTCGGGCTGACGACACGGTTCCTCCGCGACGAAACTGCGCTCGGACGGTTCCTGCCACTCACACCACGCGACACCATCGATCGCGCGTGGCTCACGGCGAACGTGCTGTCACTTCGCCCAGAACTGGTCGGGTACGCGCGGGATGAGCAGGTCGGCCCCGCGGAAGTCTCGGCCACACTGGCGCGCCTCGTCACCGAGAAGAAGCTCGGCAGCCGCGTCGAGTCGAAGGGTCCGCGCTGGCTGCGGTGGCACGTGCTGCATCTCGAGTTGCTGGTGCCCCGTGGGGATCTGCAGGGCTATGAAAAAGCGCTGGTCGATGGTTTCTTCGCCCCGAACGCCAAGACCACCAGCACGGATGAGATCCGGGCTCGCTACAAGCGGTCCGGATTCGATCCGTCCCGGATCCTTCGTCAACCGTTGACCGAACAGTTCGAGCGTATCACGGGCATGGCGACGCATGCCACGAAGGCGCGGCGCTGGCCGCTCACCGCCGCGCTCTGTGTGGCAGCCATCGCGCTGCTTGGGCTCTTTCTGGTCCAAGAGCAGACGGATGGCGTGGAAACACTGGCCGCAGCGGCGGTCATCGGTGTGCCCGTCTTCCTGTTCGCACGGTTGCAGGCCGCATTCTGGCGTCGGCGCGTCGTTCGTCCGTGGCCGCACCTGCTGCGTGTCCTGCTCCCGATCGCAGCCGTGGCGGCGGCGTTCAGCTGGGCGGTGCTCACCGGGTTTCAGGCCGTCAGCATCCTCGCCTCGACCGGCATTGCGCTGCTGCTGGTCGCCGCTGCTCACTCCGTGCTCAACGGTGCGCGATCGACGTCGACCAGCGCGCGACTCCAGCTGCGCAAGCGACTCGCGGCGGCACGGGAGTATTGCCGGGACGAGCTGCGCACACCGCAGCCGGCGCTCGACGACCTCTGGTACCCATACCTGCTCGCGTTCGGGCTTGGTAAGCATGTCGACAAGTGGTTCAGCGCCTTCGGCGGCCCGTCGACGGCGACCGGTGCCAGTGGCGGGGTTCGCACGAGCAGCACAGCCTCTGGCAGTGCATCCAGCAGCACGGGTGACGGCGCCTTCTCCGGGTTCGGTGGCGGCGGCGGCTTCAGTGGTGCAGGCGCGACGGTCGCATTCGGCTCCGCCGTGGGCGCCATCGCGAGCGGCGTCTCGGCGCCGAGCAGCAGTTCGAGTGGTGGCGGGAGCAGCAGCAGTGGTGGGAGCTCGGGTGGCGGCGGCGGGGGCGGCTGGTAGGAATCTCCGAACCGATGGACAGGCGGACGGCCGCGACCATTGACGGCACACCCGACGCCGTCGATGCTTCATCTCAGGCTCCGCACGCACGGGGAGGACTGTGTCGAGGCGTGCGTGCCGAAGATTCGGACGTATCCCGGAACCACCCACCCAGGACTCAGGAGGATTCGATGCCGTCCATGACGATGCGCGAACAGAAGGGGAATTCTTGCGCGGCGCATTGCACCGTCATCGCCGTCGATGAACTGACGAGCAAGGGATCCGGCATGACGGCCGCGACGACCGAGAGCGATCTGTGGCCGACCATCAAGTTCAGGCCCGAAGCCAGCGTGCCGATGACGCAACAGCTGGCACACGATGAGAACAGCGACCCGCGGCGCGTCGTCGCTGAGGTGACGCGGCGATGGCCCGCTGTCACGGCGAAGCTCCTGTGTGATGGCGTTCAGAAGAAAGCTTCGATCGCCTATGTGCCTGGAGCCATCAGTGGGCACATGGACGCTCTCTTCAATCTGCTGTCCGCACACGCCATCACCGGGCCAGTACGCCTCGACGATGAAGCGTTCTACAACTGCTCCTATACCATGCACGCTGCCGCGCTGCCATCGACGGCCTCTTTCACCGGAACGCACAACATCCTGGTGACACTCTCTAGCGGGAAGTACTACTACTACAACCCGAACGAGACCACGCCATCCTGGACGTCGACGACGAACTGGAAGCAATTGAACGGCCAGAACGGTGGCGCACACAGCTACCTCTTCACCGGGGTGTGCGTCCTCATGACCTGAGAGCGGTGCCGATCTGCGCCTCGGTGCTCAACAGGTCACGGAGCTTCCCGCATGGCAGTTGAGTCCGTCGTTGATGAGGAGACCGCCCAACTCAGCCGCGGGAACACTGCCGTCGCGGCGGGTACGGAACGATTGCACGCGCGCCGCCGGCATCCTACTGTATGCAGGCGAGCGGCAGTCACCCGTTTCCCGGAATCACGCCATGGCACACTCCCCGGCACAGCTCGAGCATCTCAAGGCGCGCCTGCATGAAGAACGCGCCCGCCTCGTCGGCCAGCTGCACGAATTCATCGACGTAGAGTCCGCCGAGAACAGCCAGGAACTGGCCGGCGACCTGTCGAAGTTTCCGACGCACCCTGCTGACATCGGCACCGACTCGGTCAACGAGGAACTCGAAGCTTCGATCAGCACCCGTGTCTCGGCCGAAATCGCCGAGATCGACGCGGCACTCGATCGCATCGCGACGTCGCCCGACACGTTCGGGATCGACGAACAGACCGGCCATCAAATTCCGTTCGAGCGGCTGGACATCATTCCGTATGCGAGGATCGCGGTCCAGCGGTGAGGGGGCCGCGGGGGCCGCGCAGTTGGGCAACCGACTGCCGGCCTGCTGGCTGCCATGCAGGTGGCGTGGGCTCACGACCACCGAGCGCGTCGCCGGCGCAACTCAGGCCAGCGGAACGCTACGGCGCCTAGCGCTCGACACCCATGCGCAGAAACGAAGGTAGGGTGACGTCGCCGCGCGTCTCGATCCATGTCCAGAACTCGTGCACCGAATCCTCAGGCGCATCGTGCGTTGACACGACGATCGCCAGCAGCATGGAGAACGCTGGATTCCTGATTTCCGGGAACCCCGCATCGTGGATCTGAAAGCCGGCCCCTCGCGCCGCAGCCAGCAGCGACGGGAGACACCTCGCGCCAGCTGGCGCCCGGTGTCATCGCCCGCATACGGACCAGAAACTCTGCTTCCGCTTCGTGCTGCCTGCCCGTCCGGCAATCACGATGATCTCTCGTGAAGCTGACCGGCCTGCATGGCGTCCTGCGCGACGCAATTGTCAGCACGGTTCCTGACTGTCCAGCTCGAAGCGCCCGCCGCGAGTCGTGGCTGTATGACCGCCAGCCAATGCCCGCAGTCCGGTCGACGTCAGGGTACCGCCGTGCGGAGCGCTCGCCGCCATCGGCACGCCGGCCAGTTCCTGAAGCGCCAATACTTAGGTCTTTACAAAAGTATTACGCCAGGGTAACCTCCCTGTGCCCCATCGATCATCCGAGCACCGTACCGGAGATGGCAATGAGTCAGTCCGCCGCTGCAGACGACGTCTTTCACGCCTTGGCCAACCCGACGCGACGACGCGTGCTGGAGCGACTGTCCGTCGGACCAGCCACCGTCAGCGATCTGGCGGCACCCTTCGACATGCAACTGCCTTCATTCGTGCAGCACCTCGCGGTGCTCGAGGCCAGCCGACTGGTGACGTCGAAGAAACGCGGCCGGGTGCGGACGTATGAGGTCGCACCGGAACGGTTCAGGATCGTCGACGACTGGCTCACGGCGCGCCGTCAGGCGTGGGAAGCGCGGCTCGATCGCTTCGACCAGTACGTCACACACCTTCAGCAGAAGGAGTCCGGCGCATGAGCGCACACATCCCTTTCGACCCCAAACGCGACTTTGCCATCGACCGGTTCATCGACGCTCCCGTGCGGCTCGTCTGGGAGGCGTTGACGACACCGGAGCATCTCAGGGAGTGGTACATGCCCAGAGCCTGGGGGCGCGTGGTCAAGGCCGAGATGGACCTGCGACCGGGTGGCATCTTCAGCATCGACATTGCGGTGGGCGGCGGTGACGTCGCGCCCAACCTCGGTTGTTTTCTCGACGTCGTGCCGATGCAGCGATTGGCCTGGACCTCGATGCTCTTTCCCGGCTATCGACCCGCTGTCTTCGACGACATTCCGATCACCGCCATCGTGACGATGGAAACCGAGGGGACCGGTACGCGCTATGTGTTCACGGCGCTGCACCGGAGTGCAGCGGATCTCGCGACGAACATGGCGTCGGGGTTCCATCAGGGCACCGGGATCGCGGTGGATCAGTTCGTGGAGCATGTGCTCGCCATGCGGTAGTTCGGGACGCTCGCGGCAACCGGCGCAGATGTCAGGGCACTGTTCTGGCACAGGGATGGCGGCGCAGATGTCGCTCGGCGTTGTACGCCGATCAGCGCCCGGCCGTGGCGCATGAGAACGTGTCTCACACGCCGGTGGTCCCTCGCGGCCTCGATGGCCGCTGGGCCGGTCCGGCAAATGACAGCTGGTCTCACGCGATGTTCGAGAGGCACGCCATTATATCTGGGATGAGCGTTGGCGGATGTGATTCCCCCTCCTCGCCCGATGGCTTAATTGCACGGAACTGACCATTTCCCGCACACATCCACGCATGTCGACGCACACCCAAGGCCCCGTCGGGGCAACACTGGCCACCTGGACGCCCCCGCCTATCGCCGACCTCTCTCAGGTTCCCACGGGCGACATGCCGGGCGACAAGGTGGTGATCGGCGAGAAGCATGTCGCCAAGGCAGATGTGGTCTTCCGCGCGCTGGCACCGCTGGTGAAACCGGTCCTGGATGGTCCCGCGCCGGGCAAGGTGGTGCTGTCAGTGCACGGTGGCTCCGGTGTCGGCAAGTCCGAAGTCGGCTCGCTGCTGGCGTACTACTTCAACGATCTGGGCATCGGTGCCTACGTGATGTCGGGCGACAACTATCCGCATCGCATCCCGAGAGACAATGATCACGAGCGCCTGCTGGTGTTCCGCGAGCATGCCCTCAAGGGGTTGGTCGCCTCGGCCCAGTTCACCCACGCGCGCAATGCCGTCCTGCAAGAACTGCAGGCCACGAACCAAGATGCCAATACCGCGCTCTGTGTCGAGCATCCATGGCTGTCGGCCTATCAGAGTGCAGGACGCGCCGGCCTGGCGGGTTATCTCGGTACGCCGCGGGAAACCGACTTCGACGAAGTGAGCCGATTGCTGGCCGAGTTCAAGGCGGGCCAGTCGCCGATCATGCTCAAGCGCATGGGCCGCGAAGCGTCGGAGCTGTGGTACGACGCGGTGGACATGTCGAGCATCCGTGTGCTCATCATCGAATGGACCCACGGCAACAACGAGAACCTCACCGGCGTGGACATTCCTGTGCTCCTCAACAGCACCCCACTGGAAACACTGGAGCATCGTCGGTCGCGGAACCGCGATGGCGCCGTGGATGCGCCCTTCACGACCATGGTGCTGGAACTCGAGCAGGGCCTGCTGGCACGCCAGGCGCCGAAGGCAAAGCTGATCGTGGCCAAGTCAGGCAACATCGTGTCCTTTGAGGACTTCACCGCGCAAATGGCCGCAGAGCAGGCCGCACGGTGAGCGCACCACTGCGAACGCCCGGTGCCGGACCGATGCTGAACGCATACCCCGACAGCATCGGCGGGCACCTCGGCGACATCGTCGCGTTTCTGGGACGTCCTGAACTCCAGGATGTGTTCGAGTCGTTCTACATCCTGCCCAGTCTGTTCCACACCGATCTGGATCGTGGCTTCTCGGTGATCGACTACGGGCTGAATCGTCAGCTGGCCACGACTCGAGACCTGGTGGCCTTGCAGGCGCTCGGCGTCGACCTGAAGCTCGATTTCATTCTCAACCACGCGTCGGTGCTGTCGCCGCAGTTTCAGGACATCCTCGCGCATGGTGCTGAGTCGCGGTATCGCGACTTCTTCATCGACTGGAATGCGTTCTGGGTGGGTCATGGTACCATGACCGCGGACGGGTACATCCAACCCGATGCCGCACTCATTACGGACATGTTCTTTCGCAAGCCCGGCTTGCCGATCCTGTCCGTGCGCTTCCCCGATGGTCGTGAGGTGCCGTACTGGAACACCTTCTATCAGGAGGTGCGGTACTCGGTACCCGGCCAGCAGGAACTGATGCGCGCGCTGTCGCTGCAGTACGGCGAAGCGGCGCGACTAGAAGCGCTGCTGCGCGAGGAACTCGCGGCCGGGAAGAAGCCCGCCGGAATCGACCTTGGCTCCTTCGCGACGCAGCGGGAGGCAATTCTCAGCCTGCTCGAATCGCGCCGCACCTATCTTGGCCAGATGGATCTGAACATCCGGTCGCCACTGGTATGGGACTTCTATGATGCGACCCTGAAGCAACTGGCGGCCTACGGCGCCAGCATCGTCCGTCTCGATGCCTTCGCCTACGCGCCGAAGGACGTGGGCAAGCGCAACTTCTTCAATGACCCCGAGACATGGGACTGTCTGGAGCGGGTCAATGACGTCGCCCACAAGTATGGCCTGCAACTGTTGCCGGAGATTCATACGTCGTATGGCGAGCGGACGCATGAAGCCATCGCGTCACGCGGGTATCTGACGTACGACTTCTTCCTGCCGGGCCTGATCATTGATGCGTTCGAACGCCAGACCAACGAAGCCATTCTGCGGTGGGTGGCAGACATCCAGGCGAAGGGCATTCGCACGGTGAACATGCTGGGCTGCCACGACGGCATTCCGCTGCTCGACCTGAAGGGCCTGCTCACGGATGCGCAGATCGAGGCGCTCATCGCAACGGTGGTCGGCCGCGGCGGCTACGTGAAGGACCTGCACGGCCAGAAGAACATGTACTACCAGGTGAACGCGACGTACTTCAGTGCGCTGGGTGAGGATGAACACAAGCTGCTGTTGGCGCGAGCCATTCAGATCTTCATGCCGGGGAAACCCCAGGTGTGGTATCTGGACTTGTTTGCCGGCCGGAACGATCACACTGCGGTGGAACACGCCGGATCGGGTGGGCACAAGGAGATCAACCGCACCAACCTCACCACCGCCGACATCGACGCGGGGCTGCAGCGCGATGTCGTGAAGGCGCAGTTGGAGTTGCTGCGTTTCCGCGGCCGGTGCGACGCCTTCGGTTTCGATGCCACACTCGAGGTGCTGCCGTCAGCAACGCACGAATTGAAGTTGCGGTGGAGCAAGGATGGCGCGACGGCCACGCTTGAAGCAGACCTGGTGGCTTGTACCTATCACATCAGCGAAGGATGAGGGTCATGCGCGTGAGTTGTGCGGCGGGTCCCCCCTGATTCTTCGCGGGCTGGTCGCCTGCCGCACGGCGGCGTCACAGTGCCACACTTGCGCTACTTCTGGACTGGGCGGAAACCTCGGTGCTGCAGCCGGTGATCGACGCCACCTGTGACGTTCACGACGAGCACTCGGATGTAGTGGACACGAATGTCGAGGTGCGCATCGTCGATCCGTCCTCTGGTGGCGACGCAACAGCGTTCGAAACGAGCCGGTGTCGAATCCTTGACACGCCGATCGCCCAAGCGTATATGAATCTTGCCTCACTTCGCCGGGAGAGTGCGTGATGTCGGATGCCGAATCACCGTCGCCGCCTGCAGACGGCGCCATGTTCGCTGCCGGGACGGTGATCGGGGTGTTCACCCTGCTCCAGCCGCTCGGCGAAGGCGGCATGGGCGAGGTCTGGGAAGCCGAGCAGCGCCATCCGATCCGTCGGCATGTCGCAATCAAGTTCCTCAAGCTCGGGCTCGATACAAAGGCGTTCCTCGCGCGATTCGAGATCGAGCGGCAGGCGCTCGCCGTGATGGATCATCCCGGCATCGCGCGTGTGCTCGATGCCGGCGCGACCCCGAGCGGACGCCCCTACTACGTGATGGAGATCGTGCGTGGAATGCCGCTGACGGAATTCTGCGACACGTACCGGCTCACGACCGATCGCCGGCTCGAACTCTTCGCGGATGTTTGCCAGGCCGTGCAGCACGCGCATCAGAAAGGGGTGATCCATCGCGACCTGAAACCGTCCAACATTCTGGTGACGATGGTGGACGATCATCCTGTGCCTAAGGTGATCGACTTCGGCATTGCGAAGGCCGTTGGGGGACAGCTGACCGACATCACCTTCTTCACAGAGATCGGCCACCCCGTCGGTACTCCGGCGTACATGAGTCCCGAGCAGTGGGAGCAGGGGCAGTTCGACATCGACACCCGCAGCGACGTCTACAGCCTCGGCGTGATTCTCTATGAGCTGCTGGCGGGTCGTGTGCCGAATGACACCGCACGCCTGCTGCTCGTGGGTGGTGCTGCGGTGGCGCAGCTCATGCGCGAGATGACGCCACCGGCACCGAGCACGCGGGTGAAGAGCCTTGGACCGGAGACGAACGCCGTGGCGCATGCACATGGCACCGATCCACGCGGCCTCTCCCGCGAGTTGAGGGGCGATCTGGACTGGATCACGCTCAAGGCGATGGATCCCGATCGGAGCCGGCGCTACGACACGGCGCACGCCATTGCGCAGGACATCGCGCGTCACCTGCACGCCGAGCCAGTGAGTGCGAGGCCGCCGAGTGTCGCATACCGCGCAGGGCGATTTGTGCGCCGCAATCGCACGGGTGTCGCACTCGCCTCGATCGTGCTGCTGGCCGGTGTCGGCTTCACCGGTCAGACTGTGGTGCAGGCACGGCGGCTGAAGGTGGAACGCGATCGCGCGGAGCTGGCGGCGAGGATCGCAGGGGCAAATGGCGAGATGCAGTCTGCACTGCTCACTCTCGTGGAGGCCGACTCGGGGAGCATGTCGGCCGACCAGCGGCTGGAGAAGGTGCAGGCGATGATGGAGAAGCAGTTCGCCGGTGATCCGATCGTGCAGTCCTCGCTCCTGATGACGCTCGCCGACCGCTACGGTCAGCTGAACCAGCTGGGGAAGCAGGTCGCCTTGACGCAGCTGGCAGCAGCCAAGGCGCATGACGCGGGTGACGCCCTGGTCGAAGCGCGGGACCTGTGCCTCGCCGCCTGGATCAATTTTCGGCTCGACAAGCCGGATACCGCCAGTGTGCAACTCGCGACGGCACTCGCGCTGCTCGAGTCTCCGCGCGAAGACGAGCGCGTGCCGGCCGAAGTCGCGTGCAATACCGCACGGTCCACGCAATACGTGCTGCGACAGCAGTTCGACTCTGCCGTGGCGCGCACGCGCGCCTCGGTGCAACTGCTCGAATCGATCGGCGATACGCTCGGCAGCGACTATAGCGTGGTGCTCAACAACTTCGCGCAATCGCTCAACCAGGCGGGGCGGCCGCGCGAGGCGTCCGAGGTTCTCGGGCGCCTGATCACGATGCTGGTGCGGACGGGTGGTGAGAACTCCACCGGCTTGCTCGTGATCGTCTCGAATCGCGCGAGCGTCGCCCTGCAGCTGGGCGAATTCGCGACCGCTCGTGCGCTTCTCGAGCGGGAGGCGACGCGCCTGCGGGCGCCGGGCTCCACCACGCCCCTGCCACCGATGATCGCGTACAGACTGATCATGACCTACCAGCAGCTCCGCCTGGCAGACAGCGTGAGCCGCCTCGCCGGTGTCATGCTACGCGACAGTTCACTCGGTCTGCCACCGTCGGTGCTCCTCGACGCCCGTGTAGCTCTGGCCGACGCCGAGCTGCAATCCGGCCGCACCGCCGAAGCGCGACGCGAAGCCACGCTGGTGGCGAGGAGTGTGGCGCAGATGGCCGGCGCTCCACCGCGCGCGCGTGTCCGGCCGGCGCTGCTCGACGCGGCGATACTGCAAGCCGACGGGCAGCACGGCCAGGCGCTCGACTCGTTGCATCGGTTCCTGACTTCGGCCAGCTACAAACCCGGCGCCAAAGCAGAAGGTTGGCTTGCGCCGCTGCTCCTGCGCGCGAGCGCGTGCGCGTCGGCCACCGGCGACCATGCGCGCGCTGCGACGTTCGCCCGTGACGCGCGCGCGGCAGCCAGCGTCGACGCGCTGGCAGGAACGCAGAGTGCATTCGTCGGCGAGGCGCTTGCGGCCGAAGCGCGCGCGCTGCGGGCCCAGGGAAACACGAGCGGTGCGCGGGACCTCGCGACGAAGGCAATTGGTCCGCTGACCTACGGTTACGGAGACGGGCATCCGGCGGTGACGGCGTTCAAGCGATGGCTCGGTGAACTCAAGGCCTAGGCTGGCGCGAGGTGATCGACCCTAGACCACGAATGACCCGTCTTATTTTCTTCGTGCGCTCGACGGGGACGATTGCACGCAAGGGTAGTCAGACGGATGCCTTCGTCTTGCCAGTCCATGCATCACCATGCCATGCGACGGCGCGGGTCTCGAGCAGCGGCGGGGTCAATCCACATCGGGCCGAAGCCGTTGCCGTCGGGATCCTCGAAGGCGCGGGAATACATGAAGCCGAGGTCCTCGGGGTCATGCAAGGACTTACCGCCCGCCGCAACGGCGGCATTGGTCATGGCATCGACCTCGGCGCGGCTGTCGCAGGATATGGCGAAGAGGCAGGTCGCGCCTTCGGAGGGCAGGATCAGGGGTTTGGGCGACACCTGGCGGAACTCCTCCTGCGTGGACAGCATGAAATAGATCGCCTCCGAGAGCACGACACAGGCCGAGGTCGGGCTGGAGAACGTCTCGTTGATCGGGAAGCCGAGCGCCTCGTAGAACGCCCGGGCGCGGGGCATGTCGGTGACGGGCAGGGTGATGAAGATCATCCGGGGCATGGCTTCCTCGCGCTTCGTTGAACGGACGGGTGTGCCGACGTCAATTGCGACAGATCTCGTTGATGTGATCTGCGACGCCTGCGAGATTCGAGACGATACGCTCCGTGCAACGGAGCGGAAGCATCACGCTCGCCGGCGGATTCGGGCGTGGACGCAAGCGACCGAGGTCTCGTGATCGACCAGCGACCGCCGACCCGCTACCCCGGAGCGGCCGCCGGTCACCAACCACCGTGAGGGCGCCCAAGCACGAATCGTGGCGTCCAGACCGGAGACCGCGCGCGCGGGGCGCAGCTCAGACAGCGATGAGAAGGAGCTCGCGGTTGCGCCACTCCAGAGCGGCGAGCCCGCCGACGAGCGCGCCTTCCAGAAGGAGCTGGGCCACGCCGATCTTCGATGCGTTCGAAGCGACGATGATCGCAGTGAGCATGCACAGACCGGCCCACAACGCGTTCGCCGCGACCAGCAGCCCGATGAGCGCTCGCGGCCGGACGCTTCGACGTGCAAGGGAGAACGAAAACGTTCCATACCCCACGTTTACGACGCCCATGCCGATCAGGAGGTCGACCGGCAAGGCGTATAGTCGGCTCAACCATCCTGAGAATGCCAGCGTGAAGGCACCGTTCAGAAGTCCGGCACTGCAGTCGATCCACAGCACAGACCTGAGTACACGCATACTTGAAACTCTCCGCGATGACGAGGGATGTGGGTGACACTGACGAAATTGCGTTCTGCAGCACTGCAGTTGCGAACTCGCGCTCCTGCGCAGCGACCAGCGGCCAGCGGCCGGAGTGGCCCCAGCAACGCGGGTTGGTTGGCGACCAGTGCGCGCACTAATTGATGCGGATCAGTCGACGGGTCGTGGGCACCGGCGCGTCAGCGGGATAGGACAGATAGCCGAGCTCGAGCCCGGTTCCGCGCACGATGGACTCTGTGCCGTCGAACAGCGCAGCATTGCCGAATCCGCCGCTGGACGTCGGCTCGATTCGACTTGCGGATTCCATCAGGCCCGCCACACTCACGACGTAGAGTGAGTCCGACCGAAAGATGGCTCGTTGCCCCACTGTGTTGAGCCATCCGACGTGACGGGAACTTGACGTCAACTCTTCCGGTGGCTGGCCGAAGTACAACCCGGTCGTTCGCACGGTCGACGTGAACCGTCCGGATGCCTGAATCTCGAGCGAGTAGCTGGTTGCACCGCGCGGCGAGTGCCGACGCGTGTCATCGACCCAGGTACCGATCAGTGCACTCGGTAGTGGGCTTGCGGGCTCAGTCGCTCGAGTGCACCCCAACGAGACAATGCAACTGACAATGCAACTGACTACGAGGCCGATTGGGAGTGAACAGTTTCGCAGGCGCATCGCCGAACGCTCTCGATGGGAACGGTACGGAGGAATACCCGCGGTGTTGCGATTGGGTCACAGAGCGAGCCCCCTGAAATGTGTTCTGCGGCACTCGGGCTGCACGATGCCACTGCTGCGCTCCGACCAGCCGCCACAATGGCAGCAGCAATGCGGGTGATGCCGCCGTGTCGCGGACGCTGCGACGCGAAGGCCCTCGCGTGATCAATGGTCGGCGAGGGGCTTAAGGCAGTGTGATCCGCGCGCCTCGCAACGGCTTCGGAGTCGCCGGCGCAGGAACCGGCGCGCGTGTCGCGTCGAACAGCGTGGCAACTTCTGATGCAGCAAGGGAATCACCCGTTACAGAAATCTGCATCGTGACCTCCAGGCGCCCGCTGTACTGATGCGTTGCGCGATCAGCCATGAGTGCCACCCACCTGGCCTCGACATCTCTGCTGCGGGCTGACCAGACCCCCTTGCGGTCGCTGTCGCTCGTTCGAGGATCGCCCGCATCTGGGTTCGCCTGCTGCATGGTACCGTCTCTGTTAAACACGCAGAGGTGGGTCGGAAACGGCGCATTGGGATCGTGCACGAGCCAAGTGCCTGCGATCGGATGGGCACGCGCTGTATCGACTCGCGCACGGTCACACCAGGACGCGCTGAAAACGATGGCGGTCAGGAGCGGGAGTACCACGTTCATGCCAACTGTGGGCACAGGAACACGACACGGTGATCCGGCATGGTCAGTCGCTATGGGACACACACCGCAGCTCCCGCGGGGCGATGTTCGTGTTGACGGACGCCGATCGATCAATTCGCACTCGGTCCTTCCTGCGACCCTCGACAGACGCGAGTACAGCATTCAGAGCTAATCGCGTATAGAGCATGTTGCCGGACCAAAGTGTCAATCATGTTCCCGACCGTTCACTCCGGGCTGCTGGGAGCGTACCACGGACACGACGACCGGGGCGATGACGAGCCCAACGACTACTACCAAAAGCACACTCCCGCTCACATCTGCGCCGCCTCGGCCCAGCAGCTGCGGTGCGCGCCAGCTCGTGCCGGGCCACTGCGCCAGACCGAGCGTCACCGCAAACACGCCCGCCGACACGCCGGCCCGTTGTCGGCGCACCGCGTACCACAGGCCGTACACCGCCAGGCCGACGAGGAGGAGCAGGAAAACGGGGAGGCCGATCATCAGGCTGAACACCACGACCGCGCCGCTGATGCCGGCCAGCGCACCGAGCACCGTACCCGTCACGGCGTAGATGCCCGCGTCCCGGAGACGCCGCAGGAGGTGGTCGAACTCGTAAGGAAACATGCGCGGTGCCCTCGCTGGCGACGACGCGTGACCTCTGACGCGCGCGTGCGACGCCACGTCGTGAACCGCGTCTGCAGAATCGCACCACACAAATGCGGGCGCGGCTGTCTAACGCCGGCCTCTGCAGCGGGCGCTCCAATACTATGCGCGCGCAGCGCGCTTCCGAAGACGCCCGCCTGCAGCAAGCACCGTTAGGCCCACGCCCCGCAGACGTTGCGTCGAAACCGCCCGTCGCGCAACGGAACGGTGACAGGCGGCACGGTCGGTGGGTGTATGCTCGGCGCTCCTCGGTCCCGGAGCGCGGATGCTCGACGCGGCGCCGGCGGCGCGCGGCGTCTACAAACCCCGACGGCCCCAGGCGTCGCCGCCCGCACCGTCACGGCCTCCATCCGGACGCTGACGGGTGAGCGCAACCTCGCGGTCGGCATCGTGGCGTGCCCGCAGACGCATGGGTCGCGCGCCAACTGGCATCCGCACCTCCACCTCCTCGTCACGGACGGCGGCTTCCGGCCGGACGGGACCTTCGTCTCGTGGCCAGCGCATGACACGGCGCGCTTGACCGAGGCGTTCCGCCGTGCCGTGCTCCGGCACTTCGTGCGCCGCGCGCTCTTCGACGCGGATCAAGCCGTCGGCATGCTCACGTGGCCGCACTCGGGGTTCCATGTCCATACGGCCGTGTGGGTGCCGGAGGACGATCGCGCCTTCGCGACGCGCCTCGCGCGCTACTGCGCCCGGTGGCCCGGGTCACGAGGCGCGCGAGCGAAGCGACGCGCACGCCGCCGCCCGTCGGTCGGTGCTCGCGCCGTATACTCGACGAAGACGCGACCGACCCCGATTCAAATTCCTATCCCGAACGACCGCAATTGGGTGGGGTGCGGACTGTCAAGTTTTGGCTAGGAAGCGACGAAAGCTGCCGTTCGCAATCCGCAATCCACGATGGCGGGTCAGATGGTTGGCATTGCTCAACGTGTTATTCCGATGGCAGGTTTTGGCAAAACCTCAGCGGGCCAGTTCCGTCAGGGCACTGTCGCCCTTGGCATGTTACGCTGCCGATTCACGGCCGTTTTGCCGGCCTGTCGCTCCCTGGGTCTTGCGAAGCGAAGCGGCTACGGTTGGTGCCCGGAACGTGGTGGGTCGATTCCCCCTCGTTTGCGCTGCCTTGTAACCAGAAGAAGGCTGAGGCTCGCCGCAGTCAGCAGGCCGAGCGTGCAAATACTCCCTTCCGGCCCCTCCCCGGCACCATTGAGATAGGCCGGTCCGACAGGCACCAACTTTACTATCAGTGCGGGTAGTCCGACATCTAATCCCGTAATTGGCACATCAAAACCGGTGCCGGCAAACCAGTTCCAGCCAGTGTGCCAGCCCATCACTCCCCAGAGCGAATTTGAACGGCACGCCCACGCGCTAGCGAAAATCGAGAAGACGAAGACCATGGCCGTCATCAACAATGGTTGACGAGGTGAAAAGTGCAGAAAGGTGAACGCGGCGGCGGTTAATATGAAGGCGGCGCTCGTGTTCCAGCGCCGCATGATGGTTGAGAACAGCCAGCCGCGAAAAACGAATTCCTCCACGCTCGATTGCACGGCAAAGCAGACTAGCAACAGGGCGATCCAGCCGAGCACAGCGGGGCTGGCAAAGGCTGGGGCCAGATCCGCGACACGGTATCCGCCAGAAAGCGCTATCGCAATCACGATCGCGCCCATCATGGCTATGCCAACTGCCAGTCCGATCAGGAGTCTTCGCAGCCGGTGCGCCCCACCAAATCCGACGCTTATGAGACTTCGCTTTTCGATCCAGCGCACCCAGCCTAGTACCAAAAGCCCGAAACCGATAAACGAAACCAGCAGAACGCAAAACGCCAACGGCCCCGATGGTGCTCCCTTCGCGTCAACCAAGCCCAGATATTCAAATCCAAAATCAAATGGCAAGCTCCCGACGGCAACAAGGAGAACGCAAATAAGTGGGGCGGCGATACTCGGCGGTAGCCAGCCCTTTGGTGTCTCGTCGGAAAAGATGATCTGTGTCATGTCGCACAGGCTAACCGCCCGCCGGAGACTGCTATAGAATGATCGTGCGGAACAAGTCCGAGCGAAGCCACTCTTTTGGCGTGAGACCAACTGCCTTGCGGAATGTGCGACCAAAATGGCTCTGATCCGCAAAGCCGGCGCCATGGGCTGCCTCAGCCAGCTTCGCGCCTTCACGCAACAGCCGCTTGGCAAGATCGACCCGTCGGTGCTGCAGATAGCGATAAGGGCTGGTGCCAAGCAATGCCCGGAAGTCACGCGAAAGCTGCCAACGGTCACAGCCAGTCACTTGCTCGAGTTGATCGAGCCGCGCACCGAAAACGACGGCGGTTTCGAGATATTCGCGCGCCCGCATCACGGCCGTTCGGTTGGCGATCGTCACAGTTGCCGCCCTTCCAGACGCATTGTTCATGGCATGGGCCAGATCGTACAGCGCGTCTTCATAGGCACCGGGATCCTCGACGCCCGCGCAATCGATAACCATGTTGAAGGCTGCCGCGATCAAGGCGGGATTCGTCGAGACGCCATCAACGACAAACGGCAGTTCCGCCCCTCCAAGCACTGCTTGGACATGAGTTGGCGGAACATAGGCCGCCCGATAGCTGAATCCAGCCTCATCGTAGCAGTGGCCATCGTGCACTTCTTCGGGATGGAGGATTAGCACCTGCCCTGGCAGCGAATGTCGCATCGCCCCGCGATAGTTGAACGCTTGCACCCCAGCCATGGTCAATGCGACAGTGTACGTATCGTGCCGATGCGGCGAAAACGCTGCCCCGATCAGCCGGTTTGCGACTCGCTCGATCAGCTCGAACGAGCCGACCGAATGCGATGGGTTCGAGGAATGCGCTGCAGCATTCATCGGAAATACATTGGGCGCAAGGAGCAAGAAGGCAAAGCTTGCGAATTGGAGTAGGGTTGTCGGGTCGCTGGCAAAACTTTTGGGCCGATCGTGAAGGCTTCGAAGGCTCCCTGCGCCGCCGCCGGCCTGACCTGCTGGCCAAAGCACTGCGACGCCGGTACGATCGCAACGAGGCACCGGACGAAGCGCGACACGATCCGTGCGACGAAACTTGGAACTGAGCGCTCGGTGGGCATGTAGGTCTCTGGGCAATGGGTGACGCTCAGCGTCACACTGGCGCCGTGTGTGAGCCCGAACGGCGTTCACCTGTAGCGTACGGCGTGGGCGTCCGCCGGTTTCGCTCCCTCGTCATGCGGGCAAGCATGGTCGCGCACGGCAGCGAATCGTCCGATGGCAGTTAGCGTGACGAGCACTACGCGCGACTCCGTTAGATCCACGGTCTTGCCGAAGAGCGTCAGTGACTTCCGCCGTAAATCGTACAGCACCCGGTAGCGGTATGGACCAAGCTCCCACCATTGTCCAGCGACGCCCGGCGGCACGCTATCCCGCGCGACTACTCCGTAGCGCGTGCTGTACATGGCGGCACTCGTGGCCGCACGACGGAATCCCGTGATCAAACCCTT
This sequence comes from Gemmatimonadaceae bacterium, assembly GCA_031374935.1. Lineage (GTDB taxonomy): Bacteria > Gemmatimonadota > Gemmatimonadetes > Gemmatimonadales > Gemmatimonadaceae > JACMLX01. The sequence continues at coordinate 10,193 of JANMHB010000161.1, read as the reverse complement.
CTATCAACGACTCGTGGCCGCGGGCAAGCCGAAAAAACTGGCCCTCGTGGCCTGCATGCGAAAGTTGTTGACGATCCTCAATGTGATGGTGCGGACCGCCACACGGTGGAATCCAGCATTCGCCGCACAACATGTCGCGCACGCTTGACTTTGAAGACAGTTGCTAACAAGGACATGAGGCAGCCAGAGTGCCAGATTGATTGGCGCGTGATAGAATCATCCAGCGGGCACTCTGCAGCCTATGCCTGGTGTTAGGTCGCCTTCAATATCCATGATGCCGATCGCGGTACACGAAGAGACGATGGCTGCAATGCAGGCCTATGCGCGCGTTCCGACGGCGTTCCGTGTCGAGCGGCGACTCGTCTTCTCCGCTGATCCGTCAGCGCCGTCGGGTGTATCCCTCTCCGAGGACTCCGTCGTCGCGCCCTTCGTGAAGGACTATGACGTGCTGCCGGGGAATCATCCGACGGAGTGGGCGCGGCGCTTGGATACCGCGCGGTGGCGCGTGTTCGCCGCTTTTGTTGGTGATGCGCAGGTGGGCGGGGCGATTCTCATTTTGCCGAAGGACCACGCTGGTGTGCAAATCGTGGCTGAGCTTTGGGATTTGCGCGTGAGTCCTGCCTGGCGCCGCCGCGGCGTCGCGAGATCCTCGTGGGCGACCGTAGAAGCGGCGTCGCGCGCAGCGGGCGCGCGGGCGCTCAAGATCGAGACGCAGCAGATCAACGTGGCCGCGTGTCGCTTCGACGGGGCCTATCTGAATTTTGTGTGTGAGGCATATCATGATCTCTGACAGGAGTCAGTATGCCTCGAGCGCGAACTCGGCCAGGGCGGCACCAACCGTACGCAACACCAGTGCAACACACTCACTCACGGCACTGCCGCTGACGAGGACGCGCACGACACGAGCATGCCACAGCCGTTCGTCTTCCGCCGGGATGCGCGCGTCTCTCGCTGATCGACCACAGTGGGGTCGTATCCGAGCTCCACGTGCGTGTGTAGTCAACAAGATGCGCGCACGGCGCGCGCCCGAAAGCGCCCGTCTCCCAAAAGCAGCCATTGCCGGCGGTTCACGCACGGAGTCTGAAACGCTGCATCGCGCAACGGAACGGCGATGATCCGAGCCCGAGTCACGCCTCTGCTCGGATCTTCCTGGCCCCGCGGCTACGGGGCAAGCGCAAGTCGCCTGAGTAGACCAAGAAACCGCGGCTCCGCCAGTAGCGGTGCAAACGCCGGGTCCACACCTGCAAGCACGAGGGCCGATGCGCCCTCGGCGTACGCGCGATCGAGTAACGCTATCGCTTCCTCGCGTTCCCCCAGGCCCACCCGAACACGAGCGCGCTCGTACGGTGACGCATACGCCCCGGCGGCCCCGCGCTCGAGATCCGTGAGAAGGCGACGCGCTTCGGCGATGGCGCCGCTACGCGCCAACCCATAGGCCAGACGCGCCCGCGATTCAGTCGTCGGCCAGAGTTCCGTCGCCTTTCGCAGTGCCGCAACGCCGGCTTCCGCCTGCCCGGGCTGCTGCACTAAGGCCTCGCCGAGCTGCCGGTGCGCGAGCGCGAAGCCGGGATTCTGTCGTGCAACGCGCCGACATTCTTCGACCGCGCCCGCAAAATCGCCCGCCAGGTAAAGGATAGTCCCCACTCTGACCGCGATCCGCGGGTCGAGGGGGTCAAGCGATCGAGCGAGGCGCATTTCGTCGAGCGCCTCGACGTGCCGCTTCCGCGCGGCGAGCATCCATGCATAATAAAGATGAGCGCGGCCATTGCGCGGTTCCAACGCCAGCGCCTGCCGGAAATGCGCTTCAGCCGCCGACCAATCGATGTCGTGGAAGGTGTGCAGATATCCAAGCCCCGAGTGCACATCAGCCGCAGTGCTGTCCAGGGCGAGGCCACGCTGGAGCGCCTCCCGCGCAAGAGTGACCACGGTGTGTGGCGCGACGTCGTAATAGGCGGTCAACGCAAAGTGCACGTCTGCGACCCCCGCCCATGCGGGCGCGTACGACATGTCGCGCTCCAGTGCGCGGCGGAACTCTCGCAGACTCTCGCGCAACGCAGGCTCCGACGTCGCGTTCCACCAGAGGTAACGCCCACGCAGGTAGAGGTCGTACGTCTGCGGGTCTGTGGTGCGATGGTTCGCAATCAGTGGCCCACCCTCGGCGTGCCGAACACTGAGCGCCGTGGCAATCGAGCGAGCGATGGCTTCCTGCACGGCAAACACTTCGGCAGCTGGCCGATCAAAAGTCTCTGACCAGCGCGTATACCCGTTCCCCGCGTCGATGAGGCGAACTGATACGCGCAGTCGCTCGCCCGCGCGACGCACGCTTCCCTCCACAAGCGTCTCGACGTTAAGGCGGCGGCCGACTTCGCGTGCGTCGAGCGTATCTGTAGAGAGCGCAAAGCTGGAGCTGCGCGAAGCGACGTGCACGCCGTCAACTCGTGCGAGCGTCTGCATGATCTCTTCGCTCATGCCATCTGCGAAGTAGTCATTTTCTCGGGTGGAGCTGATGTTGTGGAAGCGCAGCACCGCAACCGAGCGCGGCTCGGGTCGCGGAGTCGCTGCTGGCGAGGCAGTGCCTTCCATGATGGCGCGCAGCGGCCCACCGCCGGACAGCGACATTGTCATAACCACAGCGGTCAGCGCGGCGGCGCACCCCACCGCCAGTGTTACGCGGCTCGGCGCTCTCCCGGGGCTGGCCGCTCGCCCGACCGCAACGGGAGTCACCGGCGACATCTGCGGCGATTCGCCGGCTGCGTCGTTCGCGGGCGGACCAGCCGCAATGCCCTCGGGTGCCACGATCGCACGAGCACGGTGCATGACTGATCCCGCCCGAAGCCGCTCCGACAACGCGACGATCTCCGGGTCCGCGTCGGCGTCCAGATCCTGACGCAGCAAGGTCGCATGGATTCGCGCGTGCTGGATTGCCCCTGCCGAGTCGCCCGACGCGTCCATCGCCCGCATCAGTTCGAGCGCAACGCGACTGTTATAGCGGTCTTGTGAAGCGAGCCGGCCCCACCAGGTTACCGCCGCTTTGACATCATTACGTCGGTTGGCATTCTCGGCCAGAGTTTGAACGGCGTGAACGTATTGGGCAGCGAATCGGGAGCGTTCGTTCTCGGCCCAGTGCTCAAGCTCCACTGCCTCCGGAACCGCGAATCCGTCGAGGAACGGCCCGACATACAATGCCACCGCCCGCTCTGAGTCGCCCGCTGCGACAGCGCGTTCGAACTCGGCTGCGTCGCTCGACACGAGCGCCTGATCGAGGTGGAGCTCGTCTCCGACCGCCCGGATCGCGTCACGACCAAGCACGCGCCGTACCGCGTGAAGCGCGTCGGAGAGCGCGCCGTGCGCCCGCGTTGCGTCAGCATCTGGAAATAGATAGCTGGCGAGTCGGTCGCGTCCCATCGCGCCCTGTGGACTCGTGGCGAGAAGGGCCAGAAGCGCGATTCGACGCCGTTGCGCAATTGGTCCCACCACTGGCCCGGCGTCGGTCTCGACCGATGCCCCCCCCAGAAGTCGCAGACGGTAGTTCGACATCGGCTGGCCCACGTCCGGTGATACCGCTCCGTCCTCGCCCAAAGCCACCAGTCGGGAAACAGTCGGGAGTGAGTCGACAGCGGCGTCCTAGTATCGGGGCGACTCGTGTCCGGGTCAAGGCGGTGACTGTCACCGCCGCTGCCGGGTGAAGTGCGGTCGTCAAAAGCGGCAACCTCAGCCCGTGGCCGGTGACACCTGCGACGGAGCGCCTGCGCGCCTTCCGGTGATTTCCACGATTCTTTGGGAGGCTTTCAAAGATGTCCGCGATGTCCTATTTGTGCCCCGGCAACGGGGGGGTGTACGCCGCGACCCGCTTTCTGCTCGTCTCGCTCGTGTTGGGCGCACTCGGAGGTGTTGTCGCGTGCGGCAAGGATCCGGTCAGCCCGCCAACCGCTGTGTTGCAGCCCGACCTGCTCGTCACCGACACATGGCTCGCGCCGCGGCTCAACGACCCTTCGGTCGTGGTACTCCACATTGGGACCGACGCCGTGTACCGCGCTGCCCATGTGCCTGGGGCGCGGCTCGTTCTCTCCAGCGCGCTCGCTGTTGACCGCAACGGCCTCCCCGCTGAACTGCCGGACGCGGCGACGCTCGACGCGCTTTTCGAGGCTGCCGGAGTCTCGGACGGCTCGCATGTGGTGCTCACTGGCGACGGACCACTCAATGCGGCGCGCGGTTTCTTCACCCTCGACTACCTGGGACACCAGCGCGTCTCAATGCTCGATGGGGGTCTCGCCGGGTGGCGGGCTGCAGGTCGCCCAATCGAGACCACGGTGACCACCGTAGCGCGGGGTGCCTTTACTCCCCGCGTGCAATCGGCCCGCCTCGTTGACGCAGACTGGGTCTCGGTGCGGCTGAATCGGTCCGGCGTGGCGCTGGTGGATGTGCGCACCAATCCCGAGTACACGGGCGAGGTCGCGGCCAGCGCGCTCATCCCCCGGCCCGGTCATATACCAAGTGCTAGGAACGTGTTCTGGCGCACCCTCGAGGTCAGCGACACCGATCGGCGCCTGAAACCAGAGGCGATGCTCCGCGAGTTGCTCGAAGGTGCGGGGGCGGCACCCGGAACTTCCGTGGTCACGTACTGCAGCACCGGTGTGCAATCGAGCATGGGTTATTTCGCCGCGCGGTATCTGGGCTATGACGTCAAGCTCTACGATGGCTCGTTCATCGATTGGAGCCAGCGCCTGCAGCTGCCGGTGACGAAGGGCGCGGCTCCCTGACGCAGCGCCTGGTATGGCCAGAATGTATGTACCGACGTTGTAGTGGTTCAGCCCGAATCGACAAGGCGCTCAGTCAGACGAAGACTGGCCAGCGTGACGCCGTGGAACTGGCGTCGCGAAAATCGTTGGGTGATTGCCCTTGAATCGTGGTGTCGGATGCGTTCAAATTTCCCCAACGGCTCGCTGATCACAATGAGGTGTCCTCATGAGGCAGTTGCAGCTCACCTGCGCAGCTTTCGCGTCGCTCATGTTGGTGTCGGGAACCGCCATGCGCGCCCAGACGGCGCAGCGCGACGATGTGAGTCAGGTCCCGGTGCGTTTCACTGTGCGCGTCGAGAACGTGTCCACATCGTCCACGCTGCGGCGCTCGTCAGGCGGCCCGGTGGCGATTGCGCTCTCGCCAGGGGTCTGGGCCGTGCACACGGCAACCAACCCGATATTGGCACCCGGACAGCTGGAATCGGGACTGGGGCTGAAGGGCCTCGCGGAGGCAGGAATGGCGCGCGCGTTCGCCCCCAACCTCGGTGGCGTTGCTGGCGTGAAGAAGCATGGCGTCTTCAATGAGCCGGTTGCCGCCACCGCCGACCCTGTCGGGGTGGGGACGTCAGCCGGCGGCCCCGGAGCGCCACGGTCCCGGCTGCTGCAGCCCGGCTTTCGTTTCGAGTTCACCATAGAGGCTCGCCCGGGCGATCGCCTCTCGCTCGCAGTCATGATCGGCGAGTCCAATGATGGCCTCCTCGCCACCGGCGCAGAGGGGATGGCCCTGTTCGATGCAAATGGACGCCCCATCAGCGGCAACATGACGGCACAGGTCTTCATGTGGGACGCTGGCACCGAAGTGAATGAGGAGCCTGGCCTCGGTCGGAACCAGGGAGCGCGACAGGCCGCGCCTCACGCCGGTGATCCGGAGCGCCGGCCGGTTCGCCTGATGTCCGAGGCGGAATTCGGCGGCCTTTGGCCCACGGTCAGCAAGATGGTCCGGGTCACGCTGCAAGCCGACACGAAGTAGTCGCTGATGGACTCGTCGCTTCCCGCCGGAACGATTTTCGCCGGCCACTATGAGCTGTGCGAGGTTGCGGGCCGGGGTGGCGCGGCCGTCGTCTATCGCGCCCGCGACCTGAAGCACGACCGCGATGTCGCCGTCAAGGTCCTGCGCGACGAACTTGCCCAGTCGCTGACGGCCGACCGCTTCGTGCGCGAAATCGGGATCGCCGCCAAGCTCACGCATCCGCACATCCTGCCGCTATACGACTCGGGCGAGTCGAATGGGCAGTTCTACTACGTCGCGCCGTTCATCGAGGGCGAGTCCCTGCGCGATCGCCTCGAGCGGGAAGGTCGCCTCTCCCCACGCGACTCGGTCGTCATCGTTCGCGCGCTCGCCTCGGCCCTGGATTGCGCACACGCGCACGGCATCGTGCACCGCGATATCAAGCCGGAGAACGTGCTGCTCGCCTCGGGGCAGGCGTTGCTCTCGGACTTCGGCATCGCGCACGCGCTGCACATGGATGGTGATCCGCGCTTTACGGTGACAGGCGTCCTCGTGGGCACGCCGCAATACATGAGCCCGGAGCAGGCCGCCGGTGAAAAGCAGGTGGACGCCCGCTCCGACATCTACAGCCTGGGCTGCATGCTGTATGAAATGCTCGTCGGCGAGCCTCCATTTCGCGGCGACAGCGCACAGGCGATCATCGCCAGCCGGTTCACGGGAGAGGTGCCCGACGTCCGCGAGCGACGTGGAGAGGTGCCAGCCGGACTGGCCGAGTTGGTATCAGCCATGGTCGCGAGCGACCCGAAGCGACGCGTGCAGACGGCCGCGCAGTTGTCGGAGCTTTTCGGCGCGGTGGAAGCTGAGTGCATCACCATGTCCGGGGCCACCTACGCGCGCGTGGCCGGACGCACGCTGGCGCACGCCCGGCGACGGCTGCACGCCATGCGCCGCGTGAAGGTCGCAGTCGTTGCCGCCGTGCTTCTGCTGGTCACCGCGTGGCTCGCGCGTGACACGTCGCTCGTTGCTGGACTGCTTTCCCGCGGCCCCCGCGTGAGCACGCTCGCCGTGCTGCCCCTCGCCAACCTCTCCGGGGACGTCCAGCAGGAGTTCTTCGCGGATGGGCTCACCGACGCACTCATCACTGACCTCTCACAGCTCCCCGGCGTCAAAGTGATCTCCCGCACCTCGATCATGCAGTACAAGCTGATGAAGAAGTCGATTCGGGAGATCGCGCGTGAACTGAACGCTGACGTGTTGCTCGAGGGCTCCGTGATGCGCGACGGCGATCGCGTCCTCATCACCACGCGGCTCGTGCGCGGCAGTGATGAGGAGAACATCTGGAAGAACGAATACCCAGGACGAATCAACGGCCTGTTCGACCTGCAGCATGCCGTTGGAGTCGACGTGGCACGCGAGATCGGGGCGCGCTTCGCTACGCGTTCCGCACCCAGGGTGGCCGCGGCGAAGCCCGAATCGCAGCAGTCCTACCTCAAGGGTGTGTACTACGCGGGGCAAGGGCGGCTCGTCGAGGCCATCGCTTCCTACCAGAAGTCAGTCGAGGTCGATCCCACGAATGCCGCCGCGTACGCCGCACTGGCCCGCGCGTATTATTTCCGCGCCTTTTTCGGTGAAATCGCACCACAGGAGGCCTTCAGTCAGGTGCGCCGGGCGGCGGGTGCTGCGTTGGCGCAGGATTCGGGACTCGGCGAAGCGCACGGGCTGATCGCGCTCGTCAACACGCATTTCGACTACGACTGGGCTGCCGCGGAGAAGCACTTTGCGGAGGCGCTGGTCCTGAGCCCGAGCAACGCGCAGGTCCATCACGATTATGCGCACTTCCTGCTGGCGATGGGGCGTCGGCTCGAGTCCGTCGAGCAAAGCCGTCGCGCGGTGGAGCTCGATCCCGCCAACCCCATGCTCACCTCGTGCCTTGGCTGGCACAGCTTGTTTGATGATCGCTTCGACGAGTCGTTACAGCAGGCCGTCGAGGCGCAGCGCATGATGCCCAGTTACTGGGCCCTGGTGGTGCAGGGATGGGCTCAGTCCGGCAAGGGCATGCGCGCGGCGTCCGCTCAGTCCATGCGCGAGGCGGCGGCGCTCGCTCCAACGCTCGGGTTCACCCAGGCCGCCTTGGCGCACGCCCTGGCGCGGAATGGTGAGACGAGGGAAGCTCGTGAGATCCTGTCGCAGCTGCTGGCGCAGTCGCGACTGGGCTATATCTCCGGGTACGACATCACCATCGTGTACGCCGGACTTGGCGACATCGACAAGGCATTTGAGTGGCTCGGCAAGGCTGTCGCGGAACGCTCGATGTTCGTGGTGCACGTGACGTGGGACGCACGACTGCAGCCACTGCACTCGGACCCGCGATTCGGCGAGCTGGTGGAACGGCTGGCGATCCCGGCCCGGATGCCGCCAGCGACGGGCGCGAAGGCGGTGACAAGCCTGTAGCGGAGGTGTGCTTCGCGTTCTCGAGCCTGTCAATGATTTCGAGACACCGCGTGGATAAAGTTTAGTGAGCGTCGTCCGCGGCGACGGGTGGCGCTGGGGATTGATCGAGGCGGCGACGGGCAGGGCACGGTGACGCACGCGTCGCGAAATGCACCCCGGTGCAGCAGATCGCTCGGAGCAGATCCCACGCGTGGTGGTCTCACGGCCCGAGTCCGATTCTCCGCAGCAGCGGTGTCCAGCGCGCGTCACGGTGCACCCGTAAGTTTCCCCTGATCGGACACAGCCAAAGTTGGACTTCCGGTCGGCTTTTCCCGGAGCGTCCGGTGCGGATGATCGTGCCCGGCTGGATCGGTGCGCGCAGCGTCAAGTGGCTTGGGAGCATCGGCGTCCTCCGCGAGCCGTCCACGAATTATTTCCAGACTGCGGCGTATCGTGTCCAGCGCACGCCCGATCCGGCGCGTCCGGGAGATGTCAGCGCTGGCGATGCGCTGGCAGCCATCACGATCAACTCGGTCATCCTGGAGCCGATGCCGGCGCAGGTTGTCACCGCCGGCACGCCATTCACCATACGCGGCTGGGCCATTGGCACCGACGGCACTGACATCACTGGCGCGGAGTATTCACTTGATGATGGCGCGACGTGAGCTGCGGCCAGTCTTTCCGCCGTTCGCGAGCGATGGAGCTGGAGGCGGTGGAGTGCGACCGCAGCGTTGCCCGCGGGCCGGCATCCGATGGTGGTGCGTGCGACGAACGCAGCGGGTCACGCGCAGCCGACATCGTTGCATGAGGCCTGGAACGTGAAGGGGTACCTGAACAACGCGCGGCATCGGGTGCGGGTGGTGGCCGTCGAGCAAGAGGATGCGAGAGTTGTGTCGCGCTACCGAGTGTGACCATCATCACGTCGCACCGGTACGCAACATCACGACGACACGACTGCGCCGTGATCGTATACATCGCTTCACAGGTCACGACAGCGCACTCCTCTGCTCCGTGCTGTTGGGTGTCTCGATTCACCTTAATAATGTGTGGCACCATGTTACAATCGCGTCGATCAGTCTGTATTTGCCTCGCTGCATGCACCGTAGCTGCCCGTACTCAAACACCGTTCGGGCTGGACCGCGAACTGCCCTCTGTGCAAGCGACCAACGTCTGCTTTGCGGGCTATCGACCCGGTGTGCTGATTACATTCACGCCGAGCCCAATGTCGCTGGACTCCGTTGTGCCTCCCGCGCTTTTCCTTTCGGTTGAGGGTACCCTTGCCTCCGTGGCCGGACGCACCTTCCTGGCTCGTGATTCGATCAGCACTCCGTTTCGCTTGAGCGACAGTCCAGGTCTGCCACGGCCGCGCGTGGACGAGGCGCGTGGCACGTTCCGGATCCTGAGAGTCGCACGCGACAGCACGATCGTCGCGGCCTTTGACGCACAGATGGAGGATGGAACGCGGCTGAAACGCGAGTTCAGCGCGCCGTGGCGCACAACACTCGGAACTTGCGAACCGCGATCGAACCGGCTCGAAGGAAAACAGTGACCCGTACGTGACGGATGAGCTACCTCTGGTATCCGCCTCGAGGTAGCGCGCATGCGGTCGGGATAGGAATTTCAATCGGGGTGGGTCGACTATCCGTCGACCCCACGGCGCGATCGTTGACCTCGCCCATCCTTGTGATAATTCGGGCTCGACGCCACCGCCGGCCCCCGCAACTGTTCGGGCTCGCACGACAACTGATCAGGACGCCGCTCCGGCGAACGAAGGGTGTTTGCCACCCAGGCGGCATCGAGCTGGCGCCCCGATCAGATTTACTGCAACGTCAACTTTTCTGCAGATACAAGACGGCGAATGCGCGCAGAGTCGTGGCAAGCCATCCAGTCACGCGTCCTACCCGCGCCGCGTGGCGAGTGGCACACGGCCGATCGCAGAAATCGACCGCGCCGCTCATGGTATCACCACCTCGGCGTATCGAACGCTCGCGGCTTGATCGACGGCCGCCACCACG
>JANMHB010000157.1:0-13747 GCA_031374935.1 Gemmatimonadaceae bacterium | reverse complement strand
TCACGGCCATCTTCGTGACGCGGACCCTTCTCCTCCTCTGGCTCGACCGCACCGGCGGCACGAAGCCCCTGAGTATCTGATGCTGCGAATCTTTCACAACACCAAGTACGACTTCATCAAGTGGTGGAAGGTCGCCGCCATTGCCACGCTCGCGTTCATGGCAATCGGACTGGCGTCCTTCGCCGTGACCGGCCCCGTGAATTACTCCGTTGAATTCACCGGCGGGACGCTCGTGCAGTTGAAGTTCAAGCAGGCCGGCGATGCCGGGAAGATTCGTGCAGCGCTCGATGGTGCCGGGATCAAGGGCGCCGAAGTGCAGCAGTTCGGTGGTCCGGATGAGTTCATCATCCGGGCGCAGGAGGCGTCGCTGGTCGCGCAGCAGGCGGCCGGTGCCGAAAAGGTGGCGGATCGCATTCGTGCCGCGATGGTCACGGCATTCGGCGAGTCGGCATTCACGGTTGCGCGAAAGGAGTCGATCAGCCCCAAGGTCGGCGAAGAGCTGAGCCGGAACGCGGTGCTGGCGATGGTCCTGGTCTCGCTGGCGACACTGATCTATCTCGCCTTCCGGTTCGAATGGCGCTTCGGCGTGGCGGCCGTCGTTGCCACGCTCCACGATACGCTGATCACGATCGCATTCATCAAGCTGCTGCACCTCGAGGTGTCCCTCACCGTGGTGGCTGCAATCCTGACGCTGCTCGGCTACTCGATGAATGACACGATCATCATCTTCGATCGTGTGCGCGAGAATCTCAGGACGGCCGGCAAGGAGACCTTGTACAGCGTGCTCAATCGCTCGATCAACGACACCTTGCCGCGCTCGATCATGACTCACGCCACGACGTTCGCGGCCTCGCTGGCACTGTTGCTCTTCGCCGGCGAAGTGATCCGTCCGTTCGCCTGGGTGATGACGTTTGGTATCTTCGTGGCCACGTTCAGCTCGATCTACGTGGCTGGCCCGGTCCTGCTCTGGATCGAAGCCAAGTTCCCGCGGAAGGCCGCGTCCGGTGCGGCGCGACCGGCTGAAGCCGCCACCAAGCGCCCTGGCGCAGTCGCCTCGCGTTGAGCCTTCACCAGCGCACGATGCTCCGACGGACCGCCGCCATGCGCGGCGGTTTTGTCGTTCCGGGTATGGCGAGATGCTGATCGACAGTCACGCACACCTGGCCGGCCAGAAGTTCGACTCTGACCGGGACTCGATGCTGGAGCGGGCGTGGGACGCTGGCGTGTCGCACGTCGTCGTCATCGGTGAGCTGACACCCACGGCGCGGGACCTGGCGCGCCGCGATCCCAAGCGTCTGTCCTTCACTGCCGGGCTGCACCCGCACGAAGCACACACGTTCGACGCCGACCGCGATCTCCCGCGATTGCGTGCGTTGATCGAAGACGGGGCAGTGGCTGTCGGCGAGTGTGGCCTCGATTACTACTACGACCACAGCCCGCGTGAGCTGCAGCTCCGCGCGTTCGAGTGCCAGATCGACATCGCACACGAAGCCGGCTTACCGCTCGTCGTTCACACCCGTCAGGCCGAGGACGACACGGTGCGCGCGATCGAGTCGGCGGCAGCGCGCACCGTGGCGGGCGTGCTCCATTGCTTCACCGGCTCGCCCGCGTTGGCCCAGGCAGCCATCGACATCGGCTGGTACATCTCCATCAGCGGCATCGCCACGTTCAGCAGTTGGGATCGTGATGATGTCGTTGCGATGGTGCCCGATCGACAGCTGCTCGTTGAGACCGACGCACCGTACCTGGCGCCGGTACCGCATCGCGGCAAGCGAAACGAATCCGCATTCCTGCGGAGCACGGTCGAGCGCCTCGCGAGTGTTCGTGGCACCACGCCGGAACAACTCGGCCAGCTCACGGCGTCGAATGCCATTCGCCTCTTCAAGTTGCCGCTCACTCCTTCGACCTGATTCATGCCGACCGATCTCGAGATTGCGCAAGCCATCACGCTTCGTCCCATTCGTGACGTGGCTGCCGAACTCGGCCTGAACGAGGATCAGATCGATTGCTACGGCCGGTACAAGGCAAAGCTTCCACTTTCGATCGCCGAGAGGCCGATCCGGGGGAAGCTCGTGCTGGTCACCGCAATTCACCCGACCGCCGCTGGAGAAGGGAAGACCACGACCTCGGTCGGGCTGGCGCAAGCGCTGCGGCGACTCGGAACGAACGTGGTCCTCTGCCTGCGCGAACCGAGCCTCGGCCCCGTGTTCGGGGTCAAGGGTGGGGCTGCCGGTGGCGGTTACGCGCAGGTCCTGCCGATGGAAGACATCAACCTCCATTTCACCGGTGATTTTCACGCGATCTCGAGTGCACACGCGCTGCTCTCGGCACTGCTCGACAATCATCTGCAGCAGGGCAATGCACTGAATATCGATCCCCGCCGGATTACCTGGCCGCGCACGATCGACATGAACGACCGGGCACTGCGGAGGTGTCTGGTGGGTCTTGGTGGAGCGACCAGCGGCGTTCCGCGCGAAGAACGATTCGTGATCGTGCCCGCGAGTGAGATCATGGCAATCCTGGCGCTCGCCACGAGCCTCGACGATCTGCAGGCGCGGCTGACCCGCATCGTCGTGGGCAGCGCATACGATGGTCGGTTCGTCACCGCCGGTGAACTCGGTGCCGCCGGGGCGATGACGCTGCTGCTCCGTGACGCCCTGCGGCCCAACCTCGTGCAGACCGCCGAAGGAGGGCCCGCGCTGGTCCATTGTGGTCCGTTCGCAAACATCGCCCACGGCTGCAATTCGTTGATCGCCACCCGTTCTGCACTCGCCCTCGGCGATGTCGTTGTGACGGAAGCTGGCTTTGGCTCGGACCTGGGCGCCGAGAAGTTCTTCGACATCAAGGCGCGCGTGGGTGGACTCACGCCCGCCATTGCGGTGATCGTGGCCACGGTGCGTGCGCTCAAGCTCCATGGTGGCACGTCGAAGAGCGCGCTTTCGACGCCCGACGTCGAGGCCGTCGTGCGCGGCATCGCGAACCTCGAACGGCACATCGCCAACGTGCGACAGTTCGGCGTGCCGGTGGTGGTGTCGCTGAACCGGTTCTCGTCGGATAGCGACGCGGAGCTGGAAGCGGTCCTTCGCGCGGTGCAAAGGTTCGGTGCCAGAGCCGCGTTGTGCGAGGTCTGGGCCCACGGGGGCGCTGGCGGCGAAGCGCTCGCAACGCAGGTGCTCGACATGCTGGAGACGGAACCGTCGTCGTTCGCGCCCTTGTACGACACCACCCGTGGTATCAGGGAGAAGATCGGGACGATCGTGACGCGGGTCTACGGCGGTGATGGCGTCGACTTCTCTCCGAAGGCCGAGCGGTCGATCCGTGAGCTCGAGCGGCAGGGACTTGGTGCGACGCCCGTCTGTATCGCCAAGACACAGTCGTCCTTCAGCGACGATCCCACGCTGCTCGGCGCGCCGCACGGGTTCCGCGTGCAGATTTCAGAGGTGTATCCAGTCGCTGGAGCAGGGTTTGTTGTGGCTCAGGCCGGTGATATCATGACCATGCCCGGTTTGCCCGCAGTTCCTGCCGCGACGCGCATGGGTGTGGATGGCGCGGGTCGTGCCATCGGATTGTTTTAGCGTTTCATTCTTCGAGGAATCGTCGTGACCAAGCGTGTCATCAGCAGCCCCAGCGCACCAGCCGCGATCGGCCCCTACTCCCAGGCCGTCGCTGTCGACAACCTGATGTTCACCGCCGGCCAGATTGCCCTCGATCCGGTCTCCATGACCGTGGTTCCAGGTGATGTCGCCGCCCAGACCGAACAGGTCATGAAGAACCTTGCTGCGGTGTGCGCAGCGGCCGGCGCGTCGCTGCAGGACGTCGTCAAGACCACGGTGTTCCTTCAGGAAATGATCGATTTCCAGGCGATGAACGAAGTGTACGCGCGTCACTTCGGTGACAATCGGCCAGCGCGAAGCACGGTGGCTGTCCGTGGGCTGCCGCGTGATGTCCGTGTTGAGATCGAAGCGATCGTGCGCCTGCCCAGCGCCTGAGTGTCGGAGCGTGCTGCCGCCGGCGGACGTGGCGTCCGGTCTTTTCTGTCGCACATCGTCGTCGTGGCCGGGATGCTCGTCGCCGCAGCGCAGGCCGCTCAGGCGCAGCGCGTTCCAATGCCACCGGCGCGCGATACGGTCAAGCGCGACACGGTCAAGCGCGACACCGTAGCGCCTCGACCCGCCCGGAGAATTCCGAACAGCATTCCCGACTCGCTGTTGCGGCCTCCGATCACACCGAAGGCGGCATTTCTCCACTCGTTGCTCGTACCCGGCTGGGGACAGAGCGCACTGCGTCGCTCGACGGCGGCCACAGTCTTCGCGTCGGCGGAGCTGGGCATCATTTACATGGTCGGCAAATCCCGGGCCGATCTTCGGACCGCCAAGGCCTTTCAACGGCTCGACTCCGCCACCGTCGGGGACCCGAGCCTCGGTGAACCGGTGACCAAGGTGCCGTCCGTTGATCCGCGGTTGATCAACGCCCGACGGTTGCATCTCGAGGATTGGCTGGCGGCGTGGATCTTCAACCATCTGCTGGCAGGAGCGGACGCCTACGTCGCGGCGAACCTGTGGGACCTGCCCGCACGGGTGTCGATCCAGCAGACACCAGTCGGGCCGGGGTTCGGCGCGCAGTTCCGCTGGTGAACGACGCACCGATCGGCGTGTTCGACTCCGGTATCGGTGGACTCACCGTTGCCGCGGCCATCATGCGCGACCTGCCTGACGAGCGTGTCCTCTACCTCGGCGATACGGCGCGGGTGCCATACGGCCCCAAGAGCCCCGAAACGGTCGTGCGCTACAGCAGGCAGATCGCAGGGTTTCTGCTTGCGCAGCATGTCAAGGCCATCGTCATCGCCTGCAACACCGCCACAGCCCACGCCCTTGCAACGCTGCAACGCGAGTGCGACGTGCCGGTGATCGGTGTCGTGGAGCCAGGTGCACGCGCTGCGGTCAATGCCACGCGAAATGGACGGATTGGTGTCATCGGAACATCGGGAACCATCAACTCCAGCGCGTATCACCGGGCGATTGCGGCGCTGTCCGCCGGGGCCACGGTCACCGGCGTGGCCTGCCCACTCTTCGTGCCACTGGTTGAGGAGGGATGGCTCGATCACCCTGCCACCCGCCTCATCGCCGAGACCTATCTCGCCTCGATTCGCGACGCAGGCGTGGACACGCTCGTGCTCGGATGCACGCACTATCCGTTGTTGGCGGCGACGATTGCTGATGTCGTGGGACGCGAGGTCACCCTGGTGGATTCCGCCGCCGAGACGGCGATCACGCTGCGGGACGTGCTCCACGATCGCGGACTCGCGTCGTCAGGCGCGTTCGGTTCGCATCGACATCGGTTCGTCGCCACCGACGCGCCCGACGTGTTCCGACGGATCGGGCAGCGCTTCATCGGATCCGTACTCGACGAAGTCGAGACAACGGTCTTCGCTTGAGTCCGAGGGTTCGAGCAGTTCGATGCGCGAGCTGGTCAGCTTCAGATAGCGGGGCACGTCGCCCCACCCACCCGGGTTCGCGTACACGCCCCCATTCGGCGCCCGAGTCAGGCCTGCCACGTGTGAATGCCCGAACACCACCAGATTCGGCCCGCCCGGTTGTGCGATGCGGCGCAGCGCCACGTCGCGGAGCCCCGTACCGTTGTCCTGCGCCGTGTGCACTCGGCTCGCTTCCGAGGTGCCCAGCGCCAGACGCGTCCCAAAGTCCGGGTGGATCAGCTTGAACGCCCACACCGAGAGGGGATGCCGCAGCACCGGCTTCACCAGCAGGTACCGACGATCTGGCGCGCCGCGAAGACCGTCACCGTGCTCCACTTCGAGATCCCAGCGCCCTGCCCGTGTACGGAGTGCGGTCGTCTGGTATTCGACACCGACGACGTCGCGCAGGATGGATCCGCCCCAGCAGTCATGGTTGCCCGCGATCCAGTGGATGGTCATGCCCGCCGCGCGGAGCTCGGTCAGAGCCCCGAGTACAGGGAGCGCGAATGTCGGCATCGACCGGCGCCACTCGAACCAGAAATCGAGGATGTCTCCATTCAGGATGAGTGACCCCGGCCGACCGCGAAGCCGCCGGAGAAACCGCACCAGCGCGTCGGTGGTGGCTGCAGGGGCTGCGCCGACATGGGCATCCGAGAGCAGGTAAATGGGAAGCTGGTGCACGGGGGGAGATTACTCCCGTCGGTCCGCTTTGACAAAACGACCGGCGCTCGACCAACTTCGCTGCTGCACTCCCATCCTCGCTGCCACCGCATCCGTGTCCCTGTTCGACCCGTTGCCCAGCGCCGTCATCGATCTTCGTGTCCGGTATGCCGAAACCGACCAGATGGGTGTCGTGTATCACTCGAATTACCTGATCTGGTGCGAGGTCGGTCGCACCGAGCTGATTCGGCAGCTCGGTCGCTCCTACGCTGAGATCGAACGGCTTGGAGTCGGGCTGGCGGTGTCGGCGGCGACGCTCCGCTTCCTCGCACCGGCCCGCTACGATGACTTGATCCGTGTGACGACGACGCTCACGGAAGTCCGATCACGCGCGCTGACGTTCGAGTATGTGATCTCGCGCTCCGAGCGGTCCGCGCCACTCGTCACTGCGACCACGACACTGGTCGGCCTCGATCGCGCTGGCAAGGTGGCCCGGTTGCCGAATGCGTTGCGCGCCGTGCTTGGTCTCGCCGATGCGTAGTGGCGGCACACATCGTCACCTCGGATCGCGCGCGGCGGTCACCGCGGTGTTCACTCGGATCCCTGCCACCTGGCCGCATGGTCCGGTCTGTGCTCCATGGCTCGGCATGACTCAGAATCCCCCTCTGTGCGTCACCTGACATCCTCGTCGCCGCGCCGAAAGGCGCTCCGCGCAATCAATTGTCTGTGCGCCTGTGTGGCGACACTCGCCAGCTGTACGCCGAAGCTCGCGCCGCTCGCCAACGCAACGCCGGTGCCGAGCCGCGAGCCGCTGCCAACCATCGAGCTCCCGAAGCACAGTCAGCGCATTGTCTTTAGTTGGCGCCTGGAGGAGTCCGAGCTCGAAGTCCGCGGCGAGGGTGCGGCACGTATCGCGGCCCCTGACTCGGCGCGGATTGATCTGTTTGTCATGGGCGGCCTGGGCAGCGGCGCCGCTTGGGTGATCGGCGACGACATGCGCCTCGATGCCCCCGAGGCTTTGCGCAAGGTGCTCCCTCCGCCCGCGTTTCTCTGGGCGGCGCTTGGGCGCTTCGCGATCCCGGCGGGGCGCGATACGCTGGTGGCCCGGTCCGACACCGGCCTCACTGCCGAGATCGGCCCTACTCCCCGGTGGCGCCTTGCGGTCCGGCAAGGTCGGGTGATGCGCCTCGAGCGCGCTGATGGCGACCGAATCGTCGACCGGCTCGAGCGCCGGGGCGATGGCTCGCTAGTTTACTACCACGCGCCGACCCGACGGCAGCTCACGCTCACGATTACGCGGGTGGACTCTGTCGCACCTTTCGATGCTTCGATCTGGAGGCCGTAGGGCCGCAGGGCTGGCGTTTGCCGCCATCCTTGGCCTCAACGCCTGTGTCTATGGCTTTGCCGGGGGCGGGCTGCCCCCCGGGGTTCGTACCGTCGCCATCCTCCCCTTCGACAACCAGACGCCCTCGGCCGAACTCCAGCAGGAGTTCATGGCCCGGCTTCGGCGCGAGGTGAGGGCGCGGCTGGGTGTCCGCGAAGCCGGCGAGGCCAAGGCTAGTGCGGTCGTGCGAGGCGTGATCACGCGTTACGAACCGGACATCCCGATCGCCTTCTCTGCAGACCGGGCGCAGTCGGTGGCGGCGCGCCGGAAGCTGCTGTTGACGATCGATATTGAAATCTACGACCAGACCGCCGGGCGAGTCCTCTGGGCCCGGAAAGGCATGTCAGCCGAAGGCGAGTACGCCGAGCGCGCCGAGGCGGATGGCCGGCGCCAGGCGATCGAAAAGCTGGTCAATGATGTTCTCGATGGAGCCCAGTCTCAATGGTGATGCGCCGCGGCAGTGGAGCTGGAGGATGTCTGGTCTGGATCGCACTGATCGCTGCCGCCGTGGTGTTCGGCTGGCCGGCGGCCAAGGTGTACCTTCGTGCCTACGAGTACGAGGATGCGTTGCGCCAGACGTTGCTGCACGGCAAGGCGGACAATGACGAAGGATTGCAGTCGAGGATGCGCGCGTCGGCCGATTCCATCGGCGGCCTTCCGGACGCAGCATATGACATCAGCGTCGACCGGCGCGAGGGGATGATTCGGTTGTCGGCGACCTATACCGACACCATCAAGTTCCCGATCGCGCCGCGGCCAATCACGCATCGCTTCCAGGTGGAGCGGCCGGAGTGATTCCAGCGCCACCGCTGGATCACATTCGATCGTGGGCTGAGGCGGAGGCCTGGCGCCGTGAGCAGACCGGGCGGGTGGTCTTCACGAACGGTGTGTTCGACCTGCTGCACCCAGGGCATATCGATGTGCTGCATGGTGCGCGCGCCTGTGGTGACGTGTTGATCGTCGGCATCAACAGCGACGCCTCGGTGCGGCGGCTCAAGGGGCCGGAGCGCCCGGTGCGGACGGAGGCAGATCGCGCCTATGTGCTGGCGGCGCTCGCGGTCGTCGATTGCGTCGCCGTCTTCGAGCAGGACACACCTCTCGAACTGATCGAACGGCTCCGCCCCGACGTGCTCGTCAAGGGCGGAGACTACCAGGCATCGTCGATTGTCGGTGCCCGCGAAACTCGTGCACGTGGCGGTGAGGTGGTGATCATTCCCCTCACCCCAGGGCACTCCACCACGGCGACCATCGCCAAACTCCGGTCCGGTCCGACGCATGCCTGAACTCGTTCGCTCATATAGTCGCCAATTGCACGAAATGCGCCCGGTCTCGATCGAACGCGGTGTGGCTCCGTATGCCGAAGGCTCGTGCCTCATCAGTTTCGGCGAGACCAGGGTTCTGTGTACGGCCTCGGTCGAAGAGGGGGTGCCCGGGTGGCGGAAGGGCAGCAAGCAGGGGTGGCTGACCGCCGAGTATGCCATGCTGCCTCGTGCCACGCGCACGCGCACCTCACGCGAGCGGGGGCAGGTGGGCGGGCGCACGCAGGAGATCCAGCGCCTCATCGGGCGCAGCGTGCGCGCGATGCTCAGCGGCTTTGATTTCGGCGAGCGGACGATCAAGATCGATTGCGATGTGTTGCTCGCTGATGGTGGTACCAGAACCGCCGCCATTACCGGTGCCTGCGTCGCCGTGAGTGATGCGTTCACCTGGCTCATGGCGCAGGGAACACTCGCCGTTTCGCCGGTCGTGCATCGCGTCGCTGCCGTCAGCGTGGGCATGGTCGATGGCGTGCCCGTGCTCGATCTCGACTACCCGGAGGACGTGCGTGCCGGAGTGGACATGAACGTCGTGATGGTCGATGCGGTGCGATTCGTGGAAGTGCAGGGAACCGGCGAACACGCCACGTTCGATCGGACGGAACTCGATGCGCTGCTGGAGCTGGCGTCCACCGGGATCATGGCGCTTCACCAAGCGCAGGCGCGTGCGCTCGATGCACCGCTGGCGTAGTGCCGCGGCTGCGTACCACTGCGGAGCTCGGATGCCCGGCGTGCCGACTGCTGCATGATTGAGTGGATCGTCGCCACCCGCAGTCACGGCAAGCTGGCCGAACTCGTGCCGATCCTCGCGGCTGCTGGCATCGCGGGAGTCAGTCTCGATGCAGCGGGCATCGCGGCCGGTGCCGACGAGGAACTGATCGAGGTATTCGACAGCTTGGCAGGGAATGCGGTGGCGAAGGCGAGGTACTTCGCGGCGCTGACCGGACGCCCCTGTCTTGCCGATGACTCCGGTCTCTGCATCGACGCGCTCGACGGGCGACCTGGCGTCCGGAGTCGACGGTTCGCGCGCGATCGTGGCGTCTTGCGGGATCCGTCGATTTCCGAGGAGACGGTCAACAACGAGGCGATGCTGGAGGCCTGTTGGGACAGCGGTCGTGCGCCACCATGGCGGGCGCATTTCGCGTGTGCGGCAGCGCTGGTCGACGCGGCCGTCGACGTCGTCGCGTTCGGTCGCTGCGACGGCGCGATCCACGTTGAGCCGAGCGGGAACGGCGGCTTTGGCTACGATCCGTATTTTGTGAGCGATGAACTTGGCGTTGCATTTGCCGATGCGTCGCGAGAGCAGAAATCGGGCGTCAGCCACCGCGCTCGCGCCATCAGCAACCTGCTCGACCAGCTGCGCATCGCGTCAATCGACCACTCCGCCCGTTGACGAGGCCGCCCGACCCCGTTACTCTCGGGGTTCGTGCGGGGCGTAGCGTAGTCCGGTAGCGCGCCTGCTTTGGGAGCAGGAGGTCGCCGGTTCGAATCCGGCCGCCCCGATGTGGATCGCTCCGCACGAGCACCTGACGTGCGGCTGAAAGGAAGCGCCAGTAGCTCAGTTGGATAGAGCGGCAGCCTTCTAAGCTGCGGGTCGGGGGTTCGATTCCCTCCTGGCGCGTCTGTGGTTTCTTGCTCCGATAGCTCAATGGTAGAGCAGCTGACTCTTAATCAGTAGGTTGTAGGTTCGAGTCCTACTCGGAGCACTTTCGGCGGCGGTCATCAGTGATGGCCGCCGCCTTTTTTTTGCGCAGCGCAGCATGCGCGGTTAGACATCGCCTCGATGCTTCGTCTCTTCCGAGCGGTTGGCGCCGCCGCGTGCTTCCCTGCCTTGCTTGCCGGCCAGCACGCGATGGCTCCCGTCCCCCGCGACTCGGTGTCCGCGATGGCGACGGTGATCGCGACGCGCGTGGCACCAGCGTTGGGAGGTCAGCCGCGGAGTGAACTGTTGGTCACGCAGCCGATGCTCGTCGCCCGCGGCGCCCGGTGGCGCGGCGCGCTGCAGTTTGCGGCGATGCTCAATGCAGAACGCTGGACGATGCCCGACGGCGAGCCAGTCGCTGGCATCTGGGGCGAAGGCTTCATCGATCGTCGGCATCCGCACACCATCGTCCACGAAGCCATGCTCACCGCCGGACGACGGATGCAGCGCATTCGGCTCTCCCTGGCCGGCGGCAAGGGGATCGTGCCGTTCGGGACCGATGATCCGATGGTGCGGCCGATGTCGAAATATCCTGCGAATCATCACTTTTCGCAGATTCTCGAGCGCGTACAGCTCGTTGCGGCAGTCCGCCTCGGTGCGAGAGTGGGCGTGGAGGCGGCGATCTTCAACGGCGACGAGCCGAACGGTCCGGCTGACGCACCCGTCTGGCGCCGTTTCGGTGACTCACGCGCCGTGCGACTCACCGCCTGGCCGATCCCGACGCTCGAACTGCAGGGAAGCTCGGCATTCGTTCGGTCTCCGGAGTTCAGGAGCGGGGAAGGATTCGATCAGCTCAAGTCCAGCGGCAGCCTGCGCTGGACACCGGCGGCCTCGGTCATCCGCTACGCGTTGATCGAGTGGGCACGAACCGAGGAGCTTTACAGGCGCCGCGAGATCATCGGGTACGGCACGGGACTAGCCGAGCTGCTGGGACGATATCGGCGTGTGAGCCTTGGGCTTCGGGTCGAACAGACCTCCCGGCCAGAGGAAGAGCGGCTCCTCGATCCGTTCCGGACGTCGCGACCGCCTGCCGATCTCACGATCAAGGGCGTTACCCGCTGGCGAATCGCCACGCTGCACACTGCGGTGCCGCTGCCGCCGGCCGGGCCGGTCCATGGCAATGTCTTTGCTGAGGTGTCGCGTGCGCACTCGACGCCGCTACTGCGACCGATCCTCGTCGATCCGAAGGACATCATCGGAGGCTCGACGGCGTGGCACCTCAGCATGGGGCTGCGTCTCGGCGTCGGTGCGATGTCGGCGCGTGTCGGTCGCTACGGTGCGGCCGCCGGTGGCGCCATGACCGATGCCCGTCTCACAATGGACCACGGCCGGCGCATGCACCACTGAATCGGCGCGTGTTGTGCAGGGTGACGGTGCGACGGGATAGCCTGATGCCCCGATCCGGTCTCCGGCTCACCGTGCTGCCACGGGTGGTGTAACAGCGTCGGTGTGAGAGTCTCGATGGTGAGTCAGGCGGGTGTCGACGAATGACCGATGTGGTGTGTGTGCTCTGTGATCACGGAACAGCCAATGGAGATGAGCGATGCAACGTGTGTCGGGAGGGCTGCTGACGGTGGCCGCGCTGTGCATCGCAGCGTGCAACGGCGGTGACACCCCGCTTATCGAGCCGATCCCACCGGTTGGGCCACCGGTGGTCGCGCTCACCGTGCTCGGTCAGGGGGTCATCGACAACCGCTATACCGGCGAGATCAGTGTCAGCGGCCGGTACGCGTATTCGTCGAGCTGGGGCACGCGGAACGGCGTGCGCGGAAACGCCGTGTTCATCTGGGATCTCGCGGCGCCGCAGCCGGTGCTGGTGGACAGCGTCATCGTTGCCGACGCCGGGACGACGGGCGACGTGCAGGCCGTGACGGATGCGAACCTCCTCGTCGTGGCGGTCGAACCAACGCCGCGTGGCGCGATCGTGCTCTACGACATCACGACGCCGACGCGGCCTGTGCTGATCGGCCGGTACGAAACACCGAACACGGTGAACGGCGTGCATACGGCGCAGGTCTCGCGCGTGGACGGTCGTCTCTTCGTCTTTCTCTGCATCGACCCGCGTGGTGCGGACCCTGCCAAGCTGGTGATCGTCGACATCACGGACCCTCGCGCGCCGGTCGAGCGTTGGGTCCGCGCTGTGGGCGCTCCATTCGTGCACGACGTCAACGTGCGCGATGGCATCCTGCTCACGGCAGAGTGGAATGATGGGATGGCCGCGTACGACATCGGTGGTGGCGGCCGAGGCGGCACACCGTCGTCGCCGGTGCTGCTCGGGCGCATCGTGACGGCGGGCGGCAGTGTTCACAACGTGCATTGGTTGCGCGATTCCATCAGCGGCTCGCGATATGTGCTCGTTGGCGAAGAAGGGCCAGGTGCCATCGGTACGTCGTCGGTCGGCGACGTGCATGTGGTCGACGTGAGCGCGTGGGGCGCGATGCGTGAAGTGGCGTTCTTTCACGTTGCCGGTGCCGGCACGCACAACTTCTGGGTGGATGAGCGGCGTGGCGTGCTGTACGCGGCGTACTACAACGCGGGCGTACGTGCGGTGGATGTGCGTGGCGAGCTGGCGTCGTGTGCCGCGTCGGCACGCGATCGTGTGGGGCGGTGTGATCTCACGCTGGCGGGGCGGCTGGTGGGCACGGCGCTGGGCGGGCAGTCGACGTATGTGTGGGGTGTCGACGGGACATCGGGAAGCGTGATCGCATCGGACATGCTGCGGGGGCTCTGGCGCCTGGCGCTGGCCGAGCCTGCGATCCGGTAGGGAGCGCTGCCGCGACGGGGAGGGAGGCGTCGAGGTGAGGCGTGTCACGGTCGGGTTGCATTTCCGTCGGATTTCACCTACTTTCGCATCCCCTCGCTGCAACGGGCCGTGCCGATACGCGAAAGCGAGCAGCACTATCTGAGCGAAGGGGGGCTTGACGGACTCGGCACAGGCGCGTATCCTTCGAGACTCCCGCCGAAACGGTGGGACCGCTGATTGAAAATTGAATCGAGAGAGATAAATGTGCGAGGCGATCTCGTTTGAGCGACGGCGTGCAGAGCGCCGCGCGAGAGATTGAACTCTGATTTTTATGATTCCGGACCGTCTCATGATGGTCCAGTAATGGGTGTTGTGAGCGGTTCGCGAGAGCTAGTTGAATTCTTCTTGGAGAGTTTGATCCTGGCTCAGGACGAACGCTGGCGGCGTGCTTAACACATGCAAGTCAAGG
>JANMHB010000155.1:0-19937 GCA_031374935.1 Gemmatimonadaceae bacterium | reverse complement strand
TGACGGCGAGGAAGCCGAAGAGCTGAACACGCGCGGCGACTCACCCACGCCGCAACAGCCCCCACGCGAATTCGCGCGTGCCAACGACCGCCGACGCCGTGATCCAGAGCAACGCTGCCGGCTCGATGATGCGCGCCCGGACCAGTGGGCCGAGGCGCACCGGATCGAAGCCGAGATCGCGTGCCAACGATGCAGCGCGTTCGCACGCGCCCACGTCATCACCGCAGATGAACAGCAGCGCACGCGCATCACCAAAGCGCGGGTTCGCCATCACTTCCATCCCGACGCTGTTGAAGGCCTTGACGACCATCGCACCGGGCGCCCATCGCGCCACCTGCTCGGCGCCGGAGTCGGTGGTACCGTGGGTGAGCACCATGCCGGGCCCGATCGGGTTCGTGGCATCCACCAGCACTTTGCCCGACAAGTCGCCGGCGGCGGTGAGCGCCTCTTGCACACCCGCCCACGACGTCGTCAACAGCACGAGGTCCGCCGCTGAGGCGGCCGTCGCAATCGCCTCCACCGACTGCCGCGGCCCGGCCACGCCCGAGTGCTTCGGATCGGCGGGGTTGCGCACACCGTACACCACGTCGTGACCGGCATGCGCAAAGCCACGACCGAGTGTCGTACCGACCTTTCCTGCCCCAATGATGGCGATCTGCATGACTATGCCTGGAAAAGGGAAATCGTGTGGCGCTGCTTCAGGCAGTCGCGCGAACAGTTGGATAGATCCAGCGCGCAAGGAGCCGCGTCAAGCGCGGCATGATCACCCAGGTCATCAACGCCACTTCGATCACGATCGTGACCAGGAGTCGCATCGCTGCTGGTGCGGATGACAGCGTCAGGGCAACGAGCTGTCCGAGTGACAAGACCAGCGTATACACCACCACGATCATCAGCAATGCCATGCGAAGGCGCGATGGCTGGGGAACGATGGTACCGCTCGGCGCCGAGAACCAGAACTCGAGGCCCGTCAGCGTGCGCCACGCGGCATCTGCTTCCACCAGCGCGCCCACCTCCGACAGGGCACGCCGCCTCAGCTCACTCTGCTCGAAGGCGCGCAACGCATCGACCGAATCGAACCGGAAGACACTCGTGTAGTCACGAGGCCCTGTGGCTGACGGCCGATGGACCGTGGCACCGCGGTAGCCCGACAGTCGCGTCGCATCGTGCAGCAGACGAGTCAGCCATGCCTCGTAGTCCTGCTCACGTCCCGGTTTCACTCGACGCGTCACGACCACGGTTACCGGTTCGCTCGCGTTGACGTTGGCCGGATTCGCTGACATCGCATCATGCGTTACGGACTCGTTCACCGTCCCAGCGATTCGATCACCAGCTTCGCCGCGGCGGCACCGGAGAACTGCTGCTGACCGGTGATCAGCCGCCCGTCGCGCAGGGCGAAGTCGCGGAAGCGCTGATCCACCACGAAATTCGTCCCCTCGATGCGGCGCGCCTCGTCTTCGATCCAGAACGGCTGGATTCTCTGGCCGACGAACGAGTCGGCGAACTGTTCTTCGCTGTTGGCAAAACCCGTCCACGTCTTGCCGTTCACGAGCAGTGAGCCATCCGTGAGGCGCGTCTCGAGCAGCAGGCAGGTGCCGTGGCAGACCAGCGCCGTGATCTTGCCGGCTTCGTAGAATCGCGCGAGAAGTGATTGCATTCCTGCGTGCCCGCGGAAGGTGACCATCGGCGACTGACCACCCGTCACGAAGATCGCGTCATAGGCTGCCACGTCGACGTCGGCAATGGACTTCGTGCTGGCCAGCAGCGCTGCATGCGTCGCCGATTTCTTGAAGCCGAGCGAGATGAGGTCGTGGGCGGAATACCCGCTGGCATCCTCGGGGTCGGAGTACCCGTCGGCGACCAGCGCGCCGCCGTTCGGGCTGCGGATCTCGACGTCATATCCGGCCTCCGAGAACGCCCACCACGGGTGGGTCAGCTCGGCCCACCAGAATCCGATCGGCCATCCGGTGGTTGGTGAGACGGCGGCGTTGGCGGCGATCAGCAGGATCCGCTTCGGACGTGTGGCGTTGGTGACGTTGATGTTGGCGCTCATGCGAACTGCTCCGGTAATTGGGGTCTCCCGAAGCGTATATTTTCACGTGCGTGACAACCAGTATGCACCATTCAGGGTGATACTTACCATAATGAGAGTGCCATGCCGGAATTCGAGCTGTTCGGACTGACCTTCCAGAGCCCGGTCGAGCTGGCGCTGCACGCCATCGGCGGCAAGTGGAAGATGCCGATCCTCTGGCGGTTGAATCAGCGCGTGTGGCGCTACAGCGAGTTGCACCGCGACCTGCGGCGCGTGTCACACAAGATGCTGACGCAGCAGTTGCGCGAGTTGGAGGAGGCGGGACTGCTGACGCGAACCGTCCACCCGGTGATCCCGCCGCACGTCGACTATGGCATCACGCCACTCGGGCGCACGGCGCTGCCGGCAATCGAAGCACTACGCGCGTGGGGGGCGAGTTATCGCGCGGCAAAGGCCGCGGACGATACGTGACGACGATGGCGAAGGGCGTCACGACGATGGCGAGGCGCGTGACGACTCAGCGCGTCCAGAGCGAGATCACGGCGCAGTATCGCGGATCCGCAAACTCTGGTGGCAGCTGCGCGCGACCGATGTACAGTTCCATGCCGACGATTGCGGCGTTGACGTATCGGGGCAGGACTTCCGCGGCCGCGTTGCTGTATCTGCCCCTCATGTTGTAGGTCAGCGACGTCTGATCAAAACCATCCACGAACACGCCGATCGCACTGGCCCCCACCGGGCACGATGGGACAATGATGTCCGACAGGTTGTTCCCGTAGGTGAATCTGGCGGTGAACCCCCTCGCGCGATTGAGCAGATCGCCGAGCGACACCGCCGACCAGATCTCCTCGGCCATGAAGAACTGCCCCACGCCGCGTGCGCGCCGAGCAAGAAAATTGTCGTAGCGCCGCGCCTGCAACGCCTCGGGGATGCCGGCAGCCCGCACAAACTGCGTTGCCAGGACGGTGGTGGACTTGAGCCGCGGACTCCAGTGCACCCGCGCACCTGCCGCCTCCGACACCGTGTGAAACTGCGGGGCCCAGCCGAGCCGTCGTATCGCGATCAGCGCGCCTCCGGGGGGCACCGGCACAGCGATTGAGTACTCCCCTCTTGCGTTCGTCACCGTGAACACGGCGCCATCGGCGGTATACACATCGATGCCGGAAAGGGGCATACCCTTCTCACTCTGCACCACCCCGTGCACCGTCGTCGTGCGCAGCGCCGGTCGATTTGCTTGCATGACCGGCGCCGTGTCGGCGGTCGGCTCGTCGGGCGCAGCGGCATCAACGTCAACGCGAGCCACGGCGCCTGCCGAGTCTTTCATCGCCACGAACTCGAGCGTCCAGCCGCTGCCATCTCGTGTACGCCACGAGCCAGCAACATCGAGTTCGCGACGGCAGTCCGCTCCACAGCGCATCATCGTGACCCCGAGCGTGATGGACTGCGATTGGTGGTACCACAACCGGAGCTCCGCATAGCTGGATCCGTCGGGTGTGAAGTCGATGTATCCGAGCATGAGCACGCCGAGCGAGTCTCTGGTGACGCTGGTCGTCGGCTCGGTCGTCACCGTCCCGCGCAGCAACTCGGCCAGGACCGCATGCGTGGCGGCGTCGCGCGCGATCTCGGGTCGTGCGAGAATCTGCGTCAACGCCGCGACGATCTGCCGGCCGCCCCACGCGGGCTGCATCGCGCCTTCGGGTATCTGCTGCATCAGAATCCGTGGCGCAGCGGTGGTGCCGATGACGAGGTTGATCGGCAGGTATCCGACGGCATCGACCTGAAGCCCCGAACTGTCCGCACCTGTGATACAGGCGCGACCCGTGGCGTCGGTGGTGGTTACGCGATCGACCGCCGATGACCGGTTCACCAATGACACGCGAGCGCCCGACACCGCCCGTTGATCGGTTGCGTCGAGCAGCGTCACGCATGCGGGTCCGCGCGCTGCCTCCTGCGCCGCCGATACGCTCGCGGCGAGGGGCAGGCCGAATGTGAGCAAGCTCATCATCCTGCTCAGCGTCCCATTCGCCATCAGTCGCTCCGGACTGCACTGTGTGGCGTGTCGATTCTTCTGTGATCCGATTCCAAAACCTATCTTGCGCCCAATCAGGCGCCAGCGCGATGGCTGGTTTCGATCGACCTCATCTGCTCGCCGCGACGGATAAGCATCCTTGGTCGGCTGGCGCTGCCGGATCGCACCTCCATCCTGCTCGATCCCGCATGGCACCAGCGGCACGCGGACGCGGGGGAGCACGGACGGGCCCTCGACTCCGCGGCCTCGTGCCGTTGCGTCACGTGGCTGCAGTCCGCCGTATGTCACACAAGCCAGTACCTCGCTCAATTCGACTGCCGCACCTCGTCGGTACAGGCCTGTGCACATATGCCGATGACGCGATGGTTCAGGGAATCACCGCTCGGAGTCGAGTGCCCGATCATTGCCATCTCCGATGGCCGATCGCACTTGACAGACGTTCCAGGCATCGCTAGCATCGCACTCTCTGGGAGTCGCGTCCCGATGTTCACGAGTTGATCCGCGCCGATGCCATCGCATCGCCGGCCAGCTCGAACCCAACGGCACAAGCCGTTGCGTGAACTTCGGTGGCGCGATTTTGCGTTTTCAGCGTCCCGGATCACACATCCCGCTTCAAGGACTCCGCATGACTGCACGCATCTACCGCATTCCGGGGAACCCGTGCGACGACAGCTGTCGTCAGGCGTCGGTGCCGGGTGCGCGCAGAGGTCAGCGCGGACTCGCAGCACGAACTGACGGGCCGTTTACCGAGGGCCAGCCGGCAATCGGCGATCAATTGCACGCAGGCTTCAGGATGGACGTGCGCACGCCATAGTGCGCACCACCGACTGAAGAAGGAGCGTTTCACGCCCCGCCTGCGCCGAGTGCCAGGTGGGGCGTTTTGTGTTTGCGCCCTCCTGTGTACGCACGGTTCCGTCGACGACGCAGCACGCAACCGGATGACGGGCGCCACGACATGAAGTCCCGCGCAGAGAGACACGCGACTCCCCTGCCGGACCACTTCCTCTGTCGTGTGCGCTCCGACATCACGACGCATCACGGCTCGCCCTCGGAGCGTTCGCGGTGTATCCCATCCACCCCGCTCCGGGGGCGCGATCCACCCTTCTCCGGCGCGTATGGGTTCTGGCCGCGCGCCAACGGGATTCGTAGCTCAATGCGCATCACACAGAGCACGGTGTTGCCACAGGATCGCCACATGCCTGCAGAAGGGTGGCACCTGCGGAGCACGACGCCGGAGATGCGGGTGCAAGTCCCGCCGACCCGTCTTCCCGGGCCGAACGATCGTCGTTCGGCCGCAGTGTTCCTCTCCTTCACCTGTCGTGCCGCGCGACACCCGGTTGCGCGGCGCACCCTGGGACCCGGACTGAACCGTCACCCGACGCGCGCACCGACCCGCGCGCGCCGGCCCCGCAGACCAACACCGCTACTCATAGGACAGGTGCACCATGACAGTCTTCGGCCAGCACGAAGAGAAGACACTGATCCAGTTCGAACACATTCGGTCTCAGGCCGTCCACGCGGCCCTGATGGCCGATGGCCACGTGGGCTACGTGATGCCGATCGGCGGCGTGGCTGCGTACCACAACCAGGTGTCAGTCGTGGGTGTCGGCTTCGACATCGCCTGCGGCAATGCTGCCATCCGGACGAACCTCACGCTGGCGTCATTCGGTGAGGATGCTCCGGCGATTCACTCGGCGTTGACTGCATTCGCTGACGAGATTGCCGAAACGGTGAGTTTCGGCATGGGTCGGAAGAATCGCGCCGACGACGCACCGGTCGATCACGCGCTATTCGAGGACGCCGCGTGGGACGCAGTACCTGAGCAGCACCGCGCGGCGCTGCGGGACAAGGCCCGTGCGCAGCTTGGAACGGTCGGCAGCGGCAACCACTACGTGGATGTGTTCGTCGACGAGCGCGGCGCGATCTGGGTGGGTGTGCACTTCGGGTCGCGGGGCTTCGGCCACACGGTGGCGTCGAACTTCCTGGCACTTGGACAAGGCAAGGCCTGGGGCGAGCGTGTGCCGGAAACGGAGGTGCTGCTCGACCTGTCCGACGCCGTGGGCCACGACTACTGGCAGCTGATGAGTCTCGCTGGCGAATACGCCTACGCCGGTCGCGAGTGGGTGGCGCGAAAGGTGGTGGCGCTGCTTGGCGGCGAGGAGCTGGAGCTGGTGCACAGCCACCACAACTTCGCGTGGAAGGAGACGCACCATGGCACGGAAGTGGTGGTCATCCGCAAGGGTGCAACACCGGCGTTTCCCGGTCAGAAGGGATTCGTTGGTGGATCGATGGGTGATGACGCCGTGATCGTGCAGGGTGTGCCGGCTGACCTGGCGTCACCGGAGGTCGTCGCCCTCCAGGAGTCGGCGCTGTTCTCCACGGTGCACGGTGCCGGTCGTGTGATGTCGCGCACGGCGGCAGCGGGCAAGCGCGATCGTCGCTCGGGGCGTCAGGTGAGCCGCGGGGCGATCTCGCCGAACATGATGCGCGACTGGGTACGGGAGAAGGGTGTGATCCTTCGCGGCGGCGGTGTGGACGAAAGTCCGCATGTGTACCGTCGCCTGCCCGATGTGTTGTCGGCGCAGCGTGGCACGGTGGATGTGCTGCACGTGCTGCGCCCGCTGATCGTGGTGATGGCGGCGGACAACGAGTTCGACCCGTACAAGGATTGAGCTCGATTGCGATGCTCGAAGGGCCGGATTCACGGCCCGCGCCAACTGACGGACGCCGATCTGCTGGCGCCGTCAGTGGCGCACCACGGGTGCCTGAGCACCTTCGCCCGGTCGATGGTCAGCAGCGCCGTGCGAGGTGCGACCGTCACCCACGTCACTGTGCTGCAGCCATCCCCAACAGCATTACGGCTTGACTGTCTCCACGCCGGACATCGCCACCTGCTCATCCTGAGCCGACGTCACACCACTGACGCCGACAGCACCGATCACCCGGCCGCCAACTCGGATCGGGACGCCGCCTTGCAGTGCGTACACACCATCCACGGAGAGAATGTTGAGCGTGTCTTTCAACACCCGGTCGGCGTACACCTTTGTCGGCTGTCCCGATCGCGCCGACGTGCGGGCTTTGCCCTGCGCGATCTGAACTGACAGCGCCGATGCGCCATCCAGTTTCAGGAATCCCAACAGGTCTCCGCTGCCGTCCACGACCGCAATCGACACATTCCAGTTGTTTTGCCGCGCGGTCGCTTCCGCCGCGGCAAGAATCGTCTTGACCGCGGCACTGGTCAACACCTTGGCATCGCCAAGCTGGGCGACGGCCTGTCGTGGAGCCGCGGCGATTGCTGCTGCCATCAGCAGCGAAATCACCATGGTTCTGCGTGAGGCGAGTGACGTAGTCTTGAGAGCTGGCATGATGTTGGAGTGAGATGAGAAGTTTGCGTAATTCGACACCGACGGTCTGCGGTGTCAGCGTTTCGGCTCTTGGCACAACCCCTTCGGCGTCCAGTCATGCGCCGGCGTGGATCGCGGCAGCGTGGCATCCTGCAATATCAGCACGACTGATCGACGCGCGACCGTGCCCGTTCCGGTGAGTTGCATCGGAAGCCCGCCGCTGGCCATCACCCCGGGATCACCCGCCTGCTGATCGACGCGACCCTCGGATGTTTCGACGCACATCGAGCCGTCGAGTGTGTACCACGCCTCGACACCGGGATGCCGGTGGACCACGCTCGTCATGCCGGGCTGAAACACGCCTTCCATGTACACCGCGGCGAACTGCGCCGCATCGACCAGAGCCAGCGGACCGATGCGTGCAACCCGCGTTCCCCCACGGGCGACGTACGCCGAGTCCGCAATGGTGAACAACCAGACACGCCCGAGCGATGCAACGACGGTACCGCGAGGGCTCGCGGCCGATCGGGCTTCGCCTTCGGTTGCGTAGGTGTCGAGATACCAGAAGAGCGGAGGCTGCTTCGGCAAGGCACCGAGCTCTGTTCGCGCCGTGATGAAACATCCGAAGGCGCGACCTGCTCGTTCACTCACCGGGACACAGGTGCCGTCGGTCTGCGCCGCGATGGGCTTCGCCGGCGCAAGACAGAGTGCCAGGCCGAGCGCGATGGTCGTGCACACCGGGTACCGCTGATGCAGCCTCATCGCAACTCCCTCCGTATCACGAGTTTCAACCCTGACCAAACATCGCTCACTGCGCACACTTTCGTATCCACCAACCCGATCGGCAACGCCAGCTCCCGGATGGTGTCCTCGGTGATGTCAGTCAACACTTTCGACGACTTCTTGGGCCATGACACCCAGATCGTCGCGTCCGCCCGCATCGAAGCGCGCAGCTGCGTCAGCTTTTTCGCCAGCGTCGCCCGCCGCTCGCAGAAGAGATGGATCAGATCGGTAGTCGCCGTCATTGCCTTGTCGAAGTGCACACCATCCGGCAGCGGTGCCACCAGGTCGCCGTAGTTGACCGGCGGGTGGCGCAGAAGTACCCGGGTGCCGGCGACGATCCCCAG
Source organism: Gemmatimonadaceae bacterium (assembly GCA_031374935.1). Lineage (GTDB taxonomy): Bacteria > Gemmatimonadota > Gemmatimonadetes > Gemmatimonadales > Gemmatimonadaceae > JACMLX01. The sequence goes on along the minus strand of JANMHB010000155.1, from coordinate 11,405 downwards.
CTTTTTCGCCAGCGGGGTGCCGGAGTAGCCGGAAGGGTTGGAGCGTGCCATGGGAACAAGCTGGAACAAGGACGTCCGTCAAGGCAACTTTGGATGGTCTCCAGCCCACACCATGCGTATCCGACTCGCTCTCGCCGTCCTCTGCTCCGGCACCGCCGTCAGCCTCCTCAGCGCCCAACCCGGCACCGGCAACCGCAGCACCGCTATCGGCCAGGGCGAACAGTGCCCTCCCGGGATGACCGAAGTCCGCCCGCGGAACTGCCAACCGCCGACCCTGCCCGCGCCGACGATCGTCGATTACCGGCCACGCTCAACGCTGATTGCGCCGGCACACACGGTGCCCAAGGCGAAGTATCCGGCCATCGACTACCACGGACATCCCGGTGCACAGCTGACGTCCGCTGCCGCGCTGGGCGAACTCGGTGCGCAGCTCGATGCACTGAACATTCGTGTGATGATCGCGGCAAATAACGTCTCAGGCGACGAACTGGTGCGCGAGATGGCGGTCGTCCGCGCGTCACCAACCATGCGCGATCGTGTGCGCATTCTGACCGGCATCAGCTTTCGGGATGTGGGGCCTGGCTGGGCCGAGAAGGTGGTTGCGCAGCTGGAGAAAGACGCGGCCGCAGGGGCTGTTGGCATCGGCGAGATCGGCAAAGGGCTTGGCCTCACGATCAAGAAGGCGGATGGCACACGCCTCAAGATCGACGATCCCGATCTGGCGCCCGTCTGGGCCGCAGCCGCGCGACTGAAGTTGCCGGTGTTCATCCACACCGCCGATCCACAGGAATTCTGGCAGCCGATCGACTACAACAACGAGCGCTGGCTCGAGCTCGCGCTCTTTCCCGGCCGTCGCTATCCGAGCGAACAGTTCCCGTCGTTCGAGACGCTGATGACCGAGCGCGACAATCTGGTCCGCAACAATCCGCGCACGACGTTTGTCATCGCACACCTGGGCTGGCACGCCAACGACCTCGGTCGGCTGGCGAAAATGATGGACGCGATGCCGAACCTGTACTCCGAAGTCGGCGCGGTGCTGTATGACATCGGCCGCCAGCCGCGGGCGGCGCACGACTTCTTCGTGAAGTACCAGGACCGGATTCTCTTCGGCAAGGATTCATACCAGCCGGAAGAGTATCCGTACTACTGGCGCGTGTTCGAGACGCGGGACGACTACTTCGATTACTACCGCGACTACCACGCGTCGTGGAAGCTGTATGGCATCGACCTGCCGGACGCGGTACTGAAGAAGGTGTACTTCGGCAATGCGTTGCGGATCACGGCTGGCATTCCGCAGACGGGCTGGCCGCGCTGAACGCGCAGCGGGCGCGCGAGCCTGTATCTGCGCCGCGCCCGCCCGTTCAGGATGGCTTCGTGATCGTGAGGGTGTTCGTCCCGACGTCCAGTGATGCTGCGTACTGCGTGAGCGGCGATGGGGCTGGCCCCACCACATTCTTCCCGTCGGTGTCGAACTCCGACCCGTGACACTGGCAGCGCATCCGCCCGCGCTCGAAGAGTGAAATGCCGCACCCCGAATGCGTACAGATGTTCGTGAACGCGCGATAGTCGCGTTCGCCCAGACGCAGCACAATCACCGATTGTGTCCCGAGCACATAAGCTGAGCCGGGCGATTGCAGCGCATCGAGCCGCGACAGCGCGATGGTGATGATCGGTCCGGCAATCGTGATGGCGTCGCTCGAAGCGGGCTCCGTCGGATCGTCTGCGCCACAGGCGGACGCGGCCACCGCCACACCAAAGAGCACCAAACTCTGCACGGCGTGTCGTCTGGAGCAGACGAGATCGCATCGTGACAGTTCTGGATCGTTTCGTGAGAATCCTGCTGGCTTTGTTTGCATGCCTGCATAGTGCTGCCAGAGCGCACCAGCGCCACCCGATCGATTCTGCGCCGCGCAACTTGAGACGTGGTCGTGACACATCCGTGAAGTGCACGTCGGATTGGTGCTCCACATTTGTCAGTGCTGATGCACCTCGCACTGGTGAGGATTCTCACACGCTGCTCAGCTCGTGACGATCGCAGCCCACGTCGCGTTGACAAATGTTTCGACCGGGTGATGCACCCGAAGGATGTCCCCACATGAAGACGAAGTTCTTCCGGACCGCGAGCATCGTCTCGGCCGGTCTCCTCAGCGTTGCCATCGGCGGCTGCTCGGATGACACTGACAATCCGTCTGGCGGTCAGACGGCGATCACGCTCACGAATCGGTCAGTCACACCATCACTGATCAAGAGCCTGATTCCCGGCGTCGAGATCTTCAGCGCAGTGAGCAGCGATGATGTGCTTCCCGATTCACCCAACTTCGTGTTCGGCGGTTCAGCCGACGGCGCCGGCTTGATCCGGAACACCGACGGCACCTTCACACTGCTCACGAATCACGAAGACAACTTTGCCGTGTCGCGCGTTTCGTTCGACAAGACATTCAAGCCGATCAAGGGTGAGTATGTCGTCAACTCGACCTTCGGCAAGTATCGCCTCTGCTCGGCAACTCTGGCGACGCCGGCAATTCATGGCTTTGGGCCGGTCTTCCTGACCGCAGGCGAAAGCAATGAGGAATCACAGATCCTGGCCGTGGATCCGGCTGGCGCGTTGAACACGCCGAAGTACCTGACGGGTTTCGGTCGCTGGAACACCGAGAATGCGGTGCCGCTGCCGAAGGAAGCATTTGCCAATCGCACGGTGGTCATCATCGGTGACGACGACTCGGGCGCGGAAGGCGGGCAGGTTGCCATGTACCTTACGAACACCGTCGGTGATCTGGACAACGGCAAGCTCTACACGCTGGCCCGGACCAACGATGTCACCCGGGAACGCGACATGGTGGTTGGCCAGACGTATCCGGTGGCCTTCCGAGAGATCACGAACCACACGGCGCTCACCGGTCGGCAGGTGAATCAGGCGGCGGCCACGCTCAAGTCCGTCGGCTTCGGCCGAGTCGAGGACATCGACTACCGGAAGGGTGGCTCGGGCCGCGAGTTGTTCTTCACCGTCACGGGACAGAACAACACCGGCGTCAACGCGTCCAATGATCGCACCAAGTACGGTCGCGTCTACCGCCTCACGCTCGACGCCTCGGATCCGCTCAGGGGCACGCTGGAAGTGATCCTCGATGGTGATGATCGCACCGGACCAGCCGCCCTGTTCCAGAACCCGGACAACATCTACGTCGGCACGAACTACGTGTATGTCCAGGAAGACGACAACGGCTACGGTGACGAAGCGCACGACGGCTACATCTATCAGTACAACATTGCCACCAAGGCCCTGCGCCCCGTCCTCGAGCTCGACCACCGCCGGACGCAGTCCGATGCCGCGCTGTACAACGCCGTCGGTGCCCGACCGGCGGGCAAGGCCGGCTGGGAATACGGCGCAATGATCGATGTGTCGTCCGAGCTGGGGAATGCCGACACGTTCATGATCGCGCTGCAGCCGCATTCGTGGCGTGGAACGAAGTACGTCGGCGTCGATGGCGGAACGCTCCGGTTGACCGAGAACCAGGCAAGCATGATGGTGATCGTCAAGGGATTGCCGCGCTGATGGCAATTCGTCGACAGCTGTGGGTTGCAGCGCGTACGCTGCGGCCCACGGCGGTCAGTCCGCTGCTGTTGTGTGTCACCGCAGTCGTCGTGGCGGGCTGCGATGGTCGTGCCGCCAGGGTCGCTCACGCCGAACCAGCGGTGACCGTGACGCGCGCCGAATCGGTGCGTGACACCTGGGCGGCACAGGTACTGACCCTGCGCGAGCGTCTTACGCTTCTGGAAAGCGCTGCTACCTCGTACGAGCGTGCACCCGACAGTGCGAGTGGGCGGCGCGCTCAGGCGGCGTTCGTCGACGCACGACTGGCCTTCAAGCGCATCGAGTTTCTGGCCGCGTACTATGAGCCGTCCACCACGCGCGCCATCAACGGTCCGGCGCTCCCGCGGGTGGACGACGAAGAGGGCCCGGAGGCCGTCTTCGCCCCGGAAGGATTTCAGGTCATCGAGGAGTTGCTCTTCCCCGCACCCGATACAGCGGATCGATCGCAGCTCGTGAACGAGACCCGGAATCTGCTCGCGTACGTCGCCCGGCTGCACAATGCCGCATCCCGGCAGCGCATCACCGACGACCGCGTCTTCGATGCAGCGAAGCTGGAGATCGCGCGTGTCGTTTCACTCGGCATCACCGGATTCGATTCGCCGATCGTGTTGCAGTCCTTGCGGGAAGCTGCCGCGGCCCTATCCGGCGTGCGTGGTGGGCTGACGGCGTACCGTACCGAGCTTGGTTCTTCGCGCTGGGCAGAGCTGGATGGAGCGTTCTCGCGCGCGATCACTGCCCTCGAGGCGGCGCCGTCGTTCGATCGGTTCGATCGCTTGTCCTTCATTGTGACGGCCGCCAATCCGCTGGCGCGTGCGCTCGACGCCGCGCGCAGGTCGCTGGGGATCGGCATCCTCGAGGAACGCCGGGCTTTCCGCGTCAGTGCAACGACGGTGTTCGACACCGGTGCCTTCGACGCGATGGCATTCGCGGCGCCGCAGACCGAGGCGGCCCCTCCGGAACGCGTCGCCCTGGGACGAGCGCTGTTCTACGATCCGCAGCTCTCAGGCGGGAGTGTCGTTGCCTGCGCCAGCTGTCACCTGCCGGAACGCGCGTTCACCGATGGCAGAACACGATCGCTGTCCCGCAGCGGCACCGCCGCGTTGCGGAACGCTCCGACGATCATCAATGCCGGGCTGCAGGCTGGCTCGTTCTACGATCTGCGTACCACCTACCTCGAGGACCAGGTGACGGATGTGGTGCGCAACGCGGAAGAGATGCATGGCAGCGTCGATGCGGCCGCAGCGACGCTCGCGCGTGACTCGACATATGCGCGACTCTTTGCCGCCGCCTACCCGCGACGAACATCCACGGTGATCTCCGGACAGGAGGTTCGCTCTGCCATCGCGGCGTACGTACGTTCGCTGCAGGCACTGAACTCGCGCGTGGATCGGGCGTTCCGCGGCGACACGGGCGCGATCACCGCCGAGGAGCGACTGGGCCTGAACCTCTTCATGGGCAAGGCGAAGTGCGCCACCTGTCACTTTGCTCCGCTGTTCAATGGCACGGTGCCGCCGATGTATCAGGAGAGCGAGGTCGAAGTGCTCGGTGTTCCAGCCGCGCCGGTCGTGCGTGGTGCGAAGGTGGATCCGGACTCTGGTCGATTCCGTCTCACGCGCAGCGCGCCACATCTCTTCGCGTTCAGGACGCCGAGTGTGCGCAACGTCGCGCTGACTGCGCCGTACATGCACAACGGGGTGTATCGCACGCTGGATGACGTCGTGGACTTCTACAATCGGGGCGGTGGCGCCGGCATTGGCATCACGTTGTCGAATCAGACGTTGCCAGCCGACTCGCTCGGCCTCACCGCACGGGAGCAGCGCGCAGTCGTGCGCTTCATGCTGGCGCTGACCGACACGGCGGGTGTCGCGGTGTCGGCGGAGGCGAAGGCGTACATGCGGAGGTATGCCGGGGCCTCCTCCAAACCGGCCCGCGCTGCTTCACTCAGCCGCTAGTTGACGCACCTCGCATGCGCGGGTGAGTGAATTCACGGAGTCGACTCACGCAGAGTGCCTACCGCCGCGAGCGCCGCGCTTGCGGCGGGCGGCTGCGGGCAACGGCTGGTGGCTTCTGCTGGCTGGAGAACGCCCGCCTCGAGGGGTTGACATTTTGAGTTGATGAGACAATACTGTCTCATATGAGACTCAATGACTCCGGAAGGGAAACGAACCGCGCCCGCATCATTGCCGCCGCTACGAAAGTATGGTCGCTCGATCCGTCGGCTCCGCTCGATGCCGTCGCCGCTGAGGCCGGCGTAGGCCGAGCCACGCTGCACCGCTACTTCTCCGCCCGGGCTGACCTGCTCCGGGCGGCCGCGATCGAGGGCATCGCGGCGCTCGATGCTGCGCTCGACGAAGCGCAGCTCCCGAACCGGTCGCACCACGACGCACTGGTCACGATGGTGGAGATCCTGGTGCGCTTCGGCGACCAGCTGCACTTCGTGCTGGTGGCGGGAGAGCTGCTCGGTGACCCGGATGTCACGGCGGCCGAGCGTCAGGTCGATGCGCGGTTGCAGCTGGCGCTCGACGAGGCCGTCGCCGCTGGTGTGCTGCGTAGTGATGTGCCCAAGGCGTGGCGATTCCGCGCCATCGAAGCGCTGGTCTACGCGGCTTGGACTGCGGTGGCCAGCGGAGAACTCGCGCCGCTCGATGCTCCCGGACTGGTCTACGACACTCTCATCCGCGGACTCGGCGCATGACTACCACGTCGCTCGAACCGCGTGTACCGCCGGTCGCCGAGGGAGGTGTCGGTCGACGCGACGATGCAATCGACGTCGCTCGCGCCATCGCGATCCTTGGCATGTTCCTGATCCACGCCGTACTGGTGCTGGCGGCGGCGTATCCCCGTTCCGGACCGCTGGCCTTCGTGCTCTGGGTGTGCGACGGTCGGGCGGCCGCCACCTTCGTGACACTGGCCGGCTTTGGTGTCGCCCGCCTCGCCGGCAAGTACCCGGCCGCACTGGCCGATGTCACGCTGCGCAAACGCGCGCTGATCCTCTGGATCATGGGCGTGCTCAATCTGATCATCTGGCCGGGCGACATTCTTCGCATCTACGGCGTGGCACTGTTGCTGGCGCCGATGATGTTGCGATGGAGCACACGCACGCGCGTGCTGGTCAGCATCGCGCTGATGGTGTTCTTCAGCGTTGGCATGCTGTTGCTCGACTGGACGCGACACTGGGATCTGCAGTCGCTCACCTACATCGGTGTCTGGAGCGTCGAGGGGTTCATCCGCAATCTCTTCTTCGATGGCTTCCGGCCGGTGGTGCCGTGGCTGGCGTTCTTCCTGCTTGGCACCGTACTCGCCGAATTGAGCCTGCACGATGTCCGGCTGCAGCGACGGCTGGTGGTGTTCGGGTTGCTGGTACTCGGGGTGAGCCTAGGGCTGTCGATCGGGCTTGACCGGTTGCTGATCCGGTTCGCGCCGCAGGTGGATGCACTGACACGCGAAGGGCTGGTCGGCACGACGTCGCTACCGCCGTTGCCGCTTTTCATGCTGTCGGCGATCGGCACGACATCGCTGCTGCTCGGCGCCGTCTTGCTGCTGATACCGGTGGCACCTGCGTCGGTGGTCACCATTCTTGCGGCGACCGGCAGGCGGGCGCTCACGTGGTACGTCCTGCATGTCGTCGTGCTCGCCTCGCTGTATGCGACGGGCGCGAAGAACGCGCTCAGCACAACGAATGCACTGCTCGTCGGCGTGGCGCTCTTCGGTGGTGCGGCTTGGTGGTCAGGGCAGCACCGGACGACGAGTGGCATATTCGAGGGGATGATGCGGCGGTTGAGCGGGGGTACGGCGGTGCGACCGGTGAACGGTTGAGTGGCCCGGCGATGCGACGCTCAAGCGTCCGGTCGTCGGTACGCGATCTCGTAGGCCACCCAGTCAAGCACATAGTTGAAAGTGAGACAGGTCAGCTGTGTGACGTCCCCCCCGTTTGCGAACAGGTCGTAACTGAAACATCAGCGTTCCGTTGCGGTCACGTGATCCTGAGGGCCGTGTGCAAACTCGGTCGGCGTCAGGTCGCCGAGCGAGCTGTGGGGGCGGTGCGCATTGTAGTCACGCCGCCACGCTTCGATGATCGTCTTGGCGTGGTCGAGCGACAGGAATTGATGGACGTTTAGCATCTGTGTCACTTACGCCGCCAGAGGGGCGCTCGACGCCGCGGGAGCGCGCGCATCTGCTTCTGGAATCAACTCTTGACAGCGGATGTAGATCGTGATCCACGGTGAGGGACTTCGGCAGTCCGCGCTCGCCGAGCTGGTCTTCAAACGCCCCGACGACGTGCTTCCCGGTGAGTGAATACGCCACTTCTAGCAATGGACTCTCGCGACGCCACTGATCCACCGTGGTCAGCACGCGAAACGGTCGGCCGCTCATCAGCGCATCGTGGGCAAAATCCATACTCCAGCGCTGCCCTCGCCCCGTCGGGATCGGCGCCGGCCAGCGATGCAGCGCCAGGTGCTTCCGGCGCTTCACGTGCATCCGCAACGCCGTCTGATCCTGCGCGGCCATAGGACGATACCAGGCCGTCCGACTACATCCTGCGAGCCGATACGCGTGCTGCACACTGGCGCCGAGCTGGCGACAGACCTCCGCCACGGCCGTCCCACTCTCGGCTTGGCGCAGAGCGCACGCGATCTGCTCCTCGCTGAAGTGCGGTCTCGTCATCGGTCCTCCTCCCCGCAGGCGGGGGGCTGGACCACAACGTTACCGCTGAGTTCCCTACTTGCAACCTGGCCAACTTTTCTGGGGGGACGTCACAACACTCCGACCCCCCGACCATGCGCGGGGACGTTCGGCACTCGCGCGGTCGGCGATCGCGCCGTAAACTCGACAGGCCTCGATCGAAAGTTCCATCCCACGAGGCTCATACACTTCAAGGTATCTATGCCAGTCGATAACCCACTGGGACATGGGGAGATGTCCGTTGGCAAATGGATCCTGATGAAAACAGGCCTTTTTTTTCCGCTGCGCCGATCGTGGCAAGCCTTGTTGCGGAGTCGGGAGCGGCGGCGGCTCGCCGTTTCTCATCCCGCGAAACCAGACGGAAAACTTCTCTGCAATGTCTGCGGGTTGCGGTTCGACCGTTTTGTCTCATGGCACCCCGCTGAAGTGAACCGCCGCGCGTTGGAGCAACACCAGGTGATCGCCGGTTACGGTGAAAACTGTGTCTGTCCGAACTGTCAATGCACGTATCGAGATCGGCTCCTTATGGCATATCTGCAAAACGTCTGGAAGCCCCGGTCGCGGTCGATCCTGCATTTGGCACCGGAAAAGCTGCTGTATGACCATTTGAAGGACAATGACAATCGCGTTACCACGGCGGATTTTGATCCGAAGTGGTACCGGGATGTCGACCCGGACTGCCGGCAGGAGGATGCAACCGGCTTTTCCTTCGCTGATGCCAGCTTTGACGGTGTGCTGGCAAACCATGTCATGGAGCACATTCCGGACGACAAGAAGGCAGCCGGGGAGATCGCGCGGGTCCTGAAGCCCGGCGGTCGGGCGATTCTGCAGACGCCGTATTCGACCAGGCTTAGCAAGACGCTGGAGGACCTGTCAATCGACAACCCAGCCGAGCAGGCGCGGTTGTTTGGTCAGCAGGATCACATCCGCATTTACGCGTTGAACGACTATCTGAATCGTCTCAGTGAGAGCGGGCTCGAGGTGCAGACTGTGCAACAGGCGGAGATGGGCATCCCCGACGTTCCGTTCCAGCCGGGGGAAGTGATCATTGTCGGTTTCAAGCGGGAGTGACGCGATCCTGCAGGCGTTTCTTCTACACCAGCGTTCCATCCACGCATCAGGGACGGAGGCCCATCGCGAAATTCATGACGCTCTCGCCTGACGAGCCGGCGCCGAGGCGAATCTGCCCATTCCGGAAGCGCGCCGCCGCCTGACTGATCCGGTTTCTGCTCAGATACCGGTAGATGGACCGGTATACCTGCGCCGCGAAAGCCGACTCCGCCTGCAAGCGAGCGTATCGGCTCACGATTCCGTGAGCTTCTTGGGTATTTCGCTGATTCCGATCTCTCGTTTCGGTCCAAGTCGATCAGTCGTTTCGCTCCATGTCGATCACCGGGTTCGGTCGATGTCGATCAGGGGTGACGTGGGGGCACGGACGCGGGGTTAGTCAGCGGTGCGGTCGGTGGAATCGGGCGTGGCGAGGCGGCGGAGGGAGCCGCCGACGCCCACCCGCCGACGCCCGCGAGACAAGCGACCGCGGCCTATACTCAACGTGCCCCGATGGAATATCCTATCCCGAAATAGTCGCTTCTTGCCGAGCATCACGGGGCGTGGGCGTTCAGGACGCCATCCCCTTGAACGTTCAAGGACTCTGACCCCTTGAACATGGGATTGGCTCCTGCCCTCTCGCGGCAGGTGAAGCTTTCGATGAAACGACAGTTCGGGCAGCGTTTCAGTGTGCGACCGTCAAAGGATTGTCACCGGCCTCACGGCACCGTCGCGAGGAAGAGTGCGCCGTTGTTCGCCACACCCATGCCAAGCACGATATGACGCTGGTCGATCATGGTCATGTAGATCGGCCCACCGAGCCGGGGGTTCGGTCCCAGCCGGAGGTCGAACGGGTTCGAGCGCACGACGCCCAGCACGGTCGACACGACTCCGCCGGGAGCAATCTTCCGGATCACGTTGTTCGTGAGATCCGCGACGTAGAGGTTCCCGACCGCATCGATCGTCAACGCAATCGGATTCGCAAACAGCGCTGCACCGCCGATGCCATCCGCGAATCCGCCGAGGGAGGGATTCCCGGCGTAGGTGGTGACGACGTGTGTCGCAATCACGATCTTTCGGATCGTGCCATTCAACTGGTCGGCGACGTACAAATTGCCCAGTCCGTCGAGCACCACGTCGGATGGTCCGTTGAAGCGCGCCGTCGAGTCAGTGCCATCCTGCGATCCCCGGATGCCCGGGAATCCAGCCAGCACCACGCCGGGGCCGGTAGGCGGGTACATCACGATGGTCTGGTCACCGGTGTTCGCGATGAAATAGTTGCCCGCCGCATCGATCGCCACGGCAGATGGGTTGAAAAGTCGCCCTCCGGTGCGCGGACCACCCGGCTGTCTGGCCACGCCGACGACCGTCGTGACGACACCTGCCGGCGTGATCTTGCGTAACAGATTGTTCCCATTGTCTGCGACGTACACGTTTCCTGCCGCATCGACTCCGAGCCCCGTCGGAAAAGAAAAGCGTGCGGCACTCCCCGTTCCATCGGCAGAGCCCTCGGTATTGGCGAGTCCTGCCAGCGTCGTCACCGCACCGGCGGGCGTAATCTTGCGGATGGTCTGGGAGGCGCGATCCGCGACGTACACGTTCCCGGCCGCGTCGGCTACGACCCCGTAGGGCTGGCCGAATCGTGCGGTGGTCCTGTTCCCATCCTCCGTGCCGGCCAGGGCCAGACTGCCAGCGAACAACACCAGTCGATCCGCGACGATCGGCGGATCCACAATCAACGTCGCATGCGGGCTGGTCGCACTTCCCGCGATGCTGGTCGCGATCGCACGGAATCGGTTGAAGGAGTCACCCGTCGCGGTTGCCGGCGTCGTGTACGATGCCACCGTCGCGCCCGGAATGTCGGCCCAGCTGCCACCGTTGTTCGTGCTGCGCTGCCACTGGAGTGTCGGAGGGGGAGTACCCGCCGCCACGACGCTGAAGGTCGCCGTCGCCGGCGACGTCACGCGTGAGTCGAGTGGGGGCGTCACGATGGCCGGTGCCACATTCGGTACCGACACGGTGAGTTGTGCCGCCGTACTCGTCACAGCGAGCGTGACGTTGCTGACTACGACCCGGAACGATG
>JANMHB010000147.1:0-7334 GCA_031374935.1 Gemmatimonadaceae bacterium | reverse complement strand
TCGGCGCGCGGACGATCCTCCAGCACTGCGTTGTAGTAGCTGCCTTCCGCACGCAACCGTTCGAGTCCGGGCAGGCGGTCGCGGAACTGAAACGCCTTCGCGTAGGCCGAGTCCTGGAGGTCGCCGCCGAAACGGCCATTGTTATACGCCACGCCGAGTTTGCGCCATGCCATCGCGAACTGCGGGTCGATCGCCACCGCCTTCTTCAACTGCGTCACCGCGCGGTCCAGATCACGCTCGACGTCCACCGCCCGTGCGCCCTCGGCGAACAGCCGGAATGCTTCCAGTGAGCCGGTGGTGACGCGCTCGAGATCTGGCGTCTGGTGCACCAGCGCCAGCGATTCACCCATGCGTCCACGCAGCTTGCGCGACACCTGCTCGATCGCCTCCAGCAACTCGCCGGTGTCGTCGGCCGTGGCGCGATACGCGGCCAGTTCCTCGCCTGACGCGGTGACCAGTCGCAGCCCAACGATCCAGCCGTTGCCCGCACGCGTCAGGTCGCCCGCCACCACCGCAGCCACGCCCTCCCGCTCCGCCAGTTCGCGCGCCAGCGCGAGCGGCAGCGGTGCGGCCGGATCGCGCTGCATGCGCTGCAGCGCAGTGGCGGCGTCGGACGGCGTCATCAGCGACGTTGTGGATCCCTCAGAGAGCGCAGTGCGTACCGCCTCACCCGCCACACGGGCCAGAGAGGAATCAGCGACGGAGGCCGCGAAGTCTGCCACCACCAGCCGCGCCGACTGTTTCAGCTTGCCGTTCGCCAGCAGCGACCCTTCCGGACCGATGCCCGCGGCGCGCAGTCCGAGAAACGCCGCGACGCCGAGGCCAAACGCGCTGGCGGCCACCGCGCCGATGCGAGCGGTGCGATACCAGCTCACGTACGGAGCCGCCTGGACGGCGAGGCCGGCCAGCGTGCCGGTGACCGCGTCCGGCGATCGCACCGCCTTTCGCGCCGAACGTCGCACGAAGCCCGTGCCCAGCACGGCGGGAAGGCCTGCCAGTGCGATGGCCACGGCGCCGGGTAGACCCCAGTCGGGTAGTCCGATGGTGCGATCGGCGACCAATGCCATGCCGACCAGCGCGAGCGCTGCGGCGCCCCATCGCACAAGCGCGCCCGCAGTCCGGATTTCCGCCGACGCCACTGAGCCGCTGTGCGTCAGCGGCGTCGCATCGAGCGCGGCCACCACGGCATCAGCGGAGGCAGGGCGCGCACGGGGCTCCTTGGCCAGCATGGCCATGATCAAGTCGGCCACATGGGCGGGCAGGTCGTGACGCAGGGTGCCGACATGCACGGGCGCCTGGCTGAGGTGCGCGGCCAGCTGCGCCTGCGGGGTCGTCGCCGTGAACAGCAGCCGACCGGTGCAGGCCTCATGCAGCACACAGCCGAGCGCGTAGATGTCGGCGCGTCCATCGATCGACTCGTCGCCCATCGCCTGTTCCGGCGCCATGTAGGCCGGCGTGCCGATGGCCAGCCCGGCGCTGGTGAGCGTCACGCCAGCGGTGCCGCCGCGGGTGCGCGCCGCGTCGACGGCCTTCGCAATACCGAAATCGGTGACGACGGCGGTGCCGGCCGACAGCAGGATGTTCTCCGGCTTGATGTCGCGATGCACGATGCCGCGAGCGTGTGCGTACGCCAGGGCGCGCGCCACGTCACGTGCAATGCCCACGATCTCGGTGACCGGGACCGGCCCCGACGCCTCGACCAGGCGGTCACGAAGTGAGCGCCCCTCGACGAACGGCATCGTATACCACGGCACGCCCTCGAGGTCTCCCGCCGAGAGCACCGGGACGATGTTGGCCTGCTGCAGTCGTGCCGCGGTGAGAAGCTCGCGACGAAAGCGTTCCAGCGAAAGTTCGCCCGCCAGCTCCGGGGGCAGCACCTTGAGCGCCACGCGGCGTCCCAGTGCGACCTCCTCGGCGGCAAACACGCGGCTCATCCCACCCCCACCCAGTTCGCGCTCGAGCCGGTACGTCGCCCGCAACTCGTGCTGCAGCTTCGCGAAGGAGAGGGTCATCACATCCGGGCAGGGGTGAATGCAATGGAGAATCTCGCGCGGCGGCGCTGGATGCACCAGTCGATGTGAAAAGGCCGCCCGCGAACCTCACTCGGGGTCAACCTTCGTGGGGCAGAGTCCTTGAACCCAAAATGTGGCTGGACAGACGGAATGTGTGACTGACGCGACATCCATCGATTCATCTGTGCGGGACTGCGTTCGCAATGCTGCCGGTGACCGTTCGCGTCAGCCCAACGCATCGAGTGCCGCGCGTGCCGCGACGAGCCTTGCCGGCACACTCCGTCGTACCGCATCCTACACGATCCGGTCGTCCAGCGCAGCGTAGGCGTGAGCGAGTCGATCCCTGAATCCAGTCAAGTCACGCGACGGAACCTCCGGGAACTGCTCGCGAACGGCGTCGGAGACACGCTTCGCCGCCTCACCCATGATCTCGAGGTTGCGGAGTGTTGCGTCGTATCGGAGCCCATCGGCGATGAACTCGTCGAACGTCAATGCACCCGCGTACTCGATCACCTTCTCGGCACAGATGACCATCCGCTCGAGATCAATGCGCGGATCACGCAACGCGGACCGACTCAGCCTCGACCTGCGCCCGCAGCCGCGGCGCCAGCTTCTGCATCGAGACGATATCGACGCGACGCGCAAGCATTCCCTCGAGGTCATCCGCGACGTTGAGTAACGTGGGCAGCGTGATCAGGTCAGGGTGGAATTCCGCGACCATGTCGACGTCGCTGGTCGTGGTCGCTTCACCTTGCGCCATGGAGCCGAACGGCAGCAGGTCGCGGACACCGTATTTCGCCCGCGATCGCCCGCAGTTCGCCCGGAGACCCGGAAAATTGAGAGGACCTGATCGCGCGCCGAATCGGTCGCAGGCGAAACGGTGACAGGCGGCATGATGTTCGAATGCTGGCGCCTGCGAGCCGCCAGCAACAGCCGGGTGACCGGCACAAGCAAGAGCGTGAGGGCCGCCCGCGTGACGTCCGCCGTCCGTGGTCGATAGGCGCAGATCGACCACGGACGGCGACGAACGATCAGGGTTCGTTGAGCACAGACTGACCCGAGGACTCGGCGGCAATCGCCAGCGCCGCCACCCGCTGCCCGAGCACTTGGCCCACCTCGCAATCGAAGCGGAAGTGAATCCCGCCGTACATGCGCGAAAGCCCCGCCTCGACGACCATCGCGTCAAAGCGTGCCGCGTCAGACGGGAAGAACGCGGCCAGCACCGCCCCTCCGGCCGACGAGATGCAGCTGTGCCCCGACGGATACGACGGATGGTTCGGCCGACCCACCGACGCTTCCGTGGTAATGCCAACACCCGTTTGCCATGGGCGGATGTACCAGTAGTGCATCTTCGAATCCCAGCATCCGATCGTCGCGTCGAACATCGCCGCACTCGCCAGCGCGTATACCCGTGTCGCTTCACGCTCGGTCATGTCACTCTGGTTGATCGCGTCGGTGGCCTGCTGCACCCAGAAGCCGGAGGCCGTCGGAGTGCCCGGATTCAATGCCCAGTATGCGGCGATTCGCTTCTGCTCAGCGGTGCGCGTATTGGAGATCTGCAGGATCTCGTCTCGCGCCGCGATGTACGCCGCCGAACCGAACGCCGGCGGCGGTGCGGCACGGAACTGACTCGCCGATGTCAGGAACCACGGCGTCACCCCCGGCAGTTGCGCACCGGCGGTGCTTGGCGGCGTGGTGTTGCTGATCCAGAATCCCGGGCCGACCGGCGGCGCGGCAGTCACCACCGTCCCAAAGCCATCCGCGACGGCACGAGCCACAATCTCGGCACCGACGGCGCGTCCGATGGCCTCACCGGCCACGAAGGCGGGATGCACACCGCCGGGTCCGGTGTTCGCTTGAGTACTGACCAGTGCGTTGATCTCCGACAGGCGCGAAGGGAAAAGGTACGCCAGCACCGCGGCCGACGCGCCAGCGACCGCGCCCCGATCAGTCTCCAGACGATTGCGACCACCGGCACCGACGCCGTTCGGCGACGCAGGCTGATTGTCCGTGTTCGAGATGCCAATCGCCGCCTCGGCACGCTGCACCGCCCGATACTGTGCCACGCCAACCAGGGCGAACGCGCGAGCGACGGCAGGCGGGCCGAAATTGCCCTGCGAGACCATCGTGATCGCGACTGTCTGCCACGCCGGACTGGCGCGTCCGATCGCACTCACCACACCGCCCTTCAATGCAGCGCCATCGATGGTCGGCGATACAGGTCCAGCGTCGGGCGAGCACGAGACCAACAGACCCGCGGCTGCGAGTGGCAGCAATCGCGGAATTCGGAGGTACGGTTGCATGAGCATCTTGCGTCTCCGTCAAGCGGGGTGACGACGCGTCGCGCGCGACGGCGAACGTGCTCAGCATCAGCCCAACTTCAGCCCACCGTCTATGAGCGCGCCACGGTAGGGTGAGGCGCGCCTGAGTGCAAGCAAGCGCGGCCCTGCCCCCGCTGTTGCGTGAACAAATCAGCAGATTCGTCGCGCCGGAGGAAGCGAATGCACCGCGTCGCATGATGCCACGTCCGGTCGGTATGCCCGTCGCAGCATCAGCCCGACAGCGCGTCCGTGTCGGGGCCGGTCAATGCTTCTGCCCGCACGACCGTCGAGTACCGGGAGGGCCATCGGAGCGTTGCCAAAACAGGATCGACCACCCTCGCGGTCGCCACCTGCGTCTTCTGATGTATCGGATGTGCTTGGCGACCGGGCGATGCAGGTGGCAGAGCAAGGCCATCCATTCTTCCGAAGTGGTCGCCGTGCTGCGCCACCACTCGATTCGCCACGGTGGCACTTCTGCGCACGACCGTGCCGCTCGCCGTTGCGCTGGACCCGGGCGCACACCCGCTGCAGTGCTGCCACGCTCGGGCGCTCGCAGGTTCGCGGAACGTGACCTGTCAACGGACGGGGGACGTCACTCAGCGTTCTGCATGCGCACCCCGACGTGGTGCGCGAGAGTTGCACTCGCCGCGCGCTGCGCGATTCCGTGCAAGGCTTCCGTGACATTCGCTCCGGTACCCAGCGACGCCGTGGCCGATTGCGTGGTGCGCGAGGCCGCACGAGCACCATTCGCGCAGGCGAGCAGTCGTGTGGTGGCGCGCACTGCCTCAGTTGCTGCGACGCATGGCAACACCGAGGGCTTCCGCGCATACTTCGGTCGCTCACCTGCATCTCTCACGCAACACTGTCAGCACGTTTCATCGGAGCCCGGTGCAGACCATCAGCGAACGATCACCCCTGGCGCCATCGCGACCTGATCAGCCACGCGCCGTCCAATCGCGCGCGTGGTGGCGCTTGCTGGCGTGTGCCTCGTTGTTCGCTCTTGTAAGCTGCGGATCGAGCGACGCTTCGCTGCAGGTCGCGACCGAGCGCGCGCTTGCCGATGCTGCGGATTCCATGGGTGTGCGGCCCACCGCTGTTCGGACCATCCCGACGCGCAACCCCGCTGATCTGACGGAAAACTCGGCACTCGTGTCCTCGCCCTCAGAGCCCGGCACGCTCTTCACGATCAACGATTCCGGCAACGAGCCAATGC
Organism: Gemmatimonadaceae bacterium; assembly: GCA_031374935.1. Classification (GTDB taxonomy): domain Bacteria; phylum Gemmatimonadota; class Gemmatimonadetes; order Gemmatimonadales; family Gemmatimonadaceae; genus JACMLX01. Next base: position 1,788 of record JANMHB010000147.1, on the reverse strand, counting down.
TGTTCGCCCTCGACACCACCGGTGCATTCCGGGGCCGATGGCGGGTGGCCGGCGCGTCGAACCGAGACTGGGAGGCCGCGTCCGGCGGTCCGTGTATCAGCGGGAGCGGGCCCTACTCGATTCGCGCCGGCGCGTCCTGCCTCTTCATCGGCGACATCGGCGACAACGAGGCCCAGCGGTCAGTGCTCACGGTCTATCAGATCGACGAGCCGAGGGTGTCCGACACCGCGCACACCGACGAACTGCCGGCGCAGATGCTGCGGTTTCGGTATCCCGATCAGGCGCAGGACGCGGAAGCACTCTATGTCGGTCCGCAAGGCACGATGTTTCTGATCACCAAGCGGAAGCGCCGGAACAGCAAGGGTAAGCTTCGACCCGCGCGCGTGTTCGCAATCGCGGCCGACGCCTGGCGACAACGAGGCACCGTCGTCGCGACACTCATCGACAGCCTGCCGATTGTGCCTGGCTCGTCATTCGGCCGAGAGATCAGTGACGCTGCGTTGTCTCGCGACGCGCGGTACCTCGCGGTGCGCACGTATCTGCAAATCTTCACCTTCGCGACCGATAGTACCACCGGCCGCGTGCGGTCAGACATCCGGCCGACGATCTGCAACATCTACCGGATCGAAGGTGAGCCTGGCGAGGGAGTGACGTGGTCTGACAACGGGCGTGACCTGCTGCTCAGCAGCGAAGCCCGGGATGCGCCGCTCGTCAGGCTGACATGCCCGCTTCCGGTCCGCTGACGCCGACACAGCGACGCAGTCCGGGCTCGGGGGGCGCTCAGCCCCCGCGGCGGAGAGGGCCGACAGACCAGCGCCTTGCTGCATGCGCCAGCGCATCAGCATCTCGCTGCAGGTGTCGGGCAGCGCGCGGCCAGACTGCGTGCCGGCCAAGACCGGCCAAGACCGACAATCAGCCGACAGACGGCCGCGCATCCATTCCGAAGTCGGCCTGCACGCGTGCGTACCAGGCGTCGTCGTCGAGCGCGCCCCACTCGACCCAAGCCTCGTCGCTGAGCGACGCGCGCCACTGCAGGAAAGCCGCAGCGTCGGGCCCCACGGGGTGCCTGAACTGCCAGCTGCCACTGTGGGCGATGTCGACCAGCGTGTCGGCCACCACGCCTGGCGGTGTCGGCTGCTTTAACGCGGCGGCGAACATCGCAGCCATGCGTCGCTGGTTGGGGTACACCGACGCATCGCCCGTCTCGCTGAAGTGGCGTGCCATGTCGGTATCAATAATGCCGGGCTCGATCACACAGACGCGGATGCCGAAGGGCTTGACCTCCTGCGCCAGACACTCGGACACGGCCTCGAGTGCGAATTTCGACGCCGCATACGCGCCCATCGGTGACGAGGCGAGCTTGCCGGAAATCGACGTCACGTTGACGATGCAGCCGCTGCGCCGCGCACGCATACCCGGCAAAACGGCCTGAATGCAGCGGATGGCGCCGAAACAGTTGGTCTCCATCACGTCGCGAAAGACCGAGACCGGCATTTCTTCGACCGTCCCGGTGCCCTCGATGCCGGCGTTGTTGACCAGCACATCGACCGGCCCCAACTCGGCCTCGATGCCGCGCACCGCCTGCTGCATCGAGGCATCGTCATCCACGTCCATGGTGAAGACCGACACGGCCAGCCGCTCGGCGGCGGCAGCGCGCGCGAGTTCCGGCGCTGCCTCCGGGTTGCGCATGGTGGCAGCCACCGTGAGGCCGGCACGCGCGGTGGGGGTGGGGAGTTTGAGACGATCGCTATCTGGGGAGTTTCACACGATCGGTGACAGAGTACGGTG
>JANMHB010000129.1:0-11298 GCA_031374935.1 Gemmatimonadaceae bacterium | reverse complement strand
GCCAGTGACGCGGCTTCATCGGGGTGATGCGAGTACCGGAGCCCATGTGGTGGCGTCGCTGTCACGTCGGTTGGTCAAGCGGAATGCCGTCCTCTGGCACGATGTCGGCGCGACGCGTCGGCACTTTGACAGCGCACTCTTCACACGCGCCTGGGTTGCGGGCAAGGTCGGGTTCGAGCCGGCGGCGGGCGCGCCGGTTCCCGGCGAGTGGGTCACGCCGTCGGACCTTACCGCCAGTGAACGCACCGTGCTGCATCTGCACGGCGGCGGATATCAGAGCGGAAGCCCCGTCACCGTTCGCGGTATCACTGGTGGGCTGGCGCGAGCGGCCGGTGCACGCGTTTTCGTACCCGACTATCGTCGCGCGCCGGAGCACCACTTTCCCGGCGCATTCGACGACGCGTTGACTGCGTATCGCTGGCTGCTGGCAGCGGGTGTGTCGCCATTGCGCCTTGCGGTGAGCGGTGACTCGGCTGGCGGAGGGCTTGCCCTGGCACTGGTGCAGGCGCTCCGCGATGCGGGGGACCCGCTGCCGGCCTGTCTCGCGCTGATTTCTCCGTGGACCGACATGCTCGGCGCCGGCGACAGCAATCGAGACAATGCGGCATCCTGCGCGATCTTTGACGCGCAGTCGATCGGACGGGCCGCCGCAACGTACCTCGGTGGCGCTGATCCTCACGACGTTCGCGCATCACCAGTGTACGGTGACATGCACGGTCTGCCGCCGATGTTGCTGCATGTTGGAGCGGACGAAATCATCCGTGACGACAGTGTGCGCGCTGCTGCGGCCGCGCACCGCGATGGCAGCCGTGCAGAGGTTGTGCTGTGGCCCGTCGTCCCGCACGCCTGGCAACTCTACGGAATATTGCTCCGTGAGGCACGCGAGTCGTTGGCCGAACTCGGTGCGTTCATCACCGAGCACACGCGATGACGCGTGGGCCGGGCTCAGGAACCGTTCGGCGCCACCATCAGCGCAGCGAGCCGTCCATCCGGTGCCAGACTCGCTCGAACGATCAGCGGTCGTGTTCCATACGACGCACGAGAGACGGACGCCACATCATCACCGACTTCCCGTCGACTCAGCAGTGACATTGCATCCGGTGTATCGAGAGCACTGAGGACGCGCGAGGCACTCCAGGTGGCGCGTCATACCTCGAAGCTGCCACCGCCTCGCGGCAGCGGCACCCGCCTGCGCACCGGGCGGAGGCGTGCACTACCCGACGCTGCGGCGCGCGATTCGATGACACTGGCGACACGACACCTACGATGCAGCCACCCGCGAACAAGCAATGCGCCGCCCAGCCCATCGAGCGCTCCCCCCCGCACCCGTCACGAACACCGCATGCTGCTTCAAAGCCCGACGTCGGGCCATCGCCGGCTGCAATGATGCGGCGGCAGCTCATGTCAGGCGCAGCGAAGCGCCCGACTGCGCAGGCGCGTCACGAATGTGCGGCGTAGGGTGGCCGGGTCACTTTGTGCTGCAAAGTACTTGACAGCGGAGCCGTCGGTCTGCAGTATTGCCAACATGGCCTCCCCGGTACGACAGTCCCAGACGCGATCCGCGCCCCCCGCGCTGCACGACCGCGCGATGCAGGACCTCTCCTTCATCCGTCAGACGATGGAAGGGGCCTCGTCGTTTACCGACGTGCCCGGGTGGGGACTGGTCGGAATCGGCTTCAGTGCCATCGCCGCGTCGATGCTCGCCCGCGCCCAGACCAGCGCGGGACGCTGGATTGCCGTCTGGGTGGCCGAAGCCTGCGTCGCGGCACTCTTCGGCGGCTGGATGACCTGGCGCAAGATGAAGCGACGCGTGCGCGTCAACGGCTCACCAGTGCTGAGCCTGCCCGCCCGGAAGTTTCTCTTCGGCTTCTGGCCGGCCATGCTGGCGGGCGCAGCACTCACCTTCGCACTGCTCGACCCAACCGACATCTGGCTCCCGTCCAGCGTCGTCCCACCGGTGCTGCCGGGCCTGTGGCTGCTGCTCTACGGCGTCAGCATCATGACGGCGGGCACCTTCTCCGTGCGCGCCGTGCCGCTGATGGGCGCAGGGCTGATGGCCATGGGAGGGGTTGCGCTCGTGATACCCGGGGTGCGCGCCAACGTGATGTTGGCACTCGGCTTCGGCGTCTGGCAGATCGCGTTCGGCCTCTGGATTGCGCGGAGGCACGGTGGCTAAGCGCACCACAGCGGCCGCGCGGAAGGTCGCGCCAAAACCGTCGGCGTCAGCGCCCGTCGCCGCCGCCGCACTCGAAGTCGTGGCCGGCGACGACCGCTCGCCGCTGGCGCTCGATCGCCTCATTCACGAGCGCGTCCGGCTCGCGATCGTCAGTGCGCTGGCGGTGCACGACAAGCTCACCTTCAACGAGCTGAAGGCGCTGCTCGACACCACCGACGGCAATCTCTCGGTCCACGCCCGAAAACTGGAAGAGGCGAAGTACGTGCTCTGCAGGAAAGGGTACGACGGCCGCATTCCGCGCACCGAGTATCGTCTCTCGGCCAGCGGACGGGCGGCACTGGAGCGGTATCTGTTACACATGGAAGCGTTGATCCGTCGGGTGGGGGAGCGCGGCTGATCGGGTGGTGATGTTGGTCTCCGTCCACGTGGCGCCGCGGGGCGCCGTCCTTTTGGAGTCAAACTTTATGAAGCAAAGCACTCTGCGTGTTCCCCCGCATCTTGCCGTCATCATGGACGGCAACGGACGCTGGGCCGAACGCCGCGGTCAGCCCCGTTCGATGGGCCATCTGGCCGGTGCGCGCGCCATGCGTGAGGTGATCGCGCATTGCGCCCAGTCCGGTGTCGAACAGCTGACGCTCTATGCCTTCTCGAGCGACAACTGGAGCCGGCCGAAGATCGAGGTCAATACACTGCTCTCGCTCTTCACCTCGCACTTCCGGTCAGAAGCGGATGAGCTGGCGCACAACGGCATTCGACTCTCCGTGATCGGACGGCGCGGGCGACTGCCGCTTGCGTTGCGTCGCGCCATCACCGATGCGGAGCAGAAGACCGCGCGTGGCCAGACCATGCACCTGCGCATTGCGATCGACTACTCGAGCCGCGACGCCATCCAGCGGGCGCAGGCAGGGCAGGGCACACTCGATGCACACGACGGATCAGCGTTACTGCCGCCGGTGGACCTGCTGCTCCGCACCGGCGGTGAACGACGGCTCTCAGACTTCCTGTTGTGGGAATGCGCGTACGCCGAGTTGTTCTTTCACGATGTACTGTGGCCCGACATCACCGGGGCGATTCTCGATGAGGCGTTCGCGGATTTCGCACGGCGTGATCGCCGGTTCGGCAACGTCTCGCAGCGGGCAAGTGCGTGACACAACCGCCGGCATGGAAGGTGCTCGCGTGCGCGGCACTGGTTGGAGTGGCTGGCGACTATCTGTTGCGCGGCGGGATGTGGCGGCTCGGCTTCGCACTCTGGATCGCGGCGATCTGTGTGTGTGTGGCGACGCTCGGGCCAAGGCTTTCGGGTGAGCGCGGCCTGCTGCTCGCCGGCACGGCCCTCGCCCCATTCGGCCTCGTCTGGCGTGACGCGCCGATGCTCTACTCCATCGACATGCTCTCGCTGCTCTGCATCGGTGCGCTGACCATCTGGCACGGCAGTGGCCGACGGATCGGCGAGCTGTCGATCGTCGAGGCGGCGCGCGCCGGGATCCTGGCGGCGATCAACACCGGTGGCGGGGCCGCGGGGTTGCTGCAGGCGAGTGGACCACCGTTCTCGACGGAACCCACGGCGCAGAGTCGTCGCCGCGCCCTCGTGATTGGCTGTGTGCTGGCCGTGCCACCGTTCGTGGTTGTGGCGGCGCTCCTGGCCTCCTCCGATCAGGTGTTCAGCGGGATGCTGGAGCGATTGCTGTCAACGATGGCCATCGACGGTCTCAGGCATCTGCTCGTCGCGATCGTTCTCGCATGGATGGTAGCGGGCTGGTTGCGCGCGGCGTTGGGCGACGCCGTGGGATCGTCGTGGCTCACCGTCCGATCGCCCGGGCTCCCGTTTCCCACCGTGGCGGTAGCACTCTATGCATTGATCGCGCTGCTGCTGTTGTTCGTCGCGACGCAGGCGCGGGTGCTGTTCGGCGGAGCGGAGTTCCTCCGCGTCACCGAAGGTCTGACGGTCGCGAACTACGCGCGTGACGGGTTCTTTCAGCTGGTCATGGCGGCGGGGGTGGTCCTCGGTACGCTGGTGATGGCCGACTGGCTGCTGGCGGCCGACGATGCAGCTGGTCGTCGTTGGTATCGGGTGGCGGGAGCGATGTTGCTGGTTCTGGTGGCAACACTGCTCGTCTCTGCCGCGGTACGCATCTGGCTCTATGTCGGCGAGTTCGGGCTGAGCATCGACCGGGCACTCGCCAGCGCGGCAGTGGTCTGGGTGCTGGCGGCGCTGGTCGCGTTTGCTGCGACCACGTTGCGCGGGCAGTCGGCACGGTTCGCGCCGGTCACGTTGTACTGCACCATCGGCTGGGTGATGGGTCTGAATCTGATCAATCCCGAAGCGCGCGTGGTCAATGTGAACATGAGTCGTGCCGCGCACGGGTTGGCGTTCGATGCGAAGTATCATGCGCAGCTCTCAGCCGATGCGCTGCCTGCATTGCTGCGGGGCGCGCACCGGTTGTCACTGGCGGACTGTCAGAAGCTCGGGGCGGAGTTGCGCGACGCGTGGCGCATCCGACTGGTTGCTGACCCTCAGGACTGGCGGAGCTGGAACGTGCCGAGATTTCGTCTGGACGAACGTCTGAGCGAGGGGTTGGCGTGCGGCGGCGGTTCTCCCTAGACGCGCACTCGCGTCGCATGGACCATCGCCTGCGGCACGAGACTACCGGCGGGGTTCAATGATTGCCTGCGCCCGATCAGCGATGTCGAGCCAGTGCGTACGATACGCGCTGTCGGTGGACCCCACGGCATTGCGGCGGGCCGCCACCGCCACGGCCCGCACCTGTGCCCGCGCGGACGCCGAGATGTCACTGCGCCGCACGTTGACCACCGGTGCCCCGAAGCCGAAGCCCGGCGTTCCGGGAGCCGCCGTCGGTGGAGCCGGCGGATCGATCAACGCCTGCATGCGCTCCAGATAGACGCGATGCAGCAGGCGCCGGTTGGCGTCGGGAGGTGACGTGCCGAGTACCGCCGCGGTGAGTTCACCGAGATACCCCGCAATGTCGTATCCAACGCCCGGTTGCAGTGCCGCGCCCTGCGCCATGCGATCGAGTCGCGCCGGCTGACTGAGCGCCGCGAGGATGTTCGCTTGTCGTGTGGCCAGCGCACCCAATCCGGTGGCGGTCGGACCGATTCGACTGATCACCGCTGCCGGCGCGAGCCACGCGGGCGTGTCGAATGCCTGAGTTACAAGGAAGCGCAGCGCTGCGCGCTGACGTGCCACCGGCAAGACCTGCCAGACCGGCCCGGCCTGATCAGCGACCTTGGGATCGATGCGCATGCCGCCGACCACGTTGGTCACGTGCCCCATGTACGTGCTCCACATGCCGAGTACTTCGCCGTGAATCTCGGCGAGGTCGGAGTAGTCCTCGCCGGCGCGAGTGGTCCAGGACACCAGCTCGGGCACGACCCGGCGGAGATTGGCGAGCGCGTAGGTCGTTGCGTTCACCGGATCGTCACCGAGATCTTCGGTCTGCGCGCGTGGATCGATCCCCACCAGGCCCTGCGGCAGGTATCGATAGGCAAACATGCCGGTCGAGTTCCGCAGCATCCGCTCCAGCGCCGGCCGCTCCGCCTCGGGCGTGGCTGCATCGGGCAGTACGCGGTACCCCCACTCGATGACGAAATCATCGAATGGTCCGAGGCGACGGATGAAGTCCTTCGGTGCCAGACCGTCACCGGGCTGCGCGACGTAGTTCTGTCGCGCGTAGTCCATGATCGTGCCCGAGACTCCGTAGCGCGACGTGAAGCTGCGCGACCGCAGTGAGTCGGTGGGAAACGACGCCGATGCGATCATGTTGTGGGGCAATCCGAGCGCGTGCCCGACCTCGTGTGTGATCACCTGCGTCATCGTCTCACCCATCACCTCTTCCGGGATGTCGAGTGTCCGTGCTGCAGGATTCGCGGCGCCGGTCTCGATCAGCAGCCGGTTGCGATACGAGCGCATGTGATTGTGGTACCAGGTGATATCACTCTCGATGATCTCACCGGTGCGTGGGTCGGAGGTGCTTGGGCCCACGGCGTTGCGTACGGTGGATGCGGTCCAGCGGACGACTGAATACCGGATGTCCTCCGCGTCCCAATCCGGATCCTGTGCCTTGGTCGGTGCGTCCTTGGCCTGCACGGCGTTCCGGAATCCGGCGCGCTCGAAGACCTTTGCCCACGCGTTCACCCCTGCGCGAACGTATGGGCGCCACTTGGCGGGCGTGGCCGGATCCAGATAGTAGACGATTGGTGTCACCGGCTCGACGAGTTCACCGCGCGCATACGCGGCTGGATCCTTCGGCTCGAGGCGCCAGCGACGAATGAAGGTCTCCGTCGCCGCCTTCTGCTCATCGAGACCGTAGTTGATGCGGTTCACCGAGAAGAACCCCACTCGGCTGTCCGCAATACGCGGACGCATCGGGACCTTGGGCAGCAGCACCAGCGACTGCCTCATGGCGAGCGTGATCGTCGCCGCATCGGCGTCCGTGGGCGCGGCACCGGCGTCAAAGGTCTGGGTGTGCGACACTTCGACGTTCATTGGAAAGCTCTTGATGCCATCGAGCGACGAGCGCAGCGGATCGAAACGTCGGACCTGGTACGTCCGGCGCTCGGCCGCTGACAAGCCCGAAAGCGCCGGAATATCGCCCGAGAAGAAGTCCGTCACATCGAGGACGTACGAGGCGCTGTCCTTGCCGAAGGCCTGGATCGGGAACGCGGCCAGGACCGCGCCGACGTTGTTCACGCGCACCGAGATTGCGATTGCGAGCGAGTCGTCGGCGTAGGCGTTGGTGCTGATGGCTCGCAGGACGACGCGTTCGCCCAGCCGTTCGAAGCGGACCAGACGCTCATTGAGACTGGTGCCGGCGGAGATGAATCCGTCGACGCCGGCTGGGACGCCGGCGATGCGACTGACCAGCAGCTGATCGCGGCCGAGAATCGTGTCGGCGACCTCGAAGAACCACTTGTCGTCAACCTTGTGCACCGTGATCAGGCCCGCGTCGGTCGTTGCCTTGGCCGTGATTACTTGTGCATACGGTCGAGGGCCACGCCGTGCGGCGGCACCCGCCGCGCCCGCTGCTTCCGGAGTCGCCGGTGGCGTCGTGACGCCAGCGGGACGCGGTTGGGCGGTCACCGCGGTGGACACGGTGAGCAGGAGCGCGAGCGGAAGGGAGCGCATGGAGGTCGAAGTCTGGGGAGGGGCAGTTGGCAATGCCGACAAACCTGTCGGGCGGTTCGCCACAATCCAAGCGGCGGCAGCCTGCGTCGCTCGCTGCGCTCCACCAATTCGTGAAACGACCGCGCGCAATTGGCAGGAGTAGGTCACGCTGGTCAGTCGTGTAGGCTGCCGTTAAACTTGGACATTGGCACGGGCTTCCATCCCTCATTCGTATTGGTGCGATCGATCCTTCCAATCGGCTCGGTGCGTGTCTGGAGGACCAGTATGGCGTCGACCCCCACCATCGTCACCGCCATCGCCGCCGCGATACTCCTCGCCGCCTGCGCCGGTGAGCCCGCGCCCGAACCGCGTCGCGTCACCGCCGACCCCGCGTTCTGCGCGACGATCCAGCCTGCGGGCGTGAGACTCTCCGAACACCTCGCGCCAGTCGCCGCGCAAATGCGCAGCAGCACCGGCGTCTACGCGCTCGAAGAGGGCGACGTGTCGATGATCGCGCGCGCTTGGCTGACGGGGGCGGCCGAGCACACGATCGATGTCCAGTACTTCATCTTCACGGCCGACAACGTCGGGCTGATCGCAGTGGACTACCTCCTGCGCGCCGCCGACCGCGGCGTGCGCGTGCGACTGCTGGTGGACGACTTCATGCTCGAGGCGGACGGCAAGGCGTTGCTGGCGCTCGATGCGCACCCGAATCTCGAGATCCGGCTTTACAACCCGACCACCAACATCGGCAAGAAGCTCCCCGCGAAACTCGCGAACCTGGCCACCGATTTCCGTGGCTTCAACCAGCGGATGCACAACAAGACGTTCATCGTGGACGGACAGGTCGTCATCACCGGCGGCCGCAACATCGCCGACGAGTACTTCGACTACGACCACGAGTACAACTTCCGCGATCGCGACGTCCTCTTGCTTGGTGGCGCGTCGGCGGATGTGCAGCACTCGTTCGAGCTGTTCTGGACGAACGCGCTCAGTGTGCCGGTGGCGTCACTCCTGCAGCCCGCGGTCGTTGCGGCGGATACGGCCGCGATGTATCGCAACCTGCACAACTACGCCTGTGATCCGCACAACTTCTGGCCGCAGGTTCGCGAACGTATCACGCAAGTGCCGATGGCGTTCGATCGGATCCGTGCGTCAGGCGCGTTGGCATGGTCGGACAGCGTCACCTTCGTCACCGACGCACCGGGCAAGAACGCTGGTACGGAGGGACTCGGCGGCGGCGGTGCCAGCACCGAGGCGTTGATCCGGCTGATCAGGAACGCCCGGAAGTCGGTCACCATCCAGTCGCCCTACCTCGTCACGACGCAGGTGAGCCAGGATCTGTTTCGCGAGGCCATCGCCCGCGGCGTCCGCGTCCGGATCCTCACCAACAGCCTCGCGTCGACCGACAATCTCGACGCGTTCAGCGGCTACCAGCGCGAGCGCGACGAACTGCTGCGGATCGGTGTCGAGATCCACGAGTTCAAGCCCGATGCGGCCGTGCGGCGCCAGGTGATGACCGGTGCGCTGCAAACCACCCTCAACTATGCGCCGATCTTTGGACTGCATGCCAAGTCGATGGTGGTCGATGACGCGATCGCCGTCATCGGCACCTTCAACCTCGACCCACGCAGCGCCAATCTGAATACCGAGTGCATCGCGGTGATTCGGGACGCGCGAATCGCGGGTGATCTCGCGCGCGCGATGGACGTGGACATGCGGCCCGAGAACGCCTGGCACACCACGCGCGACTTCAACCCTGACGCAGAGGTGCGGCTCGGGAAGCGCTTCGCGGTCTGGTGGAAGCGGGTGGTGCCGAAGTCGGTGCTGTAGCGCCAGCGATGCTCCACGGCGCCTATGGGCCGTCGGGTGTTTCGACCGATGGACAAGTGACAAGGAGACGCCATTGTGGTGCTGCTGTCATGTGCCAAGATCGGCTCGGCCCCACGCGCTCATTACCACGCCACCTGATCGCCTTCTCTTCGCCTTCGTTGCCACAGTTATCTCGAGCGCGGGCGCAGCGAAGTAGGAGGCATGACATCTGCACGTTCGGTACTTTTCTCGCGCGGATAGCTAGCGGATAGCTATCAGACATTATACGGCGCCTGCGCCGAGCGGAGCGTGGTCCTGCCTGACTGGGAGAGGCTGATGTAAAATCGTCGCGCGGCGTGTGCGGTGCTGATCGCAGCCGGCGTCGTCGGCTGCGCAAAAACGATACGAGACGCCGAGCCCGTCAATGCGCGACGCCTGCGGGGCACTCTCGATGACCTTTTTCGCGACGCGGGCCCGGACGCTGCCAATACGCCGCTCGACACGTTTCAGGTCGGGTCGGGACTCCTCGCCTTCGAGAAGCCGTGGTTTGTCGAGCAGCGGGCGAACTCACACCCGATGGACCTGACTCTCGGCATCCGCGGCCAGATCTACGTCACGCATGATCTGCAGCGGCCGTGGCCTCGCCAATTTGCGCCGTCCGACCTCGAGTGTGCACCGGTCCGTGGTGCAGGCATGCTGCTCATCTGCGAGCGAATCGGAACGGTCTGGCTTTCTCGGTGGAAGCACTCTGGGAGAAGCCATGCGACAAGTCGCAGCTGTACCTTCGCATGAACACGGCGGTATTTGGGGAACTGCGGAAGATCCGGCGTACGATTGAGACGGCGTGATTCCCGGTGCCGCACAGCCTGGCGGCGCTGGCGAAGTAGCCGTCCGTCGTCGTGCGCGCGGCGTCGCCGGCTGACGTGGCCCGCGCGCACGCTGAGGCCGCGCCGATCCGCTTCTGTGCCGCCGAGTGGTGACTCCCTGTGGGTTTGGGCGTCCCTGAGTGGAGTGAGGTGGCTGCGCCGTCGGTCGATTCGATCGAGCGGGCGACGGTCCGCGCTCCCGCGCGCAAGCTGGACGCACCGCGAGGGAGACCGGGAACACGCCAGCACGACTCTTGCTTCCACCTGAGGTCGGTATCGGCAGCTCCGCGTTTAGTGCCGATCGACGACGCATCTTCGTAGATTGACCACTGATCGCGAGCGACGGCGATGTTGCCGGCGTGCCAAACCTGGAATGCTGTCCTCGCGCCTGACCCGCTCCCACTGAGGAGAACGCACGCATGCGCGATGACATGAGCCACGATCACCACGACAGCCTGGAGCCCGGTGCGTCGCGCACGAGCGGTTCGCTGTTGGTTCAGGCACGCTCGTCCGCGCGGTCTGGGCGCGCGCGTCGAGCGCTGGCGTCGATTGCCGCCTTGATGGTTGCCGCGATGATGCTGAGCTCCTGCGGACTGATGGACGAGGCGGATGCGGGGAAGCTGACGGCACCGGGTTCGAATCCCACGCCACCGGCACCCACGCCACCGGCACCCACGCCACCGGCACCCACGCCACCGGCACCCACGCCACCGGCACCCACGCCACCGGCACCCACGCCGCCGGCGCCCGTGCCGCCGGCTCCGGCTCCTGTGCCACCGCCGCCGGCGCCCGTGCCGCCGGCTCCAACGCCGGTCCCGCCGGTGAACGCCGGGACGTGGCAGCGGATCAACCCGCCGATCGATCTGGCGCAGCATGGGCGGGATCAGTTCGGGTTCCAGACGATCGCGCTGTCGCCGGCGAATCCGAACATTCTCTACATCGGGACGTGCTACGAAGGGATCTGGAAGAGCACCAATCAGGGGGCGACGTGGTTCCGGGTGAGCACGGGGAGCAACGGGCCGAACCTGAGCACGGGCCGGAACTGGTCGGTGGCGGTGGACCCGACGAACGCGAACATCGTGTATACGGTGGCGGGCTACGGCAGCGGGCAGGGGATCTGGAAGTCGACGAACGGCGGGGTGGACTGGACGCAGCTGATGTCGCAGAGCCTGTTGAGCGCGACGGCGGCCTCGATCTACAACGTCAGCATCGATCCGGCGGACGGGCGGCACCTGCTGGTGGGCTTCCATCACGGCTGGGCGGGGTCGAACAACGCCGGGGTGATCGAGTCGCGGGACGGCGGGGCGACATGGATTCAGCAC
>JANMHB010000101.1:0-1970 GCA_031374935.1 Gemmatimonadaceae bacterium | reverse complement strand
TGAAGCACTGCTTGTTGTACCAGCGCACGGTCTGCTCTGACAGGTTGAGCCGCGACGCGATCGTACGATTCGTCGCGCCGCGGGCCATCAGCAGCAGAATCTCGCGCTCGCGATCCTTCAGGGTGACCGGCGAGACCATGCAGGGCGTCCGTGTGCTGTGAATGCGAACCGCACGCGAGCACCGGTTGCGATACCGCTGCTCGCCTCAAACGCTACGCCACAAACGGCAACGTGCGCGTCGGCTTGCCCGTCAGTGCCAGCAACGCATTTGCCACCGCTGGTCCGATCGGTGGCGTGCCCGGCTCTCCGACACCACTCGGCGCTTCACCCGACGGCACGATGTGCACGTCCACCTGCGGCATCTCGTTCACGCGCAGCACACGGTATCGATCGAAGTTGGTCGACACCACGCGCCCCTTCTCGATGTCGATCTTCCCGTAGAGCGCCGCGCTGAGGCCGTACGCAATTGCGCCCTCCATCTGCGAGCGCACCACATCCGGATTGACGACGATGCCACAATCCACCGCACAGGTCACGCGGTGCACACGCGGCGCGCCGTTGACGAGCGAGACTTCCGCCACTTCCGCCACGTACGTGCCGAACGACTGATGCACCGCGATCCCGCGCGCGTGCCCCTCCGGCAGCGGCGTGCCCCATCCGGCCTTCTCCGCCGCCAGGTTCAGCACGCCGAGCCGCCGCGCGTCCTTGGTCAGCAACACGCGGCGGAACTCGAGCGGATCCTTCGCCGAAGCCTTCGCCATCTCGTCGATGAACATCTCGACCGCGAACGCCGTGTGCGTGTGCCCGACCGATCGCCACCACTGCACCGGCACGCCGATCGCCGGATGGGCTGCATCGAAGAAGACGTTGGGAATCTCGTACTTGTGATCGGCGGCCCCTTCGTATGCCGAGGAATCCTTGCCATCCTTCGAATCGAAGATGGTACCGAGGCCCATGTTCTGACCCACCACGCGCTGCCACCAGGCCACCGGTGCGCCCGCCGCATCGAGGCCGCCGCGCAGCCGGTGCAACATCGCCGGACGGAAGTACCCGGCGGCGGTGTCATCCTCGCGCGTCCACACCAGCTTCACTGGCGCACGGCCCTTGATCGCCTTCGCAATCGTGGCGGCTTCCACCACGTAGTCGGACTGCGGATTCGCACGTCGCCCAAAGCTCCCGCCGGCGAACACGGTATGCATCGTCACCTGTTCCTGCCTGAATCCGAACACCGCGGCGACCGCCTTCTGGTCGAAGGTCGGAAACTGATTCCCGTTCCAGATGGTGGCGCTGTCTGCCTTCAGGTCGACAACGCAGTTGAGCGGCTCCATCGACGCGTGCGCGAGATACGGAAACTCATAGGTGGCCTCGACGGTCTTTGCCGCCGACGTCATCGCCTTTTCCGCATCACCGTCCTTCCTGATTTCGATGCCGGGCTTCTGCGCGGCGTCGCGGAAGGTCTGCATGATTTCGGCGGTGCCGAGTGTGCTCGCCTTCGTCTCGTCCCACTGGACTGTGAGTGCATCGCGGCCCAGCTTGGCCGCCCAGAAATGCTGCGCCACCACCGCGACACCGGTGGGGATCTGCACCACATCCACCACGCCGGCGACGGCCTTGGCCTGCGTGGCATCGAACGACTTCACCGTTGCGCCGTACAGCGGCGCGTGAGCGACGACCGCAGTCAGCATGCCGGGCAGCGTCACATCCTGCGTGAAGACGGCGGCACCGTTGCTCTTCGCCTTCGCATCCACACGGGGCGTGACGTTCTCCTTCCCGATGTAGCGGAAGGCTTTCGGATCCTTGAGCGGTACGTCCTTCGGCACCGGGAGCGCTGCGGCCGCCGTCACCAGCGAGCCGTATGCGGCGCGGCGCTTGCTCGCCGCATGCACCACTTCACCTGGCTCGGTGGTCAACTCGGTTGCTGGAACGTTCCACTGCTTCGCGGCGGCTGCAATCAACATCGCACGCGCCGT
>JANMHB010000098.1:0-35088 GCA_031374935.1 Gemmatimonadaceae bacterium | reverse complement strand
TGCGCCCATCAAGGAAGTGACGGTGACCGACTCGGTCGCCATCCCCGAGTCCCGTCGCCCGCATCAGCTGAACGTGCTGTCGGTGGGCGAGTTGCTGTCGAAGGCCATTCGATTCACCCACAGCGAGCAGTCCGTCAGCTCGTTGTTTGACTGACGCCGCGCGCGTCTCCTGAGGAGTATTCACGATGTCCACTGCTACGCTCTCCGCGACCCTGCGTTCTGAATCCGGCAAGGGTGCTGCGCGCGCGCTGCGCCGCGCCGGCTCGGTGCCCGCTGTCATCTACGGCCACAAGCGCGCGCCGATGTCGCTCTCGGTGTCGACACGCGACCTCGAGCGCCTGCTCGAGCGCGTGTCCGCCGAAACTACCGTGGTCGAGCTGAGCATCGATGGCAAGGTGTCGCGCACGCTCATCCGCGAGATCCAGAAGCACCCGTTCAAGAAGCAGCTCGTCCACGTGGACTTCCAGGAGCTGGTCGCCGGCGAACTGATCACCGTCAACGTGCCGCTGGTGCTCGTCGGCGTCTCGATCGGTGTCCGCTCGTTCGCCGGTATCCTCGACCAGACCATGCGCGAACTGGAAGTCGAAGTCGATCCGTCGGCGATCCCGAACCACATCGACGTCGACGTCACGGCGCTGAACATCGGTGACTCGGTCCACGTCCGCGACCTCACGCTCCCCGCCGGCATCAAGGTGCTGACGGACGCCGATGCGTCGGTGGTCGTGGTCGCCGCGCCGAAGGTGAACGCCACCGATGCCGCGGCCGATGCCGCAGCCGCTGCCGCTGAACCTGAAGTGCTCCGCGCCAAGAAGCTCGCGGACGACGCGAAGTAATCCGGACTCCGGCCGTCGCGGGGCGTGGTGCGACTCGTCGCGCCGCGCCCCGTGTCCGTTCCGGGCGCACCGTCCGGACATCGATGCCGGGCGTCGCGCCACTCGTCCTGACCCGTTCGCCCCGCGATGAAAGTCTTTCTTGGCCTCGGCAATCCCGGCAAGGAGTACCAGCACACCCGGCACAACATCGGCTGGTGGGTGCTCGATCAGCTCGCCCGCCGCTGGAGCGTCGACGGGTGGAAGAAGGACGGCAAGGCGATGGTGGCCACGGCACGAGTCGGTCCCGACGTGGTCAAGCTGGTCAAGCCGCAGACGTACATGAATCTCAGTGGCGAAGTCCTGAAGCCGTTTCTCAACCGGCCAGGGTGGGATCCAGCGCAGGACCTGCTGGTGATCGTGGATGAAGTCGCGCTCCCATTCGCCTCCATGCGGACGCGGGCGAGCGGCAGCGCCGGCGGCCACAACGGTCTCAAGTCGGTGCAGGCACACGTGGGCTCCACCGGGTACCCGCGCCTCAGGATCGGGATTGCCCCACTCCATCCGCGCGCGTCGGTCGGCGACCTCTCCGGCTATGTGCTCGGCCCGTTCGGGCGCGAGGAAACGGAGTTCATGACGGCGGCGATGCCGCGCATCTGTGATGCCTGCGAGAGCTGGGTGCGTGACGGCATCGCCGTGATGATGAATAAGTTCAATCCACCGCCCGCGTGACCCGTGTCGCGGCAGTCGTTTCCCTCTTCCGATCCATCCTGTGCTGAAGCTCGGCATCGTCGGCCTTCCGAACGTCGGCAAATCCACGCTCTTCAACGCGCTCACCGCGGCCAAGGCCGAGGCGGCGAACTATCCGTTCTGCACCGTCGAACCCAACGTCGGCATGGTCGAAGTGCCGGATGCGCGACTCGATGCACTGGCAGCGGTCGTGCAGCCGAAGCGCACCGTGCCAGCCGTCGTGCAATTCGTCGACATCGCCGGACTGGTCAAGGGGGCGGCCCAGGGCGAAGGCCTGGGCAACAAGTTCCTCGCCAACATCCGCGAGACTGATGCCATCGTGCATGTCATCCGCTGCTTCGACGATGACGACATCACCCATGTGATGGGCAGCGTCGACCCCGTGCGCGATCGCGACGTGATCGACTTCGAGCTCTGCTTCGCCGACATCAGCAGCGTCGAGAAGCGACTCGACAAACAGGCCCGGATTGCCAAGAGCGGCGACAAGGAGGCCATTGCAGAGCTTCCGGCGCTGCAGAAGGCCCTCGCTGCGCTGCAGAATGGCACTCCGATCCGGCGCGTCGGGTTGAGCAAGGAAGAGTTGTTCCTGCTCGAGCCGCTGATGCTGCTGACCGTGAAGCCGGTGCTCTACGCGGCCAACGTCACCGACGACGAACTGGCAACCGGCCACGGCAAGTATGTCGATGCGCTGCGCGCAGCGAT
The DNA here is from genome assembly GCA_031374935.1 of Gemmatimonadaceae bacterium. Taxonomy (GTDB): domain Bacteria; phylum Gemmatimonadota; class Gemmatimonadetes; order Gemmatimonadales; family Gemmatimonadaceae; genus JACMLX01. The sequence continues at coordinate 32,827 of JANMHB010000098.1, read as the reverse complement.
TACGTCATCGGACGAAGTCGCAGACGTCGTGCCGTTCTCGGCGCGCATCGAAGCCGAATTGGCCGAACTGGCCGCCGAGGAGAAGAAGGAATTCCTCAGCTCACTCGGGCTCGAGAGTGCCGGACTCGATCGCCTGATCCACGCCGGTTACCACCTGCTCGGCCTGCACACCTACTTCACCGCCGGTGAACAGGAAGTGCGCGCCTGGACCAGTCATCGTGGTGATACGGCACCGAAAGCCGCAGCGGTGATCCACACCGATTTCGAGAAGGGATTCATCCGGGCGGAGACGGCGGGCTTCGACGACTTCGTCCGCCTGAAGGGATGGAAGGGCGCCAAGGAAGCCGGCGCGGTGCGGTCGGAAGGCAAGGAGTACATCGTGCACGACGGTGACGTGCTGCTGTTCCGTTTCAACGTCTGATCCGTCGTCGCTCAACACCATTCTGTTCAGGACACTTCATGACGCTCTTCGCCATGCTGCAGGATGCCACCGCATCCGCTCCGGCAGCACTGCCGTTCTTCCGCACGCAGCTCTTCTACAAGACGCTGCACATCTTCGGCCTCTTCATGGCGATGACATCGCTCGGCGGCATTGCCATTCACGCGGCGAACGGTGGCACGAAGGCCACCAGCAGGACGCGCGCGCTGACCGCCAGCCTGTTCGGTCTCGGCATGCTGCTCGCGCTGGCCGGCGGGTTCGGCCAGGCGGCGCGTCTCGGGCTCAGCAACACCGCACTCTTCCCAGGCTGGCTCTGGTCGAAGGTCGGCATCTGGGTGATCGTGGCGGTGCTCTCGATTCTCCCCTATCGCATTCCGGCGCTGGCCAAGCCGATCTATGTGCTGGTGCCGCTGCTCGGCGGGATCGCCACCTACCTTGCGATCTTCCACAGCTTCTGAGCCAGCAGCAGGTGCAGCACGCAGCTCCGCGCAGGGCAACGCACAACACTCCCACCGCCGCGACCATGGTCAAGCAGGCGCTCCTCCCGATGCTCGTTGCCGCCACCCTCGGCGCGCAGCCGATCCGCGTGCCGGATACCCACCCCGCGATTGCACGCACGCTGGCAATGCTCAGGGCAGACAACGCCTGGACACTCGACCAGCAAGCATCGATCTGCGAGATCCCTGCCCCGCCGTTCAAGGAGGCCGCACGCGCGGCGGAGTTCAAGCGACGGCTCGAGGCGCTCGGCCTCACCAACGTGCACATCGATGCCACCGGCAACGTGATCGGCGAGCGCGCTGGCAGCGGCGCCGGGCCGACCGTGGTGCTGTCGGCGCATCTCGATACCGTCTTTCCCGAAGGCACGAACGTCACCGTCAAGCGCGACAGCACGGCACAGGGTGGTGCGCGACTGACAGCACCCGGCATCGGTGACGATTGTCGCGGCCTGGCCAGCGTGCTCGCAGTGGTCCGTGCCATGCGCGCCGCCGCGGTGCAGACGGTGGGCACGGTGTACGTCGTCGGAACCGTCGGTGAAGAAGGGCCAGGCAACCTCCGCGGCGTGCGCGCCCTCTTCGCTGGTCCTCTGAAGGGGAAGATCGACTACTTCATCTCCGTTGACGGCACCGGCTTCGGAGCCGTCAGCGGTGCGGTCGGCAGCAATCGCTACCGAGTGTCCTACAAGGGGCCCGGCGGTCACAGCTATGGTGCGTTCGGCATGCCCAACCCGATCCATGCCATGGGACGCGCCATCGCAAAGCTGTCGGACGTGACGGTGCCGACGTCGCCCCGCACCACGTTCAGCGCCAGCGTCGTCAGCGGTGGAACATCGGTGAATTCGATTCCCTACGAAGGGATCGTCGAAGTCGACATGCGCTCCGAGAGCGCGGCGGCGCTGTCAACACTCGACGCGAAGTTCCAGGGTGCGATCCGCGATGCGCTGCGCGAGGAGCTGGCACGCTGGCCGGCCAGCAAGGTGCCGCTGACGATGGTGATCGATACCATTGGCATCCGTCCCGCCGGATCACAGCCGGACAGCGCCCGCATCGTCCGCGTCGCGGTCGCTGCCGGAACGACGCTCGGCTTTCCCGTGACGCCGCACGCATCCAGCACCGACTCCAACGTGCCGATCGGCCTGGGCATTCCGGCCATCACGCTCGATGCCGGCGGTCGCAGCGGCACCGCACACTCGCTGTCGGAATCCTACGACGACGGCCCGAACGGGTATGTCGGGCCGCAGTACGTGGCGCTGGTGCTGGCGATGCTGGCCGGTCTGAAGTAGCGCCCGTCGCTCCTCAGCGGCCGAGACCGAGATCCTCGAATCGCTGGTTGCCGATGCGGTACTGTCGCCACTCGTTGTAGTCGAAATGCCACCATTCAGCGCTGTAGACGCTGAAGCCTTCCGCCTCCATGGCGCGCCGCAGCAGCTCGCGCAGTGCGCGTTGGCGACTCGTGCCACCCGGGTATTCCGGATATGACCGGTCGGACATCTCGTCGTACCCGCCAGTCATGACCACGGGTTCGCCGGTGTCGAGCGCGTACATCGTCAGGTCCACGGCGCCGCCGCGGTTGTGACGTGAGCCCTGGCTCGGATCCGCGACGAAATCGTGTTTGTCGGCCGGCGTGCCGTCCCAGAACATCTTCGTCACGTACCATGGGCGGTACCCGTCGTGCACCAGGAGCCCGTAACCCTGCGCCGCCAACCGTCGGTGCGCCCGCACCAGGGCCTCCGCCGCCGGCCGCTGGAGAAACGCGCGTGCCTGTGTGTACACCGGTGCGCTGAGGAAATTGCGGTCGGAGGCGTATCGGATATCCAGCTTGATGGTAGAGTCCAGCCTGGTCAGCTCGACGAGCTCGGCATTGCGAAACTGGCCCGACTCCACTGGTGGCTGTGCTGCCAGCGCATCCGCGCGCAAGCGGTCCACCGGTCGCAAGGGCGTGATACGAAACACACCGCCATCCTCGCCGACGATGGAACGCCGCTGGAACGGAACACCGGCAGCGCGTGCCATCGTTGCGCGGCCCGTGGCATCCCGCACGAACTCGATGCGTTCGCCGGCGTAAAGTCCACTCGCCGGAAAGGCGTACACACCATCGCTGACTTCAGTCAGCGGATACTCGAAGAACCATTCGATCAGCGCGTGCAGTCGGCCTTCGCGCTCGAGGATGAACAGGATGTTGTGATCCCAGCCGTACTCACCGATCAGTCCGCGCAGTGCGGGCGCGGGTGCGTCAGGCAGCGCCGCGCCGGCCGCGACGCGCTGGTATCGGCGGCCGCCGTAGACCAGGGTGTCACCCGCGCGCCAGAGCTTGTTGCCGAAGGACAGTCCGTCGTCCGCGATCAACGTGTCGCCCAGCCAGTGTCGCATCGTCTGTCGATGATCACGGCCATCGAGGCGCACGATGACGGTCGAGTCGCGCGCCTCGACCTGCAGCGCCTCACTTCCATCCCGGTACGTCCCCGCCAGGCTTCGCGCGTCAATGAGAGAGACAGGCGACGTGACGGTGAGCACCGGCAACTGCTCGCGTTTCCGCAGTGCCAGCATCAGCCGCAGTGCCTCGTTCGCGATCCGTGTGGTCAGTGCATTCATCCCGTCCTTCGCCGCGCTGACGGCCACGCCAAGCCGGTCGTCCGGCAGGGCGGCGAGCTGGGTGGCAAACCCATAGATCGCGCCGCCGTGCGCCACCATCCGTCGTCCGTCGAGTGTTCCAACACCAAAACCAAGCCCGGACCCGCGCGTGGCGCCGTCGGGGGCGAACTGGGGGCGCCACATCTCGGCCAGTGAGCTTGCGCGCAACACCCGTGCATTCACACCCATGCCGCCGTCAAAGAGCATGCTGATGAAGCGGCCGAGATCCGGCATGGTACTGTACATGCTGCCGGCGGGCGCCATGCCGAGGGGAAAGGTCGGCGCGGGAAACTCGCGGCCGTGATACGACCACATCACGGCCTGCGGCACGCGCGCCAGCAGCGCCGGCGGCGGATCGAAGGACGTGGACGTCATCCCGGTCGGCTGAAGCACCGCGCGCTGCAGGAACGCCGCGAATGGCATGCGACTCTTCTGCTCGAGCACGTAGCCGACCGTGGCGATCGCGGCGTTCGAGTATTTCTGCGTGGTGGCTGGCGCGTACACCAGCGACGTCTGATTGAGGCTGGCAACCGTCGCTGCCAGCGAGGGACTCGTATCGTCGAAGTAGTGCCCAATCGGCGGTTCACGCACCAAGCCGGAGTGGTGCGACATCAGCTGCCGCAGGGTCACCGGCGTGCCGAACGTGTTGCGCGGCGTGAACGACGGCAGATACTGCTCCACCGGTGCGTCGAGGCTCAGCTGCCCGCGCTCGACCAGCTGCATGACGCCGATGTCGGTGAACATCTTCGAGACGGAGCCGACGCGGTAGACCGTGTGTGCGGTGGCAGGTTTTCCGCTGGCGGCATTCTCCACCCCGAATCCACGCGACCACACCACCCGGTTGCTGTCGACCAGCGCGATCGAGAGCGCGGGAATCCCCTTGTCGCGGATCTCGTGTTCGATGAACGCCGTCAGCACCTCTGTCAGCGGCGTGTATCGCGGTAGCGGTCCGATCACATCGCGCCCCTGTGCGCCGAGGACCGGCGCCGTCACAGCGGCCGCGACGCTCAGCCTCCACATCCGCCGCGACCAACGGGACGTCGCAACGCGGGGCACCGGAGCGTTGACTGCGGTGGTCGTCACCATTGGCCTCGCTCTCCGACGTTCGTGATCACATCACCGAGCCGCGCGGCGGCATTGCGCCAGTTGGTCTGCACCGCACGCTGTGCCGCGTCCGGATCGCCGCTGCGGATCGCACGAATGATCGCCGCATGTTCATGGACCGACGGGGCGAGCCCGCGTGAGAGCAGGCTGACGTACAGTCGTTCGTATCGTTCCGCCTGTGGCTTGACCGCATCATGCAACGCGCGCAGGCGTGGTCCGGCCGCTGCGTCCACATACCGACGGTGGAACTGCTCATCCAGTTCATAGAGCAGGTCGTGCTTCGGGGCCCTGGCGCGTGATGCGCGCTCGAATCGCGCGTTGAGACTCGTCAAGTCACGGAGCAATATCCCAGACGGTGCGGCCGGCAGTACCGCTGCATACCGCGCCGCCAGCCCTTCGACCTCGGCCACGATCGAGAACAGCTCCATCGCATCTTCGCGGGTCAGCGGCGCGACGGTCGGGCGCGACTGCTGCAGCGACGGCGAGTCGACGATGTAACCCTCGTGCGCGAGTCGCTGGAGCGCACCACGCACCGGCGTGCGGCTGACACGCAGGCGGGTGGCCACCTCCGTCTCCACGATCCGCGACCCCGGCGCCAGCTGCCCCCGCACGATCAGGGAGCGCAGCGCCTGGTACACCACCATCGGTCGCGCCCCACGGACGCTCGGTGCAGCCGCAGCGGCACTCCTCATCGCGCCGCCACCGGCGGGCCGGTCCAGCCAGGCCCGCGAACGACGCGTCCCGGCCGGGCACCGGTGTGCCCGCCCTTCTCCCACACGCGCACACCATTCACGATCACCGTCTCGATGCCCACCGAATTCTGATGCGGCGCCGTGAAGGTCGCCTTGTCGATCACCGTCGCCGGATCGAAGATCACCACGTCGGCGAAGAACCCCTCGCGCAGCTGGCCGCGATCGCGGATCGACAGCCGGTTCGCCACCGCCGAGGTCATCTTTCGCACCGCATCCTCGAGTGTCAGCACACCGCGCTCGCGCACGTAGTGCCCGAGAATTCGTGTGTAGGTGCCGTACGCGCGCGGATGGGTGAGGCCCTTCGCCGAGTCCGGATCGGCGCCGTCGGCATCGGTGCCGAACTTCATCCAGGGCTGGCGCATCTGCATCTCGACGTTTGGCTCCGACATCATGAAGACCAGCATCCCCACGCGGCCTTCAGTGGCCAGCAGCAGATCCACGATCGTGTTGGACCAGCTCTTGCCCATGTCAGCGGCGATCTCCGCCAGGCGCTTGCCTTCGTACTGCTTGAGTGCCGGCTGCTCGTACCCCACGGTCATGATGCCGGCCGACGTGGCCAGCGCGCAGAGGTTCTCCCATGTGTTCCGCGGCGCCTGCATCTCCGCAATGATCCGCGCACGTGTCGCTGGATCACGCAACCGTTCGAGTAGCTTGTCACCTTCGGTGGCCCACGGCGGCGTACACGCAGAGAGCGACGTGCCGCCCGCCACGTATGGATACATATCGGCGGCCACATCCTGCCCAGCCGCACGCGCCGAATCGATCTTCGCCACTGCCAGCGGCGCCTTGGGCCAGTTGCGCACACCACCGGCCTTGAGGTGATAGATCTCGACCGGCACACCTCCGTCGCGCCCGATGCGCATCGCTTCGTCAATCGCCTCGAGGTATTGATCGGCCTCTGACCGCATGTGGGTGATGTAGACGCCACCGAGTGCTGACATGGCGCGTGCGATCTCCACCAGCTCGGCTGTTGCCGCGAAGTTCCCCGGCGGATAAATCAGCGCGCTGGCCACACCAAACGCGCCATCCTGCATCGCATTGCGTGTGACGGCCCGCATGGTGTCGAGCTCCGCAGGCGTCGGCGCCCCTTCCGCAAAACCCTTGGCATACACGCGAATGGTACCAGCACCGAGAAAGGAGCCCACGTTGACCGAAATGCCATGCTGCTGCATCGCCATCAACCAGCTGTCGAATCCGCGCGGTCCGGTGAAGGCGCTGAAGGCTTTGACCTGCAGTGAATCGTCGCGCGTCCGCATCTGCGAGGACATCAGCGCCGTGATGGCGGCGTTCACTGGCGCGGGCGTGCTGCCCTCGCCAAGAATTTCCGTCGTCACCCCTTGCGACACCTTGCTGACCACGCGTCCGTCGCCGGTCGTGAACTGCACGGCAGATTGCCCCTGGATGTCGATGAAACCGGGTGCCACCACACGCCCGGTGGCGTCGATGCGGGTGGTGGCGGCCGCCGTGGCGAGTCGTCCGGCGGGCATGATGGTGGCGATGCGATCACCGCGGATGCCGACATCAGCGGCGAACCACGCATTGCCGGTGCCATCGACAACCCGGCCGTTACTGATGACGATGTCGAACGCACCGGTCCCGGGCGCGGCCATGGTGGCGCCGGCGCCCGGGTCGGCGGCACGACAGCCGGCCAGCAGCAGGCCGCTCAGGGGAACGACCAGGTGGCGCGACCACCGACCGGCCATCGACGACTTGCGCGCTTCGGAATCGACCGGCATGCTTGTCCCGGGATAATTGTATACAGTTCTGTACGCACTTATCGCTACCATCCTGCGTTCCGCGCCGCAAGACTGCACCTCGTCCACCTGCCGCCATGACCACGCCCGCGCCGACGATCACCATCCGGGAGCTGTCCTCGCTGGCGGACTACGATGCCTGCGTCGCACTGCAGGACGACACCTGGGGACATGGATTCTCCGAGCGCGTGCCAGGTGCCATCCTGCGTGTTTCGCAGAAGATCGGCGGTGTGGCGGCAGGGGCCTTCGACCCTCACGGCCGACTGCTGGGCTTCGTCTTCGGCATGACCGGGCTGCAGCAGGGCCTGCTGGTTCACTGGTCCGACATGCTTGCCGTGCGACCCGAGGCCCGCGGGCTCGGCCTCGGCGAGCGCCTCAAGCAGCACCAGCGCGACGCAGTCGGACTGCTCGGCGTGCAGCGGATGCTCTGGACCGCGGATCCCCTCGTCGCGCGCAACGCCCACTTCAACATCAACCACCTCGGCGCCCTTCCGGCCGAGTACGTCGAGAACATGTACGGCGAGAACACCGGCAGTGTGCTGCACGGCGCGATGCCAACCGATCGGTTCGTCTACCACTGGAAGCTCGACAGCAACGACACGCCGCCCAGACGCGCGGGTGCTGCGGAGCCGCACGACGCCGCGCTGCCCAGCGCCATTACGATCGAACGCGACGGAACACCGGTCGCGGTGCCCACGGATGACGAGGCAGCGGTGCGCATCGTGATCCCCCACGATCTGTCGACGGTGCAGGCAGCGAACCCTGCGCTGGCGCGCGCCTGGCGCATCGCCGTCCGTACGGCCTTCACCATGCGGTTTGCTCATGGCTTCGTCGTGTGGCGCTTCGTTCGCGGGCACAACGACAGCCTGCCATACTACGTGCTGTCCGCGACGCGCTGACACCCGCCGACCGTACTCCAGCCCACACCCTCATGCTCGAACTCACCCGCATCACGCTGCGCGAAATCCGGCTTCCGCTGCGTGAACCCTTCCGCATCTCGTCAGGGACCATGACCGAGCGCCGGATCCTGTTGCTCGAACTGCATGATGCCAGCGGCGTCAGTGCATGGAGCGAGTGTGTGGCGGACGACACACCGAACTACACCTCCGAAACGGTGGACACCGCCTGGTTGGCCATCGAGCGCTGGATCGCGCCCCGCGTGCTTGGCCGGACATTCGGGGCGCCAAGCGATGTCTTTGCCGTGCTCGAGGAGGACTTTCGCGGACACCTGATGGCCAAGGCCGCGGTCGAGATGGGGATGTGGGGCGTCGACGCCACGCGGCTCGCCGTGCCGCTCGCACGGCTCATTGGCGGCACCCGCCAGACGATCCCGGTCGGGATCTCCATCGGCATCCAGAGTACCCCCGACGCGTTGGTGGAAAAGGTGCGCGGCGCCCTGGCCGAGGGATACCGGAAGATCAAGCTCAAGATCATGCCGGGCCGGGATGTCGCGTATGTTCGCGCGGTGCGCGAGGCGTTTCCCGATGCACCGCTGATGGCGGATGCGAACAATGCCTACACGCTCGATGATGCCGATGCCCTGATCGCGATGGACAGCATGAACCTGATGATGTTCGAGCAGCCCCTGGCCTGGGAGGACATCGTGCGGCATGCGTCGCTGCAGCGAATGCTCGAGACACCGATCTGTCTGGACGAGTCGATCACCTCGCTGGACCGCGCGCAGGACATGGTCACCCTCGGCGCCGGTCGCCTGATCAACATCAAGCCCGGACGAGTCGGTGGGTTTGCCGAGTCACTCGCGATCCACGATTACTGTGAAGTGAAGGGCATCCCCGTCTGGTGCGGTGGCATGCTCGAGAGTGGGATCGGCCGCGCGTACAACGTGGCGCTGGCGTCGCTCAGCAACTTCCAGAAGCCGGGTGATCTGAGCCCGAGCGCACGATATTGGACGCAGGATGTCGTCACGCCGGAATGGACCATGAGTGCCGATGGAATGGTCACCGTGCCGTTCAATACCCCGGGCATTGGCGTCACCGTGAATGTCGATCGGATCGACGACCTGACCGTGCGCACCGTGACGCTCTCACGATAGCGATGCTTCCGCTCGCCGCCCCACCAGGCGCTCTGCCTCATCGCGACACCCTGCAGGTGAGCCGACGCATTGCCGAGCGCTTTTCGGACGCGCAGGTCGATGCGCTGCTCACACTGCGCCGGACGCTGCATCACTTCCCCGAGCTGTCGAATCAGGAGCATCGCACTGCGACGCACCTCGAGGCCGTCCTCGAGTCACTCGGCGTTGCCGACATCCGGCGTGTGGCCGGCACCGGCATCGTGGCGCGCATTCCGGGGCGTGATGCGCATGCGCCAGTGGTGGCGATTCGGGGTGACATCGATGCGCTGCCGATCGACGAACAGACCGGATTGACCTTCGCATCGTCGGCACCGGGGGTGATGCACGCGTGCGGTCATGATGTACATGCCACGTGGGCGATCGGCGCCGCAATGGATCTCATCCGTTCGCCGAGCGAGGGTGACGTGCTGATCGTGCTGCAGCCCGCCGAGGAAATCGGGGCTGGCGCGACGGCGATCCTGGCGAGTGGTGTGCTGGATGACGTTCGCGCGATCTTTGGTGGCCACGTGGACCGGCGTTTCAGCGTTGGGGAGGTCATCGCCGAGGCGGGGCCGCTCGCCGCCTCGGCCGACAGCTTCACGATCGTGCTGCACGGCCGTGGAGCGCATGGTGCCCGGCCACACGAAGCCGCCGATCCGATTGTGGCCGCGGCGGCGGTGATCATGGCGTTGCAGTCCGTGGTCTCGCGGCGCATCGACCCTGCGCGCCCGGCCGTGTGCACCGTCGGCAGCGTGCACGCCGGCATCGCATCGAATGTCATTCCGGAGACGGCCACGCTCACCGGTACGCTGCGCGCGATGGACGCGTCAACGCGCGCCCGGCTGGTGAGCGAAGTGACCCGCATCACCACCGAGGTCGCGACCGCCTTCGGCGTCAGCGCCGTGGTCGACGTAGAACACGGTACGCCGCCGATCGTGAATCCCGCGCGCGAGGCCGCGTGGGCACGCGAGGCCGCCATCGCGGTGCTCGGCCCCGACGCGGTGGTACCGTTCGGGATCACGAACATGGGCGGCGAGGACTTCGCGTGCTATCTCGAGCGCATTCCCGGCTGCTTCCTGCGGTTCGGGGCGCGCGGCGCGGGTGAAGAGCCCACGGCGGCACATTCGCCACGGTTCGACGTGGCCGAAGGGGCGATCCTGGTGGGTGCAGCGGTGCTGGCGGAGTGTGCCAGAACCGCCAGCCGGGCGCTGCGGTCATCTGCCGCGTGCGGCTGAGATCTCCACAATTCAAGGTTTTCGTCGACACGCCGATCCTGTGAGAAGACTCATGTTCATCGGACTGGGCACATGTTCTTCAGAAAAAAAGAGCCCGAGGCGCGCCCGGCGACGCCTCGCCCGAATGCTGCGGCGGCCAGTCCGGGTGCCTCCGGCGCCGGCGTTGCCGCGTCCGCGCGTGTCGCACCGGCGACCAGCCAAGGGGAGCATGAGCATCAGAGTACTGTCGTCCTGGATGCCCTGGGCGGGGTGATCGCCGCGATTGCACGCTTCCCGGTGGACCTGCCGCATCGCCCGGCCGAGGCCACCACGAAAGAGATGACCGCCTGGCAGCGCCACGCGACGATGGGTCTGCCGCTCGACAATGGTGACGAAGGGTCATCGGTTGGCATCTCCGAACGCGACTGGCGCGGGCTGGTGCGCGCCGTGGCCGCGCTCCGTCGCGATGAGCAGACCTCGGTTGAATCGCTGGTCAATGAACTGCGCGCGGCGCTGTGGACCTGCGTGTCGGCAGTGCATGAGGCAGTTCGCATCGATGACTCTGCCGAAGCAACGACGGGCACACACCTGGCGCTGGTGAAGAAGGCGGTCGGTGGGTCGCAGCTGCAGAACATCAGGGAAGATGTCTTGAATGCAGTCAGCGAGATCGACCGCGCGTTGAAGGAGCGCCGGGAGGAACAACAGCGTCAGTACAAGACGCTCGCAACCTCGCTCGACTCGCTGGGGCGGCAGCTCGAGGAGGCGCGAAAGGAGAGTGCCACCGATCCGCTCACGGGTGTCGGCAACCGCAAGCACTTCGATCTGATGGCGGCGCGTTCGGTGCAACTGTTTTCACTTGGGCGTGCGCCAGTGACGATGCTCATGATCGACCTGAACAAGCTCAAGGTGATCAATGACTCCTATGGCCACACGGCCGGCGACGCGGCAATCGTGAGCGTGGCCCGTGCCCTCTGGAAGGTGTTCCTGCGACAGAGTGACGTCATCACCCGCTATGGCGGAGATGAGTTCGCCGTGATCCTCAACAACTGCGACCTGCTCGTCGCGCAGACGCTGGCGAAGCGGCTGGTCGACACCGTCCGTGGCCTGCCCCTCCCAAGCGCCTCGATGGAGTTCGCGATGGGCGCGTCGGTTGGCGTTGCGCAGCTGGCGCCCGGGGAGGACGTGACGCAGTGGGTGGCCCGCGCCGATCGGGCCATGTATCAGGCGAAGAAGCAGGCGACCAGTGGCGTGATGCTGGCGGATCCGGCCGGCAACGCAGGTCCGGCAACGCAGCTTCGGACGGCCTGATCCGGCGCGTCTCATGACGGCGCGCCGGCTGGGGAGGTATCTTGACGCTCCCGCCGGTGGACCCGTGTTGCGTCGCCCGGCCCTGCTCCAGCGACGACCTCCCGATGGCGACCAATGCGGTGCCTGTGCACCGTGCACCGAGATGATCCGACGGGCGTGGCAGCTCTCGCCATTGGTTCTTGGCGCTGCAGCAATTCTGTCGGGGGTAATTCCCGCCGGGCGGCCGCTCGCCGCACCCCCGCATCGGCTGGTACTGATTTCAGTCGACGGCTTCCGCTGGGACTATCTCCAGCGCCCGAACGCGTCCCGGCTTCGCGAACTCGCTGCGCGTGGCAGCCGCGCGGAGCGGCTGATTCCCTCGTTTCCATCGAAGACCTTCCCAAACCACATCACGCTGGTGACGGGGCTCTATCCGGAGAATCACGGGATCGCCGCCAACGTCATGCGCGATTCCGTGCTGGGCCGGTTCGCGACCGGTGCCGATCCAGCGGTGCGCGATCCGCGCTGGTACTCCGGTGAACCGATCTGGGTGACCGCGGCCAAGCAGGGCGTGCGCAGTGCGTCGTACTTCTGGCCGGGATCCGAGGCGCCGATCGGCGGTGTGCTGCCGCAGTGGACGTACCCGTTCGACGTGACCACCACGCGCGCGACCCGCGTGCAGCAGGTGCTGAGGTGGGTGGCGATGCCGGACAGCACGGCGCCGCGGCTGATCGCCGTGTACTTCAGCGAAGTCGACACCGACGGGCACAACTTCGGGCCAGATGCGGCACGAACCGACTCCGCGATCGCCCAGGTGGACAGCGCCGTGGGCGCGATCATTGATGGCATCGATCACCTCGGCGCCACCGATCGGGTGAACATCGTCGTCGTGTCGGATCATGGCATGACGGAGATCAGCGCCGAGCGCACGATTGCCCTCGACCGTTACGTGTCGATGGACAGTCTGGTGATGGGTGATTGGAGTCCAGTTGCGACCATCATCCCGAAACCAGGCGCATCGGACTATGTCTTCCGCGCGCTGGTCGACGCTCATCCGCACCTGAGGGTCTACCGCAAGGGCGAGCTTCCGGCACGGCTGCACTACAACAGTGGCACACACGTCACCCCCATCGTCGCCATCGCGGATGAAGGCTGGTCCATCACCACGCAGGCCGGTGCGAACGAGATGCCGCGCGGGCAGGTGTTCGGCGCCCACGGCTATGATCCGGCGCTCGCGTCGATGGGAGCGCTGTTCATCGCGGCAGGACCGGATGTGGCGCGGGGGCTGGTGGTGCCTGCGTTCAGCAACGTGCATGTGTATTCGCTTCTGGCCGAGCTGCTGCACGTCACGCCGGCGGTGACCGATGGATCGATCGATTCGGTGCGGGCCGTTCTTCGTCAGCGGCCGTGACCGACGCGAGCAGTGGTGCCGGAGACTGGTGCGGGAGCCAGCCATGCGCGAGACTCCGGGCATGAGCCTCCGCCACACGATGCGCGCCGCCGTCATCACCCGGCCGGGTGCGCCGGACGTCTTCGAGATCCAGTCGCGGCCCACACCCGCCCCGGGCCGCGGCGAACTGCTCATCCGCGTGCGGGCGTCGGCCATCAACCGCGCCGATCTGCTGCAGCGGATGGGGCGCTACCCGGCACCGGTCGGCGCGCCGGATGACATTCCCGGGCTGGAGTTCGCGGGCGAGGTCGCCGCGTTGGGGGACGGTGTGACCGGCTGGCAGGTGGGCGATCGGGTGTGCGGTCTGGTGGGCGGTGGTGCCCATGCCGAGTACCTCGTGACCCACGAGCGGACCGTGGCGCGGGTGCCGGACGGAATGTCGTGGGAAGTCGCCGGCGCCTCGCCGGAGGCGTACATCACGGCTCACGACGCGCTGGTCACCCAGGCCGGCCTCAGGCCCGGGGAGACGGTGCTCGTGCACGCGGTCGGCAGCGGGGTGGGCCTGGCTGCGGTGCAACTCGCGACGGCGCTGGGCGCGACGGTTTTCGGGACGGCACGCGGGCTTGGCAAGCTGGAGGTCGCGAGGGCGACGGGCATGCGGGATGGCTGCCAACCAGGCGAGGCCGGCTGGGTGGCGCATTCGGTGGCCGGTTGGACGGCCGGCCGGGGGGTGGATGTGGTGATCGACCTGGTCGGCGGTGACTACACGGCCGAGAGTCTGCCCGCGATGGCCCCGAAGGGCCGGTTGATGCTGATCGGCGCGCTGGCCGGGTCGAAGGCGACGGTGGACCTGCGAACGATCCTGGGCAAGCGGCTCACCGTTCGGGGGACCGTGCTGCGAAGCCGGCCACTCGAGGAGAGGATTCAGGTGATTCAGGTCTTCGAACGGGAAGTGCTGCCCTGGCTGGCGAGCGGCCGACTGGCTCCCCGCATCGACGCCTCCTTCGAGCTGGCGTCGATTGCCGAGGCGCATGCCTTGGTCGAAGGCAACGGTACGATCGGCAAGGTGGCACTGGCGATCGCGTGAGGCAGTTCCACTACGCCCGGATCACGGGTATGTTTGGAGGCTAGTCCGCGCCAGGCGTCGTCTGCGCGGAACAACGGTCGCCCCGGTGGGGCGGCCCTCATTCCCCTCCTCCCGCGTCGGCAACCCGCGGGGGGCGGTTCTGACCACAGGGAGGATTGCCACTCGTGACCGCAATCATGCGTCCGTACGAGGCCGTCTACATTTTCGACAGTGCGCTCGAAGATGGAGTGATCGCCGAAAAGCTGGCCAAGCATCATGGCCTGTTGTCGCTGGCCGAGGAGGCCACGATCGACAGCTGGGGCCGGCGCCAGCTGGCCTACCAGATCAAGAAGCGCGACATCGGATACTACGTCGTCGCGCGCTTCACCACCGAGACGGGCAAGCTGCCCGAGTTCGAGCGGTCGCTCAAGCTCGATGACGGTGTGCTCCGTTACCTCATCTCGTTGCACGAGAATGAGTTGGGTGCCCCGCCGCTCACTGAAGAGCAGCTGGAAGCCAAGCGCCGCGCAGAAGAAGCCGGCGACGACGACGACGACGAGGATTAACCCATGGCCCGACGCAACAAGAAGCCCAGCCCGGTGAACGAGGCTGGTATCCGTTTCGTGGATTACAAGGACGAGCGATTCCTCAGCCGTTTCATCACCGAGAACGGCAAGATTCTGCCGAGCCGGTTGAGCGGTGTCGATGCGCGACACCAGCGCCAGCTGGCGTGCGCGATCAAGAAGGCACGCTATCTGGCGCTGCTGCCGTATACGCGTTCGAGCAAGGCCTGATCGTTCGATGACGGAACCCACCGCGCCGGCGTCGCGGCGTGGGTGGTGGTGGCTGGGATTGGCCCTGATCGCGTACAGCATCGCGTCTGATCTCCCAATCGCCCAGACGCTGCTGCCGGTTCATCGTCCGTTCGCGTTGCTGCTGCCTCTCCTGGCAGCGTGCGCCATGGTGGGGTGGTGGCGAGGTGGCAGTGTGGCGATGGCCGCGGTGACCGTCGTGGGTGCTGTCTGGTCGGTGTGGAATCTTGCGCGCACTGGTGTGAGCAGCGAGGTGTTGTCCGCGGGGTGGTCGGTGCTTGCCGCAGGCTGTTTCGGGCTGTCGCTGATGGCGGCACGGTCGCAATGGTTTCTCGGCAAGGGCGTGGTGGCGGTGCTCTCGGCGTTGCTGGTGTCGGCGTTGCTGGTGGTGCTCACTCCGTCAGGCGTGACGGCGTTCGGCAAGGCGGTCGACACGACGCTCGCCGCCCGCGGCACCGCCGATCTGCAGAACTGGCGTGTGGCTCGCTCGCAGATGTCGCGACCGGGTACCACGCGATCCGACAGCGCGACCGTGGCGGTGCTGGACCGATTCGAGCAGAACGTGGCAAGTCTGCCGCAGCTCGCGCGGCTGGTTCAGCCATCGGCACTGGCGTTGCAGACACTGGTGGCGATGGCGATTGCGTGGGCCCTGTTCCATCGCTTCAGTCGCACACGGCTGGGTGAGGAACTGGGTCGATTGCGGGATTTTCGCTTCAACGACCAGTGGATCTGGTCGGTGATCGTGGGGCTGGTGCTCGCATTGCTGCCTGCGCTGGCGTCGCTGCGGCCGCTGGGGATCAATCTGCTGGTGTTTTTCGGTGCGCTGTACGCCCTGCGAGGTGCAGCCGTGCTGGCGTGGTTTCTTCGTCCCGGGCGTTCACTGCTCGGGCTGCTCGTTGGTGTGGCGCTGTTGCTGCTGCTGCGGGATGGCGCGGCGATCGCGCTGGGCTTGGTGGGACTGGGTGATACTTGGGCCGACTGGCGACGCCGGATCCGGCCAGCGGTTTCCTGACTTCGAGGAGGGTGACAGGATGGAAGTGATTCTTCGGCAAGCGGTGGACAGCCTCGGACATGCAGGCGATCTGGTAAAGGTCTCCTCGGGGTTTGCCCGGAACTTCCTGCTGCCGCGCGGCATGGCCCTTCCGGCCACCGACGGCAACAAGAAGCGGATTTCGATGGAGAAGGCCAAGCTGGTGGCGGCCGAGCAGGCCCGCGTGGACGCCGCGCAGGCCGAGGCGAAGAAATACGCCGATCTCTCGATCACCTTCGCCGCCCGGGTGGGCGAAGAAGGGAAGCTCTTCGGCTCGGTGACGTCGGGCGATATCGCCGAACAGCTGAAGGCGCAGGGGCTGCATGTCGAGAAGCGGCAGATCGACCTGCACGAGCCCATCAAGGCGCTCGGCGTCTACAAGGTTGCGATCAAGCTGCACGCCGACGTGAAGCCCGAGATCAAGGTCTGGGTGATCAAGGGCTGATCCTGCGGGGAATTCGCAGGGCAATCGGGGCGTCTCCCAGATGGGGGGGCGCCCCGCTTTGCGTGTCTCCTTCTGCAGGCGACATGTGACCGCCGGGCAACGGCCGGAGTTTGTGTACCGGAAGGCGCAGCGGGATCGTGTGCTTCTGGGCCCGACGGGTTAACCTACGTTCAGGTCGCCCCCGCCAATCCTGGATTGACGGGCTCTTGAGCCATGAGGTGGGCCGTCGCCCGCCGTCCCATATATCGATGCCTGCATTGACGCGTACGACCCGTGCCACGAAAGCCGCTTCGGAAGCCCTTGCCAAGCGTGCTGCGCAGTTGATGAGCGAATTCAAGGGCACGGACATTCAGGTGCTGTCGCTGGCCGGCTTGACCGACATGACGGATTTCTTCGTGATTGCATCCGGAACGTCGGATACACACGTACGCAGCATGGCGGATCATGTCATCCGACAGCTGCGTGAGGAAGGCGAGCGTCCGACGCATGCCGAGGGAGTGGAACAGGGCCGCTGGGCGCTGCTCGACTACACCGACGTGGTGGTGCATGTGTTTCACCCCACGCTGCGGAACTTCTATCAGCTGGAACGGTTGTGGAGTGATGCAGAACGGATCGCGTTTGAGTGAGGCTGCACTGAGGCACGTGGTCGCAACGGGTCCGGGAGGACTGGCAATGCGGATGCTGCGGAACCTGATGATGGGAGTCACCACCACACTGGCGCTGACCTCCACGGTTGGCGCGCAGGGCTACTTCGGCAAGAACCAGGTGCAGTACAACCGGTTCGAGTGGCGGGTGCTGGAGACTGAGCACTTCCGGGTGCATTACTACAAGGAAGAGAAGGCAGCGGTCGAAGACGCGGCGCGGATGGCTGAGCGGTCGTATGCGCGGCTGTCACGCATTCTCGGGCACGAGTTCCGCGAACGGAAGCCGATCGTCATTTTTGCCAGCCGCACCGACTTCGCGCAGAACAACATCTTCGGCGACCTCGGTGAGGGCACCGGTGGTGTGACGGACGCGGCGCGGCAGCGCAACGTGCTGCCGCTGACGGGCGACTATCGCACGTTCGAACATGTGCTGGCGCACGAAATGGTGCATCAGTTTCAGTACGATGTGTTCTCCCGCGGACGCGCTGGCGCCAATCTGCAGGCGTTGCAGACGTTCTTCCCGCCCCTCTGGCTGGCGGAAGGGATGGCGGAATACCTGTCACTCGGCACCGATCACAAGTTCACCGACATGTGGATGCGGGACGCGGCGGTGAACGGCGACATTCCGACGATCGAGCAGATGACGCTCTATCCGGACCGCTATTTCGCCTACCGGTTCGGTGAGTCGCTGATGAAGTACATCGGCGAGCGCTGGGGCGATCAGGTGATCGGGCAGATCCTCGAGGCGCTGCCCAACGTGGGCATCGAGCGCGCCTTCCGCCGCGAGCTGGGCCTGTCGCTGGAAGAACTCGGTGATGACTGGAAGGACGCGCTGCAGAAGCAGTTCCTGCCGACGGTGGTGAATCTCGATCGCCCGCGCCGCTTTGCCGACAACGTGCTGAGCCCGAAGAAGAGCGGCGGCAACATCTTCCTCGCGCCGGCGCTGTCGGACGATGGCTCCAAGATGGTGTTCCTTTCCGACGGCAACTTCCTTCGTGGCGAAGTGTTCATCGACCTCTGGCTGGCCGATGCCCGCACCGGCAAGCGGATCCGCCGGCTGGTGAAGAGCACCACCAATCCGAATGCGGAAGAGCTGCGCCTGCTGTACAGCCAGAGCTCGTTCTCGCCTGACGGCAATCAGGTGGCCTATGTGGGCCAGCGCAACGGCAAGGACGTGCTCTACCTGACACGCACCCGCGGTGGCCAGACGCGCCGCATCGACCTGCCGGTGAGCGGAGTGCTGAATCCCGTCTTCACACCGGACGGGAAGCACATCGTCTTCAGCGCCAACAAGGGTGGCATCACCGACCTGGCGATGGTGGCGGTGGATGGCACCGGGTTCCGGGCGCTGACGAACGATCTGCATGGCGACTTCATGCCGCACGTGTCGCCGGACGGCAAGACGATTGCGTTCGCGAGTGATCGTGGCGCCGAAACCGATTTCGATGTGCTGCGGTTCAGCCGGTGGAAGGTCAGCCTGTACGACCTGGCCACCGGTCGCATCACGGTGCTGCCGAATCAGCCGGGCCTGAGCATCAACCCGCAATGGGCGCCGGATGGCAAGAGTCTGGCGTACATCACCGATCGCAACGGTGTGCCGAACGTGTTCCTGTACGACTTCGGAACCCGGGAGCACTATCAGCTGACGAATGTGGCTGGTGGCGTCTCGGGCATCACCGAGTTCAGCCCGGCATTGTCGTGGGCGCGCACGGCCGACCGCCTGGCATTCGTGCACTTCGAAAAGAAGGGCGACTACACCGTCTGGACGGTGGACAATCCGCGGGCCCTGAAAAAGGAGCCGTACCGTGCACCGGCGGCGGCGTCACCGGCGCTGATCGCGTCCAACGCCGGGGCAAACAGCGGCATCACGGTGACCGCCGTCCCGAGTGCGCCCGCTCCGACGACCGCCCCAGGCACAGTCGCGGTGGCACCGGCGACGCCGGCAACGACCGCACCAGGGCTTCCGGGCACTCCCACACCGGCGACGTCCCTGCCGGGTGCGACTGCAGCCAAGCCGGGCGTGCCGATGCCGGTTTCCCCGCCTCGCAATGCGGTCGCGGGCGGTCCTGTCTACGGCGCTCGGTCGGTGTACCGCGCCACGGACGGACTGCGCGCCTCGGATTCGCTGCCGCCGCCGGGTGAACGCGACTCGACCGTGGTGACGGTGAATCAGATGCTCGACAGCGCCGATCTGGCACTCCCCGATCCGACGCGCTTCCGCGATGGCCCGTACAAGGTGAGCTACGAGGCGGATTACGTCGCACGCCCGAGCGTCGGATACGCGCAGGACAACTTCGGACGTGGCCTGTTCGGTGGAACGACGATCGTCCTCAGCGACTTGCTGGGCAACAACAAGCTGGCCTTCACCGCGCAGGTGAACGGGCGGCTTCAGGATGCGATCATCTACGCCGGCTACACGAATCTGGCCGGCAAGCTGCAATACAACACGGCCATCTCACAGTTTCCGTTCTTCTTCCTGAACGGGCAGGACATTGGGCAGGTACCGGGCCAGCCGGGAGTCTTCGAGGAGACGCAGGTCCTGTCGCGCTTCGTGCTGCGCGATGTGGCGATCACGTCATTGCTGCCGCAGAACCGATTCAAGCGCTTTGAGCTGGGCCTGGGGATCCAGAACATCGGCCGCTCGAACCTGAGCGTGACGCGGCGATTCAACCAACTGGGCCAGAGCACGCCCTTCCAGATCACCGGCGACGAGAATCTTGGCTCACTGACATTCCTGCAGCCGAAAGCGGCATTCGTCTCCGACAATACCCTGAACGGCTACACCGCCCCGATCATGGGCCGCCGGATGCGGTTCGCCTACGAGCCGACGTTTGGCAGCCGGCAGTGGCACGAGCTCACGGCCGACTATCGCCGCTACGACCCGCTGCTCTTCAACTTCCTCACGATCGCCACGCGTGTGACCGGTGTGTTCCGCGCGGGCCGTGATGAAACGTTTTTCCCGAACTACATCGGTAATCCGAATGGCCTGATGTGGCTGCGCGGCTACGATCGTGTCAACGCCCTCGACTTCGGCTGTAACCCTGCCATCGGTGCGTCCGGTTCATGCAGCAACACGGAACTGCTCGGTGCCCGCGCCATGGTGGCCTCGACCGAACTGCGGTTTCCGCTGATTCGACGCTTCGAGCTTGGCGTACTGCCGGTGCAGCTGCCACCGGTGGACGGAGCCGTGTTCTACGAGGGCGGCCTGGCGTGGGGCGGCGGCCAGACAGTGTCGCTCGCCCGACCGGCCAACTACGATCCCGACAGGCAGCGGTTCCTGCTGCGCAGCTACGGCTATTCGATCCGTCTGAACCTGTTCAACTTCGCGTTGCTGCGGTGGGACTACGCGATTCCGCTCGATCGCCCGGAGCGAAAGGGCTTCTGGCAGTGGTCGCTCGGCATGTCGTACTAAGCCGGAAGTCAAAGGACCGGCCGTCGGGCGCCTGCGGAGAAGCAGGCGCCCGCTGCATTTCAAGCCGTTTTCAGCTCGCTCTGTCACGGCTAGGTTATGCGGGTGCGATCCCCCCGGTTCTTCCTCGCCCTGGTGCTTGTCGGCTGCAGCACCGCGGATGACCGTGGGGCGACAGCGGCACCCGTCGCCCCGCTCGGCCCAGACGCGATCGTCGTCCGCGTTCCCGCCCAGGGCGGGCCGGCCAGGGCGTACCGATATCCCGCGCTCGACACGGTCATCTGGAACACGCGCGCGGCGCTGCCACGGGACATGCGGGCGGTGGGATTCAACATCGACGCCGGGACACTGGTCATCAGTGATGCAGCCGGACTGGCGTGGAGGCTGACGCTGGGCAGCGGTCAACTCGACCGGGCGATTGCGTCACCGCTGGCCGAGACTGCGAGCCTCGACGGCACCAGCATCTTCGGCACGAGCCTCGGCGCGGTGGTCCGACTCATGCCGACCGAGCTGCAGCCGTGGCGGGTGCGCACCGAGGCCACGCTGAGCCAGTTGCAGCCACTTCGCGACGGCGGCGTGTTGTTGGTGGGTCAGCGTGGCTCGGAGACGATTCTGACCCGATTCCGGCCGCCCGCGACGACCGCCGTCGACAGTGCGGTGTTCGCGGGGCAGGCCCGCCTGATCTCAGCCGCTGGTGGGGATCGGTACTATCTGAGCAATGGCCCACGCGGGCTGGTCAGCGTCAGGGCGCGCGACCTCGAAACGCTGGCGCAGATCAGCCTCGGTGACTCGCTGCGCGCGACGGCATCCTCGCCGAGCGGTGACCGGGTGTACGTGCTCGGTGCCGACGACGATGAAGCCCGCGTGCAAGTAATCAACAAGTACAGTGATGAGGTCGCTGCGCGGATCGCGGTGCCGGCGGACGCGGATGCCCTGCGCATGGACCCGCTGGGCAGGTATCTGCTGGTCCGCTTTGGTGGCGAGGCCGATTCGGTCCTCGTCATTGCCGTGGCCACCGACAAGGTGATCGGCCGCCTCGTCTCGCCATGGCGTACGGATCTTCCGCTGGTGTTCCCGGACGGCCGCCTGGCGACCCTGCGCGGCGACGACGTGGTGGTACTCGCCGCCGACACGTTCCGGCCGATGTCGGTGATTCCGGGCGGAGCGAAGGACATCTGGACGGTCGTGCAATGGAACGGGTTCCGGCGCCGAGCCGGCGACACGCCGCTCCGTGCAACGGCCACGCTCAGTGACACGGTGCGGCAGTCTGGCGATTCGGCCAGGCGCGACTCGGCCCGGACGCGACGCGCGAAGGACTCGACGTTGGCGCAAGACTCGACAAGTGCTCCACCCGATTCGGCTACGCGCAAGCGTCAGGCGCGTGCGGACAGCCTCCGTGAGCGGGGTGAATCGGCCCGGCGCGCACTGATTGCGATGGACACGGTCCCGAAGGTCCGGCCCGTCGCTTCCGATGCCCCGCCCTCGACGATCGGCGAGCGCGGCACCTTCGTGGTCCAGTTCGGGGCGCTGAAGGCCGAGCGGCCCGCCCAGCAGCTGGCCGCCTCGATCAAGGCGAATGGCGAGAAAGCACGGGTGGTGGTGACGGCGACGAACGGCGTGGCACTGTATCGGGTTATTCTTGGTCCGTTCCGGACGCGCGCGGACGCCGAGCGCGCCGGGCAGGCTGCGGGTCGTGATTACTGGGTTTTTGAGGGGGGATCGAACTGATGGCAGCTGGTGTCACGCTCGGGCTCGACTGGGAAGCACTTGGCGCAGAGGCATCGCCTGCGGTGAGTGCTGCGCACGCCATTCTGGTGACCGGAAAGGATCCCGTTGCCGCGGCGCGGGCGGCACTTGGGATCGGTCGCGCGCAATCACGCAGCCGGCGGGTGGCGATCGGCGATCTGGTGGGTGAAGTCGAGCCGTTGCAGAGCCTCGTGACCGGCGATGACCCGCACGGAATCATCGACAGCTTCCTGTACGGCGTGTCGCTGAACAAGATCGCCCGTCAGGTCGACGAATCGGGCACGCTGTTCGTGATGCCGAGTGGCACCGAGCCGGTCGTGACCCCCGACATTCTGCGGAATGAACGCTGGAGCCGTCTGGCCGCGGGCTTTCGTGAGGTCGGCGCCCTGCTGGTGCTGGTGGCCTCCAGTGATGCCGAGGGTGTGCACGAGCTGGCGTCGATGCTCGACGGCGTGGTGGTGGTTGGTGATGCCGCGTCGGTGTTGTCGGTGCCGCGTAACTCGGTGCTGGCGCACGTCGATGCCCCGCCGGTGGTGCCAGCGACGCCGGACGCGATCACCGCCATCCCGGTGGTGCCGGAGCGCGGCGCACCTGCTGCTGTGAAGCCATCTCCGGTGATGCTGCCAGCGCAGGATGTGGTGGAAAAGCGCGTCCTGACACCATTTCCGGCGCGAGACGTGCGCAAGCAGTGGGGGATCGCCGCCGTGGTCGCACTCGCGTTGGTCGCGGCCTGGTTTGCGTGGACGCGATTCAGCGCGCCGGCACCGGCGACTGGCGCTGCCGCGCCGACGACGTCGGCCGTGAACGTGGCGGATTCCACGGCGCCTGCGCCGGGAGTTGCGGCCGCACCGACGACTCCGCAACTCGATTCGGCGACAGTGACGCGCGTGGCCAATCCAGGGGACTCCCTGAAGGCAGCGGCATTCGGTGTGGTCATCGTCGCCACCAATGATGAAGCGCAGGCGCTGGCCCGGTGGGCCGATCTTGGCCTGAACCTGCCGGCCGGCACCGTGACGATGGTTCGCATTCGCGGTGAACGCGGGCGGTTCTTCCAGATGCAGGCCGGTGCCTATGGCAAGGCGCGACAGGCCGATTCACTGCTCGGTGCGCTGCGCGCCAGCGGCAAGCTGAAGGCCGACGCAGGGCGCGTGGTGGCCACACCGTACGGGCTGGTGCTCGAGAGCAAGGTGTCACGCCGGGCGGCGCAGAACGTGGCGGATGGGTATGGGCAGCGACAGATCGCCGCCTATGCGTTGCTGCAGCCGGATGGCAGCGCGACGATCTTCGTCGGCGCCTTTGAGTCGCCCGAACAGGCGATTCCGTTGATGGCCGAACTGAAGGCCAAGGGCGTCGGTTCGACGCTCTACTACCGGACAGGGAGAAGTTTCTGACGTGCGCCTGACCAAGTTGACCCTGCACGGCTTCAAGTCGTTTGCGGACCATACAGAGATGCTGTTCGAGCCCGGGGCGACGATGATCGTCGGCCCCAATGGCTGCGGCAAGTCGAACGTCTCCGACGCGGTGCGCTGGGTGCTGGGCGAGCAGCGCGCGCGCATGATGCGCGGCGCGAAGATGGAAGAGGTGATCTTTCAGGGATCGTCCGCGCGCCGTGCCGTCAACGTGGCCGAGGTTTCGCTGCATTTCGACAACGCCGATGGCGTACTGCCAGTGGCGTTCAAGGAAGTGGTGATCACGCGGCGACTCTCCCGCTCCGGGGAAAGCGACTACTTCCTGAACCGTGTGCAGTGCCGCCTTCGTGACATCCACGACCTGGTGCGCGGCACGGGGCTCGGCGCCGACAGCGGTGTCGTCATCGAAGCGAAGATGATCGATGCGCTGCTGAGCGACCGGCCGGATGATCGTCGCGAACTGTTCGAGGAAGCGGCCGGTGTGGGCCTCTATCGCGATCGCCGCCGCAGCACGGAACGTCGACTGGAAGAGACCACGGTGGACCTCTCCCGTCTCGACGACCTGATCGAGGAAGTGCAGAGCCAGGTGCGTTCGCTGTCGCGTCAGCGCAAGAAGGCCGAGCGCCACGTGGAACTCACCACGCGGCGCTTCGCGGTGGACGTCACGCTGGCGGCACGCGAGCTGGAAAGCTGGGCCGACGAGCTGATGCAGCTGCAGGCCCGACTCGAGGAGCTGCGCGAGGCCGTGCCGGCGGCATCGGCACAGGCCGAGACGGCGGCCCGCGATCGCGAAGCGGCACAGCGTGCCCGCGCTGCGGCGGAAGCGATGCGCGCCGAGCTGGCGAGAATGGCGCAAGTGCAGCGCGAGCAGGCCAATCAGGTGGAACGTGAGCTCCGCGTGGCAGAGGAGCGGCAGCGGAATGCGATGTCGCGTCGCGAACGTGCCGATGCCGAACTGCAGGACGGCGAGGCACTCGGGCAACGGGTGGTGGCGGAACGTGAGGATGCCGAGACCGAGCGTGTGCGGCTGCAGGTCGAGCTGGCCGCGGCAGTGGAACTGCTCACCGAACGCGCCGCCGCTGAAGACGAAGCGCGACGCAGCGTGTCCATGGCACGGCAGGCCGTCGAGAGCGCCGAGAAGACGCTGCGTGATGCACGCGACCAGGTGCGTCGCCTCGAACTCGATCGCGAAGGCACCGAGCGGGAACTGGCGGAAGTGCTGGCACGCGATTCGGTGCTCGAAACCGAGATGGAGACGCTCACCGATGCGCTGGCGACGGTGGCGCGTGACTCTGCGGCCGCAGCCGAAGCCGTCGAAATCGCACGGGTCGAAGTCTCACGTGCGCTGGCTGCGCTGGATGGCGCACGTACGGCCGCCCAGACCGCACGCGACGCGGAAGCCGACGTGCGCCGGCGGCTTGGTGACGCCGATCGTCAGCGGACCTCATTGCAGGGCCGGATCCATGGCCTCGAAGCGCTCGATCGCGATCGGGTCGGGCTGGCGCCTGGTGCCGCGTCCGTTCTTCGCGAGCGCGAGCGATTCGGCGCTGGTGCGGTGCTCGGCCCGCTGTCGGACTTTCTGTCGGCTGACAGTGACGCCGCCATTCTCGTCGAGCGCTACCTTGGCGCGACGGTCCACGCGGTGGTGGTGCGGAATCGCGAGGCAGCCAGTGCCGTGGCCGCGTGGCATGCCAGTGCGAAGCCCGGACCAGTCCTGCTGCTGCCGCTCGATGCCGTCAACGACGTGTCGAGTGGTGCGAACGCGCTGGCCGATCGCGTGCGCGCGAGCGAGCCGGCGCAGCGCTGGGTCCGCGCGCTGCTCGGGCAGGTGACGCAGCTCGACGGCGGCAGTGGCTTTGTGGACTCGCGTGGGGCGATCTACCTGCCGGGTGGCGAGTCGGCGCAGGGGCCGATCCAGCGCCGCGCCGAGCTGGCGATGCTGCGCGATGATCTCGAGCAGCTGGATGCCGATCGGGCACGGATCACGGCTGAAGCCGAAGCAGTGCGATCGACGCTGCAGGCGACGGAAGCTGCCGTCACGGCGAGTACCGACGCGGCGACGCTGGCGCAAGGCGACGTGCGTCGTGCGGAAGAGGCGCGCGCGGAAACGGAGCGCCGCAGTGCCCGTGCACAGCGTGAACGCAACGAGGCGCAGGTGCTGGCCGAGAAGCTGGGTGAACGACGCGCGTCGCTGCAGGCTCGCGTCGCCGACGACGACGCCAAGGCCGAGGAACTGCGCGCCGGGCTGTCCGGCTTCGAGGCGGTGATCACCAGCGCACGTCAGCGCCTGGTGGGTGCCGACGAGCTTCTGGAAGAGGCGCGTGAAGGTCGCACGATCGCGCAGGTGTCGCAGGCGCAGTCACAGGCTCGTGTACAGGTGGCGCAGGATCGCGCATCACGGCTGCTGCAGGAACAGGCCACGGCCACGGCCCGCCTGGAGACGTTGCGCACTGAGCTGATGCAGCTGGCCAATGCGGACTCCGCTCTGGCCGAGCAGATCGCCACGCTCACCGTGCAGCTCGAAGAGCGGCAGCTGGCGCTGTCGGAACTCGAGACGCGACTGATGGAGTCGGAGGAAGGGCTGCGTGCGGCCGATGCCTCGCTGCGTACCGGCGACGAGGCGCTCGAACTGGTGCGACGGCAGTCAACACAGATGGCAGAAGAGCTGCACCAGACCGAACTCCGTCACACGCAACTGGAAGCGCGTCGGCAGAACATCCGCGAGCGTCTCGAGACCGAGTGGCGGAAGCCGATCGCCGAATTGCTGGAGGGTTTCGAGCCGCTGGAGATGGAGGCCGACGCGTTGCGCAGCGAGAACGAGTTGCTGCGGCAGCAACTCGACCAGCTGGGCCCCGTCAATCCGCTGGCGGTGGAAGAACACGAGGAAGAGGTCACGCGACTCGATTTCCTCGCCGCCCAGCGCAACGACCTGGCCGAAGCCAAGCTCTCGCTGCTGCAGGCGATCAAGGAGATTGACGCGACGGCGCGCGAGCTGTTTCTGGCGACGTTCGCCAAGGTGCGCGACAACTTCAAGCAGATCTTCCAGACGCTCTTCGGCGGTGGCGAGTGCGACCTGCGGCTGGAGAATCCCGACCAGCCACTGGACTGCGACATCGAGATTCACGCCAGCCCGCGCGGCAAGAAGACGCAGCGCATCCACCTGCTCTCGAGTGGTGAGCGCGCGCTGGTGGCGCTGTCGCTGCTGTTCGGCATCTTCCTCACCCGACCCAGCCCGTTCTGCCTGCTCGACGAAGTGGATGCGCCACTCGACGATCAGAACGTGGGGCGCTACGTGAAGATGCTCAACGAGTTCAAGGAGCGGACACAATTCATCGTGATCACGCACAACCCGCGCACGACGACCGAAGCGGCGGATGCCGTCTACGGTGTGACGATGCAGGAGCCGGGCGTCAGCTCGCTGGTGAGCGTGCGGATGCGACCACGTGATGGAACCGGCGGCGTGAACGGCGGCGTGGATCCCGATCCCGATGGGGCACCGTCCGGCGGCGGAAACGTGCTCTCCGTTCCTGAGGCGGCGTCGGAGACGGTCGCAGCGGCGGCGTAGCGCTCGGGCCGACGTCTGTGACTCTTGAGAGACAACCCGGCTCTCGCGGGATCGTGGCGTGAGCACACGCCCTGGCGCCACTGCTGTTCGCGCTGCCGGACTGTTCACGGCCGCTGAGGCACCTGCTGTATGCGGTTGACGATCGTCGGCTCGGGAACGATCTCGCTGTCGCCAGCGCGCGGGTGCGCGGGGTACCTGGTGGAGGCGGGCGAACTGCGCATCCTGATGGATGTCGGACCGGGTGCGGCCCACTCCATGGCGCGACATGGGATGGACTGGTGGGGCGTGACACACGTCCTGCTGTCGCACTTCCACCTGGATCACATCGGTGACCTGCCGACGCTGGTCTTCGCATGGCGACACGCCCGGCTCGCACCGCGGTCGGCACCGCTGACCATCGTCGGGCCGGCGGGGACGGGCGACCTGCTGGTGCGATGGGCGGCGGCGCTGGGCGACTGGCTGTCGGTGCCCGGGTTTCCGGTGGATATCGTCGAGATCGTGCCGGAGTTGCCTGTCGAACTCGGCAGCGGGGTGGTCCTGACCAGCCGCAGCGTGCCCCACACGGCCGAAAGCATGGCATATTCTCTCGAGCACGGTGGGCGGCGGCTGGTCTATACCGGGGACACCGGCGATGACCCGTCGCTGGCCCAGTGGGCAGCGGGGTGCGACCTGCTGCTGGCAGAGTGTTCCCTGCCCGACTCGATGCCCGTCCCGATCCATCTCACGCCATCCGAAACGGCGGCGCTGGCGATGGCTGCGGCACCGGGCCTGCTGGTGGTGACCCATATGTATCCCCCGCTCGAGGGGATCGATCTGCGCGCCGAGCTTGGCGCGCGCTGGGCCGGGCCGATCGTGATTGCCACGGATGGCCTCGTGCTCGACTGCTGAGGACGCGACGCAATGCTGGTGATGATGCAACGGAACGCCACGCCGCAGGAAATCCAGGCGGTGTGCGAGGCCATTCAGCTGCTTGGCTTCAATCCCCTGCCGATGCCGGGTGCGCTGCGCACCGCCATCGGTGTGGCGGGCGACGACGGGCAGGTGGACACGTCGCACTTCGAGGGCATGGCCGGCGTGGCCAGTGTGCTGTATGACTCGAAGCCATACAAGCAGGTGTCGCGCGAGTGGCAGCCCGAAAAGTCATTGGTCTCGATCGGCCACGGCGTGGTCTTCGGCGGCACCGAAGTGCCGGTGGTGGCCGGCCCGTGCAGCGTTGAAGGCGAGAAGGAAATCCTGCACATCGCACACCTGGTGAAGGCTGCCGGTGCGGTGGCGTTGCGCGGTGGCGCGTACAAGCCGCGCACATCGCCTTATGCGTTTCAGGGACTGGGCGAGGAGGGGCTTCGGCAGCTCGCACTCGCCCGCAACGAAACCGGGTTGCCGATCATCACCGAAGCGATGGATGAGCGTCAGGCGGATCTGGTGGCCAAGTACGCCGACTGCATCCAGCTCGGCGCGCGCAACATGATGAACTTCTCGCTGCTCAAGCATCTGGGGAAGCTCGGGATGCCCGTGCTGCTGAAGCGTGGCATGTCAGCGACGATCACGGAGTGGTTGCTGGCGGCCGAGTACATCATGTCGGAAGGCAATCGCCGGATCATCATGTGCGAGCGTGGCATTCGCAGCTACGACACGGCCACGCGGAACGTGTACGATCTGTCGGCGATTCCGGTGATCCAGCGGCTGAGCCATTTGCCGATCATCGGTGATCCGAGCCATGGCGTCGGGATCCGCGATGCGGTGCCACCACTGGCGCGCGCCACCGTGGCCGTCGGCGCCGATGGCGTGATCGTCGAAGTGCACCAGCAGCCGGACAAGGCGTGGAGTGATGGGGCACAGAGTCTGCACCCACCGCAGTTCGAGGAAATGGTGCGCAGTCTGGTGCCGCTGGCCGAGGCGGTGGGCCGGTCGATCATGGGCGCAGGAACGGCGGTGGTCTGAGGGGGGTACCAGTCCTCGACTGCATGTATCGCGTGGTTTCCCGTTCCGGTGTCTGCATGATTGCACTTCGTGGTGTGTGCGCGTTGTTCGTGTCGCTTCCGGCACTGGCGGCAGCACAGGCTCGCCCGGTGGCTGCAGCGTCCGCACCGAGTGCAACGGCGCTGCTGACGCGCACAGCGGCGTTGTACACCGGCACACGGCCGCTGCGGGCGGAGTTCACGCAGCGGGTGAAGAATCCGATCACCGAGTCAGAGACGCCAAGTGCCGGCAGTTATCTGCAGCGAGGCCCGGGGGTGTTTTCGGTGAACTTTTCGCAGCCCGCCGGTGATCGGATCGTCAGCGACGGCAAGACACTGTGGGTGTTCGTGCCGAGCGCGACACCGGGGCAGGTGCTGAAGATGCCCGTCGGCGCCGGTGCGCCTGGCGGTGTGGATCTGGTGGGGCAGTTCTTCACTGCGCCGACGAAGAAGTTCACGGCGACGGACGGTGGCGCGGTGACCGTGGCCGGTGCCGCGCTGCGCCGGGTCGTTCTGGTGCCGCGGAGCGACATGGGCTTCACGCGGGCGGTGCTGACGGTGGTGCCGGCGACGGGCGTGCTGAAGCAGCTCGAGGTGACGGAGCATTCGGGGCTGGTGCGGACGCTGAGTTTCTCGTCAATCACGCGTGGCGCGACGCTGGACGCGAAGGCATTCACGTTCGTGGTACCGCGCGGGATCACGGTGGTGGATCAGGCGGCGCTGATGCGGGGGATGTAGGGTCGATTCGTTGTCGCGCACAGCGACGGTTTCGGTCGTTGACCGCTTGAGGGACCGAAGATTACGCCAGACGCTCCACGAGCAGGTCACGCTGTTCCGCGAACTTTGCCGGGTTGTCACGACGCAGTCTGTCGAGATTCAGTTGCTTCCACTGGACGGCTGGGAGTTGCGCCAGATGTGGTACGTCCAAGAGCCGCCAATCCGGCGCTCCGGCGACGAGTGACAGGAGGAAGCCGCGTTCTGATGTATCGAGGCCGGTTTGTAATTCGTGCATCATACGCGTGCGGGCACGAAGCAGTTCTTCGAGCGGCACACGCTCCGTCGTCATCCCGTCAAACGCGCCGGTGAACTCCAGCGCAATGTCCTGCTCGCGCGGGAACAGGAGCTCATGAACAGGGCGGTTGTGGCTGGCGACGTAGACGACGAAGGCGCGGCGGATCGCCGGCGTGATGCCCTCGTGTGCGAACAGCTGCAGTACGTCGAACAGGTCTCGCGGATGCTGCCGATCCATCGCCGCAACCAACTTCCCACCGTACGTATCCTCGAGCGACGCCACGGGAAGCGCGAGGTCCGCCTTCAGAATCTCGCTCGCCCTCGCGCTCAGATCGGCCCGGCGCACTGGGTGCACGGTGCCACGCATGACGGTGTTCACCTCGACCTTGACGGTGATACCGTCGCGTTCGATCACCAGCTTGGTCTCACCTTGCACGGTGGACGGTGCGCGGCTCGTGTAGCCCGCTCAGCCAAGCGCACCGACATTGCCCTGATCTGTGCATCGATCTGCCGGAGGGCGTCGTCGCGCAGGACCGTGTGATCGCAGAACACGAGATCGAGGTCGACCGACAGCCGTGGCAGGTCGCGGTAGAAGAAGTTGATGGCAGTGCCGCCCTTGAGCGCGAACGTCTCGTCGGCGAACACCGTGGGCGCAACCTGCGCGAGCAGCCGCGCCGTCCGCAGATAGGTCTCGTTCATGGCGGCAGCACCAGCAGCCCGTCGCGCGTGCGCGCGACCCACGGCGCGTCGCTTCCGGTCGGGAGTGAGCTCACATCGAGCCTCGCGGCCCAAGGCGCCTGCGTCTCGCGCCCCAACGCCAGGCACAGCCTTACGGTCTTCACACTGACGCACCGGACCAGCAGTGTCTGCAGCACCATCGCGCGCATCGCATGGGTGCTTGTGGCCAGCTCGCGCGCTTCGCTGAGCGGCTGGCGGACCCCGACCTCACTCAGCAGTTCGAGCCACGCACGCTCCGGTTCGGAGACCTGCGGCATGTTGTCCCCGTCATTCCAGCGGCGCACGTACAGCAGCGACTCCGAGGGTTCATCGAACAGCCGCTTGCGGTGGAAGGTGGCCGGGAACCGCGATGTGAACCACTCCGGCAACCGGCCCGACTGCCGGCCGTAAAGCTGGAGGACCGGTCGCTGGCTCACGTAGTGCCGGATACCGTGCCAGTCGAGCGCCGTCTTGCCGCCCACGTGCAGTCCCTCATGCATCGCTTCCAGCGTCCGGAGGCTTGGGTGCAGGGCAAGCTCGTCGTCCGGCCGGCAGTAGACGCCGCGCGCCAGGCGCTGCAGCCACCGGGCACGGACATAGTGCACTGCCAGGTGTCTCGAGATGCCCATTGCCGACAGATCGGCCGCGGTGACCGGTTTGCCGGGGAGTAGCTGTCGGTACAGTGTGTTTAGTTTTGTATCGTTTCGCGTAGCCACATTACTACAATAACGACTATTTCAAATACCGCAAGTCTTCGAATACTCGCGGTCAGCGTAGCCACGCTACTCAAAACAGAACACTTTCAAATCACGACCAGCCTCGACGGCCCGACAGTCGCGCCCTCCCGAGGCCGGTCGCGGCGAGGAGAGACCGGCCTCATTGGGGCCCGGCGGCGGAGTACCGATCGACGTCGGTGCGGAGTTCACCGAGGATCGCCAGCGTCTCGAGATGCCGCTCGACGATCTCCTGCTTCGCGCCGCTGAACCGCGCGGTGGCCTGCTCCGCCGTGAGCGGCACGATCTGCAGCAAACGTTTGAGCGCCCCGATCTGCTCGATCGCGCCACTGGGCCAGGGGTCGAGCGGGGTAGCTGATTCGGCTGCCGAAGGCACCGCCGACTCCGGCAACACCAGCTCTTCCGCCGGCAGTTCTGCGAGCTGTCCCGGCGCCTGAAACTCCGGCCGGAGCCAGCGGATGATCCCGCGTTTCTCCTCGGCCACCCGTTCGTCGTGCAGGGCCACCAGGCGTTCGAGGATCTCGGCGTCGCTCATCGGCCACGGCCAGCCGTAGGCTTCGGCCACCAGTGCGTCCAGTTCGTCGTGGATGTCACGCAGGACGCCGCAGGCGGCGAGTTCGTGGATGGTGCGCTCGGCGGGGATCAACGGTTCGCCGGACCGGAGCTTCTCAACGACGTTGTACATCCTCGTTGTCGTGATGCGCTCATCGCGTAGCAGAGCTGCCTTGCGGTGTGCATCGATCCTCGCTGCGACGCTCGAGAGTGTCGACCGAGCTTGCGACGACGGATCGGGAAACGGGAACGGATCGAAGCACAGGCTCTTGTTGTAGCGTGGCCTGTCTTCAAGCGTGCCGCCCGCTCCGAGCGACCACATGTGATGGAAGGAAGAGGATAGTACGCCAAGGACGAACCAATCGTCGACGGCAATGGTCACGACCATATGATCGGGGGCGAGACTGACGTCGAGACGGGAGAAAGTTCGATGTTTGGCTGTCTCAGTCGTCGCGATGTAGCCGCTGAGCTGAGCCGTTGCGTCACGAAGTTCTCGTCGCGGCCATCCGAAGCGCCACCAAAACTCGCGAATCGTCACGCGCGCGTTCGCATCGCGCTCGGGCTTCACGTGATCAACAACTCGCTGGAAG
>JANMHB010000091.1:0-48252 GCA_031374935.1 Gemmatimonadaceae bacterium | reverse complement strand
CAGTGCCGCCAGCAACGCATCGGTGCGCAGGAAAAGCTTCCCACCGAAGCCGCCGCCGATGTACGGCGAGATGATGCGTACGTTCGCCTTCGGGATTCGCAGCGTCTTTGACAGGTCGCTCGCGCACCAGTCAATCATCTGATTCGACGTCCAGAGCGTGAGCTTGCCATCAGTCCAGAAGGCAATGGAGGCGTGTGGCTCGATCATCGAATGCGCGTGATCGGGTGTGGCATAGGTCGCGTCGAGCGTCACCTGCGCAGAGGCGAAGGCGCCGGCGAAGTCTCCGACGGCCGTGTCCGACGGTTCACCGCTCACCGTCGGTGGGCGTGTCGCCGATCTCTTTCCCGCCTCGAGATCGAAGGAGCCAATCGCCTTGATGTAGCCCACCCGCACCAGCTGCGCAGCGGCACGCGCCTGTTCGAACGTTTCCGCGATGACCAGTGCGATCGCCTGGTGATAGTGTTCGATCTCCGGGCCGCCGAGGAGTTTCGCGGTATTGCGGTCTGCCTTGTCCAACGGACCTGCAGAATCCGCCGTCACGATGCCCAGCACGCCGGGTGCGGATCGCGCGCGAGTCAGATTCATGGACGATATCCGACCCTTCGCAATGCTCGAGCCAACGACATAGCCGTACACCGGAGCGCCGGGCACGTCCGTGCGCTCATACGCGTAGGGCGCCGTGCCCGTCGTTTTCAGCGGTCCGTCGATGCGATCGATCGACTTGCCGACGACTTTCAGCTGGTCGATCGGGTTCGTGGTAGCGGGCTTATCGAATTTCATCGCGTCGCTTCCTTCGCCTGGGCCAGAACCGCGGCCAGCGTGCGTTCGACGAGTTTCAGCTTGAACCTGTTCTCACTCGTTGGTCTGGCGTCGGCGAACAGTCGCGCCGTGACTGCCTTTGCACCGCTCGGCATCGCCGATTCAGCGGACTCGACGCGCCACGGTTTGTGCGCCACTCCGCCAACTGCGACGCGACCGGTCCCATCAGGACGCACGATCACACCAACGGAAATCAGTGCGAACGCATACGACGCGCGATCGCGCACCTTTTGATAGATGTGCGTGCCGCCGACGGGTCGAGGCAACGTTACGGCCGTGATCAATTCGCCAGGCTGGAGGGCCGTCTCGATATGCGGGGTACTGCCAGGCAGACGATGCAAGTCCGCAATAGGCAGTTGTCGGGTCGCGCCGTTTGGCCGCACGGTTTCAACAGTCGCGTCGAGCGCTCGCATTGCCACCGCCATGTCGCTCGGATGCGTGGCGATGCACGCATCACTGACTCCAACCACCGCCAGATTGCGGCTGAAGCCGATGATCGCGCTGCACCCGCTGCCCGGTGTACGCTTGTTACACGGCTGATTGGTGTCGAAGAAATAGGGACAGCGTGTGCGCTGCAGGAGATTACCCGCGGTAGTGGCCTTGTTCCGGAGCTGTCCCGATGCACCGGAGAGCAACGCGCGAGACAGCAGACCGTAGTCACGACGCACACGTTCGTCGGCGGCGAGGTCAGTGTTGCGCACCAGGGCGCCGATACGCAAGCCACCATCCGCGGTCGCTTCGATCGTGTCGAGCGCGAGCCCGTTGACGTCGATCAGATGTGTCGGCGCTTCGATCTCGTGCTTCATCAGGTCGAGCAGGTTCGTCCCTCCGGCAATGAATTTTGCACCCGGATGTCTTGCGGCGGCTCTGGCTGCCTCAGCCGGTGTTCGTGCTCGCTCGTATGCGAAGGGCTTCATGCGTTGCTCCGGGCGACGTCAGTGATTGCGTCAGCAATGTTCGAATAGGCGGCGCAGCGGCAGATGTTGCCGCTCATCCGTTCGCGCAGTTCACTCGGCGTCAACGCTGAGCGCGCCATCAGGTCCTCGCTGACGTGACTGGGAACGCCAGCTTTCAGCTCCTCGAGCATCGCGACGGCCGAGCAGATCTGTCCCGGCGTGCAATACCCGCATTGGTAGCCGTCATGCCTGACGAACGCTGCCTGCATCGCGTGCATGTTGTCTGGTGTACCGAGCCCTTCTATCGTGGTGATCTGATCTCCTTCGTGCATCACGGCGAGGGTCAGACAGGAGTTGATGCGCCGGCCAGCAACGATGACCGTGCACGCGCCGCACTGTCCGTGATCGCAGCCCTTCTTCGTGCCGTTGAGGTGGAGATGTTCACGAAGTGCATCAAGCAACGTTGTACGCGTGTCGAGCTCGAGTGCGCGAGCGGTACCATTTACGCTGAAGGTGACTTTTGCGATCGAAGCGGACGCTGCTACCGGTTCCGCAGCAATCTCAGCGCTGAATGGCAGTTGAGCCGCTGCTGCCGAGACGGCACCGAGCACAAGAAAGTCACGTCGGGACAGGTCAAGGTCATCAAAAGCTTCCATGCACGATCTCCGAACGAGCTGTAGAGTGCGAACACGACAGATGCTCTGGTCGTGCCGCGAATGCAGAGCACGCGGAACAATGCGCGTGGGCAATCGCTGACGAGTCGCGAGTTGATCGTTGGTGGATGCAAGCGGTGGGCCGCGGGACCGGGGCCGCGCATGAGACGAACGCGCGCACTCTCGTCAGCCGGCTCATGCGGGTGGGCGCCGGCCGTCTGCCCAGCGAACGTCGTCCTCGAGCCTGATCGCGCTGCTGCTGTGCGCCGTGTCAGTGGCCGCTCCGCTGAGTGCACAGTCGGCTGGCGCTGGTTCACGGCCAGTCGGGACGCGCGTTCGTATTTCCGTGGATTACACAGACAACATCATGCCGTCGCGCCGAGCGACAGGCGTGCTGGACGCGATGACGAGTGACAGCGTGACCGTCTCATGGGACAGCGGGCTGCGCAGCACCCTCAGCCTGACGCGCATATCACGCCTCGAAGAGAGTCATGGAAGGCAACGGTACGTGCGGCGTGGGATAGGCCTCGGGTTGCTCGGTGGTGCGATCGCGGGTGCGACGTGGGGCGCGATCGCATACGAGAAGGATGCTTTCCTCGATTTCGGCGCCGGTCCGGACATGCTCGGCCGAGGTTTCGCGCTCGGGGCCGTCGGTGCCGTGGTTGGCGGCATCATCGGCGCGCAGGGACGCTGGGAGCGATGGTCGCGGTTTCACCCGTCACGCCTCAGTGTCGAACCGCGTCTCGGACCGCGTTCGCATGGGCTGGGCGTGGTCGTCCGGTTCTGAGTGCGTAGGCTTCGAGCATTGCATCTCGGCCCTTTGGGAGCCGGTCGGACACGATTATGCCAACCGCTCCCGCGGCATGCGGGCGAAGGCAGCGACCGGGCCGCCTGCGATCGTTCCCCCCGCCCACGGCTGGCGCCGACCGAGGCCGCCGGCCGGTGCGCGCAGGCGCGGTGATCGCGCTGTATACTCGACCAATCCTCGACCGACCTCGATCAAAATTCCCATCCGGCGGATGCATGACGACGAATACCGATACGACGTCAGGGTCGGTCGATGCGACGCAGGAGAGCGCCTATCCCAGCCCATGGTATGCATAGTATGCATGGTACGTGCTGGGCGTGCTCACGCTCGTCTACATCTTTTCGTTTCTTGATCGACAGATTCTCAACCTGCTCGTCGCGCCGATTCGTCGCGACCTGCACGTCACGGATACGTAAATCAGTCTGCTGAGCGGATTCACCTTCGCCATCTTCTATGTGGCGTTCGGTATCCCGCTGGGGCGCTCCCCGACTCGCGCAACCGCACCAGGCTCATCACCGGCGGCTCTGCGGCCTGGAGCCTCTTCACCGCAGCCTGCGGGATGGCTCGCAGCTTCGGGCAACTCGCGCTCATGCGAATGGGCGTGGGCATCGGCGAAGCCACGTTGAGTCCCGCCGCGTACTCGCTGATCTCCGACTACTTCCCGCCCAGACGCCGCGCGTTTGCGCAGGGTATCTACAACATGAGGATCTATGTCGGGAGCGGTATCGCACTGGTGCTTGGCGGCATTGTCACCGGTATTGTCTCACGACATGCCGACTACACCATCGCGCTCCTGGGAACGGTGCGATCATGGCAAGTCGTCTTTCCATGGGCACACACTCTGGGCGGTGTGTCGGTATACCCGTTTTGAGATACCTCTCGAAATGGGTGGGAGGCCACTCTTTGCATCATCCGGCAGGGCGTGCACAAGCTGGCGGTATTCCGTCCGAACCAGGGGGCGCTGATCGTGCGCTCGGCCGACTATCCGCACCTGAGCTGCAGTCTGAACTGGAACACGACGGAGAAGACTTGGGACTGCCCCTGCCCCTGCCACGGCTCGCGGTTCGCAAGTGACGCGGCGGTGATCAACGGGCATTCACCGATGCCGCTATTGGACGCGCCGCTCGAGATATGACGGCGTCCAGCCGCCGCTCATGAAGATCATGCACACGAGAGGCGTCAAGCATCGATCGCACCACGCGAAGGACACATTCGCTCGCAGCCGTCACCACATGTGCGTTCGCGCAGGCTGATTCTGCACCTGCGGCACCCGACGGACACTCCTGGCTCACCGCCGCTTTCGCCCGTAATTCCAAACGAAGTTCACGCTCGGAACGCAGCACCCCACGCCGCCTGTCCCCACACCGCCGATCAGGCCCAGGTCACTCGTGAGTCGGTCGCCGATGAATCGGAAGCCGCCGCTGACGATGCCACCCTGGTCGATGGCACCGGTATAGAACCAATTCTCCGTCACCAGTTTCACCCGGCGACTGACGCGCGTTTCTCCACCGAGCACGAGCACCGGCGCACCGCTCAGGTCACCGCCGTCGCCGCCCCAGGAGTACCCCCAGCCGAGACCCGCGGTAAAGGCATTGTCCCGGTTGCCCCAGGTTCCAACCCCGTACAGCAGGCCAACCGTGCCGGCCGCCACGTCCTCGGTCAGCGCGAAACTGAGCGCGCCGATCGCATACGCCGCCCGCTCGCTCTCGGAAATCGTGTACTTCGGCGCCAGGTAGAAGGCGCGACCGATGAGCCCCGGCACGATCGGGGTGCCGCCGGCGATGGTGAAGCGATCGGTGACGCCGTAGGCGACGAACGGAAAGAAGACGTAATACGTCGAGACGTACCCCTCACCCTTGCCCAGCGCGCGTCCCGTCGACGTGAACAGCAGGCGCGTCCCATTGGGATCTTCCGCCCAGAATTCATTGCCGACCAGCCGCCCTCGCGTGCGGGCGATCGAGCTGACCTGGGCGCGCTGGATGTCGATCTCGAGGCCGCCGACGGTCCGCACACGCAGGCGAGCGGGGTCCTCGGACAGGATGCGTCCGAACAGGACCGACCCGTCGCGCAGCCGGATGACCGTCAGCGTGTCCTGCGTCACGGTGTCGCGCTGGCCGACTGGCGTCGAGTCCTGCGCCTGCGCCGCGAGTGGCGCAACGGTGAGCAGGAGGGCAGCCAGGGTGATCAGGGAGCGGCGATATGACATGGAGCCTCCGTAACAGAAGTGAATGCTGCGTGGGGTGCGACGCGGATGTTCTCGCGCTTCCATTCTCGAGTGCGCGTGGTCGAACGCTTGGGTCAACTGCACCTGGGAGAGAGCCGTGACGGGAACTGGACGACGCCCGACGCCGGGTGATGGTCGGTCGAGTGCGCACAACCTCCGCGCCAGACCATGATCGCGCCACCACGATCAGCCATCCATACGTCAGATGACGTAGACGAGCGTCTTCTCGAACCGCAGCCGGCGCGCGCGCGATGGCGACCCGCTCGCACCAGTAGATCGTCCCCGGCTGATCGGCGCTGAAAATCGGCGGGACGTGCCCCAGAATCGTGGTGCGCCGCGACTACGTCATCTGACGTATCGCCAGGCTGACACACCTATGCGAGACTCAAGGCAAGCCAGATCCGCACCGGCACTGGCATAGACCAGCACCCAGCGCCCTCCGCGCGGCGCCCACCTGCGACCCCCGTGTCACTGATGTTCTGACCTGCCCCGGCTGTCGCTGGCCTTCCTTCCGATTTCAGGAGTCGAGATGTCGAACCGTACCTCGCACCGCGTGACGTCTGGCCTGCGGTTCATCCTGTTCGCCACGACAGTCCCGGCGTGCATGAGCTGGAAGCACACCGAACTGGCTCCTGTACCCGACTCGGTTACCGCACCCTCACGGGAGGTGCGCGTCGTCATGCGTTCCGGAAACAAGATCACGCTCCGCGACGCGCGGGTGCGGAACGATACGCTGCACGCCGTGCGCAGGAGCCGCGACAGCGATAGCCAAGGAAGTAGCATGGCGATCCCGGTGTCGCAGATCGCTGACGTGCAGACGCGACAGGTCAGTACGCCGAAGACCATCGCGGCGACCGTCTGGTACGGCTTCAGCGCCTTCGTGATTGGCGCCGTCATCTACGTCCTTGCGAACGGCGGGCCCGTCTTCATGAATTGATCACTGTGACCATGCCGCGCCGTATCCTCTTCCGCCATCCGCGAAACCATTCCGCCTCCGGAGTTCCGATGTCGCAGCGCTTTGTGCGCCGCACGGCGTTCGCTGTTCTCTGCGTGATCCTTGCGGCACTGACCACCGCCTGCACGACGCTGCAGCACACCGAGCTGACACCCGCGTCAGCGACAACGGCAGGATCAGGAAGAATCGCCGAGACTGCACCAATGAGCGAGGTACGCGTCCTGATGCGGGACGGCGAGGTGATCACGCTGCAAAGCGTCCGCCTTGCGCTGCGCAACGACACGCTGCACGCGGTCGTCATGATCAGCGACGACGGCGCACCAGCGAAAACCGTCAGCGTGCCGATGGTGGAAGTCGCTGAGGTGCAGACGCCACAGCGCGATTGGGGCAGGTCGCTCGGGGTCTTCTTCGGGGTCTTGTCCGTCACCGCGATCTTCGTGTCGTTTTGAGGCGTATCGAGGCGGGTATTCGCACGACGTCGCTCGCATTCCCACCCACGCACGCCGTCTGCGTCACTTTCATCCCCTATGGAGTTTCCATGTCGCCCCTCCTTTCGCGCCGAAGCGCGCCCGCCCTGCTCTACGCCGTCAGTGCCACACTCTGTTCCGGCTGCATGTCGTGGCAGCGCATCGACGTCGCGCCGATGCCGGCGGTCGCCGTGGCATCGGGTGACGTTTCCGACATCAAGCCGGTTCGGGTGGTGCGCGTCGCGATGCGCAACGGCACGGCGATGACGCTTCAGGATGCGCGCATGCTCCTCCGCAACGACACCCTGCAGGCCGTGCTGACGACCAGCGCGAGCGGCGCACCGATGAGGGCCATCGCGGTGCCGTTCGCGGATATTGCCGACATCCGCACGCGCAAGCTCAGCGTGGACAGGTCGATTGGGGCATTTCTGCTGATGACGGGCACTTTCGCTTGGCTCCTCAGTCTGCTTGGGCCGACACCAGGCTGATGGCAGCGCACGACCGTTGCGGCGTAGTCCAGCGGCGCATCCACACGATGCAACGCTCGCAGCGCCGAGTGCCGATGATCTGCCCCGCTACCGCCACCTGCCACAGCGTCGTTGTCGCACCTGACCAATTCCCGCACCGCCACCGCCATGCCTTTCACAGCTCGAGTGCACGCCTTGACGGCATTCACGGCGATCATGGCAGTCCTGCTGACCGGCCGCGGCATCGCTGCGCCCAGCGCGCCAGAGGACAAGTTTGCCGGCTGTGACGACAACAGCTGCGTGGACGATGCCGATGCTCGTCAGCGCAGCGCCACCGCTCGCATCGCTGAGCGCTGGCACCACGCACACCTGCGGCCTGACGGCGGCCGAGGCGTTCGTGGGGATCGGCGCCGGCGACACGTACACCTGTGCTCGCACCGCAGCGGGGCGTGTCTACTACTGGGATCGGCGGGACGCGGGGAGCTCGGAAGAACCGGCGTGCCGTGCACCTCGGTGCTCCCTGGCGTCACGCGAACCTCTGCTCGCCCACACCCGCACCGGTGAACTCCGCCGTCAGCTTCACGTCCGTGTCCGATGGCAACAGTCATAGCTGCGCCATCGCCAGCAGCGCCGCGGTGCTGTGTTGGGGTGACAACGGTCAGGGGCAGCTCGGCACCGGCGAGTACCGCAACGCCGAAACGCCCGTGAGTGCGTTCGGTGGCAAAACCTTCGTCGCCATCGCCGCCTCGGGTGGCGCCACGTGCGGCACCCCCCGTCATCGGCCCCACCGCATGCTGGGGGCTGAACCTGTGGGGCGAGCTCGGTATCGGTCAGCGGCTGGAGCTGTCCACGACGCCGCGCGAGATCGTCGGTTGGCGCCGCTTCGTGACGATCGCCGCCAGTGAAAATCAGCTGTGTGCACTCGCAGCCGACGGCGCGACGTACTGCTGGGGGCTCGGCACGCAGGGGCAGCTGGAAGCCGGTCCACGGACACGGTGAGGATTCGAGGGTCGGATTCCGGAGACGAACGCGCCCACGCTGCCGCGCGACGCACTGCGGCGCTGCGCGCCGACTGTTGCGGGGCAGGCATCGAGCGAGGCATGCCCCCTGACGACCTGCCATCATTCACGCCGTCTTGATGGGTGAGCCGCTGTCAGCGGAGACGTGACACGGATTCAGTGGGGCGCCAGCTCGCAGGGGACGTGTTCAGGGACAAAACGTCGCCGAAAACGTCGCCGAAAACGTCGCCAGACTACGCCAGAACCAGTGTCGTGGAAGAACTGTCAGGCCGGGAAGGGGAGAGCCGTCGAAGCGTTCAGCGCCGTACGTGTGCGGTGGTCCAGGCCCCCGGCTGCTGCAGCCCACGGTGGCGTTGCCTGCCGCGATTCGACTTGCCTGGCTGTGCATGAGCCACTGATCGCCTGTCGTAGCGAAAACCGTGCTGCGCGGCGCGGGAGCCAACGCTGCTGCAACGCGGGCGTGGCGACAAGTGGTATTACGGGGATGCGGTGCAACCCAGATGCTGACGCGCGTGAACGCCGCATGTTCTCGCACTGACGACACCTCGTATCAGAGGATCGCCTACAGCAGCGGCAGGTCAGAATCGGTGCCGACAGTGCCCAGCACCACCACCGCGTTCCGCGGCAGCCCGCGCAACTTCGCCCGCTTCATCGGTGACTTCCGGAACGCCGCGCTGAACGCCGCCTGATCGAGCGCCACGATGTCTCGCGCCAGCGTCACCGCAACTTTCCCCGCGATGAACTCCTGCGCCGCAAATGGTGAACCATCCGACACAGGCTGCGAGAACTTCACGTTCCACGGACATACGCTCTGGGCGATGTGTCGCGATAACCGCTTCGAGCCCGCCATGTCGACAGGAAGGCGAACGCTCAGGGCACCGGTGACGTGACCGCCGCCACATGACGTAAGTTTGAGGGTCCGTCGGGCGCTGATCCGCGCCAGGCGGCGCCCCGTTCCCTCGCCCTGCATGCCGTGACAGACCTGCTGCGCGACCAGCTCCAGACGACGTTGGGGGCGAGTTACACCATCGCCCGCGAGCTGGGCGGCGGCGGCATGAGCCGTGTCTTCGTGGCGCGCGACGAGGCTCTGGGCCGCGACGTGGTGGTCAAGGTGCTTGCGCCTGAGCTGGCGGAGGGACTCAGCGCCGAGCGATTCGCGCGCGAGATCCGCTTGGCCGCCGGACTGCAGGAGCCGCACATCGTGCCCGTGCTCGGTGCGGGCGTGACGGCCGAGGGGCTGCCGTACTTCACAATGCCGTACGTGCGCGGCGAGTCCCTGCGCGCCCGCCTGACGCAGGGTACCGTCCCGTTGGGCGAGGCGATCACGATCCTGCACGATATCGCGCGGGCGCTCGCGTAT
This sequence comes from Gemmatimonadaceae bacterium, assembly GCA_031374935.1. Lineage (GTDB taxonomy): Bacteria > Gemmatimonadota > Gemmatimonadetes > Gemmatimonadales > Gemmatimonadaceae > JACMLX01. The sequence goes on along the minus strand of JANMHB010000091.1, from coordinate 38,584 downwards.
GCCCACCGGCAAGGGATCGTGCACCGCGACATCAAGCCGGAGAACGTCCTGCTCAACGAGGGGACGGCGGTGGTGGCGGACTTCGGTATCGCCAAGGCGCTGCAAGTGTCACGCACCCACGCGCCCGACGGCTCAGCCACCGGAACTCCGATCCTGACCCAGCAGGGCACCTCGCTCGGCACGCCGGCCTATATGGCGCCGGAGCAGGCGGTTGGCGATCCGGACACCGATCAGCGCGCGGATCTTTATGCGTGGGGTGTCGTTGCCTATGAGCTCCTCGCCGGGCATCACCCATTTGCCAGCCGCACAACTGCGCAGCAACTCATCGCGGCACACATTGCCGAAGTGCCGCGTGCGCTTGGCGATGCGGCCCCCGCGGTCTCGCCCGCGATTGCGGCGCTTGTGATGTGCTGCCTGGCCAAGGACCCGGCTGAGCGCCCGAAGACTGCGGCTACCGTTCTTGCGCAGCTCGACGCGGCGGCGCTCGCCGTCGTCGGAGGTCCGCGCCGCGTGCGTGCAGCGTGGAAGGGCGCGCTTACGGCGATCATCCTTGTTGCTGCCGCTATCGTAATTGTCTCGCGTGGCCGCAGCGCGCCGCCGACGCCAAGGCCGGTACCGGGTCCTGTGATGCTCGCGGTGCTGCCGTTCGAGCACGCTGGGCCGACTGAGCAAGCCCTGTTCACAGATGGGCTTACCGATGCAGTCACGGCGAAGCTGGTAATGCTCCCAGGACTTGCGATCATCGACCGCCAAAGCGCCGCGCAATACCGGCGCACGACCAAGCCGGCCAAGCAGATAGGCACCGAGTTAGGCGTCACATGGCTCCTTGAGGGGGTAGTCCGCTGGGCACAGCTCGCGGGTGGTGCGTGGCAGGCACAGGTGACACCGACGCTCGTCGACGCGCGATCAGGTACGACCCGTTGGACCGGTACTCCGGTCGTGATCACTCCAGCCGACCCATTCACAGCACAGAGCGACATCGCAACACGGGTGGCCCAGGCCCTTACCGTCGAACTGCGGCCCGAGGATCGCGCAGCGCTCGTTCGACGCGTGACGTCCAACCGCGAGGCGTTCGGTGCTTGGGTGCGTGGCCTCGCGGCAATGGAGGCGGACTCGCGCGAATCGTCGGGCGACGCGTTGCGGCAGGCCGCCCGCGAGTTTTCGCGCGCGGTCGAACTCGACTCCTCGTTCGCTGAGGCCTGGGGTGAGCTGGCGCATGCCCAGTCCGTTCTCAACTACTTCAGCGCTGGCGATCAGGCGGCCGAGGCCAGAATGCGGAAGACGTACGAGCGGGCGCTCGTTCATGCGCCGGAGCAGCCGCAGGTGCTGCTCTCGCTGGCGTGGGCAGCGCTCGACTACGACCACGACACGACCGCAGCAGACACGTTGTCTGCGCGCGCACTGGCTGCGGCGCGTAACGATCCGGACGTGCTCCGGCGTGCGAGCGGGCTGTTGAGCCAGCGCCAGCGCCACGACACGGCGTATGCGTTGGCGCGTCACGCCGCGCTCCTGGCCCCCAGATCCGGTCGACTACTCTCGAACGCCGGGACGCTTGCGCTTTGGCTGCGGCGCTGGGACGAGGCAAGGCGCTACGCAGACGCCATCGTTGCGCTGGACTCGACCGATCCGCGCGGTTGGCTGATTCGACTCGACATCTCGCACGTCCGCGGCGACACCGCCGCGCTCGATGCCGAGCTGAAACGCGCGCTCGAGCACCTCAGTCCGTCGAACGACAATGCGCTCCTCTGGTACATGTCGGCGTCGGGTGAGGCGCACGCGACCCGCCTCCTGGCGATGTCGGCGCGAGAGCATGGCATCAAGACGTTGGGAGACTCCGTGTTCGGGTACTACGCGGCCAAGGCTGACCTTCATCTTCGGCGCGGCGAAACACGCCGCGCCAACATCCACTACGATTCGGTTCGTAGTCTGCTGGCGGGGCGTACACTCAGAGGCGCGCAGGCTCCTGACCTCCTCGCCACCCGCGCACTGAGCGAGGTTGCGCTCGGTGACTCACGCGCGGCACGCCGGACGCTCTCGGACGCACTCGCAGCAGCGCGGCGAACCGCTCTCCGCGCAGATCTCACCGACGTAATCAGTCCGCTTATAGTGGCGGCGGTTTACGCGCGCCTCGGCGAGCCGGAGGCAGCGGTACGATGGCTGGAGGCGGGGATTGCGGCACCGGTGGGGTACACGGCGCGTGGTTATGCTGCGCAAGCCTCCCTTTTCGTGCTGCGTGGCGCGCCGGCGTTCGAGCGCTTCCTACGCGAGCACCCAAACTGAACGAAGAGCTGCGGCAGCCATCGGCACGGCGACGTAGATGTGGCAAGACGAGTCTTTACTGGAATGCCGTTCGGACTCCCACGCTGGTGAGCGCCAACGCCGCATGCAGTCCTATTCATGACTCTACGTGTCGCAGAATAGCCTTCGCAATTGGCCCATCCGCATCGGTACCAATGTTGCCCAGCACCACCGTGTCTGTGCTGAAATGAGTTGGCACAGAAGCTGGAGTGACCCCCATCGGCTGGACAGATGGCGGCACATGGTTTGACCTTCGAGGCAGCTCCTCGGAGGATCTACGCGCGGCAAGACGTACCGACGGTTCAGTACCGAGTTCAAGCTCGGGGTGGTGGAGGCGTACCTCGCCGCCGCGTACTGCCGAATCGCCTCGGCCACGATCCCGCTGCGCGAGCGACCATGCTGCGCCGCGAGTTCGTCGGCGGCGCGCAGCGTTCCGGGCGGCAGCGGAATGCCGATGCGGGCGATCGGGGGCTTGCGGGCCAAGGAGAATCACACTCAGTGACACTGAATGTGACACCCTCCCCTCTCACGTCCGGCCCCTCAACCCCACGAGTCCGCCCATCTCCACCCCCACACGCCCCGCGAGCTCGAGAATCTCCACCACCTGCCCCTTCTTCAGCGCACCCAGGCTGTAGTGTCCCTCGCGCCCCGACAGCCCCAACGTGATCGTCTCCGCGAGGCACGCATAGATCTGTCCCGTGGGCAGCGGCATCCACCCCGTCGCCAGCGCCTGTCTCTCGGGAAGTCGCGCCAGGGAGCCGTGATACGCCGCCACGTCGGGGCGCTCGGTGAATACCGCGGGGGCGATGTTGGAAGGCACCGAAATGTCGAGAATCACGGCTCCCCACTTCAGGATGTCCGAGGTGATCAGAACGTCGGTCGTGCTGGTGCCAAGCACGATCGCATCGCAATCGATCAACGCGCCCACGTCGTCGCTCACCCGCACCTTCGACGCGTCGATCGCCGAGCCCTGAAGGATGCGCGTGCGCGCCAGCTCCATGCGCCGAGCCGCATCATCCCCTCGCCGGTGGATCAACGTCATCGCCGCGGCATGGTCGCCGATGAGCTGCGCCAGGACGTTGCAGATGTTGCCGGCTGCCCCGACCACTCCCACTCGGCACTCCTTCAACGCGCGACCGCGCTCGCGAAGCGCACGACGCAGCGTCTCGAAGGCGAAGCCGGCGGTGAGGCTGTTGCCCGTCGTGATCGATGGCCCGTATTCGCTGACGAGCAGTCCGTTGCTGGAGACGATGCTCGTGTACTGCCCAAGCCCTGCCAAGACGCACCCACGGTACCCGGCGAGCGTGACGGCGCTTCGCACTTCTTCCAGCGCGGCAAAATCACGGCGCTTGAGCGACTGCTCGAAGAACTCCGTCGTCCGCATGATGCCGTACACCTCGAGTTGGATGCGCTCGCCCGTCGCCGATTCGATCTCCTGCTCCAGGTAGACCACCGGATCGGCGACATCGCCAAAGGTGTCCATGAAGCGGCGACGCTCGCCCGCGCTCAGCGCGGCCAGTGCGGCGTCCATGTTGCCGGCGTTGGCCTGGTCGATGACATGCGTGACGAAGGCCACTCGGCGCGCCCCGTGCCGCCCGTTCGAACGCGCCCGCACGAGCGGGGCCGAGCGTACCTCGAGCGCATCGGGTGGGAGGTTGTCGTGCCAAAGGTCGCGCGTCAGCTGCAACAGCTGGCGGTTGCGGATCAGTACGCACAGTTCGCGCAGCGCCGCCAGCGTGCGATCGACCTCCACATCGCTCACGTATACACTTGGCTCGATGCGCAGCACCGTCGTGCGGCTCAGCGTCACCCCCACACGAATGCCATGGCGCGTCAGCAGGTAGCTCATGAAGAGGTACGAGCCAAGCCCTGCGTCGGTCGCCGTCTTGAGAAAGAGCGGGATCTCGACGGCGTCACCCGCGAGGTCGAAGTCGAGACCCAGGAGAAAGCCGCGTCCGCGTACGTCCGCGATGTACCGTCCGACTTCTTGCTGGATCGCCGCGACCCCCTCGCGCATGCGTACCTCGAAGCGCCGCGCGCGCTCACTCACGGATGGCGTGAGCGACTCCACCTCATCGATCGCCGCCAGCGCCACCAGGCACGACGGCTCGTCCTCGGCGAAGGTCGAGCTGTGCATCCACCCGAACTCCGCGACGTACCGGTCAGCTGCAATGCATGTCGCCGAGATCTTTGACAGGCCGCCACCCAGGCTCTTTCCGAGCAGGATGTAGTCCGGCTGGAGTGCGAGGTGCTCGCAGCAGAGGAAGCGGCCCGTCCGGAAGAAGCCGGACTGGATCTCGTCGGCGATGAGCGGCACGCCGAGCGCGCCGCGCACGCCTTCCATCCAGCGGGCGAAGGGCTCAGGGAGCGGGAACATTCCCCCCTCGCACTGGAGCGGTTCGAAGATGATCCCGACGATCGGCGAGATCTTCCCCAGGCCGACAGCGCCCGCATCGATCGTGAGCGACCGAACCACCTCGTCGCAGCTGGCGGTGTCGGACGCGTCAAGGAAGAGCGTGTCGACCGGGGCGCGGTCGAACATCGACCGGAAGGCGGGGTTCGAGGTCGCCGACAGTGCGCCCGCCGTCTTGCCGTGGTAGCTCCCCTGCACTGCGAGGAGGATCGGTGCCTGGCGCTCGACCGCTTCCTTGAGCGCGCGAAGCGGTGCGACTGACGGATCCTCCTGGCGCTGGTCCAGGCACTCCAGGAGCATTTTGTCGATGGTCGTGGTCCAGAGCCGTCGACGCGCGCCGTGCTCCATGAGCGCATGCTTGATCGCCGCCTCAACTGCCTCGGTCCCCGTGCTGGAGAAGTGGACGAGGTGCCCTTCGCTCGAGGGGAGCGCGCTCCGCAAGAGTCCACCCAACCGTTCAGCGAGTCTCGCCGCCGGCTCGCGCACCGACCCCTGCACATTGGTCGGGACGCCGGCCGCGTAGGCGTCGCACAGCGTCCTCACCAGGCGCGGATGGTTGTGACCGAGCAAGGTCGAACCGTAGCCGCCGAGTAAGTCGAGCACCTCGCGGCCGTCAGCGTCCGTGAGGAGGTCACCCTCTGCCCGCGTGTAGACCCGGTCGATCGCCAGCAGTCGCAGGAGCCTGGCGATGTAGGGCTTGACGTGCCGTTCGTACCGCGCGGTCGCGTCGGCGGTCGCGTCGGCGGTCTCTGCGGCGAGGGTCGTGTCGGAGTGTGCCATGGGGCGCCTTAGCGTTGAGGGGGAGTCTCGCGCTCCGAACGGTGCGCGAGGACAACCTCGGCGTTCCGGCACTGGCGCCCCATCCGTCAAGTGACGTAGGTGGCTGGGGCTGACGGCGTATGCGTGGCACGGTGTGGGAATCGCGTGCATCGCCGTCGCCTGGCGCCGACACGGGGGGCAGCGGCCAGCGCGGCTCCGCGGTGGGGCAGCCGCAACAGGACGGTACCACCCCGCCAGGGCACGAACGCACGGCCCCCTCCAGTGAGACAGTCAGGCGCGTGGGATTTGACCCTCGGAGCAGGGGCGTGCAGCGCCTCAAATGCGGCGGGTAAGCGATGACCGCGGGCGCGCTTCCCTGCAACGACGTCGAGGTCATCGTCGGGCAGCTCTCCCCACTGCTCGCGCACCTTGCCCTTGGTTCATGGGGGGAGAGGCCTTGAGCGCTCACGGACTCTCCCCCCATGAAGCGTTCATCAGCGCGACCGTCGCATTCCGCTGTAACCCGCGCCGCTTCGCGCGTTTAATCGGCGAGTTCTTGAACGCCATGCTGAACGCCACCTGATGCAACGCCAGAATGTCCCGCGCCCGCGTCACCGCATCCTTCGCCGCGATGAACTTCCGGACTGCGAAGTGAGTCTTCACCAGCGCGTACAAGAACTGCACAGTTCACGGACACACGCTCTGGGAGATGTGTCGGTATCCCCGTATTGAGCTTCCGCTGCTGACCGCACGCTTCACCCTCGGAAAGTCGACGAGTTAACGGTTGCGCAGGCGATCGCTGAACCGATACGGGCCGGTCGCGAGACGTCATGTGTCGTGATGGGCTGTTTCCCTCGACTCTCCGCTCGCGCTCCCCAACACCGTCCCGGTGGCCGTCAGCGGCTTGGTTTCGGCGACGCGGGCGATCCCGATGTCGTGACCATGGCCGTCCGGATCGCCGGGTCGCGCTGCCTCTGAAGCCTGCCGGAACTGCCGTCTCTCGGTAGAGTTGGGTCAATGACACACACCCTGCAGGTACTGCGTGGCATGGCCTTCGCCCTGCCCGCGCTCGGCGTACCGCTCAGCGGGAGCAGGGCAGCGCCTGACGCGGTGCCGACGATCGGATACCACGACAACACCGTCCCGGCCGGGCGGGATCGTGCGGGCGTGTGCGAGGTGGCGTTCGAGATCCGCCGCGGCCTCTGGCGCCCCAACGGTCCCGATCGTCCGGGCACGCCGATGCTGGCCTTCACCGAGCCGGGGAATCCGCTCCGCTTGCCGGGTCCGCTCGTCCGCGTCAGCGCCGGCACCAGGCTCGCGATTACGGTGCGCAACGGCAGCGACAGCACCGTCGTTCTACGCGGACTCTCCGCCGATCCCAGCGACTCGCTCGTGCTCGCACCGGGCGCGAGCGGCACGGTGCGGTCGATCGCCGACCAGCCGGGCACTCGGTTCTATCACGCCACCTTTTCTGGCCTTACGCTCAAGAACCTGCGCGGTGATGACACGCACCTGGCGGGCGCCATCATCGTCGATCCACCGGGCCAGCGGCGGCGGGACGCGGTCTTCGTCATCAGCTCGTCGTTTCATGGTCGCGATTCGCTGGGCCGGGTCAGCACGGAGCGCGAACCGATCTGGGTCGTGAATGGCCGACCGTGGCCCTTCACGCAGCGGCTCTCGGGGACTGTAGGCGACTCAATACGCTATCGGGTGCTGAACGCGTCGTGGGATGCGCATCCGATGCACTTGCACGGCACCTTCTTCCGCGTGGTGGCGCGCGGCGGGCCCTGGCGCGACACCACGCTCGCGCCGGACGCCGAGCGTATGGTGGCGACCGAGCTCGTGCCGTCGGGCGCCACGATGGAGATGGCCTGGATGCCCGATCGCCCTGGCACGTGGTTGATGCATTGCCATTTCACCTCCCACGTGATGCAGAACATCGGCTTCGGCGCCGATTCGCTGTCGCCTGCAGAGTACAACGCGAGGCTCCTGCATCCCCATGGTGGTGATCCGAACCTGCACGTGGAGCAGGAGATGGGTGGGCTCTTCATGACCATCACCGTGCCGCCCCCGCGCGGATGGGCCCTGCCGGCCGCGCCGCGCAAGGTGATCACGTTCGAAGTGCCGCGCGATTCCGTCGCGGGTGACGTGATGCCGGCGTTCTCTCCGACGGTGACCGATGGTGCCACCGTGTCGCGGCCCGCCGTGCGCGCCGGCCCGGGTGGCATGCTGCTGCTGCATCAGGGCGAGCCCACCACGGTGCGGGTGCTCAACCGGTCGGGCGAGCACACGGCGATCCATTGGCACGGCATGGAGCTCGAGAATCTCTACGACGGCGTGGTCGGGCTGGGCGGGACACCGGGCAAGCGCACGCCAGCGGTCGCGCCGGGCGGGAGTTTCGACGCGCACATGACCCCACCGCGTGCGGGGACGTTCATCTACCACACCCACATGATGGAGGTGCGGCAGCAGGAGCGCGGCCTGTACGGGGCCATGATCGTGTTGCCGGCTGGTGCGACCTGGGACGCATTACGCGACCATGTGTTCGTGCTGGGCACACGCAGCGACTCGGGGGCGATGCTCAACGGGGCGAAGGTCGCGCCCGCGCTCGAAATCGCCGCTGGTGCGACGCAACGGATGCGGTTCATCAACGTGACGACAGGGAGTTCGTCCGCGCGCTGGCAGCTGGTGCGCGCGGATTCGACGCTCGCGGAATGGACGCGACACGCCAAGGACGCGATCGATCTGCCCGAAGCACAGCGCGTCATCGTGCCGGCCCGTCAGGCCGTCAGCATCGGCGAGACGTACGACGTCCTCTTTTCACCGAGCGCGCCAGGCGACTACCGGCTCGAGATCCGGCTCGCGTCGGGCAGGCTACTGGCGCAGCAGCCGATTCGCGTGGTGGCGCCGCGCCCGTGAGGCGTGGGGTGACGCTACCCTCAGCCTGCGAATGCGAACACGCCGTCGAACGCTGGCTTCTGCAGCGGTCGTTCAAACAAATTGCGAGCGCGGCGAGCTTCCAAAAAACACCCGACTGCAGCAAGTGATCGTTATACAGCGCCGCGCGCGATCGTCGGCCGTCGCGGAAACGGAGCTTCGACGCGCAGCCCTTTGACCAGCAGACGAATACGACTGAAATCCTTGTCGCGCGTCACGAGGCACGATCCGTACTCCCGCGCCGTGTGTGCCAACAGCAGATCATTCTGATACGTCGGCCAGCAGCTCGCTCGCGACGACGCTCGACAGCGCCGTGTGTGGCAGCGTCCATTCGAGGAATTCCTTCAGCAGAAGCATGTCCGCCGGTCGGCGTAGCGCATCGATCAGAACATTCGTGTCGAGCGTGTAGATCATCCGGCTCGGCGACTGCGACCGGCCGGCGCGAAGCCTCCGTCGGCAGCGACACGATCGAGCGCACTGAAGACTTCCGTGCGAAACACGACCAGATCGAGGGCCGCGTCAATGGCTGCGGTCTCCGTCAACGCGCCGAGCGCGGCTTTCGCCGCATCAAGCTTGCGCTGATCGACCACGATGTTCTTCCGCTTGCGCACGACGGGCGCGCTGCGCGCGGGGCGGCGGGGCTTCGCCATGAGACCCTCAGGAATGGGAGACTTCCTGAAACTAGCACTTTAGCACTTTATACAGATTCGGACAACAAAATGGCTGTATGACGCTGCGTTAGGCCGAGCACCGCAGTGCCGGGCCTTTCGAGCTAGCGTTCCGACATCCCTGACGCGGCGCCGCATGGTTCGATCTGCCGACAGCCCGGACTCACAACTGCGTTTCCTCCCGCCGGCCGATCGCGCACGGCTGGCTGAACTCCTGCTCGCCAGTCTCGATTCGACGTCCGCAGTAGGACGCTGGCGTTATACCGCCCATCACGTCGCGAACATGGCCTGCAAGACCTCGAGTGAACGACTGAGCGTCGTGGGCCCCACGCGGCCGAGGCGCTTCGTAAACCGTTCAACATCCACCGCACGAATCTGATCAACAACCACGAAACCTTCTTTGCCTGCGAACTTGCACGGAACACGAAACGGGTAAGCATGTCCGCCCTTGGTCATGGGCGCGACGATGACCGTGCGCGCATGCGCGTTCAGATCGTCCGGGGAGACGACCACGCAGGGGCGCGCCTTGCGGATCTCACCGCCCCGCGTCGGATCCAGTTGAACAAGGAACACGTCCCCGCGACGGATCCGCTCTACCGTCACCATGTCCATTCCTCGTCATCGAACCGAGTGGCCTGTGGCGGATCGAGCAACCGATCGTCCTCGCGGGCTCGCATCATCTTGGCGGCCTCCGCCCATCCGGCGCGCACGCCCGTCGCAGCCCGAATCGTGATGGCCCCGGCGTGAATGCGTAACTCGACCTCGTCGGTGAGACCGGCTTGTTCGATCAGCAGCTTCGGGAGCCGGACCCCGCGCGAGTTGCCGATTTGTACGAGTCGTGCTTTCATGGAGATGCCTCCTGTGATCACAAAGTAATCACTCTAGGTCGGGCGGTCAAACTCGCGCTGGTCGGTATCACGCAGCGTTCTGCGGCCGCGACTCTCAACAATCAGCCGTGAACGGAGGCGCGCCAGCGCCGTAGTTACCCAGCGCGCCAGTGAGAGATCGCGCCAGCCGAGGCGTTGTTCCTCGACGACGGCACCATCGTGGCGAACGAGGCGACGGCGCTACGCACACGCCCCGAGCAGCACGCCGTCAGTTGCCGGCCGGCGCGGTCAAGCGACGCAGCTCCCCAAACCACCCCTGCAGGATGAAATACCGCACCGCGTTCGCCCCAACGCCGGTGACTGGCTCGCGTGCCGGCGCCGTGTACACGAAGCGCTTGCCGTCCGGGTGCAGGTCCCAGTTCCAGACGCCATCCACATCCAGCGCGACGACGAGCTCGGGCGCCTGGACGACCACGGACTGCGTGCGATCCACGCGCACCCGATAGAGCGAGTCCACCTGCGGCGACGGGCGCCAGTAATAGAGATAGCGCCCGTCCGGTGACCAGCGTGGTGCGCGCGACAAGATTCGCGATACGGCCCACTTGCCCACCGGCGTGGGGAAGTCTCGGAGCCATCCCGTCCGCTCCCCTCCGCCTTCATCGGACGAGTAGGCGAGCAAACGACGATCCGGCGAGACCTGCGGCTCGAACTCGTCCGCCGGCGACTGCAAGTAGGGCGCCGGGGCGCTCCCGCTGTCGGGGCGCATGAAAAAGATGTCCTTCCTGCGCCCAGTCGACTCCGCGTCGAACACCAGCAGCGTATCGTCGAGCCACTGGCTGGCGCTGGTCTCGCTCCACCTGCGTATGGTGATCCGGCGCTCCGGCGCGCGATTGTCCGCGAACTTGATGAACAGCTCCCGGGCGGTCGTACTGGAGTCCACACGCTTCCCGAACGCAATGCGTTGGCCGTCCGGCGACCACACAGGACGTTGGAACGGCCGTCAAACGTCAGCGGGGTATACGTCCCCGTGTTCAAGTCCAGCGTGAAGATGTCGGCGTCGACGCTCCGCTGCGCCGATTGGACCGTCATCGCCAGCGCGCGCCGTATGAGCGACGTCTACAGCAGCGTGCGCTTCACACTCATCCCCGGTACCCGCGAGATGTACGTGAGTCTCAACGGCCAGCGGGCTCGCTCGCTGATGGTGCTGCAGAACTGCGCGGCGTTCGCGGCGCGCGGGCGGTGACGGCGGCCTTCCGCGCAGCCTCTTCCCGCCTCGCCACCGCCCTCGCCGGCCGCTACCGCCTCGAGCGCGACCTGGCGCCGGTCGCAGATGAGGAATGGCGTAAATCAAATACCAAGTGTTACATTTACGAGCATGATTGACCGCCGAATCCGCGCGCTCGTGACGAACCGACTGCGGACAACGCCGGCCGTTATCCTGCTGGGGCCTCGTCAGGTGGGTAAGACCACGATGGCGCGCGAGATCGCGCAGACGTACGGTGACACCGCACGCTATCTGGATCTCGAGCGCACCGCCGACCTGCGTCGGCTCGACGACGCCGATGCGTATCTGCGCGCGCAGCACGGGCAACTCATCATCATCGACGAAATCCACCGGGCACCCGGGCTCTTCCCGGTGCTGCGCGGCATCATTGATGAGCGCCGTCGGCAGAAGGATCGTGTTGGCCATTTCCTGCTGCTGGGTTCGTCCTCGCTCGACTTGCAACGACAGGCCGGCGAATCGCTGGCCGGACGCGCGTCCTATCTCGAGATGACACCAGTGCTGGCACACGAGCTGCCGAGCGCCGGCGTGGCAACGCGCCTCAGTGTGGACCGCCTCTGGACGCGCGGCGGGTTCCCCGAGAGCCTCCTCGCGCGATCCGATGCGGACAGCACGACATGGCGCCAGGATTTCGTGCGCAGCTCTCTCGAGCGCGATGTCCCGATGTTCGCGCCGCGTATGCCCACGGAAACGGTGGGGCGCTTGTGGCGCATGCTGGCCAACGGGCAAGGCACACTGCTCAATCACGCGCGCCTCGCGTCCAGCCTCGATGTGTCCGCACCGACCGTGGGTCGCTACATCGACCTGCTGGCCGACCTGCTGTTGGTGCGTCGATTGCAGCCGTGGAGTGGCAACCTCGGGAAGCGGCTGGTCCGTTCGCCCAAGGTCTATGTACGCGACAGCGGTGTCGTGCACGCCCTGCTCGGCCTGTCGACGCTGGACGACATCCTCGCGCATACGATTGCGGGTCCCAGCTGGGAGGGATTCGTGATCGAGAACCTCATCGCGGCGGCCGGACCGCTGCGTATCCCCATGTTCTTTCGCACGGAGAAGGGTGCGGAAGTGGATCTCCTCTTTGAACGGGGAGGTCGCGTCGAGATCGTGATCGAGATCAAGCGATCCTCGGCACCAACCGTCTCGCGCGGATTTCGCGTCGCCTGTGATGACCTCTCGCCGTCATCGGCATTCGTGGTCCACAGTGGCTCCGAACAATGGCCTATGCCAGACGGCGTCACCGCCATTTCGTTGGTGGAACTCATGCAACACCTGGAGCAATCGTGGTGACCACAGTCGAGCGCCTCTCTGTCGCACTGGCCGACCGCTACCGCCTCGAGCGCGAACTCGGCGCCGGCGGCATGGCCACCGTCTATCTCGCCGCGGACCTCAAGCACGACCGCAAGGTCGCCATCAAGGTCCTCAAGCCCGAGCTCGCGGCGGTGCTGGGCGGCGAGCGCTTCGTCGTGGAGATCAAGACCACGGCCTCACTCTCGCATCCGCACATCCTGCCGCTGTTCGACAGCGGGGAGGCCGGCGGGTTCCTGTACTACGTCATGCCCTATATCCAGGGCGAGACGATTCGGGAGACGCTGAATCGCGAGACGCAGTTGGGTGTGGAAGACGCCGTGCGCATCACGCGCGAAATCGCCGACGCGCTGGATTACGCGCATCGGGCCGGCGTGATCCACCGCGACATCAAGCCCGAAAACATCCTGCTGCACGACGGACGTGCGATGGTGATGGACTTCGGGATCGCACTCGCCGTCAGCGCCGCAGCCGGCGGTCGCATGACGGAGACGGGGCTGAGCCTCGGCACGCCGCACTACATGTCGCCGGAGCAAGCCACCGCGGAGAAGGAAATCTCCGGGCGCAGCGACGTCTACTCGCTGGCGAGCGTGTTGTACGAAATGCTGACCGGTCAGCCGCCGCATCTCGGCGGGAGCGCGCAGCAGATCATCATGAAGATCATCACCGAGGAAGCGGCGCCGGTGACGACACACCGGAAGACCGTGCCGCCGCATGTCTCGGCGGCGGTGGGGAAGGCGCTGGAGAAGCTGCCGGCGGATCGCTTTGCGAGCGCCAGAGAATTCGCGGCGGCCCTCAACGACCGCAGCTTCACGACGGCGATGACGGCCGCGTCTGCGTCGGTTGGGTCGCCGTGGCGCGATCGGCGCTTCCTGATCGCGTCGACGGTGGCGGTCATTGCCGTGATGGCTGCCGTGGCTGGATGGTTACGACCGAGCGAGGAGGCGCTGCTCGTCTCGCGGTTCAGTCTGGCGCTCACGGAAGCGCCGCTTGCGGAGCGCGGTGTGTCCGGCAACCGGACGGCGCTCTCGCCCGACGGCCGCACGCTGGCGTGGGTGAGCGGCAACGGCACGGACGCCCGCCTCTGGGTGCGGCCGTTGGACCAACGGCGCGGCACGCCGCTCGCGGGGACGGAGGGGGCCGGCAACCCGACCTTCTCACCCGACGGCAAGCGCATCGCCTTCACCTCCGGCACGACCAAACGTGCGCTGCGCGTCGTGGCCGTGGGAGGCGGTCCCGTGCTCTCGTTGACTGATTCCCTGGTCGGTCCGGTCGGGGTGAGCTGGGCCGAGGATGGCTACATCTACTACGACGGCAATCTTCAGGGCGACGGCCTCGCGCGGATTCGCGAGACAGGCGGCAGCCCGGAGATCGTGACGGTTCGCGACACGAGCCGGAAGGAGGTTGCGCATTATCACCCCTCGGCGTTGCCCGGTGGCCGCGGCGTGCTTTTCTACGCGCTGGGTCCGGGGTCGGTCGGGGTGCTCGATGCGCGAACGGGAAAGTACAAGCTGATCACCCGGGCGCGGGCGGCGCGATACGTCGAAACGGGTCATCTGCTCACGGTCACCGAGGATGGCTCGCTCCTCGCGACGCCGTTCGACCTCGAGCGCCTGGAGTTGCGCGGTGAGCCTGTGCTGTTTGGGGGGGGCATTCGCGTTCGAGGCAATAACTTTGATTTCGCCGTCGCGCGTGACGGATCGGTCTTGTATTCCGAAGGAGCGGATCAAACCGCGGCGGGCGAGTTGGTGTGGGTCACGAGATCCGGTGTGGTGACTGCGGTGGATTCGTCGTGGCGTGGCGATGTCTTCGACCCGGAGGTCTCGCCGGACGGGCGCTTCGTGGCCGTGAGGATGATGGCCGCCAACGGACAAAACGCGAGCGCCGTCGTCAAGCGACTCGATCGCGGCGCCGTGATCCAGGCGGCAGACAGCGCGCGGGCCACGTGGATGCCGGACGGGCGGAATCTGTTGATCCGGGGACCCACAACGGGAGGCAACAGAATCGGCATCGTGCCGGCCGATGGCAGCACCCCACCGCGTTGGCTCGGCATCGATGGCCGCTCCCCGCGTGTCTCGCCCGACGGGATGTGGATTGTGTACACCACGCGGGCGAACCGGGTGTTGGCGCGTCGCCTGACCGGTGACACGAGCGACGTGGTGCTGGCATCGGAACCGGGGACCAGCAAGTTCGGTCCGGTGCTGTCACCCGACGGTCGTTGGTTGGCCTATGTCTCGCGGGACAATGACGATCAGCTGTTCGTGCGGCCGTTCCCCGACGCTGGCTCCGCCAGGTACGCCATCGCCAGCGCCAGCCGCATCAGCGAGCTCCCGTTCTGGTCACCGAATGGGCGTGAGCTGTTCTGGGCCGGCGCCGACGGCAAACTGATGCGCGTGTCAGTCGCGCCTGGGGCCGCGTTCGAGGCCAGCGTGGCTGAGCCGGTGTTCACGACGTCGCCGATGGTGTTCACGGGCGCCGGAGTCACGATGGCGCCGGACGGCCGGTTCCTGGCGGTGCGAACGGTGGGTGAGCAAACGGCCAGGCCGGACGAACTGGTGCTGGTGCAGGGGTTCTTCGAGGAGCTGAAGCGGGTGCGGCCGAAGTAGGCGGCGCGCACCGACTCGATTTCGTCAATGAGAAACGCTGGCGGCCTTTGCCCGTGCGCGGCGAAGCACATCCTGCGCCCGCGGGTCACGTCGCAGTGCCTCGAATCGGCGCGAATACAGTAACAACACCACTTGCGAGTTGTTCGAGGTCACCGCGCGCTCCCACGATTGTACCGACTGCTCGATGTCGCCCAATCGAGTGTACAAGACGGCGATCAAGTCGTCGCGCACGTACTCGCGTGCCGACCGCGCGATCGCGGCATTCAACTCAATTCTGGCGCTGGCCGTGTCGGCCACATCGAGGAATCCACGTGCGCGACTCATCAGGGCGAGGCCCGAGAGGCGGTCGTGCTCGGCCGGTGTCATTTGCCGAAATTCAGCGACGAGAATCCGACGGGCACTGTCGGCACGTCCGTCCAGCTGAAGCCGTCGTACCGTGCAACTGAGCGCTGGCGAGGCCCGCAGCTGTTCGATGAGCAGGCACCGCTGTTCGCGCTGGGCCGGTGAAAGTCGACGGAGATGTTCCTCGCTGGACGACCGTTGCAGCAGGGGGATGGAGCCGGGATTCGAGCGTATGCCGCGTTCGAGGATCACAAAGGCCGAATCCGCAAACTCGCCGTCCTCGTTCGACAGCTGGTTGGTCAATAAGGCGGCGGTGACATTTGTAGAGTCGATCGCCAGTGCCCGTGTGAAAGCGCGTCGGGCGCTGACGGGATCCCAGTCGTACCACATGTACAGCGCACCGGCCTGCGCGTGTACCTCGGCCGATGACGGGTCCAGCGCGAGCGCGCGCGCGACCGCGCGCCGAACGTGCGGCACGGCCTCGAGTGGGGAGACGACATCGTCTGACAGCGTGTTCCACGCCTTGGCGAGCGCCGCCCATCCGCCGGCGTAGAGTGAATCCTTCTGGATCGCCAGTTCCGCCAGCGAGATCGCCTGCCGCAATGACGACTCGGTGCGTTGATCCGACAGGAAGGACGACCGTTGCACCAGATCCAATGCGTCGGCGCTGCGCGTCCCGCGCGCCTCGACCTTCGCCTTCACCTCAGGCGAGAGTGTGAGCCTGAGCGCGCCGGCGATGGCGTTCACCAGCCTGTCCTGCAGCGCAAACTGATCCTGATCGCTTTCTTCGAATGTTTCCGACCACTGCACGGATTCGTTGGTCGGATCGATCAGCGACGCCGTCACGCGGAGCCGGTTCCCCGATCGCACCAGCGAGGCGGTGAGCAGCGAGGACACGTCGAGCGTCTTCCCCGCTTCGCCAAGCGGTTTGCCCTGCATCGCTTTGGCCGACGAATACGCACGCACCAGCAACCCGGGAATCTTGCTGAGTCGCGTGGTGAGTTCGCTGGACAGGCCGTCGGCGAGGTAGGCGTGGGCGGTGTCGCTGCCCATGTCGGTGGGAAGCACCGCGATGCGTCGCGGTGCGCTCGCCGCAACGCCCGCCGTTCTCGTGAACGCGAACCAGGCACCACCAATCAGCACCACGAGCGCCGCCGCGATCCCGATCAACCGTCCCGCACGCGAGCGGACCGGCGTGGCCGCCGTGGTCGCGGCACTGCTGGCGACTTCGCTCGACACCGCCGCCATGGCCGTCGTCGGCGCCGTGCCACCGCTCGGTGTGGTGATCTGATCCAGCCCGTGCATCAGGTCCAGCGCCGTTTGCGGCCGGTCGGCGGCGCGCTTCTCGAGACAGCGCATGACGAGATTGCCGAGCGCCGGCGGAATCGTCGGCCGACGCCGCGTGATGAGTTCCGGCGTCTCGGTGACATGCGCCGCGAGCAATCCCTGCGGCGTGCGTCCGCTGAACGGCGGCTGCCCCGTGAGCAGTTCGTACGCCATCACGCCGAATGCGTAAATGTCCGCGCGGTGATCGACGGCAGGATCGGCACAGGCCTGCTCCGGCGCCATGTACGCCGGCGTGCCGAGTGCCACGCCCATCGACGTGACGTTGCCGGCCTCGCTGTTGCTGGAGGCCGAGATGGCCTTGGCCACGCCGAAATCAGTGATCAGCGCGCTGCCGCCCGACAGCAGCACGTTGTCGGGTTTGATGTCACGATGCACGATGCCACGATCGTGCGCGTAGGCGAGTGCCGAGGCGATCTCCCGCAAGAGGCGCATCGCTTCGCTGAGCGGCAATTCACCTTGGCGGGCGATGCGGGCCCGCAGCGACTCGCCCTCCACCAGCGGCATGGTGAAGTAGGGCAGTCCGCCGGCATCACCGGCGGTCAGCAACGGCACGACGTGCGGATGCTGCAGCCGCGCGGCCAGCGCGATCTCGCGCTAGATCCCGCCACCACCGAGTTCATGCTCGAGGGTGTAGGCGGCGCCGAGGGCGAGCTGCAGTTGTTCGCGGAGCGGGGAGGCGGTCACGTCGTACGAGGTGTGGTGATCAGTCGCGCAGGCCGAAATCCTGGCCCTGCTCAAGCGGCTGCGGGTTTTGGGCTCGAAACGTCGAGTATAACGGATCGCCATTTGCCCATCGGGAGCGAGAGCCCCCCGGCTTGCCCGCATCTTGCTGAAGGCGTGCGAGTATAGTAATTAACATGTTATGCCGACCAGCGTCCATCTGCCAGCCGCGCTTTTACAGGCGCTCGACCGCAAGGCCCGCGCACTGCGCGTCAGCCGTAACCGCGTCATCGTGAACGCCCTCGAACGTGATCTCGCCGCGCCGTCGGCGTGGTCGCCTGGCTTCTTTGAGCGCCTCGGCGATACCGATGCCGCCACGCGTGACGCGGTCGACGAGATGCGCGAGGCGATTACCGTCGCTCGCTCCTCAAAGCGTCCCGTGCGACTGTGAAGTACGTGCTCGACACGAACGCCGTGTCCGCGCTGATGAAAGGCGAGGGGAAGCTCGTTCGGCAGTTGCAACGCCTTGCACCCACGGACGTCGCTATCCCACATCCCGTGTTGGCAGAAATTGCCTACGGCATCGAACGCCTGCCCCGCTCCAAGCGTCGCGACCGCCTGCGAGAAACACTGGCATTGATTGCCACCGAAATTGGCCGCTGTGCGTGGACGGACGACGTCAGTGCGGCGTTCGGCGCGATCAAGGCGAAGTTGGAAAGGGCTGGAACACCGATCGAGGATTTCGATGCAGCGATTGCCGCGCACGCACTGGCATACGGTGCAGTCCTGGTGACCGCGAACTCGAAGCACATGGCACGAGTTGACGGACTGGCGATCGAAGACTGGTGCAAGTAACCGTCTTCCAACAGCTGATCCACGCAGCCAATCGATCACCCTGACCTGGGTGTGTCGCAGCGTTCAAGGCACCGCTGCACAAGCGCGTCGAGTACCGTCGGCACGTCAGCGTTTCGCATCCCGCTGTGCCGGGCGCATGGCCACGGTGTACCTCGCGCGCGATCTCAAGCACGACCGCAACGTCGCGCTCAAGGTGCTCAAGCCGGAACTCGGCGCCGTGCTGGGCGTCGAACGCTTCCTGGCCGAGATCAAGGTGACGGCCAATCTGCAGCACCCCAACCTGCTGCCGCTCTTTGACTCGGGCGAAGCGAATGGGTTGCTGTTCTACGTGATGCCGTTCGTGGAAGGCGAGACACTGCGCGCGCGACTCGATCGCGAGAAGCAGTTGCCGGTAGACGAAGCGGTGCGCGTCGCGACGGCAATTGCCGGCGCGCTGGCCTACGCGCACGAGCGGGGGGTGATTCACCGCGATCTCAAGCCGGAGAACATCCTGCTGCAGGCGGGGCAAC
This sequence comes from Gemmatimonadaceae bacterium, assembly GCA_031374935.1. Classification (GTDB taxonomy): domain Bacteria; phylum Gemmatimonadota; class Gemmatimonadetes; order Gemmatimonadales; family Gemmatimonadaceae; genus JACMLX01. Next base: position 19,779 of record JANMHB010000091.1, on the reverse strand, counting down.
CGGTGATCGCCGATTTCGGCATCGCGCTCGCCGTGAGCAATGCCGGCGGCGCGCGCGTCACGCAAACCGGGCTCTCGCTCGGCACGCCGCAGTACATGAGCCCCGAGCAGGCCACGGGCGATCGCACGATCGACGCGCGCAGCGACATCTACTCGCTGTCGGCGATGACGTACGAGATGCTGGTGGGCGATCCGCCGCACGTGGCCAGCACGGCGCAGGCGATCGTGGCCAAGCTGATCACGGAGCAGCCGCCGAGTGTGCAGGTGGCGCGACCGACCGTGGGCGATGCGGTGGCGTATGCAATTGAGCGGGAGCTCGAGAAGTTGCCGGCGGATCGGTGGTCGAGTGCGACGGAGTTCGCGGAGACGCTGCGGGGGCGGCTCAGCACCGGCGCCACGCGGGCGCGCACCCGCGCCTCGGGCGTGACCTCCAATGGGATCGCCAGCGCACCGCGCGTCGTGCGCTGGGCGCTCGGCGGCGTATCGCTGCTCGCCGTGGCTGGTGTTGCCGCCGCCGCATGGTTCGCCACCCGCACCGCCCCCGCGCCGCAACCGGCTGTGTTTCCGGTGGTGCTGCCGGAGAGCGTGACGGTGACAACCATGCCCTACCTCAAGTTCGCGATCTCGCCGGATGGGTCGGCACTGGTCATCGTGGGAGACCGCATTGGGGGGCCGAGGGCGCTCTACCTCCGGCGCCTCACCGATCCGGTCGCCACGCTCGTGCAGGGCACCGATTCCACGATGGAGATTCCCACGTTTTCGCCGGACGGGCAGTGGCTCCTGTTTCGGAAGGGGACGACAGATACAAACAGGCTGGTGCGGGTGCCTGCGACCGGCGTCACCCCGCAGCTGGTCAGCGACTCGGGGACGTTCAGCACCAGTTGGGGTGACGGTGACGTCATCGTGGTCAGGCGCGGCTCAGGACTGCACCGCACCACGTCCACGGGTGGTGCGTTGCGCCTGCTGGCTCAGCCCGACTCTGCGCGCAAGATATTCCGATTCGATTGGCCGCACGTGCTCCCCGGCGGTGCCCACGCGTTGCTGACGCTGAATTCCAACCTCTCCGAACAGGGGCGGCTTGCGGTGGTGTCGCTGGCGGATGGGTCGATCGAGGAGTTAGACATAGTGGGCAGCAACGCGCAGTTCGTCGCCGCTGACCGGATCGTGTATGGCGCGCCAAGCGGCCTCGTGATGACCGCGCCGTTTTCGCTCCGTACCCCGCAAGGTGACCGGGCCGAGTGAGCGCGTGGCGGAGGGCGTGGTGCAGGGACCTCAGGGCGCGGTTGGGGTCGCCGCGTCACGCAACGGGGTGCTGGCGGTGCTGGCGAGTGGATCTGCGAACGCTGACATGGACATCGTGACGGTGACCGATGAGGGGGTGGAGCGACCGACCGCCATTCCGCGGCGCTCGTGGGGAGATTTGCGCATCTCTCCCGACGGCAGGTAGGTGGCCGGCACGATCTTCACGGTGCAGGGCAAGATTGGGTTTGATGTGTGGGTCGCGGACCTCGCGAGCGGCACCACGGAACGCCTCACCACCGATCCGATGACTGACGCATCAGAATGGACGCGTGATGGTCGGGCGGTCGCCTATCAGAGCTCCGCCGGCGTGCGCCTGCAGGCGTGGCCCAGGAGCGGTGGGAGCACCCCGATCGCCGACACGAAGGAGTTGGGTTTCCTTTCAGCGGGGCCCGCCGGCGCATACTGGGCGTTCGGTGTGAATGCTGACATCCTCATCGCCCGCGACGACTCCCTGAACGCGCCGCGACCGTTCATCGCGTCCGCAGGTGTCGATGAGGGGTCGCCGCGCGTGTCGCCGGACGGGCGCCTCCTGGCGTACGTCTCCAGCGAAGGGGGACAGTTAAACGTCTACGTTCAGCCCATCCCCGGACCGGGGGCACGGGCGCGTGTGTCGGTCTCGGGGGGGCGCGACCCGATGTGGTCTCCCGATGGCACCGCGCTTTTCTACCGGACGCTCGGCAGTCCGGCGACCTTCATGCGGGCAACGATCGCGGAGCGACCACGCCTCGAGGCGACCCGGCGCGATTCGCTCTTCCCGTACCGCTATGCGGGCTACGACGTGATGCCGAACGGGCGGGAGTTCCTGATGCTCAAGGCGACGTCAAGCGACCCGCGTGCAGGCGCCGCAAGCGGCCTGACGATCACCACGAGCTGGCTGCAGCTGCTGGCGCGGTCGCGTGGGGGGCAGGCGGGGGCGGTGCGGTGAGGCACGAGTTCAAGGGGTCAGAGGAATGGGTCAGAGTCGTTGAAAGCAGAGTCGTTGAACTCGCTCCGACGGCAGCCGACCAGCCCGATCGGCCGCGGCGTCGGGCGCGTGTTGCGCGGTGCGCACCACGCTATTCTTGACCCATGATTCAGTCGTTCCGGCACAAGGGCCTGCGTCAGTGCTTTGAGTCGGGGAGGCTGGCCGGCATTCAGCCCGCGCACGCCAAGCGGCTCCGCATGCAACTCACGGCGCTCGACACGTCCCAGACCATCAAGGACATGGACATCCCGGAATTTCGGTTGCATGCCCTCAAGGGGGCTGATCGCGGGCGTTGGTCGATTGCCGTGAACGGCAACTGGCGCGTCACCTTCGAATTCCGCGACGGACACGCCCATATCATCGACTACGAGGACTATCACTGATGCGCATGCACAATCCGCCGCATCCCGGCGAGTTTATCACAGCGGTTTATCTCGAGCCCCATGGCCTGAGCGGACGCGAGCTTGCGGCCAATCTCGGTGTGGCCGCGTCAACGCTCAACCGCGTCCTGCGCGGCGTGAGCGGGATCAGCCCGGACATGGCGTTGCGTCTTTCCATCGCGGTGGGACGTTCGCCGGAAAGTTGGCTGTCGATGCAAGACCACTACGATCTTTGGCAGGCGAAACAGCAATCCGATTTGCGCATGGTGAAGCGCATGCGGTTCACGGCAGCGTGACCTGCACCGTCGCGAGACGCGCGCCAGAGGTGCCGCAATGAGCGACACGCTCGCGCGCCTCACCGCCGCGCGGTTGCAGCATCCGCACATTCTCCCGCTGCTCGACAGCGGCGACGCCGACGGCTTGCTGTACTACGTGATGCCGCTCGTGACCGGCGAGACGCTGCGGGCGCGCCTCGAGCGTGACCGCCAGTTGCCTATCGCTGACGCGGTGCGCATCGCGCGTGAAGTGCCGAGTGCGCGCGATGCTCACGCGGTAAGGGCGTCTTCGCACGTCGCACCGCGACGGCGCATCGTCAGCTGTCCACGCCGCGCTGCCGCAATTGCTGCGCGAGGGCCAGCGTGCGTCGTGCCGACGCTTCGATGTCGTCCACGACCGTGGAGACACTCGGCTCACCCGTGGAGACCGCAGCCGCCAGCACCTCGTTCATCCGCGTTTGCCACCCTCTCCCGCTGCGGCGATAGGCGGCCAGCACGTGGGCGTCGATGCGCAGACTGAACAGCACCTTGGGCGGTGCATCGCGCAACAACTGCATCGACGCAAGCTGCGCGGCGGTGAGTGGTGGGTTGTCCGGATCGTTCGCTGCCCGACGCTCGATCTCCGCGTCACCCGGTACGGGATGGCGCGCGGTCTTGCGCGGCCGCGGTGTTGCCAGGTCGGCCCGCACCCGCACGATCCTGGACTTACCCATCCCGTTGCGTTTCGGCATAGCGCCGTCGCTCCTCGCGGCTGGCGTAACCGGCAGAGATCAATCGAATGGCCTGCATCCTGACGGTGAAGACGACGGTCACGATGCGGTCGTCCAGCGCACCAGGCAGCAGATACCGCGCTTCCGACTCGTGCTCGACCGAAAGGACCAACACATACGGATCGCGCCACACCTGCACGATCTCACGGAAGTCGATCCCGTGCGTGGTTGCGTTCGCAGCGGCCTTGTCCCGGTCCCACTCGAATACAAGCGGCAAAGTGCTACGCCGTATCTACATTGTCAACGCGTGGAAAGGGTCGTGTACCAGCGCGGCATGGATGACCGATCCCTTTCAACGACTCCGCCCCCCTTGAACTGACCCCTTGAGAACTCGATACGCGCCGCCGCCGATGGATGACTCGCGGCCTCGTCGTTGGGCCAGCTTGCCCATATTAGCTAATATGGGTAGGCTGTATCGTATGAAAACCACCATCGATATCGCGGACGCGTTGCTGGCGCGGGCCAAACGTCATGCGCAGCGGTCGGGTATCCCGTTGCGCGCGGTGGTCGAGGAGGGCCTTCGCCGAGTGCTCGCCGCGGAGGACGCACCGACCCCGTACCAGCTGCCGGACCTGAGTGTCGGTGATGCGCGCGATCCGAACCCGCTCGAGCGGATGTCGTGGGCCGATCTGCGCGATCAGATCTACGGTGGTCGATGATGATTGCGGTCGATACCAATGTGCTCGTCTATGCGCATCGTCGTGAAGTCGCTGAGCACGCGGTCGCGCAGGATTGCGTGCGCGCACTGGCGTCCGGTCGCGATCCGTGGGCCATCCCGTGGCCCTGCGTCTACGAGTTCCTCAGCGTGGTCACCAATCCAAGGATATGGCGAGAGACCGCAAGCACGCCGCAACAGGCATGGGCGCAATTGGAGGCGTGGTTCGCCGCCCCGACCGCACGGCTCCTCGGCGAGTCGCAAGGGTTTGCCAGCGTATTATCGGGTTTCGTACGTCGTTCGCGTGTGCGCGGTGCCGTGGTGCATGATGCGCGCATTGCCGCCATCTGCATGGCGCACGGCGTCGAGTCGCTCCTCACCCGCGATCGCGACTTTTCGCTGTTCCCGGAACTCCGCGTCGAGAATCCGTTTGTATAGGCGGTCCGATGTGTTGTCGTGCGCGATGCGCCATGCTCCGCCAACAGGCCGCGTCTCCACGACGTGCGACGTGAGGGGAGCGGCATGAGCGACACGCTCTCGCGCCTCACCGCCGCGCTCTCTGACCGCTACCGCGTCACCCGCGAGCTCGGCGCCGGCGGCATGGCCACCGTGTACCTCGCGCACGATCTCAAGCACGAGCGCGATGTCGCCATCAAGGTGCTGCACCCGGATCTCGGTGCCGCGTTAGGCGGTGAGCGCTTCCTCAGTGAAATCCGCACCACCGCACGCCTGCAGCACCCGCACATCCTGCCGCTGCTCGACTCGGGCGAGGCGGATGGGTTGCTGTACTACGTGATGCCGCTGGTGACCGGGGAGACGCTGCGGGCGCGGCTGGAGCGCGAACGACAGCTTCCAATTGCCGACGCGGTGCGCATCGCCCGGGAAGTGGCCGACGCCCTGCACCACGCGCACGGACTCGGCATCATCCATCGCGACATCAAGCCGGAGAACATCCTGCTGCAGGGCGGCCACGCGCTGGTCGCCGACTTCGGCATCGCGCTCGCCGTCCAGCAGGCCGGCGGCGCGCGCATGACGCAGACGGGACTCTCGCTCGGCACGCCGCAGTACATGAGTCCCGAGCAGGCGATGGGCGAGAAGAGCATCGACGCGCGATCGGACGTCTACGCGCTCGGTGCCGTCGTCTACGAAATGCTGACCGGCGAGCCGCCGTTCACCGGACCGAATGTGCAGGCGATCGTCGCCAAGGTGCTGAGCAGCGACCCCGAGCCGATCACCACGATCCGGAAGTCGGTGCCGGCGCATGTCGCTGCCGCCGTACACACGGCGATCGAAAAACTCCCGGCCGATCGATACGCGAGTACGGCGGACTTCGCGCTGGCGCTGGGCAACCCGGGCACCACGCACACGTCGTCGCGTTCCGGCGCGCACGCGAACGCCAACACGTCGGCGCGCTGGCGGACGCTCGCCCTGGCGGCGTCGGGCGCGTGCATCGCCGCCATTGCCGTGATCGGGTGGATGGCGACGCGCCCCTCGCCGGCGAGCGGGCCGACGGAGTACGACGTGGTCTTGCCCGACAGCGCTGCGATGTCGCTCACGACGCCGTTCGCCGTGTCGCCTGCAGGCGATTTCGTGGTGTATCCGGCGGTCGCGGATTCGGGTCGCACCGTGCTGTGGTATCGCTCGCTGATGGACGGCACGATACGTCGCATCACCGGCGACGGCAGTGCGTCCACGCCGGCCATCTCGCCCGATGGGAAGTCGCTGGCCTACGTCGTGATGCGCGAGGGAGACGTCGGCGCCGCCTCAAGTGGATCCGACAACGCGACGCCGTGGATCGAACGAGTCCCCATCGCCGGTGGCAAGCCCACGGTGCTCGCGCGAGCGAAGTCGATCGTGCAAGTGTTCTGGCAGGACGCGCAACATCTGGTGTCGACCGAGGATGCTGGTGTCCGTGCGCGCATCGTCGATGTGGATGCGGGGGCGTCGGTCATCCGGTCGATCGGTTACTGCCTCAATGCGTCCCTGCTCGACGACCGGACCTCACTCATGTGCGGCGGCGGCGGACAGAAGTTCGCCGGGCGCGTGGTGATGCAGCCCGACACGACGAGCGTCGTTCAGTACGAAAGCTTCAGCAGCGAGGGAGACAGTGCGCTCGTGCACGGGTCGCAGTTCACCGTGGTGGACCAGCGCTACCTGGTGTACGTCGCACAGCAGGGCGACCTGCTCGCCGCTCGGTTGGATCTCGCAACGAGGAAAGTCGGCCGGCCGGTACGTTTGGAGTCCGGGCTCTCGCTGCGCGACTACACCGCCGCCGCCAGTTTCGCCCTCTCCGCGTCCGGCACGTTGGTGTACGCGACTGGTGCCAACCACGCCGTGGGGCACCTGGTGCGGCAGGACGAGCGCTCGCTCGACACACTGCCAGTGGGGCGCGCGGCCTTCGTGCTCTGGCGAATGAGCCCGGACGGACAGCGATTGGCCGCCACGGTCGATGTGCTCGACGGGCAGGAGCTGCGCGTCTACGATCTCCGGACCGGGAAGTTCGACGTGCTGATGAGTGCGGACGACATTCGCCAGCCGATCTGGAGCCCCACGGGTGACCGCCTCCTGTACGCGCTGACGCGCCAGGATGGAGCGCAGGATGTCTACGTCCGCACGCTCAACTCCACCGCGGTGCCACAGAAGCTGTTTGGCGCCACCGCGTTCGAACCATCGGCCTGGTTGCGCGACGGCCGAGTGTTCGGCACGGACTTCATGTCGACCAGTCTGTACTCGATCACCATCGACCAGCGCCCCATCACCATCGACACCGTGATGCGCGGCGTCACGTTCGCGGAGCCGTCACCCGACGGCAGGTGGATCGCGTACATGCAGAATGACTACAGCTCGCTGTCGCTCGAGCGGCTGCCTCCCGACGGCAAGCGATATCGGGTATTCGGGGGGGCCGACGACCCGCATTGGCTGTCGCCGACCGAGCTGGTCTTCAGGACGTCGGAGGGGCAGCGGTTCGAGCGCACCACGATCACTGCGTCGGCGGAGAACCCGGTCGGCTCGGTCCGTCGGTGGCTCGATTCCGCCCGTGTGCTCGGCACGAACGGCTTCTCGTCGCAGCTGAGCGTGGACGGCCGCGTCATCTACCTGCAGGCCGACCTCGAGGCGCCGGTGCGGTCGCTGCGCGTGGTGCCGAACTGGGTGGCGAAGATGAAGCGTGCGGTGGACGAGGCGAACCGGTGAGCGGCAGTACGATCGATCGACTGCGCGCCGCCCCTGGCCGCAGCTACCGGCGATGAAGCGGGGCGGGAGCGCGCCGCCGCATCACCAGCGTCGACTCACCCCATACGCGTCGAACAACGCTTCATTGCTGATGAACTGAATGCGTTCCACGCGCGCCTGCGCAATCAGCATGCGATCGAACGGGTCGCGATGGACCAAGGGCAAGCTCCCCGCTTCGCGTGCGTGCGCGAGCGAGATCGGGAGTTCGAGCATCCCCTGCGCGCGCAGATGGTCTTCGATGTCGAGCAGCAGCACGCGCGCCGCTTCCCAGCCCTTGATGTGCGCCTTGATGGACAACTCCCACACCGTGGCCGCGCTGACATACACCACGTTGGCGCGATCGCGAATGGCCTCGCTCGCCGCCGTCGACAGTCGCGACGGGTCGGCGCGCCACCAGAAGTACGCGTGGGTGTCGAGCAGCAGGCGCACTATCGCTCCCACTCCTCGACTTCGTCGGCAGTGAGTGCACGGAAGAACTCATCGGGCAGCGCCAGCTTGCCCACGAGGTCGCCGGCCACGCGCTCGTTGGCGGTGGCGTCGATGGCGAGAGGCACGAGCCGCACCAACGGCTGATCGTCGCGCGCGATGATGACCTCTTCACCGGCGATCGCTTCACGAATGAGGCTGGCGAGGTGCGTTTTGGCATAGGCCATCTTAAACTCGGTCATGACCTCTATGGTAGGTCATCAGGACGTCCGTGGCAAGGGAGCGTACTGGTCGGTGGCGGCCACCTGTCCCGCCACGACCCCACAAACCGACCGCCTCAACACGGCCGTGGACGGTCGCTACCGCATGGTCCGCCACCTCGGCGAAGGTGGCATGGCCACCGTGGAACGGTGCGAAGACCTCACACACGATCGCCACGTCGCGCTCAGGCCCGACCTCGCCGCTATCCCTTGCGATGTCGGCGTGTTGCCCTTCGCGCCCACGCCGAGCGCGATCCAGGATCATCGTTCGCTTGCTACATTCCCGCCCTCGACGTCCCCCCTCGCCCGCCTCACCGCCGCCCTGCGCGACCGCTACCGCCTCGACCGCGAACTCGGTGCCGGCGGCATGGCGACGGTGTTCCTCGCGCACGATCTCAGGCACGAGCGCGACGCCGCGATCAAGGTGCTGCACCCTGACCTCGGGGCAGCGCTGGGCGGCGAACGATTCCTGAGTGAGATCCGCATCACGGCGCGACTGCAACATCCGCACATTCTTCCGCTGCTCGACTCGGGCGAGGCGGATGGGTTGCTGTACTACGTGATGCCGCTCGTGACGGGCGAAACGCTCCGCACGCGCCTCGAGCGCGAACGCCAGCTCCCCATCGCCGATGCCGTGCGCATCGCGCGCGAGGTGGCCAGCGCACTCGACTACGCGCATCGCCAGAACGTCATTCATCGCGACATCAAGCCGGAGAACATTCTCCTGCACGACGGCAGTGCGCTCGTGGCCGACTTCGGCATTGCACTCGCGGTGCAAAGCGCCGGTGGCCAGCGCCTCACGCAGACGGGCCGGAGCCTCGGCACGCCGCAGTACATGAGCCCCGAGCAGGCGATGGGCGAACGCACCATCGACGCGCGCAGCGATGTGTACGCGCTCGGGGCGGTGACGTACGAGATGCTCACCGGCGAGCCGCCGTTCACCGGGGCGAGCATGCAAGCCGTGGTGGCCAAAGTCATCAGCGCCGAGCCGGAACGGCCGTCGCTCACGAGAAAGGCGGTGCCACCGGCGATCGAGACTGCCGTCCTGCGGGCGCCATTTTGCCCTCGTCGTGGGGACCTATGCGGAGGAAGCGGGAGGGACGCGGTCGCGCGCATCCCTCTGCGTTGGCACGCTGGTCGTGCGTCCGATGCCCACCGGTCCCGACCAGGTGATTGCCCGCGTGGAGCTGGTGGAGACGCTGCGGTGGAGTCCCTCGGGCGACGCGCTCATCCTGGTCGGCCGACCGGAGAACAAAGCGCGCGGGGCCTGGCTCTTCCCCACTAACGGCGGCGCGGCGCGGCAGCTGGCGCTCGGCCGGTCGCTCTCGGTGGGATTTGTCGACGCGGGCCATGTCTACATCGTGTCCAACAACCTCCTGATGGGCGCGCAGGACCCGAGGCCGGTGCTTCGTGTGCTTGACGCACAATCGGGCGCCGTCACCGACTCAACGCGTCTACCCGGACGCACAGGAGGCGACGTGGTCGTCTCGGCGTCCGGTCGCTGGATCTCGTACAAATCAGGGGAATCGGCGAACCACCTGATCGTCTCGCGGACGGGCCAGGTGGTAGATAGCATGCCGGGTGGAGGCTATAACTTCGCCTGGGTTGGCGATTCGGCCATTGCCTACCTGCAGCACCCCGGCTGGCGCCACCTCATGCTCAGGCGCGTGAATCCCGCCACTGGACGCTTTGCCGGCGAGCCCATGGTCATTCAGGGCGGTGTGCCTCAGGAGGGCGGATCACTGACCGCGGATGTCGTCACGAACACACTGATGTGGGTCCCGCAGACGGCGCGATGATTGGCCTCGTGGGACGGAGTGCCGATGGGCGCGGCGCCTTCGCCATATACAACACCACGACGTCCACCTGGTCGCCGATCACGCCCCTCGATACGGTGACGCGCCGCCTGACCAACGTGTCGTCCGATGGTACGCTGTACTTCACGCGCTTCAACGAACGCACCGAGATCTGGCGCGCCCGCGTGGGGAGCGGTCCCTCGTTGTACGCCACCCTTCCGGTGCGTTGCTCCGAGTTCAGTGTCACGGTCAGCGACGACGGGTCCCGGGCGATGTGCAGCGTCTCCACCAGCACTCCCGACGCGTGGGCGATCGACCTGCCGAGGGCACGACGCTGAGGCGTTCATGGACGACGGCCTCCCGCGCTCCGCTGTGACATGTCGCCGAGCGCCCCGTGTGGCTTCCCTACGAAGGCGCGACCGAAACCCTACTGCAGGAACTGCCATGCGGCGTGGCGTGGGACGTGGATCGTGCCACCGGACGCATCGCGGTGACCGAGACCGTCGCGGATGCGACAGCGCGGGCTGTGGTCATGCAGCACTGGTGGGATGCGTTCCGGCGGAGGCAGGCGACGACGCTGTGACGGCGCACCGTCGGAGAACCGCGAACTAGAGCCAGTCGCAGTTGGCGGCCGTGGGGCTTCGTCGCAACGGGCACGCTGACGCGCCAGCTACGCGCCGCTGTTCTCCCGCACCGTCATCGCATTTCGCCCTAACCCCGCCAGCTTCGCCCGCTGCATCGGCGACTGCCGGAACGCCGCACTGAACGCGTCCTGGTCCAACGCCAGGATGTCCGTCGCCAGCGTCACCGTATCCTTGCCGGCAAGAAACGGTCGCGCCCGGAACGGCGAATCGTCTGCCAGCTCGACCGAAAACTTCCGGTTCCACGGACACACCTCCTGGGAGATGTGTCGGTATAACCGTTTTGAAACACCTCTCGAAACGGGTGGGCGTACGGTGGCCCGGTGTAACCCATAGCGCTCGCACCTTCCCCGCCGACCGCCAACGGAGCCGCTGCCGTGTGACCATGCATGCGCGCGCCTGTCTGGCTCCGGCGTTGACTTTTGCGGGTGCGTGTTCAAGATTCATGAAATGTGAACATCCCGCCACTCCCGCTCCCGCCTGACTGATGTCGCCCCTCAAGCCTCAGGACATTGCGGTCGCACTCCAGCTGGCACTGACGCCCGGATCGACGTACGCCGCGCTCGCCGCCGCGACCGGGATCAGTCAGGGCGAGGTCCACAATGCCGTCCGACGCCTGCGCGGCGCTCGGCTGGTTCTGGCGGGCGTGACGCAGATCCACGGCCCGGCACTGCTGGAGTTCCTGGGCTCTGGTGTGCCATACGCGTTCCCCGCGGACGCCGGTGCGGAGTCCCGTGGTGTGCCGACGGCGCATGCGGCCGGCGTGCTCGGTGAGGGGTTCAGCACGACGGAGTCCCTCGTCTGGCCTAGCGTCGAGGGCCGTGTGCGTGGCGCCAGTGTGGTCCCGCTGTATGACGGGGCGGCCGCGACGGCGGCGCGGAACCCGGCGCTCTACGAATTGCTTGCACTCGTCGATGCCGTGCGGCTTGGCCGTGCCCGGGAGCGCACGCGTGCGAAACAGGTGCTCCGAGAGAGGATCTTTGCGGTATCGGCGCCGGCGGGGACTCGGGAGTGACCGACACGCAGCGCAGCTCGAACCGAGACCGACTCCTCCGCACGGCACGCCTGCTCCGCCCGCTGCTCGGTCAACTCGTGTTCGTTGGCGGGCAGGTCGCCGAACTGCTCGTCACTGATCCGGCCTCGGTTCGTGTCCGTCCGACGGAGGATGTCGACGTGGTGGTGCCCGTCACCACGCGGACAGCATACCACGCACTGCAGCAACGACTGATGGCACTGGGATTCACGCCGGACCATCGCACGGGCGCACCGGTCTGCCGGATGCGCGCAGCGGACGACCTGATCCTCGACGTGATGCCACTCGATGAAGCGATTCTCGGGTTCAGCAACCGATGATATCCGTATGCGCTCGCGAGCGCGACCGCGTTGACGCTCGAACCTGGACTGGACGTGCGCATCGCCTCGGCCGCGGCGTTTCTCGCCATGAAGTGGGAGGCGTTCAACTCACGCGGCGTGGCCGATCCGATGAGTAGTCACGATCTCGAGGACCTGATCACCGTCGTTGCGGGTCGTGCCGGGATCGTTGCGGAAGTCCGCGCTGCACCCGAGGAGATTCGGCGCTACGTTCGCGCACAGACAGGGGCTTTCCTGACAGCCAGCTGGGCACCGGGCATTCTGGAAGGCAACCTCCCGGACGCGCGACGTGTGCCGGGATTGATGGACGCCGTTCTGCGGCGCTTCCAGCAGCTGGCTGCTGCAGATTGATCGCGCGGACTCCCGACACGCAGCGCGTTGGCACACCGTGCGATGCGCGCGAACATCACCGCGCTGGTCCTGAAGCAATACGACGCGTGTTCCCGGTCGTCCGGGGGGGCGCCTAGCGCAGCGCTCCCCACACAGCCGCCATGATCAACGCATGTCGTGCGGCACGCGCGTCGAATCGCTCGGCATCAAAGTCCGGTCCGACCCAGGTGCGCATTTCGTCGTGCTCGGGGTTTGACGGGTCCGCCAGCACGCGCAGCAGTTCGTCGTACCCAGAGGGGCCGCCGCAGTCTTCAGGCGGGGCTGCACGGCGTCCATCCACGAGCAGCGGCGCTGGCATCAACTCGTCGCGGTCGGCCGCTGGCGAGATCGTGCGCACCTCGATTCGGTGCGTCCACGAATCCCCGAAGTCATACTCGTACGTGAAGTGCGCGCCCTCGGCCAAGCCAAGCTGCGACAGCGTCACGCCGAGTGCACTTCGTGTGGGAATGCCGAAGTCATCGAGCTCCTCGTCGGGGATGGCGTAGCGTTCAGCACCGATCGTGAACTGATGCAGATGGTAGTCGTACCACTGAAACGCCAACTGAATGACGCGGTGGAGTTCTGGCAGCGTCGTCGAATCGATCAGGGCGATCTCGCGCCAGATCGGCGGTTCGATGTCCTCGAGCGTGATGCGCAGCACCACGTCCTGCGGTGTGCGCTTTGGACGACGGGCAGCGGGCTTCTTTGCGCGGGAGAGTGCCAAGCGATGCCTCGTGGCGTTCGGGAACAGGCGCGACTGATGGGAGCCTCATTCTAGCGGCGAGCTGCGGCGATGCCGCAGTCGGAGCCTTCGCACAGCCGATCGCGCGCAATCGCCCGCGCGTAGCATCGAGATCATTGGGTCGTAGTAGATGCGCGTTTGTTTCCGGTGCGGCCTCCATCCGCGTTGGTGGACTCTGACCTCAGGAGGCTTGTCCGAGTACCACCGCCGCATTCCGCCTCAATCCCACCAGCTTCGCCCGCTTCATCGGTGACCTCCGGAAGGCTGCGCCGAACTGCTCCTGATCCAGCTCCAAGATGTCCCGCGCCAGCGTCACCGCATCCTTCCGCGCGATGAACTCCCGCGCCCGGTAGGGCGAATCCTCAGCCAGCTCCACCGAGAACTTCCGGTTCCACGGACGCACGTCCGGGAGATGTGTCCGTATGACCGTTTTGAGATCGCGCTGCTGACCGGACGCATGATCATCGGAAAATCAACGGTCAAACTGTTTTATTCGCTATCGGTACGCAACCTGCACCGATGCTGCTTCGGCGCACTGCAGCCAGCCCCGTTGGGTATGTACAATGGGTGTCACGCCCGAAGCGTCAATCACCTGCCGATCCAAGGAGGGGCCGTGAAATCACCCGAACCGAGGAAGGGCAACGCCCGCTCAGGCGCGAAACGAAGTCACATCTACAACTGCGCCGTTTGTACCCTCGTGGAGGGCGTGCCCGCGAGTGACAATGTGCGCGTTCGCGCTGAATCGGCGCAGGCCGCCCGCTCGCCACTGCTCGCTGGCGCGCTGATCGCAACTTTACACTCGACAAATCCTCGACCAAACATGGTCGCAGTTCCGATCCTGACAGCTCACGGCTCCCAGAAGGTGACATTGGCGACGGCTTCCAAGGCCGGAATCTCGATTCGTGACAACAGAAGACTCGAGTGCCTGCTGAATGCTTCCACGTGGCTAGAAGAGCTCCGTATAGAGTTGAGCGTCCCACTGGAAGGGCGGACATGCTGCCAGCCGCGATCTATGCTTCGACAGCTCGACGCTCGACCCGTTCACACGGAGTGCCCGTAGAAACGTCTCGCAGTCCGTCGTGCTGGTGCGTCTTGATGACTCGACGATCGCATACGTAACTCCGGAAAGCGACCGCGTGCGAATCGAGCCGTCAAGGCCAAGGTGAAACGAACATGGCCAGAGCAAATCTGTCGGCAATGTGCGGCTGATCGAGGAACTGTCGGCCGGATGCACAATTACTTGGCACTCTCCGGCGCGCTGCGCCAGAGACACCACACCGGTTGACGTCGTCAGTGTCATGGCGCGTCGGTTTTCAGCTGGTAGCGTCTTGTCGCGCTTGGAAGCTCTCGGTTGCTCATCGCGGCTTGCCGCACCAGGTGCGCAAGACAAGACGCAGAGTAGTGCGAGCACTCGGCCCACCGCGGAGTACCTTATCACGCCAATTCCCAGAACCATACTTGGGTCGCTAGGTTCTTGGGATCGTCGTACGTCTTCACGATGCCCATATTCCAGAGGTCGATGTGATCGCCCGTGCGAACCGTCTCACCATCGCGGGTGAAGCAGTTCTTGAAGAAAATGATGCCAGTCTTCTTCTCTAAGCGCTCCTTCGCTGTCTCAGCATTCGAGTGGACCTTCGGCGGCCCGAGTTGATTGCGTCTCCAAAGCCAGCTGGCGAGGGATTCGGCACCGCGTGCGTGCCCATGAGCGCACTTTGGCTCCGAATAGGTGTGAGCGCCGACTAGTATCGAGCCTTCCGCGTTCAACGTGATGCTCATTCGAATCGCGCACTGGTTCGACCACGGGCCATCGCACGGTGCGGCAATCGTCGGGTAGCGAGCCCACAGACCTGCGAATGAAGGGCGGCTCAATGTTGTCCCTCACGAGCGAGTTGTTGTTCAAACCAGTATCTCTGCTTGCAACGCGAGTATGTCCGTTCTTCTGGTGTACCGCAACCCTGGCTCGCCGAATGCGACCCGCAATGTGGCAATGTGCACTAAGCGGAAGTTGGGGCGCCAAGACAACGTGGTGGCAAGTCCTGCCGTATACCTCTTTGCGCGCTCACCGTCGGCCGACGGGGCGCATCCGGGGAGAACAACCGCCATGTGTTAGTTCGGAATAGAAATTGCGAAAAAGCGCCGATTGAGAAAGCACACGCTTGCTTTGGGACGCTGCCAGTCTCAGCGGGACCGGTCAGCTCCCCCGTAAGCTTCCCTGTCAAGCAGACCCTTCGCAGGAAGCACTCCTTAAATGAATCGATCGCGGCTTGCGGTGTGTGAGCGCCTTGGCTGATTCACGCAACGGACAACGGTGATCACCCTTCGTCTTTGTGCGCCAATACCGCTGCGGCGCTCCGCCGCAGCCCCGCCAACTTCGCCCGCTTCATAAGCGACTTTCGGAACGCCGCGCTGAACGCGTCCTGATCGAGCGCCAGGATATCGGTCGCCAGCGTCACTGCGGCTTTCCCCGCGATGAATCCCGCGCGCGGAACCGAGAATCGGCAGCCAGCTCCTCCGAGAACTTCACGTGCCACGGACAGACGCTCTGGGAGATGTGTCGGTATACCCGTTTTGAGATTCCGCTCACGACGGGGCAGGGCACCCGCGGCGCAGGAAGACGTCCGGACACGGGAGGGTGAAGACTTGACAGTGTGACTTTAGTCACACATACTGAACGGCCGGCAGTATGTCCCCGTCCCCGAGGTCTCGATGGCCATCCTCGTCAGCAAGACCCGCGCACAGGGCGCGTCGGTCGTCACCACGCTCCCCGCCGAGGTCGCGCGCCGCCTGTCGGTGACGGCTGGGCAGGAGCTCGAGTGGATCGAGGACGGCATGGGCGGCTTCCGCGTCGTGCCGCACACGCCAGAGACCGCCGAGGCGCTGGCCGTGCACGAGAAGATCATGACTGAATACGACGCGGTGTTTCGCGCGCTCGCCAAGTAGGCAGGATCGGTGAAACCGGAGCCGCGCTGGCTCACGGACCCTGCGGTGCTCGCGATCCATGCGCAGCAGATCGAACGGTTCGGCGGCGCGCACGGCGTTCGCGATCAACATGTGGTGCTGTCAGCGCTGGCGCGACCGCAGCAGCGCTGGAACTACGATTCGTCAGCTGACCTCGCCGACCTGGCTGCGTTGTATCTGGTCGGCATGTCACAGGCGCAGGGGTTCGTCGACGGGAACAAGCGTACGGGCCTGGCCTGTGCGTTGGTGTTCCTCGCGCTCAACGACGCGGCGCTGCACGTCGATGGGGCCGAACTGTATGCGCTGACGATGCGGGTGGCGGTGAATCAGGCCGACACGACAGAGGTTGCGACATATCTTCGTGCGCGATTGTCCTGACGCGCGTCTGGTTCCATCACACGATGTGCTCCGCTCGCGGAGCGGACCCGCAATTTCGGAGAGGGGAACACACATGATCACGCCTGTCTTCGCAGTGTGGACTGGTGTTTCCGATGTCACGCGCGAACCGGACGACACCGTACCGGTCACCGTCGCTGTGCCGACGCCGTCGCTGAATCGTGAGGACCTGTGGCAGCGCTCGCAGCCTCACGCCCGATGACTCGAATCTTCGGCCTCACTCACGCCCTCGGCGCACTGCTGGCGTTGTCGGTCACGGCGCTCGCTGCCGCTCCAGCAGCGAGTGCACAGGTTGCCGCGTCGCCGGCGTCGCCGCGCACCGTGCCGACGGGTGTCGTTCTCGGTGACGCATGCACGATCCCGATGGCCGACGCGCGGTTCGTGCGGACAACGGAGCGCACCGCGCTCGAGGCGGTGATCGACCGGGCCATGGCAGCGGTGCGCGCGGACGGCCCCGGGGTTGCCGTACTCGTCCTGCGCGATGGCCGGGTGATCGCCCAGCGGCGGTACGGCCTGGCCAGTCTGGAACACGGCGTGCCCTTCACGCCGAATCATGTGGTGCGCCACCCGTACTCGGAGGGGCGCGAGTTCCTGGCGATCACCGCGGCACTGATGGAGCGCGATGGACTGCTCCGACTGGACGATCACGTGCGTGCGCATTTCCTGCAGCTTCCCGCGTGGTCCGCGCCGGTCCGCCTCCGCGACCTGCTCCAGCATCGCAGCGGCTTCGTGGACGAGTGGTCGGCGCTGCTCCTCATGCACGGCAGCATGGCCAATCGATTCGACGAGTCGCAGTTCCTGCGGCTGCTCGCCGACCAGCCGGCTCCGGAAGTCGAGCCCCGCCGCGGCTACATGTATTCGAACTCCGATTACGGGCTGCTCCGGCTGGTTCTGGAGAAAGCGGCGGGCGGCGACCTGGCTGGCTACATGACGCGGCGGCTCTTCGCGCCGCTCGGGATGACGTCCACGCGACTGGCCGACGATGAGGCCACCGCCATTCCGCACGAGGCGCCGAAGTACGCTCCGCGCGGCGATGGCTACCAGCACGAGACGCAGCGGAAGTCCTCGCCAGGCGGCCGGTACGTGATTGCCACGACCGCCTGCGACCTGGGGCGCTGGGCCGTCGCGCACCTGGATTCCACGTCGGAGGTCGCGCGCGCGGTGACGGGGCTGATGCAGGGTGCCACGCCCGTGCCGGCGCTGGACGGCCACTACCCGTTCGGGCGGACCGTCACGCAGGTGAACGGTGTGCGCGTCGATCGGCACGAGGGCGTGCTCGCCGCCACGTACCTCACGCACGTCCCATCGCGCGGGCTTGCGGTCGTCACCTTCGGCAATCGATACCTCGACCCCGCCGAGAATGCGGCCATCGTGCGGCACCTGCTCGGCGGCGCCGGAGACACGGCGAGACAGCGCGTTCCCACAGCCCCCGTCGTCGTTGCTCCCGAGTCGCTCGTGCAGCACACCGGGCGCTACATGTCCACGAACATCCGATCCTGGGAGAGCGACACCCTCGCGCGGCAGCTCGCGACGCTCGAGCTGTCGAAGGGCGCGCTCGTAGCGCGATCCACATGGGGGCGGGCGACGCTGGTACCGGTCGGGGCGGCGCGGTTCGCGTGGAACGGACCGGGCTACACCATGCTCGTCGAGTTCCCATCCGCGGCCGTCGGCGAGGCGTCGCGCATGATCGTCTCGTACGACGATGGTGCACCGTCGGAGACATACGAGCGCCTCCCCGACTGGACGCCGTCGCGGGAGTGGCTCGCGCGGCTGGCGGGGCGCTATCGCAGCGCGCACCTCGACTACACCTGGACGCTGTCGGTCGATGAAAGCGGCGCGCTCGTACTTCGCGCGCCGACCCTCGTCGAGCGGCGACTGGAGCCCTTTCGGCCGGGCGAGTTCCTCCTGCGGCATGAGAAGTACCCCGGCGTGCCGGCGCACTACTGGATCCGGTTCCACGACGGCGATGCCGGGGAGGTCGGGCGCCTCACCGTCTGGAGCCCTCGACTGATGAATCATCGTTTTGATCGGGTGCGCGAGCGCTGAGGCAGTTGTCGCGATATTGCATTCGTTCACGCGCGGCACGTCCTGTCCGGCCTTCCGCATGCGCCTCGCGCCACGATCCCGCGATTTCGCGCGGCGGTGTGCCATCGTTCCCAAGTCGCACGAGACAAGGCGGTAAGGCACAAGCGCAGGTAAACGCCGGCGAACGCGTTCGCTGTGTCAGTCGGTCGAGTTGCCCGGCATCGACAGCCAAAGCGATGCGGTGACGTGACCGCCGATGTCCGCGCCAATGCTTTGGTACTGCGCAGCCAATAGCGCCGTTTACAGCTTCGCCGTTCCGACATTCGTCAGCACCACCGCCGCATTCCGCTGCATTCCCGCCAGCTTCACCCGCTTCATCGGCGATTTCCGGAGCGCGGCGCTGAACTGCTCCTGATCCAATGCCAGAATGTCCCGCGCCAGTGTCACCGCGTCCTTCCCCGCGATGAACTCCCGCCCGCGGAACGGCGAATCCTCCGCCAGCTCCTGCGAAAACTTCACATTCCATGGGCAGACGGATTGGGAGATGTGTCCGTACAACCGTTTTGAGTCTGAGCTTGCGACGGGCCCGCGAACACTGAACCCTGCACCGCGCAGTCGGGCGGGAGCGCGACATCGAATGGGTACCCTTTGGCCTTTGTGGTCACGGTCACCGAAATACCTGTGCTACGACACGCCCTGCGCCGAGGTGCTGCCGACATCGGGCGCACATCGCAGCTGTCGACGCGCGCCTGATTGCGTCGCTGTCCGGGATTCCCAGCGTGCCGCCAGTCGGTGTCGACGGCCGTGCGGGCGCAGACTCGAACTCGGTACGCAACTTGCCCTTGAAATCGGGCGCACACACCACCGCGAGAACGGCGGTTTTCCGGCTCGCGCCATGTAAGCGACAAGGGAGAGCATGCACGGTACCAAGGCCGGCGTGATGGACGCTGCGCACGCCGCGCTCCGGACGGAGGGCGACTCGCTGGTGGTCGTCATCGGTGGAGAATGGTCGCTCGAGCAGGCTCAGCCACGTTTTGATGCGCTGGTCGGCAGTGGCGCAATCGGAGACGCAGGGGTGCGCAGGCTGACGTTCGATGCCACCGGGCTCGGACCATGGGACAGCAGCCTCCTGATCTTCCTGGTGCAGTGTCAGCGCTACTGCGACGAACACGGGCTCGAGTGTCACCGGACCGGGCTCCCTGAACGGACTGAGCGGCTC
>JANMHB010000206.1:0-8361 GCA_031374935.1 Gemmatimonadaceae bacterium | reverse complement strand
GCAAAACGCGCGGGACGTCCGATGACGCCCGCGCGATTGCCATTGAGGCCCGGATTAGTACCGGAGGCCAAGGTCTGCGATGATCTTCCGGTATCCGGCCAGATCGGTCCGCTTCAGATAGTCGAGGAGCCGACGACGTCGACCGACCATCTTGAGGAGGCCTTGACGACCGTGATGGTCCTTCTTGTGGGTGCGGAAGTGACCAGTGAGGTAGTTGATCCGTTCCGTAAGAATTGAGACTTGCACGTGCGTTGAGCCGGTGTCGGTCTCGTGCTGGCGGTGCTTCTCAATTGCTGCAGCCTTTTCGAATGCCATGCGTCCTGGGTCTGCGCGGCAACCGCGCGTCCGAATGTCCTGAATGATCGTAAGCCCTGAAGAATACAGACCCTACGGGCGGATGTAAAGCGCCTTCGCGATGCCTGCTGCAAAATGGTGCGGATCAGCCCCGGAGATGCCCGAGTACCTGCGCCCCGACGCGCGCCAGATCGTTGAAGGTCGTGGTGATCAGCAGCAGCAGCACCAGACCCACCCCGGCATACATGATCACACCCTTGGCCTGATCGCCCAGTGGCTTGCCCCGTGCCGACTCGAGCAGCGCCAGCAACACCTGGCCGCCGTCCAGCACGGGCACCGGCAGCAGGTTCAGCACCGCGATGTTCACACTGATGAGCGCCATCAACATCAGCACCCCGGAAAAGCCGCCGGCCTTCGCTGTCTCGAAGGATGCCTGCGCAATCATGATCGGACCTCCGAGCTGCTTCGGCGACACGTTCCCCGACAGCAGGCCGCCCAGTACGTCGACGGTTGACACGATGGTCGTCCATGTATAGTCGAGTCCGTCACCGATCGCGCTGATGGGTCCGACGGACATCCGCGCCGACGCCGCGCCGATCCGGCCGATGGATCTCACCGCCCCGGTCCGGGGATTGGTGTCCACCGTCGCCGCCGGCGAGATCGTCAGCGTGCGCACCGTCCCACCGCGCATCACGTCGAACGTCACCGGGGTCGCCGCCTTGGCGCTGACCACGGTGACCAGCTCCGTCCAGGCCGAAATCTTCGAACCGTTGATCGCGACGATGCTGTCACCAGGCAGCAGCCCTGCTGTGGCCGCGGGCGATGCCGGCAGCACCGTGCCGATCACCGGCCGCGGGTTCGGGGCACCGTTGGCAAGGCGAAGCCCAGCGATGACCAGAATCGCGAGCAGAAAATTCATCGTGACCCCAGCCAGCATCACCGCCAGCCTGGCCCACAGTGGCTTCGACTCGAACCAGCGATCCGATGGCACAGGCTTTGGACCAAACGGCACCATGGCTGTCTCGTCCCAGGGAATGCCGGGCTCGCCCTTGGGCGCTGCGGCCTCAGGCGTCTCCAGCGTGCCCCGAGTCGCCCCGCCCTCGAACATCGCCATCGACTCGTCGTCGCGTGACGCCATCCGGACGTAGCCACCGATCGGGAAAAGCGCCAGACGGTAGTCCGTCTCGCCACGCCGCACGCCCCAGATACGTCGCCCCCAACCCATGGCGAAGACCGGCGCATAAATGCCGACCGCCTTCGCCGCCAGGAAGTGACCAAGTTCGTGCACGAACACGACCAGTCCAAACACCAGCAACGGCGCCAGCAGTGGTAACAGTCTCATGCAAACTCCCGCACATGGGCGCGCGCCGACGCGTCGGCGGCCACCAGTGCTTCGAGGGTTTCTCCCGCAACATCGCCGACCGCGTCCAGTGCCGCGCCGATCGCACGGGCAATATCACCAAACGCGATCTCACCGGCCAGAAATCGTGCGACGGCCTCTTCGTTGGCGGCGTTGAAGACTGCCGGTGCCACACCACCGCGCTTCCCTGCTGCAATCCCAAGTCCAAGGGCAGGAAACGCGTCGTGGCGCACCGGCTCGTAGGTCAGTGGTGAGAGGGCTACCGGATCGAACCCTGGTACCCCTGAGTCAGCAAGACGATCGGGGTGCGTGAGCGCATACAGCACCGGGAGCTCCATGCTCGGAACACCGAGCTGCGCCAACACACTGCCGTCGACGAACTCCACGAACGAGTGCACGATGCTCTGCGGATGCACCACGACGTCGATCCGGTCGTAGGGGATGCCGAACAGATGGTGCGCCTCGATCACTTCGAGGGCCTTGTTCGCCAGCGTCGCGCTGTCGATGGTGATCTTGCGTCCCATCGACCAGGTGGGGTGGCGCAGCGCATCACTGACTGTCGCCGCCTGCACGCGATCGATGTCCCAGGTCCGGAACGGACCACCTGACGCCGTGATGATCAGTCGGCGCACTTCACTCATCGGACGTCCCGCGATGCACTGCAGAATCGCCGAGTGTTCGCTATCCACTGGCACCAGTTCGCCGCCGCCCGTCACCGCTGCCGCTGTCACCAGCGCACCGGCCATGACCAGCGTTTCCTTGTTCGCCAGCGCCACACGCTTGCCGGCCTGCAGCGCCGCCAGCGTGGCGCGCATGCCGGCGGCGCCGACGACGGCATTGATCACCGTCTGCACATCGTCGCGGGTGGCGGCGGCGACCAGACAGTCCGCGCCGGTGGCCCAGCTCGGGTCCGCATCAGGCGCCGCCTGCACCAGGCCAACGAACGACGGCGCATGCTCGGCGGCCTGTGCACGCAGCAACGGCACATTGCTGAACGCGGTCAGCGCACGCACTGCGAACCCATCGCGCTGGCGCGCCAGCACGCGCAACGCGGTCGTCCCGACGGACCCGGTCGATCCGAGGATCGCAACGCCGCGGCGCGGCGTCATTGCGGCGCCGGCATCAGCAACACATTCAGCAGCAGCGCCGCTACCGGCAGCGCAAACAGCAGACTGTCGACCCGGTCGAGGAATCCACCGTGCCCCGGCAACAGCCCCGAGCTGTCCTTCACCCCAGCCTCACGCTTGAGGAGCGACTCGAACAGGTCTCCAAGCTGTGCCGCGACCGCAATCGCAACACCGAACAGCACGATGCCACCTGGCGACAGCCCAAGCTGTCCCTGTGGCACCAACAGCTGTCGCACATAGAGCCACGCGACACCCACGCTGAGCGCAATGCCACCGAGGGACCCTTCGACCGTCTTGGCAGGGCTCACCGATGGCATGAGTTTCGTACGCCCGATGAACCGGCCCGTGAAGTATGCCCCGACATCCGAGGCCCACGTCAACAACACCGGAAACAGCAACAGCAGGCTTTGCGACGTGCGACCAACCGCGTAATTGTGATAGCGCAGGTCGTACGCGAAGCTCAGCATGCCGCCGGTGTAGAGCACGGCAAAGAGGCTCACCGCTGCCACCGCCACTGGTCGCTGGTCCACGCGTCGGCGAAAGACCGTCGCGGTCAGCAGGAGGAGGAATGCCGACGCCAGTGCGGCAGCGTTCAGGCGCAGCACGCCGAGCCGCGTGGCATGCGCCAGCAGCGGGACCGCTGCGGCGCCCGCGATCGTCAGGCCATCCAGTGTGTCAATGCCTTTCGCCCGCGCCATGCGGCACAGCTCCCACGCCGCCACGCCCGACACTACACTCAACAGCGACGCCAGCGCCGCGTCACCGAACCAGGCTGCTGCGATCGCCACGGGCGCAATGATCAGCGCGACGACCACGCGCTTGGCGAGCTCCGACATGCCTGCGTTCAGACGGAAACCTTTCCGTATCGACGCTCGCGCCGCTTGTAGTCGAGGATCGCCGAGAACAAATCCCGCCGGCCGAAATCGGGCCAGAGCACGCCCGAGATGTAGAACTCGGTGTAGGCGAGCTGCCAGAGCAGGAAGTTCGACACGCGCTGCTCTCCCGAAGTCCGGATGAGCAGATCAGGATCCGGCATGCCGGCCGTCATCAGCCGGCCGCTGATCGCCTCTTCGTCGATGTCAGCCGGGGTCAGCACGCCCAGTGCCACGTCGCGCGCCAGCGACTGGGTCGCCTGCACCAGTTCCATGCGGCTGCCGTACGAAATGAAGATGTTCAGATGCAGTGTGTCGTTGTGCGCCGTCGTACGCTCGACCAGTTCCACGGCCTGCCGCGCACCGTCGGTGAGGCGATCGCGCTCGCCGAGAATGCGCACCCGCACACCGCGCTCCGAGAGTTCCGCCACCTCCTTGGCGATGTAGTCCTCGAGCAATGACATGAGCGCCGAGACTTCCGTGGTCGGCCGCTGCCAGTTCTCCTGCGAGAAGGCAAACAGCGACAGATGTTCGACACCGGCTTCGATCGAGCCGTGCACGACTTCGCGCACTGCCTTCATCCCTTCGCGGTGCCCCAGCGGGCGCGGCATGAAGTGCTTGCGCGCCCAGCGACCGTTGCCATCCATGATGATGGCAACGTGCCGCGGTGGCGTTCCAGCCAGCCGCACCTGCTCCAGCAGGTCAGGAGTGGACAGTGTCGACGTCGAAGCCACGGAGTGGTCTCAGACTTCCATGATCTCGGCTTCCTTCGCCTTCACCGCCGATTCGATTTTGGCAATGAAGTCGTCATGAAGCTTCTGCAGATCCTTCTCCGCGTGCTTGACCTCATCTTCCGAGACGCTCTTGAGCTTCTTCAGCTTGTCGCGACCGTCGGTGCGGGCGTGCCGGATCGCGACCCGACCGTCTTCCGCCAAGGTGTAGAGAATCTTGACCAGCTCCTTGCGGCGCTGCTCGTTCATCGAGGGCAGCGGCACCCGAATCACGTTCCCCTGGTGTGCCGGATCGAGGCCGAGGTCCGATTCGCGGATCGCCTTCTCGATCGCCTTCACCTGGCCCTTGTCGAACGGGGTCACCAGCAAGGTGCGCGCTTCAGGCGCCGAGATGGACGCCACCTGGTTGAGTGGCACCCAGGAGCCGTAGGCCTCGACCTGAATCGTGTCGAGCATGTTCGGCGATGCCTTGCCGGTCCGCACGGTCGAGAATTCGCGCTTGGCATTCTCGATGCCCTTCTCCATGCCGGCCTTGGCGGCCTTCAGAATATCGGGGATCATGAGACGAAGGTGCCGATGCGTTCGCCACGCACTGCGCGGGCAATTGCACCGGGAGTATGAGTGTTGAGGACGATGAGCGGCAGCGAGTTCTCCTTGCAGAGCGTGATGGCCGTCTGGTCCATCACGCCGAGTTCGCCGAGCATCACGTCGCGGAAACTGACCGTGTCGTACTTGACCGCATTCGGATCCTTCTTCGGATCCGCAGAGTACACGCCATCCACGCTGGTCGCCTTGATGATCACGTCGGCCTTCATCTGAATGCCGCGCAGGACCGCCGCCGTATCGGTCGAGAAGTACGGGTTGCCGGTGCCGGCAGCGAACAGCACCAGCCGCCCCTGCTCCAGATGGCGCATCGCACGACGCCGGATGTAGGGCTCCGCCAGCTCTTCCATCCGGATCGCGGTCATCACCCGCGTATCCACGCCGCGCTTCTCCAGCTGATCCTGCAGCGCGAGCGCGTTGATCACGGTGCCCAGCATCCCCATGTAATCAGCGCCGACGCGATCCATGCCCATCTTGGCGAGCTGCGCCCCGCGGACGATGTTGCCGCCCCCGATCACCAGGCCGACACGTGCTCCCAGATCGACGACTTCCTTGATCTGCTCGCAAAAAAACGAGAGTCGGTCGAAATCGAAACCGAACCCTTTCTCGCCCGCCAGCGCTTCACCGGAGAGCTTGAGCAGCACACGCGGATAGCGCAGGCCGCCACCGACGGTCGCGGCGCCCGGACGCGTTGGCACGCCGGGCGGGGCTGCGGCAGGCAGTGGCGTCGCCGACTCGCTCACGCGTCGCCGAGCGCAAAGCGCAGGAACCGCGTCACGGTGATCTCCGTGCCCGCCGTCTTCCCAGTCTCCTTGATCAGGTCCGCGATCGTCTTCTTCGGTTCACGCACCCACGGCTGCGACACCAGCGACATATCCTTGAAGAACGCTTCCAGCTTGCCGGCAGCGATCTTCTCGATCATCGCCTCCGGCTTGCCGCTCTGGCGCGCCTGATCCTCGGCGATGCGTCGCTCCTGCTCCACCAGCTCCGGCGCGATGCCGGTGCGATCCAGGGCCAACGGGTTCATTGCCGCGGCATGCTCGGCAATCGCCTTGAGCATCGTCTGCACCGGCTCGCTGGCCGCGACCGACGGGTTGCCGAGCCCGGCTTCGACAAGAACGCCCACTTTCGCGTTGTGATGCGTATACATGCCGACCGCGCCCGCGGCAGCCGCGTACCGCACCACGCGACGCACGTTGACGACTTCGCCGAGTTTGGCCGATCGCTCCTTGACCACCGTGTCGAGCGTCTTGCCACCTTCGGCGACGACGGGCGCAGCCAGCAGTGCCTCGACATCAGCAGTTGGGGTGGCCATCGCGTGAGCCAGCACCACACCGACCAATGCCTTGAAGTCGTCGGTCCGCGCAACGAAATCCGTTTCGCAGTTCACTTCGGCGAGCACGCCAACCGTGGCATCGGCAGAGACCGCGCTCCCGATCATCCCTTCGCTAGTGGTGCGGCCCGAGCGAGACTCGGCCTTCGCGATGCCCTTGGTGCGGAGATACTCGATCGCCGCATTCAGATCGCCGTTCGACTCCGTCAGTGCCTTCTTGCAGTCCATCATTCCGGCGCCAGTGCGCTGCCGCAGCTCCTGAACGTCCTTGGCCGTAAAGTTCATAGTCGTCATGGTCAGAAGACCGGGTCAATCGGGATTGTGGAAACGCCGCCGGCTGGAAGCCGGCGGCGTTGGGAAGCATACTCCGAACGCGTGAGCGCGGGTAGCCGCGCCCGTCGCACGTGCCAGCTGGTTACGACGCGTCGTCCGACGCTTCGACGGCCGCAGCCGCGTCAGGGCCGCGAAGGCGCGCCTGAATTGCTTCCGGCTTCGCCCGGCGACGACGGCGCTGACCACCCTGCGCGCCTGCGCCACCGGCACCAGCACCACCGCCGGCACCGCCACCCTGCCCGCCCCCGCGACGACCACGGTCATCACCACGGCCCGCAGATTCCATCCCGCGATCGGAGCTGTAGGTGCTCTCCTCCGACTCTTCCTCGACCACGCGAGTCGGGGCTTCACGACGCGCTTCGAGGATCACGTTGGCGATCGCACCGGCGATCAGCTCGACCGACCGGATCGCGTCGTCGTTGCCGGCCACCGGCACGGTGAGCAGGTCCGGGTCGGCGTTGGTGTCGGCGATCGCGATGATCGGGATGCCAAGCTTGTTGGCCTCGCTGACAGCGATGTTCTCCTTCTTCGCGTCAACCACGAACATCAGGCCCGGCAGGCGCGTCATGCTGGCGATGCCCGACAGGTTCTTGGACAGCTTGTCGCGCTGACGACGCATCATCAGCTGTTCCTTCTTCGTGTAGTTCGAGAAGCCGCCGCCTTCCTCGCTGCCGGCCTCGAGCTCCTTGAGCTTCTTCAGCTGCTTCTTGACCGTGCCGAAATTGGTCAGCAGGCCACCGAGCCAGCGCTCGGTGATGAACATGGCCCCGCACCGTTCTGCTTCCTGCGCGACGATGGCCTGCAGCTGCTGCTTGGTGCAGACGAACAGGACCTGCTCACCGCGCAGCACCACTTCGCGGGCCAGCTTCTGTGCGAGTTCGAGCT
This sequence comes from Gemmatimonadaceae bacterium, assembly GCA_031374935.1. GTDB lineage: Bacteria > Gemmatimonadota > Gemmatimonadetes > Gemmatimonadales > Gemmatimonadaceae > JACMLX01. The sequence goes on along the minus strand of JANMHB010000206.1, from coordinate 823 downwards.
GCTTGAGCGTCTTCTGCAGGTCGATGATGTGAATGCCATTGCGTTCCGCGAAGATGAACTTGCGCATCTTCGGGTTCCAGCGGCGGGTCTGGTGGCCGAAGTGGACACCGGCCTCCAGGAGTTGTTCGATCGTAGGCTGCGACATGTGTGGGCACTGAGAGGGTTGGATCCGCCGCGTTCGTCATCGTACGTCGCAACCGGCAGGGCCGGCACCAGCGAGCACTCAGAACGCGTGAGAGATACGAACAAGCGGTGGAATGGCGCCGTGGCACCATTCCACCACCACTGCGACTACCGCTTGCTGAACTGGAACTTCTTGCGGGCGCCAGGCTGGCCCGGCTTCTTGCGCTCGACCGACCGCGCATCACGCGTCAGGAGGCCGAATTCACGAAGCTTCTTCTTGTGGTCTTCATTCATCTTCACCAGCACGCGAGCAATCGCGAGGCGCAGCGCACCGGCCTGACCGGCCTGTCCGCCACCGCTCAGATTGGCCTTCACGTCGAAATTCCCGACCGTGTCGGTGACCGTGAACGGCTGCTGGATCGATGTCACGAGTGAGGGACGCGGGAAATAGTCGCCAAGCGTGCGGCCACCATTGATCTCCCACTTACCCGTACCCGGCGTGATGTAGACGCGGCAGACCGCTTCCTTGCGGCGGCCAACGGCATGAACCTGTTCGGTTGCCATTACTTGGTCGCTCCCTTCGCGGCGGTCAACGTGAGCTGCTGCGGCTTCTGCGCCGCGTGATCATGGGTCGGGCCGGCAAAGACGCGCAGCTTGCGACGCAGGTGCGTGCGCGCCAGCGCCGTCTTCGGCAGCATGC
>JANMHB010000040.1:0-4823 GCA_031374935.1 Gemmatimonadaceae bacterium | reverse complement strand
GCCACCTTCTCCGATGGCAAGGGTCAGCCAGGCCAGGCGAATGCCGTCACGCACGGTTGCGTACCCACTCGCCACAAGCAGGTCAACGTCATCAACACCGGGCGCAAGGCATGAGCATGATCCTCGACCCTCGCGCGCCGCGATCGCTGCTGGCGGAAGATGTGGTGATCTCGCGAAGCGATGCCCAGCGCGTGATCGACAGTGTGATCAAGCTGTCGCGCGCAGATTCAGTTCAGGCGGTGATCCGTTCGTCGCGTACGCGTAACGTGCGCTTCGCTGCCAATCAGCTTTCCACCGCCGGCGTGGTGGAAGACACGACTCTGGTGGTGATGTCCTTCATCGGTCGCAAGCACTCGGCCGTCACCACCAACGATCTTTCGCCCGAGAGCATCGAACGCACCGTGCGGAAGGCCGAAGCCATCGCACGCCTGGCGCCGGATGATCCGGAAATGCTGCCCGTGCTTGGGCCCCAGAACCTGCGCGATCTGAGCGCCGCCTGGGACGAGGCGACCGCCACCCTGCCGGCCGGCGACGTGACGGCCGCCGCCAACACGGCCCTCGGCCCGGCCCGACGCGCGGGCAGCACGCTCAACGTGGCCGGCTTCCTGGTGACCGGCGCCGACGCCATCGCGATCGGAACCAGTGCCGGTCACTTCGCCTACCACCGCGGCACGAGTGCGAACTACACGCTCACGGTTCGCTCCGCTGACGGGACCGGCTCCGGCTGGAGCGGCGAGGATGCTGTCGCCTGGAGCTCGCTGAACTTTGCGGCGGTCAGTGCTCAGGCGATCGAGAAGGCCGAAAAGTCCCGGGATCCGGTCGCGATCGAACCCGGTCGCTACACCGTCATTCTCGAGCCGCAGGCGGTCGGCGACCTGGTCGGGCTGATGCCCCGCTACTTCAACGCCCGCAGCGCCGACGAGGGACGGAGTCCGTTCGCGAAGCAGGGCGGCGGCAACAAACTGGGCGAGGTGATCGTGAACGCCATGATCACGCTCTCCAGCGACCCTGGCGATCCGATGGTGCTGGCCCAGCCTTTCGATGGCGACGGTATGCCACTGACGAAGCAGTCATGGATCACCAACGGAACACTTTCGACCATGTTGGTACCCAGAGCGTGGGCGGCACGGAAGAATCTCGTCGCGACCGGCACCCCGAACAACCTCATCCTCAGCGGCGGCACCACCTCTCGGGAGCAGATGATCGCCAGCACCCAGCGCGGTGTCCTGGTCACTCGGCTCTGGTACCTGCGTGAGACCGACCCCCGCACCATGAGCTACACCGGCCTCACCCGGGACGGCACGTTCCTGATCGAGAATGGCAAGATCTCGAAGTCGATCAAGAATATGCGTTTCAATGAGAGTCCGCTGTTCCTGCTCAACAACGTCGAAGCCTTGGGACCGGTGCGGCGCACCGCGTCGGAGGGACCGGGTACGCAGATCATGCCGATTCTCAAGGCGCGTGACTTCAACTTCACGTCGCTGTCGGACGCGGTCTGAGCTACCGCACGACCACGCCGAGTGCGCCGCTGCCCGTGGCGCGCTCCGTGGACTCGCTGAACTTGAGGCGCCCGCTTGCGAGCGCGAGGATTCCGACCCGGCGTCGCGCCCACCACGTGACGCCGGCGGTCGCCTGCCCGCCGATGAGTGCGTACGGCGTGCCGTCACCGTCTCCGCCGAGCAGCCCCCACGGTCCTGCTGTGGCCAGCCATTCCACGCGCGCAGGCCGGCTTCGGACGCCCATTTCCAGGTCCATCGACAGCGCATCGAGGCCGTAGAACCCCGCATTTCGGACCAGCGACAGTCGGCCACCAACGAGGCCACGCCGTCCCGTGGCCCAATGGACACCCACCGAAGGCACAACAGGCGTTCCGGCGAGCCGGTCGATGCGAAACGGTCCGGCGACTGCACTGAAGCGCACCCTCTGTTGTGCTCCCGCTTGGGATGACGCGCCAACCAGGGCAACCGCGAGGGCCACGGCAGGTAAAGCCTTCATGCACGAGCTCCCTCTGTGGGGATTCAAGGACGGAATACGATTCGCTTGTTCAGGCCGCCACGAAGATGGCCGCGCTGTGAACCTGCCGTCTGGCATAGATGCGTGCAACCATGTTGCATGACACCGAATCCAAATCGCGTCACTACCGTAGATGCGTCAGCCGCGCGCCGGAACCGCCACCGGCGTGCCACTCCTGTCACCCTGAGCTCCCCCCGCATGACAACACGCCGGGATTTCCTCGCGTCCAGCGCGCTCGCTGCCGGCGCCATGGCCGTGGCCTCGACGATCCCCTCGGAGGCCGAAGCGGCCATCCGGCGGTTCGCGCCGCGCGCCACGCCGCATGTGCAGCCGCCCATGGACGCGCCCACGAAGGACCTGCTGATGGCCGCGCTCAACTCGGCCAAGATGAGCGGCGCCTCGTTCGCTGACGCTCGCATCGGACGTACGCGGCGCAACTTCGTCATCACGCGCGAACAGCAGATCATCGAAATCGTCGACACCGACACGATGGGCTGCGGCATCCGCGCACTGGTGGACGGCTGCTGGGGCTTCGCCGCCACTCGCACACTCACGGCCGATGGTGTTGCCGCCGCGGCACGCGACGCCGCCGCCATCGCCAAGGCAAATCGCGTCGCGCGCGACCGCAGCGTGGAGCTCGCGCCGGCACCGTCACTCGGTGAACGCACCTGGTCGAACGGCTTCACGATCGATCCGTGGACGATTCCGGTGGAGCAGAAGGCCGAGCTGCTGATCAAGGCCAACGCCGAAGCGCTGAAAGTGCCGGGCGTGAAGTACGTCGCGAGCCAGATGTTCTTCGTCAAGGAAGAGAAGAACTACGCGAATACCGAAGGCACCATCACCACGCAGACGATCGTGCGGAGCTGGGCGCCGATGAGCATTACCGCGATCTCGTCCGACATGACGGACTTCCAGTCGCGCAGCAACACCGTGCAACCCGCCGGCCGCGGATACGAACACATTCTCGAAGCCGACATCGTCGGCAACGCGAAGAAGTGGGGTGAGGAAGCGGCACAGAAGCTGAAGGCGAAGGCCGTGGAGCCGGGCCGCTACGACCTGGTGCTGCATCCGTCGCATCTCTGGCTCACGATTCACGAATCGGTCGGCCATCCCACCGAGCTCGATCGCGCCAGTGGCTACGAAGCCAACTACGCCGGTACGAGCTTCGTGAGTCCGCCGGAGAAGGTGCTCGGTTCGCTCAAATACGGCCCGGAGATGCTGAACGTGCAGGGCGATCGCTCGCAGCCTGGCGCCTGCGCCACAGTGGGCTTTGATGATGAAGGCGTGGTGCCGGAAGATTTCCTGATCATCAAGAACGGCATGCTGAACGACTACCAGACCACGCGCGAACAGGCGAACTGGATCAAGTGGTGGTACGACAAGAACGGCAAGACGACGCGCAGTCATGGCTGCTCGTATGGCGACGCGTGGAGCAGCGTGCAGTTCCAGCGGATGCCGAACGTGTCGGTGTTGCCTGGAGCGAAGGAACAGTCGTTCGAGGACATCATCGCGGCAACCGACAAGGGCATCGCCATCGTCGGCGACGGCAGCTTCTCGATCGACCAGCAGCGCTACAACGCGCAATTCGGCGGCCAGCTCTTCTACGAGATCAAGGGTGGCAAGGTAGTCGGTATGCTGAAGGACGTGGCCTACCAGATGCGCACACCGGAGTTCTGGAACGCGCTCGACATGCTTGGCGGCAAGAAGAGCTATGAACTCGGGGCCAGCTTCTTCGATGGCAAGGGACAGCCCGGGCAGTCGAACTCCGTCAGCCACGGGTGTCCTCCCACGCGCCACCGCCAGATCAACGTCATCAACACGGGACGCAAGGCATGACATCGAAATTCGATCCCCGCGCACCAAAGCGCCTGCTCGATGCCGGTGATGAACTCGTCTCGCGTGATGAGGCGCAGCGTATCATCCAGAGTGCGATCAAGCTGTCGAAGGCTGACGCAGTACAGGTGAACCTGGGCGGTGGCCGCCAGCGCAATGTGCGCTTCGCTGCCAACCAGATGTCCACCGCCGGCATCGTCACCGACTTGTCACTCGTCGTCACGTCGAGCTACGGCCCCAAGCACGCCATCACCACCACCAACGACCTGAGCCCGGAAGGCATCGAGCGGGCGGTTCGGCAGTCGGAAGCGATTGCGAAACTGGCGCCGGATGATCCGGAGGCGATGCCGTATCTGCCACAGCAGAACATCGCCGCATCACCATCAGCGTGGGACGAGGCGACCGTCGGGCTCACGGCCGATGCCTGCGCCAAGGCAGCGCAGAGTGCACTTGGCCCGGCACGAACGAAAGGCAGCATTCAGGCGGCCGGTTTCCTGCAGGTCGACGCGAATGTGAATGCACTGGGCAACAGCGCCGGCATGTTCCTCTACCATCGCGGCACGAAGTCGAACTACACGCTGACGGTGCGCACCAACGACGGCACCGGTTCCGGCTGGGCCGGGGCCGAGGAACCGCAGTTCGCGTCGATCGACTTCGACCGGATCAGTGCGCGTGCGATTGAAAAGGCAGAGCTGTCACGCAATCCGGTGGCGATCGAACCGGGGCGCTACACGGTCATTCTCGAGCCGCAGGCCGTGGGCGATCTGATGACGCTGGTGGCCTTCTACGCTGACGCACGATCGGCGGACGAGGGGCGCTCACCATTCGTGAAGCCTGGCGGCGGCAACAAGATCGGCGAGAAGATCGCCGACGAGCGGGTGTCGTTCTACAGCGATCCGTACGATCCGAAGATCCTGGCCGATCCGTTCGATGGCGAGGGATTTCCACTCACGCGCCGGAACTGGATCGACAAGGGT
>JANMHB010000127.1:0-2612 GCA_031374935.1 Gemmatimonadaceae bacterium | reverse complement strand
TGCGCCGACAGCACGATGTATTCGTTCGGCAGCTCGGTGCCCTTGATCTCCGCCACCACGTTGAACATCGGCACTTCGGCCGGCGTCGACTGCGCCTCGACCGTCAGGCGGATTCGCGGTGCCTGATTGTTCGACGCGAGCCGATGCAGCAGCCCGTAGTCCTCGCACGACAGATCGAGCGACGGGACCTTCTCCGACACCGCACCAAAGATCTTGTTGACGCCCCAGCCGTTGGACCAGAGCGTGGTGCCGATACCGCTCACGCCAGCCGTTTCCAGCGCGTCGATCAACGCGCGCTGACGATTGCCGGCCGATGTGCCCGGAGGTACCAGCCCGATCGTACGCTCCGACGAGATCCGTCGGGCCTCGGTGCGCTGCGCGGTGAGTTTCGCGATCGTGGCCGGGCGGGCGTACCGGTCCAGCTCCTGCGGGGCTCGGCACATCACTTCCGGCGCTGAGATCAGGACGAACTTGCCCTTGATCGTCTGCAGCCAGCGCGTCGCGGCGGCAGGGTCTGCCAGCGGCGGGATGACCACCACATCCCCTTCGACCGCTTTCGCTCCCGGTGTCCCGGGGCTCCACGCCAGTAGTTCGACGTCGAGGTTTTGCACGCGCGGCGACACCAGCTGCATGTGCACCGTACCCTGCTGCCAGCCGCGCCAGGTGCCGTAGCGCTCGCGCTTGGCGCTGATGCCGAGGGTCTGGTACGTCTTCTCGAGCCAGGTGACGGCCGAGGCATAGCCGGGCGATCCGGACAACCGCGGACCGATGGAATCGATCAGCACCTGTCCCAGTCGTTCCAGCTGCGACTGCTCCATGCCGGCTTGCCACATCCGCTTGATGACGGTGTCGGCGGAGCGGAATGTCTGCGCCGCTGCGGCGGTGGGCAGCGCCATCGCTGCGGCGAGAAGCAGGTTCGGAAGCGGGCGCATGTGAGCAACTGTGGTGTGTGGATCGGCGGTCAGGCAGGGAACGCCGGACCGACGCTGAAAGGTCGACCTTGGGTCACGAAACGTCCATACCTGCGTGAATTCGGTGATGGGCCGCGAGTACGCCCATGCTATCGTCTCGCATGTGCCCTTGCCAAACACGCCCAGCCCGGAACACTCTATGGCCATGCCTGCAGTCGACAGCCGCCGCTGGACCGCGGACGAGGTCCGGGCGTTGCCCGAGGAACCGGGGAAGCGCTTCGAATGCGTGGACGGGGTGCTGCTCGTGAGCCCCGGACCGCGGTGGCCGCATCAGTCGGCGGTTGTGCTGTTCACGCGATTGCTTGACGAGTATTGCACCAGGGTAGGCGTCGGCTCCGTGTTGAATAGCCCGGGTGAGCTCGAACTCGATCGCCACACACTGGTCCAGCCGGACGTCTTCGTCGTGCCGCTGGTCGACGGCAAGCGGGCACAATCGCAGGAGGCGGCCGGGCATCCGCTGCTGTTCGTCGAGGTGCTCTCGCCATCCACAGCGCGCCACGACCGTGTCATCAAACGCGATCGGTACCAGCGCTACAATGTGGAATACTGGATCGCCGACCTCGATGCGCGACTGGTGGAGCGGTGGACGCCACAGAGCGATCGACCGGAGATGGTGTCTGGGAGCATCAGCTGGCACCCGGCTGGCGCGACGGTCGCGATCACCATTGATCTCGACGCGCTCTTCGCGGAGGCACTGGGCGATCGCTGACGGTCGCGCGCGCCACCGCGCCGCTCACCCCGGACTCGCCACCAGTCCCGCCGCCTCGATGCCCGCGATTGCAGCCAGTTCGTCGTTATCCGAGGTGTCGCCGCTCACGCCGACCGCACCGATCGTCGCGCCCGTGACATCCTGAATCAGCACCCCGCCGGGTACCGGAATCAGCGCGCCGCCGATGGCCGACGTCGCCGCCGCCACGAAGTACGCCTGACTCTCGGCCCGCTTCATCAGGGCGCGCGAGCCCATGCCGAGTGCCAGTGCACCGTTCGCTTTGCCGAACGCGATCTCGAAGCGTTTGTTCGACGAGCCGTCCTCGCGTTCGAACGCCGTCACGCAGGCACCGCGATCGAGCACCACGATCGAGAGCGGCTTCATGCCCTTGTCGGCACCCGCGGCACGAGCGGCGGCGATGATGGTACGGGCGAGTGCGAGATTCATGTCCATGCAGCGTCTTGAGGCGGTTGAGTGAGTGATCGTCGTGCGATCGTCGTGGGATTGTCGTGGGATCGGGGCGTGCCCGCGCCGTCAGGGCGAGCCGGTCAGCCCGCGAGCAGCGTCTTCTGCTGTGCGCGGCGGGCATGCAGAATCGGCTCGGTGTAGCCAGACGGCTGTGCAGCACCGCTGAGGATCAGATCACGCGCCGCCAGGAACGCAGCGCCATCATACGACTCGGCCATCGGCCGGTACACCGGATCGCTCGCATTCTGCCGGTCCACAACCTTCGCCATCTTCCGGAGCGTCTCGTCAACCTGCTCCGCCGTCACCACACCATGCCGCAGCCAGTTCGCGACGTGCTGCGACGAGATCCGACAGGTTGCCCGATCTTCCATCAGCGCGACATCGTCGATGTCCGGCACTTTCGAGCACCCCACGCCCTGATCGACCCAGCGCACCACGTACCCGAGAATGCTCTGAATGTTGTT
>JANMHB010000099.1:0-6325 GCA_031374935.1 Gemmatimonadaceae bacterium | reverse complement strand
CGCGGCCGCCGGCCGGCGGGTGCGCCGCGGAGGGGGCCACCGGGTTGTGGCGGGGGCGGGCCACCCGGGGGGGCCGTTACCGGACCCGCGCAGTACCCGACGGCACGCGCGGCATCGCTGATACCACGACCGCGTTCTGTGTAGAATCGCGGGGTCCCCACGGCGTCGGGAGGCGTATCGTCGGGGTTCGGGAGGCCGGACTGATGCTGCAGCAACTGGCGCACCGTGATGGCGCCTGCGGTTGAGCCGCTGAACGTGGGGAGATAGTCGCGAATGGTGCCGTCCAGCGAGAGACGTCCCGCGCTTACCTCCTGCATGACCAGCAGCGCGGTGAGCTGCTTGGTGACTGATCCCCAGATCCAGCGTGCGCCGACGAGATGCCCACGTCCGCGCGCACGGTCGGCCCGGCCGAAGGCGCTGTCGACCACGACGCCCTCCAGATCCGCAAGGGAAATCTCCCCGGCTGCTCCCGCCGCGGTCGCCGCACGGATGGCGCGTGCGAGGCCGTCGCGCGCCGGCGGCAACTGCGCACGGGCCGGGAGGGCGACCGCGACGGCGATCGTGACGGCGATCGCGAAAGTGAAGCGCCATCCACCCCACGGTCGCCGGTCCAGAACAGGCCGACTCATGGCCAGATCGTGATCGGACGTAGGCTCCGCGTGTGGTCGATCCAACATGCGGCGGTACTGTGCGGCGCTGGGCAGGGGCATCCCGAGAATCTACTCCGCTGTTGTGTAGGCTGCAGACACCTAACACCAGCATTGCCTGCGGAGTGCCCGCACAGAAAATACTCTTGCTCGCCGGAACTGGAGGCACTCCGGCTGGCACATGCAGATGTTAGGTGGCTCGCGGCTGCGCCACGAAGAGATCTATGCCCGCGGGTATCGCACCATGGCGCACGTCATCGCGCACCTCACGCACTTTCTGGAGACCACCTCCAACAATCATCGGCAGTACCCCGCCATGCACTATCGGTCACCGAATGCCTTCGAGGCCAAGCACATTCTCTCCCTTCTATCCGGTCAAATCTCAGCCCCCTGAGTGCCCGACCAAGAGAGGTCACTCCACCTGAAAACCCGGGGCGGTTCAGAATGACGTTCAACCGGTTCTACGCTGGTGTGAGTCCCCATTCCGCGCTTTCTCTTTGCATCGTGGATAGCTTTGGGATGCACTGTGTTACATTGACGGAAGTGCTTTACCTGTAGAGCTTGCTTTACACACGCTCGCAGCGAAGCTCAGCAGTAGGCGAGGATTTCCGCCTGGTACCAAGCCGACTCGTCCAGCAGCACGCGTGCCGGCGTCTGTCGGCGTCCTTGCAGTGTATTCTGCGGCGCGCACCTTTCGCTCCGAGGTGACCTCGAATGACCCGGACGCTCCCGTCACTCAATCCACCGTCGGCAACAGTCGTCTCGACCGGCAGCCAATTTCTGGAGGGCCTCCTGACCGACGGGTGCACGCAACGTCGGCTGTCCGCCCGGGGTGAGTACGATATCGGGAGCTCGGCATGGACCGGGGCACGGTGGTCCTCATGACCGGTGAGATGGGAATCACACCGGCATGACAATGCCGCCGCACCCTTCGTCCGAGCAGTCGCTCCGCGCCGAGAATGCCGAGCTACGCGCGCGGCTGGACGATGCGGAGGCAATGCTCCGGCGTCTCCGCGTCCGCGAGGTGGATGCGCTCGTGGTGGAGGGCGACGCCAGCCCGCCGCGGTTTGGGCGTCTGGATTTGGATGCCGAGCAGCACGGCCTTCGCGACGAGATGCTCGCGCGGGGCAGCGAAGCGATGGTCGCGGTGGACACCGAGGGGCGCATCACGTTCCTCAATGCCGCCGCGGAGCGCCAATACGGCGTCCGTGCGGTCGATGTGAGCGGCCGCGAGATCACCGCGGTGTTCACCCGGCACTGGCCGAGCCCGGAGGAGGAAGCCGCCGCTTGGACCACGCTGCGCGAGCATGGCGAATGGCATGGCGAGTATCTTCAGCGCACGCCGCTGGGCCGCGAATTGCACGTCGAGTCCAGCATGGCCCTCCTGCGCGATTCGCATGGGGACGTGATCGGGCATCTCAGCGTCGTCCGCGACATCACCAAGCGGCATCAGGCGGCGGTGGCGCTGCGTCGAAACGAAGCGCTGTTCTCCACGATCATCGAGCAGGCGCCGGGCGGCGTGTATGTGGTGGATGCGCAGTTTCGTGTTGCGGCGATGAACGCGGAGACGCGGCCGTACTTCGCGGCGGTGCAGCCGCTGATTGGGCGCGATTTCGATGAAGCGCTGGAGATCGTGTGGGGACGGGAGATTGGGTCGCAGATCGCGAGCATCTTCCGACACACGCTGGCGACGGGCGAGCGCTACGTCTCGCCGCGCTTCTCGGAGCAGCGCCACGACATCGGCGTGCAGCAAGCGTTCCAATGGGAGACGCAGCGCATCATCCTGTCCGACGGGCAGCCCGGGGTAGTGTGTTATTTCCAGGAGATCACCGCGCGGGAGCGCGCCGAGGCGGCGCTGCGCGAGAGTGAGGAACGGCTGCGGCTGGCGATTGTCGGCTCGGATCTGGGGACGTGGCATTGGGACCTCCGGACGGGAGTGCTGGAGTGGTCAGAGCGGTGCCTCACGATTTTCGGTATTCCGCTGCGCACCGCAATGACCTACGAGACGTTCCTCGGCGCGCTGCATCCCGTGGATCGCGCGCCGGTAGACGATGCCGTGCGGCGCGCGTTGCAGGACGGCTCGGAATACCGCATCGAGTTTCGTACCGTCTGGCCCGACGGCAGTGAGCATTGGGCGGTCTCGCTCGGCCGCGCCTACTCCAACGCCGATGGCGCGGCGACCCGCATGGAAGGCATCGCCTTTGACATCACCGAACGCAAACGCGTGGAGATGGCGCTGCGCGACAGCGAGCGAAACTATCGGGCACTGGCAACGGCCAGCGCAGAGGTGGCGTACCGCATGTCCGCGGATTGGTCCACGATGCTCCCGCTGGACGGACGCGAGTTGGTGGCCAGTTCGGATGAGCCGCTCGCCGACTGGGCGTGGCTGGACCAAAACATCCCGCTCGACGAGCACCCGCGTGTGAGGCAGGCCATCAGCAAGGCCATCGCCGGACAGACGCTCTTTGAGCTGGAGCACCGCGTCCGCAGTCCCGACGGCTCCATCGGGTGGACGCACTCTCGCGCGGTACCGATTTTCGACGAGACCGGAGCCGTGACCGCGTGGTTTGGCACGGCCAGCAACATCACTGACAGCCGGAACGCACAGGAGACGCTGAGGGCGAGCGACGCCCGAAACTCATTCCTGGTGACGCTGGCCGACACCTTGCGCCCGCTGTCGGACCCCATCGAGATCCAGGTCGAAGCGAGCCGCGTCCTGGGCGAGCGGCTCGGGGCCAACCGGGTGGCGTACTTCGAGGTCCACGGGGACGACTATGTCGTCCAGCGCGACTACACCAACGCGGCCCCGTCCATCGTCGGGCGTCACTCCGTCGCGTCATTCGGACCAGAGCTGGTGGCCGTGTACCGGGCCGGCCGCACGGCGACCGAGTCGGACGTGGACGCTCTGCCGCTGACGCCGAATGAGATGGCAGCATACGCCAGCCTGCAGATTCGCTCGTACATTGGCGTCCCGTTGATCAAGGAAGGGCAGTTTGTCGCCGGCCTTGCGGTGCACACCGACAGCGTGCGGCAGTGGACGCCGGCCGAGATTGCGATAGCCGAGGCCACCGCCGAGCGGATGTGGGCGGCCGTCGAACGGGTGCGGGCCGAGGGTGCGCTGATCGAGAGCGAGGCTCGCCTGAGCGGCATCCTGCGGCAATCACCGGCGGGCATTGTCCAGACTGACGCCCGAGGCACCATGACGTTGGTCAACCCGCGCTGGTGTGACATGTTGGGCCACTCCGAGGCAGACCTACTCGGTCGCAATATCCTCGACTTCACCCACCCCACGTTCGTCGCACCGACCGCGACGGCGTTCGGTCGCCTGTTGGCAGGCGGACCGGATTGCATGATCGAGATGGACTACTGCCGCAAGGACGGCTCGGTGCTTCACGCCCAGAGCAACGTCGCCGCCATCCGCTCTCCCGGCGGCGAGTTCTTCGGGATGATCACGGTGGTGCTGGACATCTCGGAACGCCTTCGCGCCGAAGCGGAGTTGCGCCGGCTTGCGGCCAACCTGTCCGAGGTCGACCGCCGGAAGGACGTGTTCCTGGCGACGCTCGCCCACGAACTGCGAAATCCGCTGGCCCCCATCCGCAACGGCTTGCAGATCATGAAGCTCGCCCAGGCCGATGCCGTGATGGTGGAGAAGGCACGCACCATCATGGAGCGACAGGTGGTGCAGATGACCCGGCTGATCGACGATCTGATGGACGTGAGTCGCATCAGCGAGGGCAAAATCCAGTTGCGGAAGTCGATAATGCCGTTGGCGGATGCTGTGCGGAGTGCTGTGGAGAGTAGCCGCGCGCTGATCGATGGTCAGGGCCACGAACTCGTCGTGAACGTGGCGCCCGAACCGATCTACGTCGTTGGTGACGTGGTCCGGCTGTCGCAGGTGATCGCGAACCTGCTGAATAACGCCGCCAAGTACACGGACCGGGGCGGTCGCATCCGGCTGTCCGTCGAGCAGCATGGGAGCGACGCGGTGGTGAGCGTCGTCGATAGCGGAGATGGCATCGCCGCCGATATGTTGACTCGGGTGTTCGACATGTTCGCGCAGATCGACGGTTCACTGGAGAAGTCGCAGGGCGGACTTGGCCTCGGCCTCCACATCGTGAAGCGGCTGGTCGAGCTGCACGATGGCAGTATCATCGCCGAAAGCGGCGGTCATGGGGCGGGGAGCCGGTTTATGATGCGCCTCCCAGCGGCACCGGCTCGTGGTGCCAACGGTCCAGCGGACCGCGACGGCGACCGTGCGCCGACCGCCGCGCCGACCGCCGCGCCGGTGCGGCGCCGCATCCTCGTTGTTGACGACAACCACGACGTGGCGATCAGCCTCGCCGAGATGTTGCACATCATGGGGAACGACACCCGGACGGCCTTCGACGGGGAGCAGGCCTTCGTCATGGCCGAGGCATTCCGGCCGGACGTGGTCGTGATGGACATCGGCATGCCGAAAATGAACGGGTACGATACGTGTCGCCGCATCCGGGGTCAGCCGTGGGGACACAACATCGTCATCATCGCCCAGTCAGGGTGGGGGCAGGACGACCAACTGCGGATGTCGCAGGACGCTGGGTTCACGTCGCACCTGGTGAAGCCGGTCGATCCCGCTGCCCTGGAGACACTACTGGCCGGTTTGCCCTCGACGACTGTGTGACATTCGAGCAGGAAGGATTTGAACCTGCGACCTCCTGCTCGCGAACAGACAGGTGGCCCAGTGGAGCCGCTTGCGTCCACGGCACCGGTCAGGCTTGCCTCGCGACACTTTGCCGGATTCGGGCTGGAGCCGATGCCCAGTCACTCATTTCTTCCGTTCAGCCACATTCTGGATCAGAAGAGTCCAGGTTCGAGGCCTGGAGGGGCAATGGGTAAACCCCGGCGGTGCCTGAACGTGGGCGCCGCTGGGGTTTGCGTTTGTGGCGACCGTGAGAGCAACCACAAATCCGTATGACGGCAGTCATCAACAATCACGGATCCCACGGCAGTGCGTTCGGCGCGTGGCTCCGCCGCATCCGGAACCCGGCGCGCGCTGCCAACGGTGCGGTGAGGACTTCGCCACTCAACTGCGGCGCCGGCTCTGAGGGCCTGGGCGCCCCATACCTGTAAGCACCGCTGTCGCCTTTGCTCGTGTCCGGAGCCTGACGCGGCGGAGCGGCGGGTCTCTCCGCCTGCTACCGCGCCGCCGTGCGCGAGTTCGTCTGCCGCAGTGCCGCTCGCAGCCCTTCGGCAAGCCTCACGGCGTTGTCGTTCGCCCAGAAGTGCATGAAGAACAGCCGCGGTTCATCGGCGAGCATGTGATTGTGCAGACTGGTCACCTCGATGTTGTTGGCACGAAGCGTCTTGATGACCGTATTCACCTCTGAGGCGAGCAGCACGAAGTCGCCGGTAATCGCCGCCTTGCCGCCGCCAGTCGGCTGGAAGTTCATGGCCGTACCCAGCCCCATCGACGCGGGAACCTCCATGCCAGCGTCGCGGATGACCTCCAGGCGCGGAACACTCACCTGGTACACGCCATCGTTCACGCGACCCGAATACCCGAGCGCCTTGTTCACGGCTGCGGTATCGAGGTCGATGGATGGCGGCGCTGTCGTTAGCGTCGGCACCTGCTGGCGCCTTGGTGAGCGCGACGGCCGTGCGGATGGTGCGGGCAATCGCCACCGCGTCGCCCATCGCAT
>JANMHB010000085.1:0-3157 GCA_031374935.1 Gemmatimonadaceae bacterium | reverse complement strand
GATCGTAGTAGTCCAGCTGCACATCCACGTACGGCAGGATGAGCTTGTCCTTGATGAACTGCCAGATGATGCGGGTCATCTCGTCGCCGTCCATCTCGACGACCGGGCGTACCACCTTGATCTTGGCCATGACGCTGAAGTGCTGAGCGTGAGTCGGGCACGTCGCGCGACGCGCGACCGCAGAAGTTCTGCGGGGAGATTCTAGTGGAATGTCACGGTCAGGATCAATGGCCGAGCTCGGCAAGGTCCGTGAACGTCCGCATTTGCTCCCAGAGCTGCGACGCCGTCGCGGCTCGTGACGGTTGCGTCACGCACTCGCCACCGAACGTAACGAGACGGCGACAGCATGATTGCAGAGGACCCGGGAACGGTCACCCGGTCTACCCTTTCAGTTCCGCGTCATCCGCTCGTCGGGACGAGTCCGATGCGGGTTCACTGCCCTCCTCCGTCGATACGCGCGACAGACGTGCATGTCACGGCTTTGGCCCGCTCACCGTTCAGCACCCCCTCCCGATGAAGCAGCTGGTCTCACTCCTCGCCGCCGGCGCCGTTGCGCTCGCCGCGCCGGCACGCGCGCAGACCGTCAGCAATGCGCAGTTCGTCAACGGCATCACCGTCGCCGGCAACACCCTCGACCGGTCGTCCGGCTCGACCTTCGACCGTCGCGTCGGGATGTTTTCCGGGCTGTTCTACGATCCACTCCGCGGCGAATGGTGGGGCGTGTCGGATCGCGGTCCGGGCGGCGGCACCATTCCCTACGAGACACGTGTGCAGCGCTTCACGCTCGACGTCGATCAGGCGACCGGGCGCATCAGCAACTTCCAGATTCAGGCGACGATCAAGTTCACCAGCGGCGGCGTCGCCCTGAATGGACTGGCGCCGAACCCCGTCTCCACGCTTGGGAAGTCCTTCGATCCCGAGGGCATTGCGATCAACCCGGTGAACGGCAACATCCTGGTGTCGGATGAGTACGGCCCGTCGCTGATCGAATTCAATCGCAATGGTGAGGAAGTCCGCCGCTTCACGCCGCCTGCCAACGTCATCCCGCGCAACGGCGCGACCGGCACGCCCAACTTCACCAACGATGCCGGCAACACGGCCGGCCGCGTGACCAATCGCGGCTTCGAAGGACTCGCGATCAGTCCGGATGGCAAGTTCGCCTACGCGACGTTGCAGAGCGCGATGTATGACGAAGGTGGAAGCAATGGACAGTTCACGCGCATCGTGAAATACGACATGGCAACGGGCGAAGCAGTGGGGCAGTTCGCCTACCGCTTCGAGACGACCGGTCAGGGCCGCGGCGTGTCGGAACTGGTGGCACTCGGCGATGACAAGTTCCTGATTCTCGAGCGGAACAATCGCGGCGTGGGTATCGGCGCAACGCTGGCGAACGCGGACAAGTCGGTGTTCCAGATCGACCTCAATGGCGCCACCGACATCTCCGGCATTTCGATCGCGAACGGCGTCCTTCCCGCCGGTGTCAACGCCGTGGGCAAGAGCGCGAAGCTGATCGATCTCGACGCAAGCACGCTGGCCGCACTTGGCGGCAAGTCGCCCGAGAAGTGGGAAGGACTGGCGATCGGCCCGCGCCTCGCCAACGGCAGCTACCTGATTCTCGCCGGTTCGGACAACGACTACAGTGTGACGCAGAATGCACAGGGCGTGCAGTTCGACGTGTGGCTGGACTTCCTGCAGGCCGACCCGTACGCGGCATCGATCCAGTGTCCGCTGGGTCAGGTGACGGGCTGTTTCCTGACGTCGAATGGCGCCGCCGCGCAGCTGACGAGTGCCTACGCGCTACTGCCCGGCGTGCTGCACGCGTACACCGCAGACATTCCGGGCTATGTGGCAGTGGTGCCCGAGCCGGCGACCGTCTCGCTGATGGTCATTGGCTTCGGACTTCTGGCCCTGACCCTGCGCCGCCGCCGCAACCAGCGCTGACGCTCGAGAGCGTGTGCCCGAACGCACTCGAGGCGCGGATGACATCGCAGTCGTCCGCGCCTCGCGTGTCTCGATCAGCGGCGGAGCGTCAGGCCGTCACCGCTTCTGGCGCTGCCGACGGAGTTCGTCCGCAAAGTCCTCCTCCATCGCCGCCGCCCGTCGCGCCAACTCGCCCGGAACGATGAACGGATTCGCCTGCCCCGCCGCCAGCTTCGCACGTTTCGCCAGCAGGTCGAACTGCTCGGCGTGTGGCGCCAGCATCACGTCCGCGTTGAGCGTCTTCAAGCGCGCGAAGGTGCGCGGATAGTCGGCAACGATGCCGGGGTACTGCGGCCGCGGCGCAAGTCGGTTGGCAGCGACGCTGGCACTGCAGAAGAACGCGACGGAATGCTTCACGCCGTCGTGCGTTACCGGCATCGTCCATGTGGTGCAACCGGCCGTGTGTCCGCGCGTGTTGTGCGCCACCAGCGTCACACCACCGAGTGTCACGGTCGAACTGTCGCGCAACACGCTGTCCACCGGCACCGGCGGGAAGCGCAGGCTCCGCTGCTCCTCCGATCCGGCATAGACACCTCGTTCGAGTGCGCGCCGATCTCCTGCCATTGCATACAGCCTGGCACCGGTGGATCGCCTTAGCTGCGCCAGGCCACCCGCGTGATCGTCGTGGGCGTGCGTGTTCAGCAGGATCTTCACGTCGGCCAGCTGAAAGCCGAGTGTTCGGATGTTCCGCTCGACCAGCGCCGCGTTCTGTGGCAGCCCGACGTCGAGCAGGATGTGGCCCTTCGGCGTCGTGATGAGCCACGCCGACAACCCCGCGCTGCCCACGTAGTACACGTCGTCGATGACGCGGAATGGAGTGATCGTGTCAGTCCAGTTCGCGGGTCGCTGCTCCTGCGCCGTGGCAGGCATGGCGGCGAGCAACATCGCCGCGACGAATGGGAGGACAGCGACAGACGTGCGGACGCGCACCGCAGATCCTGCAGTGGCCGAAATTCGAAACATCAGGCAGCTCCAGAAAACGGGATCCGTGGCGCAAGCTCGCGCCACCTGTGCGAATCGCCCGTCGCATCAGGCTGGTGGCATCACCACGTGGGACGGGTACTGATGCCGCCGTCGACAAGGATATCGGCCCCGGTGATCCATCGCGATGCCGGTGCAACGAAAAACAGCACCGCGTCAGCGACATCTTCCGGTTGCCCCAGCCGTTCCAGCGGCA
>JANMHB010000054.1:0-9382 GCA_031374935.1 Gemmatimonadaceae bacterium | reverse complement strand
GGCAACTCGGTCTGGCAGTGCGTCACGGTGTACGGCGCCTTCAGCCCGGACGATGCACCGGCACAGCTCGCCACCCATGCGACCGATCAAACGACACGCGCCGCGTCCGCGGCGTCCACCCATCACCTTCGGAAGGCGTAAGATGAAGACTTACAACAGGATGCCAACGCCGGGACTCGAACCCGGACACCGTGAGGTACCAGATCCTAAGTCGGGATTTGCGGTCCTGACACACCTCGCGCCCTCACGCGTGATGGTGGCTGGTGGACCCGAATACGCCCGAAGCGAACGGTCGCGTGCGACCGATGGAGCGACACGCTTCAGACGCCTCACCAGAAGAGCCACCGAGACGTCGCGGCGCATGCAGTCGGCGACGGATCCGATCGGACAGGTAGGGCTCTCATGACCAGCGCGCTGATCGCCTCACCAGCCGACCGACCACGGGATGCCGAGGCCTCGTGTGGCCCGCGTCGCCCTGGCTACCTGAGCGAGTCTGAGCTCGCGGCGCGCTGGGGGCGTGCGTCGAACACCCTGGCGAGCTGGCGGAACCGCCCGCCGGCGGCGCATGACCCGGTGCCGTGTGAGTTGTTCGGCATCTACGCGTACTACCCGATCGTCGGCCTGTGGGCGTACGAGCAGGATCCGCGACACGCGCGCGTCCGGCCGATGGCGCTTCGTGACGAGGCATTCCCGCGGCTCTTCACCGCTTGGCTCGAGGAGTACTCGGCTGAGTCGCTGGCAGTGATGGCGCAGCTGGCGCTCAGCACCATGGAATTCCGCGATGCGGTGCTCGCCGCCAAGTGGGCCGCGGTCGACTTCGTGCCGACCCACGCCTGCCGCGAGGAAGTCCGGGCGTTCAACGCCATTCATCTCTCGGCACCGCAGACCGCGCGTGAGGCCGAGGATGTGGAGACGCAGCCGGAGCTCCCGCTCGAGAGCGCGTACTCCCACGTCGATGGCACGATGATGCCTGCGACGTCGATCACGGACGTGGCGCCAGTCCGCACCATTCTGGCCTTTGACATCTGCGGCGACTTCGCGCTCGCTCAAGACAATCATGGCACGATCTGGTACGCCGAGGTGATCGGCGGCCTCGATGATCTCCACTGGGAGCTCGTCAGACCACTCCCGCAACCCACCGTGCGCGTGACGTCGACGGCAGAGGCCACCCGATGAGCAGCGATGTCGATTTCTCGACCATAGAGCCAGCGCGGCGCACGTCGCCGTCCCCGCTGGCGCCGATGGTGCACCAAGCCGTGAAGATCCGCGCTGACGGTCGCGTGCGTGCGGCGTGCCAGACCGATCGCAGCGATCGGCCGCTCGGTCGGAAGAAGCGGTACGTGTCGCGGCCTGACAGCGGCGCTGTGACGTGCCCGAAGTGTCTGAGGGCGATCGCTGCCAAGGCGGCGCGCTCATGAGTAGCTACGGTTCACAGAGAAGCACCAAACCGACCGTGATGGTGCCTGACGAGTTCAACCTCGTCCCATCGCTGCCCACGGTGTTGCGCACCTTCGACTTGTTCGTCGCCGCGTTGCTCAAGCCGGAGGCGGCCGCGTTGCCACCGCTGCCGATGGGCGCGCAGTGGGGCTACGCCGCGCCCGTGCGGCCATCTGCGGCGGATCATCGCGGGGCGCTGTATCAGTATCTCACCGATTGGCACAATCAGCTGGTCACTGCGGTGCGCTACCGCGACGAGAACCTTGCGGCAGCAACGCGGGCCGAGAAGCAGATCGGGGAGGAGCGGAAAACGCTGGCTCTTCGCGCCGAGCGCATCCACGCACTCGAGGTGCAGCTGGTCGAGCAGCAGCGCCTGAACGCCTCTCAAGAGGAGGAGCTCGAACAACAGCAGCACCAGATCGCCACGCTCGAGGCGATGTGCACCCGGCTTGGTGAGGCCGCAAAGGCCGCAAAGGCAGCAAAGACGGCGGCAGGGCGTCGCTCATCGCGTGCACGGAAGGTGACACGATGACCGCGCGCGCCATCATGCGGTTCTTCGGCTGGCTGGTGCTCGTGATCATTGCCGCCGTGGTGGCCACGTTCCTGCGGGTGGCCTGATGGCATCAGCTGCCTACATGACGGCGGTGCTGACCGCCATCACCGAAGCCGCCCGCGCGCGGAGTGATCAGCTCACCGACACGCTGTCGCGTATTGCGCTCACGGAAGGGGTGCCACGTACCGCCGTGCACCAGGCGATCGCGGCCTCACGACCAGCGGAGCCCACCGCATGACGACGATCACCACCCTGTTTTCCCGCCGCACGTTGGAGCGTGCCGTCGAGGCGTTCCAAGTGGCGGACATTGCGGGACTCTACGCGATGGAGCTCGCGATCGCGATTCAGTTGTCGTATGCCACCGCGCGCCGCCTCTGCAGTGTGCTGGGCTGTGCGGTGCCGCACCCGGGGAAGTGGCGCGCGGGTGAGCGGCAGCGGTACACCCTGCACGACGACTGGGGGACCAAGCTCGAGGCGAATGTGGTCCGGGCGAAGGATGCCGCGCCTGATGTCGTGATCACACGGATTGAAGGCATGTGTCTGGACTGCACGTGCAAGGTCCAGCCGAGCGACTTCCTGATGCGCGACGGGCGGCCCGTGCTGCCGAAATGCCTGAAGGCGCCCCCACTCAAGCCGGGCTTCGGTCGCCAGGTGGTGGTGCGCAGTCATGCGCGCGACGGCAGCCCCATCCCGATCGCGCAGCAACACCGCCGGCGCGTCGTGCAGACGCTCAAGGCCTCCGAGGTGCCGATGACGATGGACGACCTGCAGCGCGCGACGGGGCTCGTCAGCACCGATCTCGCGCCGGCCATGACGACGCTGCTGGCTCGCGCGGAGATCGTGCGACTCATTCGCACCCGACCAGGCCGTGCCGGCATCGCGATGTATCAGGTGCCGGGTGCGCTCCCGGATCCACTGAGGGCCAGCTGATGGCGACGCCAGTCACGGATCCCACGACGCAGCCGCCGGCGATCACCTCGGCGGCGCTCACCTGGTGGCGCTACGACGTCGTGAACCAGCAGTCGATGTGTGCCTTGCTCTCGATGGCAGCGCGGGGCTTGGATGCCGCGCTGACCGACGACGCGTGGTCGAACCCGGATGGGAGCTGCACGGTGGCCACCAGCCGCCTCACCGCTCGCTGTGAGAAGGAAGGGCTCGAGGTGAAGGCGCTCTGGCAGGAGCTGTCGGCGTCCGGCCGCTGGGTGCTCACCGACGACAAGCGCCGCATTGTCGCGCCCTGGCTGGTCGCGCGGCGAATCGAGGCCGCGCAGGTCATCGTGAAGCGGCGCGCGGCCGGGAAGCGCAGTGGTGCCGTGCGATCAACCAAAGCCAAGGCCAAGGCCAGCGCGCCGCGGCGCTCGACGGCAGCCACCGACATCGCGGCCACTGACACGCCCGAACACGTGTTCAACACATGTTCGGGCGTTGACGCCGGATTTACGGACATTGCGTCGTCTAACCCAATGGACCGCAATGACTTGAACATGTGTTCAACACGTGTTCTGCCCGAACAGATAACAGAAGAGAGTAGAACAACAGATCTCTCTTCGAGAGATCATGTTGTTCAACTCTCCGCAGGTGACGAGGCACCTGCAGCGACCAGCCCAGCCGCCAGCCACGCCGGAGGCGCGGCTGCGCTGGTCGCACCAGCCAGGGTGGTGCCCGACCTCAAGGCGCTCCTCGCCGAGCAGAACATCCTCGCCGTCGAGCCGCCGGTCGCCTGGATGCAGGCCGACGTGCCCGACGTCGTCGACGCCCTGCGCGCCGCCGGCACCGGGGTCGACATCGAGCGGGCGCTCTTCCGCGCCTTCGCGATGCACCAGAAGCGCGGGCTCGAGGCGCATCAGCCGCTGCTCGAGGAGCTCCGGCGTGGGCTCGCTGGTGCGGAAGGGCGCGCGGGCTTCATCGGCGCGGGTCCGGCGGCCGCACGATCGCTGGCGCTGGCGTTGCACGGCACGGCGGTGATGGAATTCCCACCGGCCCCGCTGGTGCTGCGCGCGGTCGCCGGTGCGATCGATCGGGAACTGCGCGAACACGGCGACCAGGGCGACGCCAAGCGCATGGCGGTGCGCATCGCGCTGGAATTCACACGCCCAGGCGGCCGGAAGGCGTCGGGCTACGCGCTGGCGGGGGAGCTCCCGCCGGTCGAACGACTCAACGGCTTCGTGACGAAACAGGCGGTGCTGGTATGAGCGCGGCAAACGATTCGCCTGAGCGGCCGACGGCTGACACGATCCGCCCGTTCTCCAGCGGCTGCGAGTACATGGACTGGAAGGCCAGCAACTGTGCGCAGTGCGCGCACGGATACGAAGAGGATACGTCAGAGTGGTTGTGTCCGATTGAGCGGGCGCACGACACCGCCTACATGGACACTGGTGACGCGGACGCTGCGCTCATGCGCCGTGCGGGGTGGGTCGATGGCGTGTTCGCCCCGCGCGCGTGTGCTGTGCGTCAGCATCGGTCGACTGGACGCGGCCCGTTGCCACCAGTGACCACGACAGATACAGCCGCGCTGCGGCAGGAGCAGTCATGAAGAGCTCAACCATCAAGGGCCTTGGTGAGCGCCGTGGCACGATGAGAGTCCGGCACTCATTTCCGGACTCGGTGCCGCTTGCCCTTCTGGCGCTCGAGCTGGCCAAGCAGAAGAGTGGAGGCGCTGCAGCGAACACGGGTGATGGCGTCAGAACAGTCACCCCAGAGCAGCGGGCGGCGCTCAAAGCAGCATTGGAGATTCACGTCGCAGGACATGCCTTATCCAGCTGTGATGCCACGTTCGATTTCGGTGCCTGGCAGATGCGCCAGGGCGCGATCAATGATGCCGTCTCGGCCGTTGTTGGTGTGTCGGCTCCGCGCTATGTGACGATCGAGGATGTTGCTCGCTGGCTGCTGCTGCTCGGCGAGAGACCGCGGGGGAAAGCGTGACTGAACGCCCTGAGCTTTGCTGTGTGTATCGGTTCTTTGCGACGTCGGGAGAGCTGCTCTACGTGGGCATCACGACAACTCCGCTTGATAGGCACTTTGAGCACCGCAAGGACAAGGAGTGGTATAGAAGCATCGACAGCATGTCATTCGACTGGTACCCAAGTCGGCAGGCAGCGCTTATGGCAGAAAGAATCGCGATCAAGACAGAGAATCCACGGTGGAACATCGCCCAGAGGGCGGGCACGGGTGATGCCGCAGCGTGGCGCCGTCTTGCTGCGGAGATGCCAAAGAGAACAACCGCGCGGGCACTTGCAGAAAGGGCAAAACTTCTCGAGGTGTATCGGCTTCAGTGTGAGATCGAAGCCATAACGGTCGAGCGAGATCAGCTCCAGGCGTCACTGGCGGTCGCAAGTGAGAATCTGCGGCTCACCATACAGAAGGATCATTCACTGGCGATTCAATATGCTGTGCAACGGGCAACAGTGGGTGAGAAGATCTCCCTCAGGAATCGTCAGCGATCAGCGGCACGGCAGGCTGTTCTCATGAGGGCTCTCGTGCAGCATCTCAGAGGTAAGGAAGCGTTCGATGCACTCTGCGATAGAGTGCACTCTTTCTGGCCGGTGGTTTGGTTGACTCGTAGTCAGATGTCTGAAATCCTTGGTGTTAGCGAGACGGAGATTCGAACGGTCGAGCGCTCTCGCGGCGATCAAGAGCTTCCCTTGGTGCAGATACATCGGATGACGCGATACGTGCGCGCAAAGGTTGTCCCGTGGGTTGATGCTGTTCTCTGCGCCAGCGGCATGGTGGAGCATGTTGATGAAGCCACCGTCGCGGATGTGCCGCGAACGGCAGACCGGGCGGTGCTGGTATGAAGACGGCAACAGAGGGGCTCCGCGACGACGAGCGGTTCGCACTCATGCAAGGTTTCTGCGTCCTTGGAGCGATTGCGCAAGATGATGCGGCCCCGCGTGAGGCGCTGGACCCGCGCATGTCGGCCTTTGATGCGATGATGCATATCAAGGCTGTAGTGGACCGCGCCGCCCTGCTAGCCGCGCAAGAAGCGGGGGGCGCAAAGAATGCAGTCAAAGCAGCGCTCTGGGATGCGTTCCTCGCCCACGCGTTTGTCAGCACGGGATGGTACCACGACGTCTATGCCAGTTTCTATTTTGGGGAAGTGAACGAGGACGACGAGCCCATTCCCGGCCTGACTGCCACCGAATGCGAGACGCTTCGGGAAGACAGTCTGCCAAGCGGCACGCATGCGAGCGCGATCACGCGAATGCCCGTTCGCGCTGAGATCCTTCGCCTCGCGAAGTGTGATCCGATGCCGGACACCGCTGAAGGCCGCGTGTTGCTCCTGCTTGCGGAGTACGACACCACGCTCGCCGGACCGGCGAACGCGCCGGCGATGTCCTCGCTGATGGCGGATGCATGACCGAGCGCCCCATCCTGTTCAGCGCACCGATGGTCAGAGCGCTGCTCGCCGGCGAGAAGACGCAGACTCGGCGCGCCATGATCGGACGCGGAGCACACAAGGGATCGAACTTCCAGCACGAAAAGCAGTGGTGCCGGATCGCTGCTGATGGCACGTGGATCGGGTGGACACCCGGCTTCTCGTCGCAGGAGAAAGCCGAAGAGATCACGCAGCGAACGTATCAGGGCGGCGGCATCGTGTGCCCACATGGCGTCGTCGGCGATCGGCTGTGGGTGAAGGAGACCCACCAGTACGCCGACTGGACCGAGGACGGGATGCCATGGCTGCGCTACGCCGCCGACGGTGCTACGCGGTTCTTCGACTCCGGCGGCATCCCTGAGTCGTGGGGCGACAAGCTGACCGAGATCTTCGCTGACCTGTCGGACCCGGCGAACGTCGCGATCGACGGCAAGGCGGCAGACCGGAAGTGGCGGCCGTCGATCTTCATGCCGCGGTGGGCGTCGCGGATCACGCTGGAGATCACCGACGTGCGGGTGCAGCGGCTGTGGGACATCAGCGAGGCCGATGCGCTGGCCGAAGGCGTGTATCACGACGGGCAGTGGTTCCGCGGCGGCACGCATCCCACGAAGGGCTCTGACCAGTGCTGGCCCACGGCGTGGGCTGCGTACCGCGCCATCTGGGACACCATCAATAGCGAGGGGGCATGGGACCGGAACCCCTGGGTGTGGTGCCTGTCGTTCCGAATGGTGCGGTCATGAAGGACCAGCCGACCACGGATGGTCTCGCCGCGTTCATGACGGCCGACTTCCCGCGCGACCAGGAGCTGCAGGCCATCCTGCGCGAGCTGAAGCAACGGAACAGCCGGGCCAACACCCTCCAGGCGGACTGGGTCTGGCGATTGCGCCGCGGCGAGACGGTCGACATGGCGCGGATCTGTGCGCTGTTCCCGTTTCTGACGGCGCGCCCGAAGTACTTGGAGCGCTGGGTGCACGAACTCCTGATGTGGGATGTGCTGGCGACGACCACGCCCACGCTGACGCTGTCGGAGCGTGCGTCGTGACCGAGCACGTGATCGGGATCGATCCTGGGCTCGACGGCGTCGGCGTGGCGTGGCTCTCGCGGACGGCCGGCACGATCGTCGTGCGTGAGGTCGTGACCGTGCGCACCAAGGCCTCGCTGACCATCACGGCCCGGCTCGTGACGATTCAGCGGGAGCTGGCGGCGCTGCTGGCCACCTGGCACACCCGTTACCGCGAGACCGCCGGCAGTCGTGATCCATGGTGTATCGCGATCGAAGTGCCGACGAATCCCGGCCGCTCCGATCACGCCAAGCGGCAGGGGCGGGAGAACGTCAATGCGGTCGCCATGATGAAGTTCTGGCAGGCGCTGGGCGTCATCCGGGCGACGGCCGCGAGCAGCAGCGGTGCGACGGTGGTGGACATCCCACCAGGCGGCGCGAAGAAAGAGTACCGGCAGGAGATGTTCTCGCGGTGGACTGAAGCTGGTGGGAACCCCGACGAACGAGATGCGATCGTGATTGCGTGTGTGCACCTGTTCACCTCGGCCTCAGTCGCCGACCTTGCCTTCGCCACCGCGCGACCACGATCATGAGAGTCCGGATCCCGCGCCCAATCTGTGTCGAGCCACGCTACTTCCACCGAGGGCAGGATGGCCTCTAGGATCTCGTGTCACGCGCCACACCCGGACCCGATGCGTAAAGGTGCGCGCTGCGGGTGTCCCCTCGGCACCGCGGATCAGCCACTGGCGTTCGTAACGACCGCAGAGCGGCTGCCTTCGAACCCTGGGCCCGGCGAGATATGGACGTGCTGCCCGCGGCGGAGTTGTAGACGGTGGAATCGTTTTTCTCGACTCTCACAGGAGATCGCGTCATGAGTGGGCTCTTCGTCAACACCGCACGCACGGGTGATGGCCTGTCGCTCGAGTGGACGGTGGAGGGCGTGTTGCCATCCGACATCGCCAGGCAGCTGCCGTTCGCGGCCGTGCTCGCGCTGAACCGCACCGGTCAGGAAGCGAACGCGCTGACGCGTACCCATGCCGCCACCAAGTTCCGGGTGCGCGGTGACCAAGGCCGCCGCTTCATCGAGCAGAGCTTCCAGATCACGCAGTACGCCACAAAGGCGGCTCCGGTCGTGCAGTTCGGCATCAGTCGCGCCCTGCAGCAGGGCCGATCCGCTTTCCTGATCGACTTCGAGGACGGCACCGATCGTGTCGCCAAGGGCCGGAACAACTTCCCGTACCTACCCGCCATCGGCTCCTCACTCCGGCCGTCGATCAACGACACGCTGCCGCAGTGGGCGTCGCCTCGTGCGCTGGGCTTGATCGATCGCCGAGGCATCGCCGGCGAGACCATCGGTGGCGCCGATCGCACCGGTGTGCGGCGCGGCTCGAAGCGCGGGCTCCGGGCGACCGAGAATCGGAAAGCCTTCATCCTGCGCGACAAGGCGGGTGACCCGATCGGCATCTTCCGCCGCGTGCCGTTGGCCGGCGCGCGGGTGAGCGCCGTGCGTGAAGGCGGCAAGAAGCTGACGCTGCGGCAGCGTCGGAAGCGCGGCTCTGGCCAGTCGACGCTCGAGCTCCTCTTCGCCACACCCAAGGTCGTGCCGATCACGCCACGGCTCGGCTTCGCGCGGTTCACGAACCACGTGATGGTGGAGCGGATCCAAACCAACTTCGTCGGCATGCTGGCCTACCTCACAGACGAGCGACGCCAGGCGAGCAACGCGTCGTTCGCGCAGGCCGACGCTGGGCTGATCGCGGCGTTCAGGGGGCGACGGTGAGCCCGAAGCGGAACGGCGGCACGGTCCTTGATGCGAATGCGTTCGCGGGTCCTCCCGGCGAATCAGACGCCGTGAGGGTAACGCACCCCCCGCTGGTTCCGCAGCGCCACGGGCCGGCTGTATGAGCCTTTCGGTTTCGGGATGTCCGCCGTTTCGGTGACGTCGAAGGACTACACGGGCTGGCAGCCACCCAAGGTGGCCTCGTTCATCCTCGGGCTCACGGTGCGGCAGCTCGCC
>JANMHB010000052.1:0-106824 GCA_031374935.1 Gemmatimonadaceae bacterium | reverse complement strand
CTGCCGTATCCGTCCACCAACCGGTGGATCCTCGATCAGGTGGCGCTCTGGTGCACCGTGGCGCACATCCCCGGATTCCGCTACGTCGATTTCGATACCGCGGATGTCGCGCAGAACGGCGAGATCTTCGCGCATCGTCCGCGCGATGCACCGTGGGTGGTGGCGCACTACTTCAGCCAGAACCTGGCAGCCGTTGATCAATGGCTGCGGAGTACGTGATGAATCGTGAGCACGTTCGTGTCTCGGGAGGCCGCTACGGCGGCGAGGAGAGCTGAGCAATGGCAACGCGCAAGAAGGCCGCCACCAAGGCGGCAAGGAAGACCGGGCGCAAGACCGCGAAGCCGGTCATGGCTGACGATGAAGGGGCCCGGCCACGTCGCGCGCGCGCGAGGGCTGCCGCCGAGATGCCGGATCGCATCTTTGCGATCGCCTCGCCGCGGTCGCGGGGCGGAGTGTCGATGTTCACACCGGGCCTGTTGGCCGACGCCGAGAACGTCGGCAACTTCACCTCGGAGATCGATGACGTGCAGCGGTCTGCCGCCATGCTGCAGGAGGCCGGCTTCGAGGTGCTGCAGGCGACGGAGATGATGATCAACTTCAGCGGCTCACGCACTCGCTTCGAGCGCGCCTTCAACACGAAGCTGGTGGCGGAGGAACGCGAGACGATGAAGAGCACCGGACGGCTCGAGTTCGCCACCTTCATCGACTGCCCGGATACCGCTGTGGACGGACTGATCGAGACGACCGGCACTCCGTTTGAGGACCTGATCGAAGGTATCGCGATCGAGTCACCGCGGTATCTGATGGCGCCATCCATCTTTCCGCCGCGCAAGGCGTACTGGCACCTGAACGTCCCGGCGGATGTGTCGGTCGGATGCAACGCCGACAAGGCGCATCGGGGTGGGACGACCGGCAGCGGCATCCGGATTGCGATGGTCGACACGGGCTTCTACCGGCATCCGTTCTTCGAGTCGCGCGGGTATCGGGTGGCGGCGGTCACCCTCGGACCCGGCGCGACATTGCCGCTGAAGGATGAGGTTGGACACGGCACGGGAGAGTCGGCGAACATCTTTGCCGTCGCACCGGACATCGAGCTGTTGCCGGTAAAGGCGGCCAACGGCACGGTGCTGGTGAACACCGCGGGCGCCTTCAATGCCGCGGTCGGGCTCAATCCGCACATCATCACCAACAGCTGGGGCTCCAGTCGCCCGAACGGTCCGCTCTCGGCGGCCGATCAGGCACTCGCGGCCGCGATCGCCGCAGCGGTGGCCAGTGGGATCATCGTGGTGTTCTCGGCGGGCAACGGGCACTGGGGTTTCCCGGGACAGCACCCGGACGTGATTTCGGCTGGCGGTGTCTTCATGTTGCCCGACGGCAATACGCGGGCGTCCGACTATGCCAGCGGCTTCATGAGCAATGTGTATCCCGGCCGGCGTGTCCCCGATCTCAGTGGTCTGGTCGGCATGCTGCCGCGCGCGAAGTACATCATGCTGCCGCTCGAGGCGGGCGACGAGATCGACGCTACCGGGGCGGGAGGCACACACCCGAACGGCGACGAAACCGCGTCCAACGACGGCTGGGCTGCGTTTTCCGGTACCTCGGCAGCGGCGCCGCAACTCGCCGGTGCCGCGGCGCTGGTCAAGCAGGCGTGTCCGCGGCTCACGCCGGCCGAAGTCCGCGATGTGCTGATGCGCACGGCGCGTGACGTCACCACTGGCACCAACCACCCCAACTTCGGCAATGCGGCCGTGGTGGGGCCGGACACGGCGACCGGGAACGGGCTGGTGGATGCCCATCGCGCGGTGCTGACGGCGAAATTGCGGTGTCTGGTGGTGCCATTGCGGCCGTTCCTCCCGATTCTGCCGCTGACACCGCTCAGGCCACTGATTCCGTTCCAACCGATCCGCCCAGTGCTGCCGCTCCTGCCATTGCAACCGCTGCAGCCGCTGATTCCCTTGCTACCCCTTCGGCCATTGCTGCCCCTGTTGCCGTTCCAGCCGCTTCGACCGCTGGTGCCCTTGGTTCCGCTGATCCCATTGCGACCCATTCTGCCACCGATCCTGACGCCGATCCGCGGTCCCGGCCCGGGCCCGATCCCTGCGGAATCGCCGCAGGATGAGGGCTCGGGGCCAGGCTTCTCATCGGACGAGATCACGGAGCTGGAGAAGATGATCATGGAACGCGGCGAGGCCCTCTAGATGTCACCCGTCCGCCGATCCGACGCACGCACGCGCACGCCCGCTGACGAGGTCTTGTCGGCGGTCGTGATCGTGCGCGCGGCGTCGGGTCGGCGGCTGGCGGGGAGCAAGCCAATCGACACCACGACGTTGCCCGGGCACCGTGCCTCCGCGAGTGACGTGGCAACGGCGCAGCAGGGCTGTGCGGCGCGCGGGTTCTCCGTCGGCGACTATGTCGGCATCAGCTTCGCCATCACGGCCGCGCGTTCGGTGTTCGAGCAGCAGTTCGGCGTGCAGCTCGATCGCGATGCAGGCGGTGACATCCACGTGGTGCACGACGGCAAGCCGCTCGGGCTGGAGCTTCCGCTCGATCGGCTGCCGGCGTCACTGCGCAAGGTGATCGATACCGTGACGTTCACGCCAAGGGTCGAGTTGCATGGCACCGGCACGATGCTCTGAGTCCATGCCCGACGCGTGACCTGATACTCCGGAGGGAACACATGCTGGCATCGGCAATCGACATTCCGGAGTTTCTGCTCCACTCGCGGTTGGTGCGCGAGTTTGGCGGCTTCGCCGTCTTCGATTCCATCCCTGATCCGTCGACGCTCCATGCGCTGCGCGCGGAAGCCTGGGCGGCGTACGAAGCCGCCGATCGGCAGGACTGCGACACCGACGATGGCGAAGAGCTCCGCGGCGGGATGCCGCTTCGCCGACTCTTCAGTGCCGGTGCAGGCCCGGCGCAGGACCAGTTCTATCACGACCGCCGTCTGGAGCAGTCGCTCAGTGATCTCTGCGGCCTGACGGTGACGCGCAGCGGATCACGCGGCAGCTACAGCTACTACATGAACGCAGGCGACTGTCTCGAGCTGCATCGTGATGTCGTGACCTGTGACGTGACGCTGATCACCTGCCTCCACGACGCCTCCGACGCCATGTCATCATCCGGTGCCCTGATGGTGTATCCCGATCGGTTGACGGAGCCATTGTCGGAAATTCGCGCGCGGCCGGACGACGGAGCGGTCTCGCTCAAGCTCATGGCCGGCCAGAGCATCGTGCTGCTCGGCGGCGTGCTGCCGCATCGGGTGCTGCCGGTGGTTGAGGGACAGGCGCGTGTGATCTCGGCGCTCTGCTATCTGGCGGAGCCGGAATGTGTGCCGTGTGCTGCGGCGTGGGGGCGCGACCTGCGCCAGCCCGCATCCGCGAACCGACGCGAGTCCGTCACCCGGAAGCAGTAAACCCCCGGTGCTCCGCGGTGGTCTGAGATTCGTCGGCGCGAATTCAACCACATCCGGAGTCCTGATGACACAGCCACGTCTACGATTCACCCTTGCAGCGCTCGGCGCGCTGCTCCTGTGTCCTGCGCTCTCAGGGGCGCAGTCCACCCGCGACCGGGACCACGACCGGCGCCAGGTCCGCACGATCCGACTGAGCTACGAACGACGCGACCGCGTGCCGGATCGCGAAATACAGATGTCGGTGGGCGCACTGCGCAGTGAAGACGACGACGAGCAGCTGCCAATGGCGTCGTTGCGAATCGACTGGCGCCTGCGCCGTTGGCTGCGCTCCGAGGTGGGCGTGTCGTACGCGATCGGCACGTACAACCCGACCGGCACCGGCACGATTCCCGCACCCTCGCGCGCGCTGCAGCTCGGCTCCGCCACCGTCGGCCTGCGTGCGGAGCTGCCGGCGCCCTTTGTGCGGCCCTACATCGGCATCGCGGTCGGTCTCGCGCATCGCAGGGAAGAGGATGGCGATCCCTACACGCGGACGATGATGGCGTTTCCCGCTGGTGTGCGCGTACCGCTCTCGAATCGCGTGTCGTTGCGGGCGGAAGCGCGCTTCCGTTTCGACCAGCGTCGCGCCGGCGGCGAGGCCATCGGCATCGAGCAGACCGGTGGCTTGAGCGTGGTGTTCTGACTACTTGACAAGTGAGCTGTAACGACGTCGCTCGCGTGCGGCGCTACGCGGGGCGGCCACCCCCCGCGCGTTCCGCACCGCGCGCGATCAGCCACTCGATCAGATCGATCGCGCCATTGGTGTGGGCCGCGTCCAGCGGCGTCTTGTGCTCATGGCCGATCCAGGTGAGGTCGGCGCCCTGGCCGAGCAGGAATTCCGCTGCGGCGCGCTGCCCCCCGCGACAGGCGTGCCAGAGCGCGTTGGTGATCTCGGCGGGTGACGGCGCCGGCGTCTGAGCGCAGCAGTCGCGCACCCGATCCACGAGGCCCAGCGCTGCGGCTTGCCAGATGGTGGTGGTCGCACCGCGCTCCAGCAGCCGTCGCGCCGCTTGCCACTGCGCGAACACCACGGCGTCCGACATCGGCGTCCCGCCGGTGAAGCTTGCACCCGGCGCTTCGATGTCGGCGCCGCCGCTGAGTAGCGCGTCGAGCGCACCGACGTCATCGCTGCTGGCGGCCCAGTGCAGCGCCGTTTCGGGAGGGCCGCCCTGTGCGCCGTGGCGCACCGCGGCGTTCACGTCCGCGCCGGACGCGATGAGCAGGGCGATGCTGGTGGCCACGTTCGGAAAGTGGCCGGGCCAATCCGCTGCGACATGCAGCAGTGTGCGCGCGACGCCCTTGTCGTCGACGATGCGCGCGGCGCCCAACTCGGGGTCCCCTTGAAGCGCGGCTGCCAGCGCCGCCGTGTCGCCGGTCTGGATCGCGGCCATCAGCGCCACCGCGCGCGTCTCGTGGGACCGCAGCTCCAGCATTCGCTCTCCAGTGACTGGTAGGACGGCCATCCGATCAGGTGTGCCAAGCTTACGGCGCGGCGAAGGCGCGGCGCAATGCGCTCGGGCGTCATTTCGTTGCAATGTCCGTTCGGCCGATTGCAACCACTGCCGGGATCAGGTCGCAGGGGGCCGATAGCGCGGGCAGCGCGACCGCCGGGACCAGATCAGACTGGACGCAACGCCGCAGGCACTGTTCTTTGCAGCGTTCATTTTCTGCAACCTCATCCCCGCTCGTCGACACGCATGCACGTTCGCATCGTTGCGGTTCTTCGCGCACTCAGCGCTGTGCTGCTCACGCTGTCAGGCGCGGGTCCACACCTCGTCGCGCAGGACTCGCGGATCGAGCGCACGGTGGACATCGCCGGCAACTACCTCTATGGCAACAACGACCAGCTGATCCTCGCGGCCCGGGCCAGCATCGCCAGGAAGGATACGCTGTTCGGGTACCGCGTCGAGTCGCGCTACCTGATCGGTGTCAGTGGCAGCAATGGCGTGCGACGGATGGATCGCCGATCGTGGCTCGTCTCCGGCAGTCTCGATCGGCGACCGGAGGATCGGCATTCGCAGTTCCTCGTGGCCAGCGCGGAACAGAGCTTCGAATTGCGGATCAACAGCCGCATCAACGCCGGTGTCGGGTACAAGTACGTGATCGATTGTGACACCACATATCAACTCGATGCCAGCACGGCGGTCGTCGGTGAGTGGAGTGCGCTGCCACCGCTCACGGCGCTTGGCGCGGGAGCGGCGGTGCAGCGATTGCAGCTGCTTCGGCTGTCCAACCGGCTCCGGTACCGCAACCAGTTCACCGACAAGATGAACGTCGATCATGTCACCTTGCTCCGCCCGCGCATCGATGACTGGTCGAATCTCCTCGGCTCGTCACAGACGAGCGTCGGGTACCTGCTGAGTGGCCGGACCTCGCTGCGGCTGACGTTTCAGAACGACTACGACAGCCGGTCGCGGGCGCGCGGCGCCAGGTCCAACCACAACGGGCAGATGCTGGTGGGCGCGGCGGCGAAGTTCTGAGCTGACGCCAATGGCCGCGGCGCGCTCCCACGGCTGACTCGTCGTGGAAACCGGCAACCGTGAATCGGCGTATGACATGCATTCCGCCGACGCCTTCATTGCCGCCTCGCCTTCAGCGCCCGTGAACACCGACCTGGCCGCGTCTCGCCTCGCTGCTCATCTGAGAAAGCAATCGTACGGCTGGCTTGGCCTGTGCTTCCTCGGTAACACCGCTCTTGAAGTGATCGACTACGCACGCGGCAGGCCGGCGATCCGCAGCAGTTGGCCGCTGCTGACCGGATCCGGCCCCAACGTTGCGGCGGTGTTCGCGATCGCCGGCGCGCTCGTCGCGATTGCACTGCTCGACCCGATAGGGCCGTTGCGGCGAATGCATCCGGCACGTCGAGTGAACCCGGTGCTGTTGTTCACCCTCCTCGGCCTCCTCCTATGGGAAGCGGTCCAGCCATATACCGCCAACGGGGTCTTCGACTGGCATGACGTCGCAGCAACGGTCTTGGCGTCAGCCGGCATCACGCTGATCTGGCCACATGTGCGCTGGCTGAACGTCGCGAACGAGCACGATTCGCTGCCCGCGAGCGACGCGTGAGCGCGCGGGGCTCGCTACCACCGGCTCGATCTGGGCTGGATTAGCGTGTGGCAGCATTGAGCATGCGACACCTTCACCCGCGTCGCTGTGACCGGTACGGGACCGTGCAGACGATTTGCAGACGCAGGCGCATTATCCTGAATGTGAATGTTTTCCACTTTCGGGGGCATTGCATGAAACTGCTCGGCGGACTGCTCATATTCACGTCTGCGCTGTCCGGCTGCGCTGACGGCCCCACGTCCGAAGCGCCGGCGCCGGTGCCGGTGTTGCGCCTGCTCGATCTTGATGCGGACAGCGATCGTGTCGGTGTCGCTGGGGTCAGTCTGGTCTCCCCGCTGCGCCTGCAGGTGCTCAAGGGCGGCGTGCCAGGCGATGGCGTGCCAGCCTCGGGCGTGCTGGTGCGGTGGACGACGACATCGGGGAAGATCAGCCCGGAAACGACGCTGACTGATGCTGCAGGAATTGCGATCGCGAGCTGGACGCCAGGGAAAGGGGTTGGCACGTACAGCGCTACGGCCGAGGTGCCGTCGTCAACCAGACGACGCATCATCTTCGACGCGCGGGTCTTCGAAGCGAACACAGTGCTGTTCGCAACGAACGAGGGGTACAGCTTCAGGAGCGCGCGAAACGGGAGTTCACCAGCCGTCGATACGATCGGCGTGGGTGACACGTTGATTTGGCGTCTGGATCCGTACGACTATGACGAGCGCTACGTCGACACGTTCGGTGCTGCGGACATCGTCGTATACAGCAGCCCGTTGGAGGGACGCGGTATCTACCGCCGGCCCGGCACATTCGAATACCGCGAAACCCTTGGCGGCGCGCGTGGCACGGTTGTCGTGCGATAAGCGCTTGGCGGGGCGGTGACCCCGACCAGCAATGACGGATCCGGCGATCGCCTACCTTGACCAGAACACGATGACCCCGCACCCGTCCAGTCCGGAGAACTGCATCGGCGCGCCGGCGCTGGAATAGACCTCTATGCCCGCGATCTCGTTCGGGCGGAGGAAGCTGTTGACTTCGCCCGCGGACATGCCGCGCATGCTCATCCCGTTCACGAACACGGTGGGTTGGCATCGGCCGGCACCGCTGCCTCGCATCGTCAGGACCTCCTCGCCGTTCCGATCGCGGTCGACGAACACACCGGGAATCGTCCGGAAGAGGTCCGACGTGTAGATCGGCTGCCGCCGTGCGATCTCTTCACCGGTGAGAAAACGCCCGGTGCCTGAGGTCCGCCGGCGCTGGAGAAACTCGAGCAGTCTCCTGTTGCCTAACCGGTTCGCCGTGATGAGCACTGTATCGAGCACCGACTGCAGCGTCATCATCGAGATTCGAATGGGTGGTGCGCCGTCGACCACGTCCACCGGCTTCGACACCGGATAGTGAGCCAGCGCACGCACCTCGAGTGTTCGTGTACCGGTGGGAACACCCGTCAACGTCCATGCACCACGTTCGTCGGTGCGAGTCTGTGGACCGTTGAGGATGCCCACTCGCGCCCCTGCCAGCGGTCGTGCACCAGTCGCGGCCACCACGGTGCCGTTCAGGCGACCGTCGCCGACGAGCCGGCGTTGTGCGGTGCCGCTGTCGCTCGGTGAACCGCCGCTGTCGGCACGCACGACACGCGCAACGCCAAAGTAGAGATCGCGGCGCAAGAATCCCTCCTTCGGCACTTCGAGCTCCAGCGCCGCCGTGGTATCGGTGCCGCGCGATGCCGACAACTGGATCGTGCCGCCGCTCGGTGGCCCGCAGATCGCGAACCAGCCAGCTTCCCCGGTGCGAACCTGCCGAATCGCGCGGTTCCGGCTCACGCGGCCGCGTTCGAGAAACATCTCGATCCACTCGGCGGCGACAACAGCTGAATCCACTGCCTGACCGCCGCTGGCATGCCGCACCACCCCGAGGATCACGGCGTCCGAATCGGCGACTGCCGCCGCGCCACACAGACTGACGCGGATGGTGTTCGCACCGGGAAGCGCAAGATCTCGGCGCACGTTCCCCGTGCCGTCGACGCGGACCTCGCGCGCCTTCGGCTCGACGCCGATCGAATCGAGCACGGGGTGGAGGAATCCCAGCAGATATCGGCCCGCTGGCACGCCGTCGAACTCGTATCGTCCGAGCGAGTCGGTCACCGACGTCGGTGCGGCCGCCGACAGGCTGTCGGCGTTCACGAGCTGCACGAGCGCGGAGGCCAGCGGTCGGTTCGCGAGGCTGTCGAACACCACCCCACTCACCGTCACCCCGGCAGAAGCGCGAGGCACCGCCGTGCGCTGGGCCGCGGCGGTGGTCGCGGACAGTGCGATCAGCAAGCCGAAACAACGCGAGGAGAAACGCATGCAGCCGGTCGGTGACGTGTGGAGTAGTTGCTATCTGAACATAAATCATGCGCCTGCGGAGGGGTCCAGTGCGTCCGTGGAGCCTACCGTGCGCCAACGGCCATCGCGGCTGCGGGCTGTGCGGACCAGCCGCCTCGACAGGTAGCGGTTACCGCGCTACCGTAACGGAGTCGGACACTCCCCCCACTTCAGCCGGCGGATTCTCATGGCCGATCCCGATCCGATTGCACGGCGGCGATTTCTGGCGTTTCTGGCCGCCAGCCCACTGCTCGTCGGCGACAGCCGGTCGCTTCTGGCGCGGATGGCCGGTCAGTCCGGGCCCGGCAACGCACCTATGGACCTGGCCACTCGACTGCTCGAGCAGACGGCATCACTCACGCCGATCAAGTCTGCCGCCGAGGCGCTCGATGTCTTCGACTTCGAGCCTGTGGCGCAGACCCGCATTCCGATAGCACACTGGGGGTACCTTGCCGGCGGCGTTGATGATGACGCGACGATACAGGCAAATCGCGATGGCTTTGCGAAGTGGGCGCTGCGGCCACGTCGCCTGATCGACAGCAGTCGTGTCGACGGATCCGTCACGCTCCTCGGGGCCACGTTTCCGACACCGATCGTCATCAATCCAGTCGGGTATCAACGCGCATTTCATCCTGACGGCGAACTGGCGGTGGCGAGAGCGGCGAAGGCGAAGAACCACCTGCAAGTGCTGTCGACCGTCAGCACCACCTCGATCGCCGACGTCGTCGCAGCGCGTGGTGCGCCGGTGTGGCACCAGCTGTATCACGACTTCGGCGACTGGGCGCGAACGAAGCAGATGGTGCAGCGTGCGGAAAGGGAAGGGGCATCGGCGATCGTGTTCACGGTCGATCTGCTCGCCGGCAGCAACCGGGAGACGATGATCCGTTCAGCGCGTCGGGACCCGCGCAACTGCGTCGCCTGCCACGAAGGTGGCCCGCCGGTGCCCGGGATGCGCGGTCAGGTCGCAGAGCCG
This sequence comes from Gemmatimonadaceae bacterium, assembly GCA_031374935.1. Taxonomy (GTDB): domain Bacteria; phylum Gemmatimonadota; class Gemmatimonadetes; order Gemmatimonadales; family Gemmatimonadaceae; genus JACMLX01. The sequence continues at coordinate 96,983 of JANMHB010000052.1, read as the reverse complement.
GGTCAGGGGCGCATCCCGATGCTGAATGGCTATCCCACCGTCCCGCGCGAGCCGGAAGTCGGCACGGCGACCTGGCAGTGGGTGAAGCGGTTGCAGGATACGACGGCGCTGCCGGTGCTGCTCAAGGGCATCGTCACGAAGGAGGACGCGGAGCTTGCCGTCGCGCAGGGAATACGCGGGCTTTTCTGTTCGAATCACGGCGGGCGCGCGGAGAACTCACGGCGCGCGACGGTGGCGTCGCTGCCGGAGGTGCTGGAGGGCACGCAGGGAAAGATTCCGGTCATCATCGACGGTGGCATCCGGCGCGGCACCGATGTCTTCACGGCACTGGCGCTCGGCGCGACGGCCGTCGGGATCGGCCGCCCGTACATCTGGGGCCTGGGCGCGTTCGGTCAGGAAGGCGTCGAGATGGTGCTGGCGATCCTGCGGCGCGAGACGGAGTTGGTCATGGCACAATCGGGGGCTCCATCCATCGCCCGGATCACCCGCGCCCACATCGTCGAGCGATAGGCGCGCGGTTGTGTCTCACTGCCCGCTCACGCCGTCCACCACTGCGCGCGATGTGGTGGACGACGCGTGTTGTGCGGTCAGTTCCCGGGGCGCGGCGGACGCGGCAGTGCCGTTGGCGGCAGGATCCCGTTCAGTCGCATGTAGTTCGACAGTTGACTGTAGTGGTCAGCCATGTCGAGTGCGTGGCCGAGTACCATGTTGGCGCGCGTCACCGTTCGCGTATTGCCACCGAACGTGATCGAGATCTGCTCGGCCAGCGTGGCATCGGTGAGCTGCGCGGACGCACTCTGGCAGAACGCGAAGGAGGCCTTCATCTTCGCCACCAGCTCATCCTTCGGCCACGTGGCCTTGACGGAATCGGGTGTGGTGGTGTCCTTCGGGTCGATGGTGGCCTTCATCGCACCGTAGTTGTTGCAGAAGAAGTAGTTGTCGGAGGCCACGTGCTGGGCGATGTAGCCGATCGTGAGCTGGGCCGGCGTTGGCTTGTACCCGAACTTGTTGGCAGGAATCGAATCGAACGCTTGTGCGACGTTGCGTTCGAGGGTGCCGATACGCGCCGCGAAGGTGGCGGTGATGGGATTGGCTGGCGCCGCGGCCGGTGCTGGCTGGGCCAGGAGCAGCGCGGGAATCGAGACGGTGGCGAGGGCGACGAACACGGGCTTCATATCATTCTCCGGACGGGGTGACAACGAGTGACGAATGAGAGTGGGGGATGCGCCGGCCGCGCGCAACCGCGAGGCCTGAACCGCGCGCACACGGTCGGGCCTGCACAGTCCGTGCACCGCTCTCGGACGTCGCCCCGATGAACGACGCGATCAAGGCGTCGGTCACCGCCTGTGTGATGTGTGGCGCACCGCTCGCGGCATGGCGGCCGCTGGCAGGCGTGCTGTGCCGGTCGCCCGTGTGCGCGGCGCGTCACCATGCCTTGCCGCCGACAGGCAAGTGCGCGGTGTGTACGCGCCCGCTGACCGTGGCGCAGCGCGCACGCGGGCACTGTGATGCTACGTTGTGTCGCGCGGAAACGGCGCGGATGCGGCGCGAGCAGGAAGCCGCGCGCAAGGCCGCGTTGCTGGTGAGCATGCAGCGGAGACGTGAGCACGCGGCCGCGCAGCGCGGCCTGGCGCGCGATGCGCAGGCCACCTTCAAGGCGGCGTTGATTCCGCGCAATACCGATCGGGCGTCGCGACTTTCCGCGCGGCGGCGTGCGTCGCACGAAGCCCATCTGCGCGCCTGTCTCGCCGAGGCCAGGCAGGCGCCCGAAATCCCGGGCGCAGCGCCGGCACCGGACGCCGCCAGCGTGCCGGATCAGCAGACGCCGCTGCAACGGGCCGAAACGCAGTTGCTGCTGACGGCCTGCGCCACATGTCGCGGGAAGTGCTGCCGGGAGGGGGGCGACCATGCCTTTCTCTCCGCCGAGTCGATGATCGCCTATCTGCAGCGATTCCCCGCCGCCGACGATGACGCGGTGGTGGCGCACCACCTGCGGCACATTGGCGAAACCACGATGACGCATGGGTGCGTGTATCAGGGGCTGCGTGGCTGCACGCTGGCGGCGGAATTGCGGGCCGACATCTGTCACCGGTTTCACTGCACCGGGCTGCTGATGCTGAAGGGGCAGTTTGCCGCTGGAGAACCGGTGCGGGCGTACCTGGTGCACCGCCGTGGCGAACGGCTCTCCGGCGGTCGCTTCGTCGAGATCGCGACCACGGACGACGCCAGTTCGACCGCGACGGCCCCGCCGCCGCCCGACTGACGGCTTGCCCTTGGCGAGCCCGCGCATCATGCTGTTGGGTCGTCCGGCGACGATGGGGCGGCCAGGGATGCCCGGTCGTCTGGCGGCGCGCCGTGCGCGAGCCTGCCGCCGCCCGGCCCGATCCCGCGCAGTGGAGTCAGATGTCACACGAGATTCACGTCGTCGTTCCTGGACGTACCGAGCCACTGCGGTTCACCGAGACGGTGCGGCTCGGGCGTGGGCCGACGAACGGCATCGTGGTCAACGACGCGGTCGTCAGTGGTGAGCACCTCGAGTTGCGTCGCACCGGGGAGAGCTGGGAGGTCGTCGACCTGGGCAGCTCCAACGGGACATACATCGACGGCAGGTCGGTGACCAGCGCGCGCATCGGGCTCGCCACCACGCTGTCGCTGGGACATGGTGGTCCGAAGGTGTTTCTGACGATTCCGGGGCTGGCTGCTCGCGACGGCACGTTGAAGGTGCAGCCCAAGGACATCGTCGATCGGTACTTCGGCGCCGACGAACCGGAGAACATGTCGGCGCACACGCAGCTGATGCGGGTTGCCGTGCAGGAACGCCGGCTGACGGAGACGAACACCTGGCTGACGCGTGTGCGCCATTACCGCGTGGCCGTCGGCGTGCTGGTGGCGGTGGCAGCGGCTGCCGCCGGCGCGGCCGTCTGGCAGTCGCGTCGCGTCGATGCGCTGCGTGCATCAGCCGGCGCAGTCTTCAGCACCATCAAGTCCCTCGATCTCGATCTGCGCCGCCTCGAGGCGAAGAGCGGACCGGACAAGTCGATCCAGGAACGTCGTGCCCGACTCGAGCGGCAGTATGATGACCTGCTCAAGACGCTCGGCATCTACAACAGCCGCACGCCGGCCGATGTGCAGCTGATCTATCGCACGGTACACCGGCTTGGTGAATCCGAGGCGACGGTGCCGCGCGACTTCGTCGACGAAGTGCGGAAGTACATCGCGAAATGGAAGACGGAAGACATCAGACCATTCCTCACCCGCGCCGCCGCCAAGGACATGGGCCCGCTGATCGGCAACATCATGCTGCAGCACCACCTGCCGCGCGAATTTTTCTACCTTGCACTGCAGGAGAGTCGCCTCAATCCGCGCGCCATCGGCCCGCAAACGCGCTTTGGCGTGCCGAAGGGGCTCTGGCAGTTCATTCCGCCGACGGCCGAGATGTATGGATTGAAGCTGGGGCCGCTGCAGGGCGAGCGAACCTTCGACCCGGCGGATGATCGGCACAACGTGGCCAAGGCGTCCAATGCCGCCGCGCGATATCTCGAGGACCTCTATACCACGGATGCACAGGCGTCTGGCCTGCTGGTGATGGCATCATACAACATGGGTGAGACGCGACTGCTCAAACTGATCCGGACGATGCCGGAGTCGCCCAGCGATCGGAACTTCTGGGCACTGATGGCGAAACACCGCAAGCAGATACCGGATGAGACGTACAACTATGTCTTCCGGGTGGTGTCTGCCGCGGTGATCGGGGCCAATCCGCGGCTGTTTGGCTTCGACCTCGATCCCGTGTTCGGGGCGATGTCGGATTCGCTGGTGGCCGTCGGTTCGCCGTGATGCACTGGTCTCGGTGCGCGCGCGGCCGGGTCTGCTCAGTGTAAGGCGATTGCCGACAGCGGTACCTGCCGCACACCAGCATACTGCACGATCTGCGCATGCTTCTTACTCGTGCCCGGGAGAAGTGAATGCACTGGTCCAGGCTCCGATGTATCGTGCTGCCCCTGATGGTTGCGACGCACGCTGGCGCGGACTCGCTCAGCGCCCAGGCACCGGGCGTGCCGATGGACACGCTGGCCCGCGGGAGAACGATTTTCGTGTCCACCTGCCGGCAATGCCACACGGTGTCGCCACCGGTGCAGGGCGGCCCCGCGATGTCGCGCATCGCGCAGCGCTATGTGCAGCGGCTCGGCTCGCGCGCAGCAGCGGCCACGCGCATCGCCGAGTGGCTTGCCGGACCGACGGTCGAGAAGAGTCTGCTACCGCGTGCGGAGGTGGCGCGATTCGGGGTGATGCCGCATCAGCCGCTGGCGGATGCCGGTCGCTTCGCGGTGGCGGCCTATGTGGTGACGCTGGTGGATTCGTTGCCTGGGCGGGGCAGGAATAGACGGCGGTGAGTGGCGGTGAGTGGCGGTGGATGTCGTGCGCATGTCGACGCGAACTGCCAGTGGCGCGCGTTGCGGTGTCAGAACCCCCCGAAGTGCACGCCGACGCCAGCATACTGTACCCGCTCCCGGAAGAACTGCCCGTACGGTGACGGTCCCTCGTAATACTCGGCGAATATTCCCCAGCGGCGTCCCGGCGGCTGGGTGCCGCGCGCCCGATCGTATTCGAGACCGGCGCGCGCACTGACGCTGGGCTTCCAGTCGTGCTCCTCGGAGGTCTTCACGTCGGTCGCGGCCACGAAGCGAAATCCGCCCAGGCGTCCGAACGGGATGATCCAGGTCATCGGCCGGAACTCAGCGCCGCCGTGCACGATCGTGGCCGCGAGATCATCAGGATCCCGATTGATCAGCCGTTCGCCGCCGCCGTAGAACCGCAGCGCGCCGGCGTCGAGCGACACTGTCGCTTCGAGCGCCTCGAAGGCGAGGTTCTCGCGATCGCGACGTTGCGGCGGTTCACGCAGCAGATACTCATCGCCCAGATGTGAACTCTGGTGATAGACGCGCAGCCGCATGGAGCCGCGTCCGCGCCGGATCGTGAGCGGAATGCCCACGATGTAATCGGCGTTGAGCAGATCATAGGACGGCGCTTGGAGATCGAACTGCGCGAACACCGCCGCCGACAGCGAGAGTTGCACCCCGTCGCCCGGGCGTGAGCCCGACCAGCGTCCGAGCCCGAACATGTCACCGATGCCAACGGCGGCGAGATTCGCGTTGGGGCGGACTGGACCACTCCCTGATCGCTCCTGCAGGAACGACGCAAACGAGTGTGGCGCTTTGGGATCGGCCACCAGCGGGCAGAAGACGTCGCCGCGAGGCAGTGGGGTGTAGCCCGACGTCTCCTTGGCCGGGATACCCGTACCGCAACGTTCGGGGAAGGAGTCCTGGGCACGAAGGGCGGCGGCCGACAGCAGCATGGCCACCACGACGGAACCGGCGTGAGCGTGACGCGGCGAGAACGGCATGGGCGGAGGTGGCTGCGGGAGGACTGCCCGTTCGGAGACGTCCACGTTGATCATACACGCTGGGTCGAGGGTTGCGACAGGTCGCTCCGGATGGGCGCGCGCCCTCGCGCCTGCCCCTGTGAAGGCCGCGTTCCTGTGATGTGCATCCGGTGCGCACTCTGCGCGCGAGGGGCATCCCGATGCGGTGCTCCCCACGTGCGGCGCAGGCGTCGCGTTGGTGTCGTATGGAGACCGCGTATCACGTGTGACCCGCACGCTGGCAACGCGGTACACGCGTCGTCGCCGATTCGATATCACTACCGCCTGCAGGGAGCGTTCATGCGTCGTGGCAGTATCACCCTTCTTGGTACCCTCGTGTGCGCGACGGCGTGCTCCGATGAGCCGACGAGTTCGACCACGCCTCGGGTCGTTGCACCACCGTGCGCGCAACCGGCGCCGCTCGAGGGACAGTTCAATCCCAGGGCTCCGCTCAAGCTCGTGGTGTTCCGCGATGGCGTGGCGGCTGACACCGAGATCAGCCGGTTGGCCGCGAAGTTCACCTTCACGCCGACGTCGACGTGGACTTTTGGCTTTGCGGCAACCCTGACACCAGAGGTGCTCGCCGGTGTGCGATGCGAGCCTGTCGTGAGACTGGTGGAGCATGATGCCGTGCTGACGATCGACCGTCGCTGATTCGGCACCATCATCAGCTGGGTGCGTGGTGTCCGTCCGTCGGTCGTGGCCCGGCGCGCGGCGGACTGCCGGCTGGCGTGGAACGGCGCGACGCACTTGCCGATGTGACGCACGGCCGGTAACTCCTCCGCCAGCCCCCAACTCTCGGAGTGACCATGCCGTCCGCCCGCTGCCTTCGCGGCACACTCGCCTTGTTCGTGCTCGCCGGCACGCTTGGCGCCCAGGCCACCGGCGACACGGCGCGCCGCACCGCGCCCGACTCCGACCTGCCGCTGGTTCCAACGCGGGCGTTGAAGTTCACCACCGATGAAGGGACCTGGATGTCCCTCGACCTGTCGCCCGACGGCCGCACGATCGTCTTCGACCTCCTCGGCGACCTGTACACGATACCGATGACGGGTGGTGCCGCGACGCGCATCACCAGCGGCTCCGGCTTCGACGGACAGCCGCGGTTTGCGCCCGACGGCAAGTCGATCGTGTTCGTCAGCGATCGCTCGGGCAGCGAGAACCTCTGGCTGGTGAACCCGGATGGTTCGCGGGTGCGCCCGCTCACCCGCGGCAACGCGCAAGCCTTCGTCTCGCCCGACTTCACGCCGGATGGGCAGTACGTGGTGACGTCGAAAGGCGGCGATCTGTGGCTCCATCACCTTGGCGGTGGCAGCGGACTGCGATTGACGGGCGTCACGCCACCCGCCACGCCGGGTGGGCCCGGTGGCGGCCCGGCACCGACGAACTTCATGGGCGCCAGCGTCTCGCCCGACGGTCGCTACATCTATGCCGGCGCGCGCACCGGACCGGCGGGATACAACCAGATGCTGGGCACGACGCAGGTCGTGATGTATGACCGGACTACGGGGAGTCTCGCCACGCGCACGCTGAATCTCGGCACAGCGTTCCGTCCCGCCATCTCGCCCGACGGCAAGACGCTCGCCTACGCGTCGCGGCAGATGGCGCAGACCGGGCTGAAGGTACGCGACCTTGCCAGCGGCGACGAACGCTGGCTCTCGAAGGACATTCAGCGCGACGACATCGAGTCGCGCGGTTCGCGTGACCTGCTGCCCGGATACTCGTGGACCCCCGACTCGAAGACCATCATCCTGGCACATCACGGCAAGATCTGGAGCATGGACGTCGCGTCGGGACGGCAGACGCCGATCCCGTTCACCGCCGACGTCGATCAGCTCATCGGCGATCTGGTGAAGTTCGAATATCCGATCAACGACACGCTGCTCACCGTGCGCCAGATCCGGGGCGCACGCCCGTCACCCGACGGCAAGCGACTGGCCTTCTCCGCGCTCGATCGGCTCTGGACGATGGATCTGCCGAGCGGCACGCCGCGGCGGCTCACCGCATCGACGGAAGGTGAACACCAGCCGGTCTGGTCGCCCGATGGCAAGTACATCGCGTACGTGTCGTGGACGGAAGCGGGCGGTGACATCTGGCGCATTCCTGCTGCAGGCGGGCGACCGGAGAAGCTCACCACCCAGTCGGCGTTCTACGACGACATCATGTATTCACCAACCGGCTCCCGCATCGTCGCCGCCCGTGCACCACGCACACAGCGCGTGATCGTCAACGACGAGATCAACCCGAACCTGGTGCTGACCGACCTGGTGTGGATTCCGGCCACCGGTGGTGCGCCGACATTCGTCACCTCGCTGACCAATGCCGGTCGCCCGCATTTCACCACCGACAGCACGCGCATCTGGATCTACGAAAGCGCCGACGGTCTCGTCTCGATGCGATGGGATGGCACGGATCGCAAGGCACACCTGAAGGTCACCGGCTTTCAGGCGCCGAACGCCGGCCCGAACGCACAGCCGCGCCAGGCCGCTGAGCTGCAGGTGTCCCCTGATGGCAATCGGGTGCTGGCGCAGGTGGACAACCGGTTGTTCGTCGTACCGCTGCCGATGACCGGTGGCCCCACGCCGGCACTCTCGGTGCAGCAGCCGACCGGTGGTGCGGTGCCATTCCGGCGATTGTCACGCATCGGCGGAGACTTCATCGGATGGAATGCCGACTCCAAGGCGGTCTTCTACTCGCTGGGCCGGTCGTTCTTCCAGTACGACCTGGCGCGCGCCGATTCACTGGCCGCTGACTCGACCGCCAAGGCGCCACCGACCCGTGGTGAAGGTCGCGCCGGCGGGGGTAACGGCGGGCCGAACACACCGGTGTACGACGCGGCGCGGATCGACGTCACCCTGACTGCCGCAAAGGATCGTCCGCTGGGCAGCGTGGTGTTGCGCGGTGCCCGCATCATCACGATGAAGGGTGATCTGGTGATTGCGCGCGGCGACGTCGTGGTGACGAACAATCGCATCGTGGGTGTGGGAGAGCAGGGGAGTGTCACCGTGCCCGCCGGTGCCAAGATCATCGACGTCAGCGGCAAGACGATCATGCCGGGTCTGATGGACATTCACGCCCACATGTGGCCGCAGTGGGGCGTGCACTCACCGCAGCCGTACATGTACACGGCCAACCTCGCCTATGGCGTGACGACCACGCGCGATCCGCAGACCTCGACGTCCGACGTGATCTCGTACGGCGATGCGGTGGACGTTGGGCAGATCATTGGTCCGCGGATCTACACCACCGGCCCTGGCATCTTCATCCAGGACGACGTGACCAGCGCCGATGACGCGAAGGACGTGATGCGTCGCTACTCGGAGTTCTATCGAACCGAGACGATCAAGCAGTACATGGCGGGGGATCGTCGTCAGCGGCAGTGGGTGGTGATGGCCGCCAAGGCACAGCAGATCACACCCACACTCGAGGGTGGCCTGGACTTCAAGAAGAACATGACCGAGGCGATGGACGGCTACGCCGGCATCGAGCACACCCTGCCCATCGCACCGATGTACAAGGACGCCATCGGCTTGTTCGCACAGAGTGGCACCACCTGGACGCCGACGCTGCTGGTGCAATACGGCGGGCCATGGGCAGAGAACTGGTGGTACGAGCACTACGACATCTTTGCCGATGCAAAGCTCACGCACTTCACGCCATTCTCCGAGCTCGAGCGCCGCGGGCTGCGACGGCCGCAGTGGTTCCGCGAGAGTGAGTATTCTTTCAAGCTGTTCGCCGAGCAGGCGAAGCGGGTGGTCGAAGCGGGTGGCCGGGTTGGACTGGGCGGCCATGGTCAGTTGCAGGGCCTCGGGGTGCACTGGGAACTGTGGAGCATTGCCAGTGGCGGCATGAAGCCGATGGACGCGCTGCGCGTTGGAACGATCTTCGGCGCCGAGGCGATCGGACTGCAGGCCAACCTGGGGTCGATCGAAGCGGGAAAGCTGGCGGATCTGCTGGTGCTCGACAGCAATCCGCTGGATGACATCCGGAACACGAACACCATCCGATTCGTGATGAAGAACGGCCGACTGTACGAGGGCAGCACGCTGGCCGAGGTGTGGCCGCGGGCGAAGCCGTTGCCGACGCAGTGGTGGATGACGAACGATGCGCTACCGGCGGGGACCGGGCAGAAGTAGGGGTGTTGTCGCCCCCATCGCACGCGTGAACTGCCGCCGGATCTCGAGCCATTGCGCCTCGAGATCGACCTTCCGTGCGAGTGGGCCGGCCAGCGGTCGACCCTCGGCGCTGCCCGCACCGTATCCTCCGTCGCCGACGAGTGCGGTGTACAGTGCACCGAACTGCGCGAGCAGTCGCGCCGGAACGACGGTGCCCGGCGGTATCGGCTGCGCGACCAGCGCGCGCTCGATGGCGGCCAGTGAATCACGCTTTGCCGCCGGCAGTGCGCGGATCGTGTTCAGCACGGCGTTGATGGCGCTGATCGTGTCGCGCACGGCGATGGCGGTTCGGTACTGGGCGTCGTAGTCCGCTTGCGTGATCATCGGCGCGGCCGGGTTACCGATCACGGTCAGTGGACGCGTGAGCGCCGCGCTGTCGACCGTGAGGCGTACGATGTACTGGCCGGGCGGCATCTTCACGCCGTTCCCGCTGAAACCGGTCGTGCCGTTCCGGGGCCCGTCGGTGCGAAGATCCCAGTGCACACGCTGGAATCCGGCGCCGACCGGAAGCCGCGATGTGCCGCTGCCTGCGGCGCGAGCGCTATCGCTCTCGAAGCGCCGTACCGTTCCGCCCAGTACGTCGAGGATGTCGAGGCTGACGCGCGTGGCAGGTCGTGGAAGCACGAAGTGAATCAGCGCACCGTCGGGAAGGTCGTCGGGTCGTGTCAGGTCCACCTCCCGCAACGGCTCGCCGACGGTGCCGCGCGCCGCAGGACGAGGCGCGTAGAGGCGCACGGACAGCGCCCGATCCTTCGCGATCTCGCGCAGCGGGGTCAGGTCGTCCAGCACCCAGAACGACCGCCCCTGCGTGGCGAGAACGAGGTCGCCGCGATGCACCTTCATGTCGGTCACGGGCGTCGCCGGCAGGTTGAGTTGCAATGGCTGCCACTGCGCGCCGTCGTCGAACGACACGTACGCGCCGAACTCCGTACCGGCGTAGAGCAAGCCGCGCTGCGTATCATCCTCACGAACAACTCGGACGAAGTGTCGCGGCGGGATGCCGTTCAGTCCGTCGGCAATGCGCCGCCAGGTCGCACCGAAATCATCGGTGCGAAAGACGTATGGCGTGAAGTCATCCTCCCGGTAGCGCTGCACCGCAACGAAGGCCCGGCCCGGCGCATGTCGCGAGATCTCGATGCGATTGACCGTGCCACGCCGCGGCATTCCGGGCGGCGTGATGTCGGTCCAGCTGCCGCCGTCATCCCGCGTGAGATGCACACGACCATCATCGGTTCCAACCCAGATCGTCCGCGCGTCATGCGGCGACGGGGCAACGGCGAAGATGGTGGTGAAGACCTCGACGCCGGTGTTGTCCGGGGTGATCGGGCCGCCGGGCCATCGCTGGTACGTCGTGTCGTTGGTCGTCAGGTCCGGGGAGATGCGCGTCCACTCGTCGCCACCATCCCGACTGCGATAGAGGTACTGACTGGCGTGGTAGAGTGTGCGCGGGTCGAGCGGTGAGACGACGATCGGTGCGACCCACTGCCAGCGGTTGGTCAGCTCGGACGGGGCCATCGTGGTCGCATCGGGCCACCCCTTCACGGAGATTCGGGTGTCCGTCGACACATCGTAGCGGTTGATCGCTCCACCGAAGCAGCCACCCCAGATCGTGCCCGGCTGATCGGGGTGCACCGCCACCGGTCCCGTCTCGCACCCGGCGCCGTAGCCCCATTCCTGCTGCGGGCGGAGCGAGTTGTGCAGGCGGCGCTGCAGCACGCTGATGGCGGTGTTGTCCTGCTGTGAGCCATAGATGCGGTATGGATACTGGTTGTCCACCTGCACATCGTACAGTTCCGCCGTCGGCTGATTGTACATGGACGAGAAGGTGCGTCCGTCATTGAGCGTGACGACGGTGCCCCCGTCATCCGAGATGGCGAAGATCGACGGATTCTCCGGGTTGATCCAGATGTCGTGCACATCACCATGTGGCACGGGTACCGGATCGAAACGCGCGCCGCCGGTCTCCGAGCGAAGCGCAGCGACGTTGAGGACGTAGACACGATCACGATTCTTCGGATCGGCACGGACATGTCCGTAATAGAACGGCCGCCCACGCACCCGCGCTTCGCCGTTCACCCGCGTCCACGAGGCACCGCGATCATCGGACCGATACAGGCCTCCGTTCGGCTCGGCCTCGATCATCACCCACAACCGGTTCGGATCGGCTGGCGATTGTGTGACCTGCACCTTGCCGACCATGCCCGTGGGCAGGCCACCGCCAACCTTGCTCCACGTGTCACCGCCATCGCGCGAGCGGTACAGGCCACCGTCCGGTCCACCCGAGATCAGCGTCCAGGGCTTTCGCTCGGCGCGCCACATGCCGGCCCACAATTCGCGCGGATCATCGGGGCTCATGACGAGCGACACGCCACCGGTGCTGTCGTTCAGCGCCAGGACATGTTGCCAGGTCGCACCGCCATCCCGGGTGCGGAAGATACCGCGTTCCGGGTTCCTTCCGAACGGGTGCCCGAGTGCGGCGACGAACACTTCGTCGGGGTTGGAGGGATTGACCACCAGCTTGCCGATTGCCCCCGCTTCCCGCAGTCCGGTGAAGCGCCAGGTGCGTCCGGCATCCGTCGACTTCCAGACACCGGTACCGGTGGAGACGTTGCCACGGATCGACGCGCTGCCGGTGCCGACATAGATGATGTTCGGGTCACTGTCGGCGACATCGATGGCGCCGATGTTCCCGTTGTCGAGGAAGGCGTCGGTGAGCGGCGTCCAGTGGGTGCCCGCGTCATCGGTCTTCCACACACCGCCGCCAGTGGTGCCCATGTAGAACAGGTGCGGCTGACGCGCGACGCCAGTGACGGCGGTGGCGCGACCGCCGCGGAACGGACCGACCATGCGATAGCGCATGCCGCTGAACAGCAGGGTGTCGACGACGGTTGGTGCTGCGCTGGTTGCACTGCGGGTGGGGGTGCGGGCGCGTTGCGCGTGCTGCGTCGTGGGGAGAAGCGTCGCCAGAAACAGCAGCGACGGCGCGACGATCGTCATGTGCTTCATGGATGTGTACCTTGACGCGGATGAGCAGGTGATGAACAGGTGATGACCGCGGGATCGATCTGGATGCCTGGCCATACCACGCGCTCGCGTGCTGGTCGGGACGTCGCAACACGGCCTCTGTCGATCAATAGGGCGAATCCGGCGCAGCGCAAGGAGCGCATGGAGCGCCAGGTGTGCCGTCGTACCGGCTCGAGCCAATTCAGCGCCGCGAGCGGGCTCGCCGGCAATCAGGCCTGCCACATGCCTTGGCACCGGCCACGCGCAGCGGGGATGGTCAGCGGGAACGCGACTGCACGTCCGTGAACGTTGCGATGTGGCGATGTCACGGATTCGGCGTGGTGGATCACGGCGGCGTTGTCCGGTGAAATGATTTCGTGACGATATGGAGCGCCAGTTGCCGGCGGCTGCCGCACCCGGGCGCGGTGATCGCGTGTGTCGCAACGGGCGCGTGACTCCGAGCCCGCGGAAGCCTTCCCGGCGGGCGGCAGTCGCGACGCGCCCTGTCATGCGCCACATTATTCGGCACGTCACGGCCTCTGGATTCGCCTCTTGCTCCCTCTGCCTGCCGATGTGCCCCATGCCGCCGCTCCGTCTGGTTGTCACTGCCGCTTGTGTGATCCTCGGCACGGGCTGTTCGGCGGCGCCGGCGGACGATGCGTCGGCCAATGGATCACAGGGTCGAGGGCTCGGCCCGGTGGTCGCACAGCCGGCCACCGGGCCGGGTCCAACGACCCCGTTACCCGACGGCACCATGATGCTGCAACGCGTCAACATCATGGATGCGGGCATCATCGCCCCGGCACCGGCCCTGACGGCGCTGGTGCCGCATGGCTGGACCACGCGCGGTGGCATCATTGCGGGCGCCTCCGATTGCGATGAGCCGTTCGCCGTCGATTGGTCGGCCACGTCGCCGGATGGCCTCTCGACGATTGCGATCCTTCCGACGGAAACCTGGCAGACGCCCAACGAAGAGTTGCCAAGCCCGTGTCCTGATGGGTCGTTCTCCACCGCCAGAGAGTACCTCGAGGCATGGCTGGCAGAAGCGTTCCCGGAGGCCCGGGGACTCGAGTACCGTGATCGCCCCGACTTTGCGCAGTCGGCCGTCGACATCGTCGAACAGAGCCGGCGGGTGGGGCAGCGGACCGGCCTGCCGTTTCTCGGCAAGTCCGAGGGGGGAGAAATCACGTTCTCGTATCAGCGCGGTGGCACGGCGATGCGAGGTGTCGTTGGCGTCACCGCCGCGATTTATCTCAGTCAACTGATCAGTCGGACGCGCGGTACGCCCATGAACTTCCTGAGCGGCGCGGCGCTGGGCTCCTACCTCGCCACGGCGCCGGATGGACGGCTGAACGTTGACCTCATCGAGGCGGTACGACGCTCGATTGCTCCGAATCGGAGTTGGCTGGCCAAGGCATTCGCCGTGTCGACCCCACACGCCGAATCGTTCGCCAGAGGCACGCGGGAGCGGGCCGCGATCCTGGTCGCTGGGGGTGCTGCGGTGACCCAGTCCAGCCTCATGCGCTCCGGCGCTGATAGCGGCGCGAGTCGCGGTGCTCCCAGTGATACGGCTTCGTCCCCTGCCTCAGGTGCACCTGCCGCGCAGGACACGCCACGCAGCGTGGCCCTCGGCGTTGATGCGTACCTCGATCCCGTCAGCAATCAGCCCGTTCGGCTGGACCGGGCGTTTGGCAACGCGTGGCGAGTACGCAACCAGGAGTCGTACATCCTGAGCAAGGATCCGAACTTTGATCCGGGGAAGTACGGGCTCGAGGCGACGCGGATGAAGGTGGTGCCGTAGCGCGGGTCGGTCAGAGCGTCAGCAGGACTTTGAGCGCCATCAGTGCAATTCCTCCTCGGGTCCTGACTCCTCGTCTGCCGAGTCACTCATGGGCGCGCTTTTCCGACACGCATCGGTGGAACAGCTTACGCCGACTTGTCCGCTTCCTTCCCGAGGTGACGATCGACGAAGTAGATCGCGGAGCTCGACGACCCGACGCTGCGCACCTGCTCGAGTACGCTCTTCGTCGTCTTCTCTTCTTCGACCTGCTCGGTGACGAACCAGTGCAGCATCACCTGCGTCGGGTAATGCTTTTCTTCCATGGCCAGCGCGAGCAGCGCATGGATGCTCGCCGTGACGCCCTGCTCCTGCTTGAGCGCCGTCTCCCAGACGTCGAGTGTGCTGGCGAAGTGCCCCTGCGGCGCTGCGATCGCCTGCAGCGTGACGCTGCCGTCGCAGTCGTTCACGAAGTCGAACAGTTTCATCGCGTGCGCCTGTTCTTCCCGCGCCTGCCGACGCATCCACTTCGCCGACCCCTGCAGGTTGGCCGACTCCAGATGGGCGGCCATCGCCAGATAGGCGTAGGCGGAGGTGAGCTCCGTATTGATCTGGGCGTTGAGGGCGGCCTGCAGCGTCGGGCTCAGCATCGGTTGCACCTTGGAAAGGGACGGGAAGATGCTAGCAAGAGCGCCCCATCGCAGCAAGCCGCCGAAGCGAAACCGCATCAGCGCCCCCGGTATCCCGCATCCCGGCCGACCGACGTGGTCCCCGTCCACGCGGAACAGGACGCCTGGCTCACAGCCTGCCGAGAGCACACGCACGCTGGGCACGTTCCTTCCTTGGCCCCTGACGTGATGCATCCACTCACACCCGGTGACACCATGGCGCTGCAGCGCGAGATGCCCTATCCCGGCATCAACTTCCTCGTCGATTTGGGCACCGGCACCAGCGACGCGTCCACCGCCGGCACGACGCAGGTCCACCTGCCCGAGGCCCGCATCGACGTCCTCGAGTACCGCAACGGCAGCGACAAGGAGAGCAACCCGCGCCAGCTGCAGGCGCTGTCGCGGTACACGCCGCTGATCCTGCGTCGCGGCCTGATCGGGTCACTCGACTGGTACGAGTGGTGGAATCAGCTGCGCAACGGCGATGTGACGGCCCGGCGGAACATCACGCTGCAGCTGCTGAGCGAAGACCGCTCTGCGGTCGTCATGACCTGGCGTTTTCGCAATGCGCGGCCGTCGAACTGGCATGTGTCGGCGTTCGATGCGCTGAACGCCGGAACGCTGATCGAGACGCTCGAAGTGGTGATCGAGCGAATGGAGGTGGAGTGACGCGCGCGCCAGGATCGACGCGCGCGCTCAACGCCCTCGAGACGGCATCGTCCGCTCGAAGAACGCCCACACACGGTTCCACGAATCGATCTGCTCCGGCGAATCATCGAGTTCCAGCGTCCGGCGATTGACGCGCCGGCTGAACGTGTGGCCGACGCTCGTCGGTCCCGGTGTCGGATCGACGTAGATCTTCGTCTCGGCCAGCTGCGGCTTCCGCGCCACCAGCGCATCGATGAGCGGTCGTGCCTCCTCGAAGTTCACGTCTTCATCGTTCGTCGCCACATGCACCAACAGGGGCGCCCGCAGGCTGTCCACCCAATAGTACGGGGAGCGCCGCACGTACTCGGCGCGATTCTCGAACGGCAGGCCGCGAAGGCCGGGCTGGGTGGAGAATGACCGCTGATACGACGGCCCCTTGAACGACAAGCGGAAGAGCAGGTTCGTCACCGGGACGATCGCGGCGCCCGAGCGGAAAGGGACATCCCGGGCATGCCGCATCATCAGCAATGCCGTGATGTAGCCGCCGTGGCTCCACCCCATCACGCCGATGCGTGTGGTATCCACGTTCGGCATCTGTCGCAGTACCTGCACCGATGCCAGCACATCGTCGACTTCCTTCCCGCCGTAGTCGATCCGCTCGTGGAACACCTTGCCGTAGCCGGAACTGCCGCGGTAATCCGGGGCAATGACGACGTAGCCGCGTCGCACCGCCTCCTTGATGAACGGCAGGTAGTTCTGGTCCCAGTTCCCGTGCACGCCGCCGTGCACCCACACCAGTGCCGGTTGAGTGCGGGCACCGCGCGACGTGAGCGGTTCGAAGACTGTGGCGGGAATCTCGAGCCCGTCGACCGGGCTGGTGAACATCGTCTTCGAAAACTTCATGAGTCCGACGCTGCGCGCAGCGAAGATGCTGTCGGTCACCGCCTTGCGGGCGATGGCTCGTGCATAGTCCGCCACGGGATGATCACCGAGTTCCTTGCTGACGTACAGCGCCGCAATTCGCGCGGAATCCATCACAACGCGCTGCCGCGGCCGTGCCGTATCGGGCTCCTGGTCCTGCGCGGCTGCCACGCCGACCGGGAACGCGAGGAGGATCGCGGTGCGCCGCAGCGCGGCGGGAAACGCATGGATCAGGGAGCGGGGCATGATTGGAGTCGGAGAAGAACGGTCGCGCGGTGGCCAGCAGAGTCGTGTCGATGGGAATTCACCAGCCATCCTATGCAACACGCCACGATTCGTTGGCCTTTGCCCGGCTCGGAGGTCCATCGAAGAATGCGCGCACCTCGTCGCCGTGCCCCTGAAGAGCGCCGAGTCGAGGGTCAGCGTCGCGCACGCACTACCCCCAGCCTGAACCGCAACTAGCTTGGGGCCACGTGGCCACGCTCCTGGCCGCCAGATCGTAACACCAGTGTTCAGGGGGATTGATGTTTGTGCGGAACCGCGATGTTCGACTCGTAGCACGCAGGGGTTTGCTGGGCCGGCTGGTCGCCGCGGCCGCACTGCTGCTCCTCGCCACCACGCCGCTGGTGGCACAGAGTCAGTCAGGGCGTGTTGCTGGCCTGATCACTGACAGCGCCAGCGCGCAGCCACTCGCCTCCGTGCAGGTCACTCTGTCCAGCGGAACCACGCGACTGCTGGCGCGGACCACCGCCGAGGGCCGCTACACGATCGCCAACGTGCCAGCCGGCACCTACGGCCTCGAGGCACTCCGGCTTGGCTTCCGCCGAGTGGTCCGCGGCAATCTGGTGGTCACGGCTGGCGCAACGCTGACCTACAACGTCCGAATGGAGCCCGCCGCGCTCAGCCTGCAGGCGGTGGTGACCACCGGTCTCGTGGACCCCTCCAGCGGCACGCGTGTGCCGTTCACCGTGGGTCGTGTGAGCGCCGAGGACCTGCCGGTCCCCGCCACCAACGCCCTCGAGAGCATTCAGGGCAAGATCGCCGGTGTGAGCGCGGTGCCACAGGGGCAGGCGGGCAGCGGCACCGACATCATTCTTCGCACACCGACCTCGATCAGCAAGAACAACTCACCGCTGATCGTGGTGGACGGCGTCATTCAGACGGATGCCTTCGGTGCCTCGTCCGCTGACTTGCAGAGCATGGACATCGAGAGCGTCGAGGTGGTGAAGGGAGCCGCCGGCGCGTCGCTGTACGGCGCGCGCGCAGCCTCCGGCGTGATCAACATCCGGACCAAGCGCGGCGGCGGCGGCGGTAGCGACGCCAGCACGCGCTTCACCGTGCGCTCCGAGTACGGATCGAACTCGATCGACAACCGCGTGCGCTGGGCCGGCTCGCACTTCTACCTGGTGAACGATCGTGGCGAGTGGTTGAATGCCGCCGGCGCCGTGGTGCCGCGCGAACAGCGGGTGCCGGAGCCTGCGTTCACCCGCTTCCAGGACAACGTGTACGCGCCGGGTACCGCCTTCAACCAGGTCGAGCGGTTCTTCGATCCGGGCAACTTCGCCCGCAACTCGCTCAACCTGTCGCAGAATACCGGCAAGACGAACTGGTTCTTCTCGTATGTGAATGCCCGCGAGGATGGCGTGGTGCTCAACTCGGGCCGCTACAACCAGGACGACTTCCGACTCAACCTGGACCACCGCCCGCGCTCGAACCTGAGCATCGGTGTCAGCGCATATCACATGCGCTCGTCCCGCCTGAATGTCTACGACGATACGTTCTTCGATCTGATCAACCAGGCTCCCGACGTGGACCTCCGCCTGCCTGACCCGGACGGCACGCCGTACATCTACCAGCCGGACTTCGAAGGTCGCGAGGAAAACCCGCTGTATGTGCTGGCCACCGAGGAGAACACGCGCAAGCGCACGCGCACGCAAGGCGCACTGGAGATGAAGTTCGCCCCGTTCAGCTGGCTCACCTTCGACGGCAACCTGAGCTACGACCGGTCGGATCGTGCCACGGACTTCTTCCTCGATCAGGGCGTGAAGACCGAGGGTTTCGCCAACGGCGGCCCGGGATCCATCTCGCGCTTCAGCGGCCTCACCGACGCACTCAACGCGTCCGCCAGCGTGAACCTGTTGCGGCAGGTTGGCGCATTCACCCTCCGCTCGACCTTCCGCGGGTTGCTCGAGCGCGAGACGAATGAACTGACGACGGCCAGCGGCAACCAGTTTTCCACGCCTGGCGTGCGGAGCCTGAACAACACCTTCAATCGTTTCGTCTCCTCCACCAGCGAGACGATCCGCACCAACAGCTACTTCATCAGCGGTGCGGTCGATTATCGCGGCAAGCTGCTGTTCGATGCCTTGTTGCGGCAGGATGGCAGCTCGCTGTTCGGCCCCGAGGAGCAGGAGAACTGGTACTACCGCTACAGCGGCGCCTACCGTCCGTCGGCCGAAAAGTGGTGGCCGGTCAAGGCGATCACCGAGTTCAAGCTGCGCGCCTCGATTGGTACCGCCGGTGGTCGACCGAGCTTCAACGACCAGTACGAGACCTACAACTTCGTCGAGGGTGGTGGCCTCGTGAAGCAGAACCTTGGCAACCGCTTCCTGAAGCCCGAGCGGTCCCGGGAGACCGAGTTCGGCTTTGACGCCATCGTGAAGGATCGCTACTCGATTCAGGTGTCACGAGCCCGGCAGACCACCAGCGACCAGCTCATTCTGGTGCCGCTGGCCGGATTCTTCGGCTACTCGTCGCAGTGGCAGAACGCCGGCACGGTGGAAGGAAATACCTGGGAAGGGACCTTCGAGGCACAGATCATCCGTCGCCCGAACTTCACCTGGCGCGCCGGCGTGGTCGCGGATCGGTCGCGCAACCAGATCACCGAGTTCAATCGCAGCTGCTTCACCGTGAATACCATCGCCTTCCGGTGTGCCGGCGAGACGCTGAGTGCCATGTACGGGTTCAGCTTCATGAAGAACGACGGTCAGCTGGCGCCGGACGCGCGCTCACGAGCCAGCGAATTCGGCGTCAATGACGACGGGCTGCTGGTGTGGGTTGGCCAGGGCAACACGTTCCGCGAGGGGGAGTCGAAGCGGCTCTGGGGCACGTCGTCCACCATCGGCACCACCACCTACGGCTGGGGCCTGCCGATCACGGCGGTCGATTCCAACGGGAATGCCGCCGTCAGGAAGATCGGTGACGGCACGCCCAAGTTCCGCTTCGGAGTGACCAACACCATCGGCTGGGGTGGCGTGCAGGTCTTCATGCTCTGGGACACGCAGGTCGGCGGCAACGTGTACAACCGCACCAACCAGCGCATGTACCAGTTCGGCCGGAGCAGTGATGTGGACCAGGACCTGAAGATCCAGGAATTCAAGAAGCCGGTGGACTACTACACGTCGCTCTACGCGGCGAACAGTCCGGCGGACTTCTTCGTCGAGGACGGCGGCTACGTGAAGCTGCGTGAACTCTCGATCAAGTATCGCCTCCCGGCGCGATTCACGCCGACGCTGGCCCGTGTCGGCGCACAGAGCGCCTCCATCTCGCTGATCGGCCGCAACATGCTCACGTTCACCAACTACAAGGGCTACGACCCCGAAGTGGGCACCGTGCTCAATCGTTTCGACAGCTTCGTCTACCCGCGCTATCGCACGGTGACGGGCAGCGTCGAGATCACTTTCTGAGCCCGGACATCACACCATGACAAGACTCGCATCGCTCCGCGCGCTCCCGGTCGGCCTGGCCCTCGTCGCCGCCGGTTGCCAGGACCTCAACGTCGTCAATCCGAACCTGCCGGACGCGCAGCGCGCCACGACCCAGCCGCTGACGACGGAATCATTCGCCGCGTCGGCATTCCGCAGCTGGTGGCCGGTCGCCGGTCACGGTGGCTACCCGGGTGTCACATTCGCCGTCATGTCGCGCGACGTGACGTCTGGGTTTGCCGACTTCGGCCAGCTCGAGCCGTCGACTGAACCGCGCACGTCGTGGAACAACGACGAGGTGAACGCCCGTCGTCAGGTGAACCAGGATCCGTGGTACGGATACTATCGCACGATTTCGGCGGCGAACGACGTCGTCGCCTCGGTCAACGGTGGCCTCGTGATCGTGGATCCGGTGCGCACCGCCCGCGCCAAGGCGATGGGCAAGTTCCTGCAGGGAATTTCGTACGGCTATCTCGGCCTGATGTTCGACAAGGCGGTGGTCACCGACGAACGTACGAAGCTCGATACGATCACGACACCGACCTTCACACCGTACGCCGGCGTCATCACCGCGGCCATCGCGCAACTCGACTCGGCCGCCGCCGTGGCGAACACGCAGCCGACGATGACGTTTCCGGTGGAGAGCTTTCTCTTTCAGGCGCTCACGCGCGACCAGTTCGTGCGCTTGACGAATTCGTATGCCGCACGCCTCCTCGCCTACTCCGCGCGCACTCGTGCGGAACGGACGGCCGTGAACTGGGCCGAAGTGCTGCGCCGCATCGACGCAGGCATTCTGGTGGATTTCGCGCCCGTCGCGCAGGTGGACATTCTCGTCGATGACTGGAAGCGCCTGCTGGCGCGACTGCGAACTGCCGGCCGCCCCTCGGACTACGCACGTCCGAGCTACTGGCTGATCGGTCCCGCCGACTCCACCAATGGCTGGCAGAACTGGCTCGCCACCGCGAACGACAACCGGCAGCCGTTCCAGCTGCGGACGCGTGATCGTCGCATCCAGGGTGCCGGCGGCCCGACCTCGCCCGGGGCGTACATGGGCTACAACCTCAACAACCTCTTTGCGATTTCGCGCGGGTCGTGGCGCTTCTCGCACTACTATTTCCTGCGCTTCGGCACCGGTATCACCTGGCAGACTGGCCCGCAGCCGGAACTGACCGTGGCCGAGATGGATCTGCTGAAGGCGGAAGCCCTCATCCGGCTCGGTCGGGCGGCGGAAGCGGTGCCGCTGATCAACAAGACGCGCGTGACGAATGGTCAGCTCCCGCCGGTCACGATCGATGGGCCGCCGATCGCGGCCGGCTGCGTGCCGCGCAAGTTGAATGGCACCTGTGGCAGTCTCTGGGATGCACTCCGCTACGAGAAGGGCATCGAACTGCTCGGCACCAGCGGCATGGTGTCCTTCTTCGACGCGCGTGGATGGCAGACGATGCCCGTGAGCACACCCACGCAGTTCCCGGTCCCAGGTCGCGAACTCAACACCTTGCGGCAGCCGCTTTACAGCTTCGGTGGCATCGGTGGACAGTCCTCCACGCTCGAGCCTGACCCCGAGCGCTGCCCGGTGACCACGCTGGCCCGCTGCCCGTAACGACGGCGCTTCGTCGGACAGATATCAGCTCGCCGCCACGTTGCTCAAAGCAGCGTGGCGGCGATTGCTTGTGACGATGCTGTGACGCGCGTGCGAGCCTTCGCACGAAACTCGGCTCACTGTCGGACGGCCACCCCATCGCGCCGTGGGTCCGCCACGCCGATGCGGAGCCCGTTCTTCGTCACGAACACGGCGTGCACGCCACCAAACGAGATGTCGGCCACGCGGCTCACGGGTCGATAGCCACGCGCGACCAGTGCTGCATACACCGACGTCGGAAACCCCGGCTCCACTTCGACGTCGCGCGTGTTGGCGCTGGCGTGAAGTCGCGGTGCGGCCAGTGCCATTGCCGGGTCCTCGCCATAGGCGAGCATGCGGAGCGTCACCTGCACGATCGCCGGCTGGATGTATTGCGAGCCCGCCGCCCCCACCACCAGCCTGACCCGCGATCCATCGAGGATCAGCGTCGGCGACATGGTGGAGTTGGCGTATCGATTGGGTGCGCGAGTACGCGCGTCGAAATTGGCGCCCGCGGAGTTGAGGAAAAAACCACCAGTGAAGACACCCGAGCCGAACAGCACGCCGACAGTGGTGGTGGCCGAGACCGCGTTGCCGTCGGCATCCACCACGGCCAGATGCGAGGTGAAGCTCACCGGATCACTCGGCGGTTCGGCGGGTGCTGCGCCGGCAGGTGCGGTGGTGGGCGCAATTGCGGAGGCTGGAAACGGATCGAACGCGGCGCAAGGATTCGTGGCGGCAGTCTGTTCGAATGCGACAGGTTCACCGGCGATCATCGTGTCGGACAGGGCGGCGCCGATCAATGTGGCTCGCGTTGCCGCGAAGCCGGGCTGCACGACGCCGCGGGCGGGCACATACATCGAGGTCGGGTCACCGCGCCAGCGACTGGCATCTGCGTTGGCGATGCGCATCACATCGGCAAGCTTCACTGCGACCTCGGGTTGCTCGGTGTAGCCGGCAGCGTTGCCGAGTCCTGCGGCATCGGCGAGTTGCAGCATCTCGAGCACGGCCGACCCACCCATCGGTGGTGGTGCGCCGAGCACGGTGTAGCCGCGCCATGACGCGCACAGCGGACGCATCGTCGCCACCGGATAGGACGCAAGATCATCAATCTCGATCAATCCTCCGCGCGATTTCACCTTCGCGCTGAGCGCTTCGGCCACCGTGCCGCTGTAGAAGCCCGGTGCGCCATCCCGCGCGATGAGCTGGAGTGTTGCCGCCAGTTCCGGCTGCAACAGTCTTTCGCCCGGTCGCAGCGGCTGACCATTCGGCATGAACCGCGCGGCCACCAGCGAGTCGGTGAGCAGCTTGGTGCGCGAGGAGACGATGGTACGCGCCAGCAGCGGCGAGACGATGAAGCCGTCGCGCGCGAGTCGAATCGCCGGGGCCATCACCTGCGCACGGGTGAGCTTCCCCCATTTCGCGTGCGCCTGAATGACGCCGGCCACCATGCCCGGCGTCGCTGCCGCGCGCCCGGGCAAGCGGGCCGTCGAGGAATCGGATGTGCCCCACGCCGCTGCCGCGCCGGATCGCGGATAGAACGACAGATGCTCCACGCGGTGCGTGCGGGCATCGTAGAAGGTCAGCGCGCCGCCGCCGCCAAGGCCAGTCTGCGAGACATCGGTGACCGAGAGTGCGAACGCCGTTGCCGCGAAGGCGTCGATGGCGTTCCCGCCCAGACGGAGCACCTCCGCACCGGCGGCTGAGGCGTCAGGATGTGACGCGGCAACCACACCCTGTCGGCCCTCCGCGCGCTTGCCGGACATTGGGCTGGGCGCGGCTGGGGTGGTGGGTGCACACCCGACGAGGCCTGTCGCGAGCACTGTTGTCCACACGACGGCTGAGGCGGCCGAACGGGCACGCGCGATGCGACGGACCGGTGAAAGCACGACGGAACTCCCCTGAGTGAATTGGCTGCGGCCCGGCGAATGCTCGCTCCAGGTACCTCGTGTGCGGCGGGCAGGCTCTTTCGGCGCGGTGAGCCTGCCCGCCAGTGCAGCACCCGGGCTACGGCTGCACCGTGGCTTTCGTCGCACCAAGCGTGTGTTGCGCGATCCATTCGTACTCGCGCTTCATCCGATCGACCTGATGGTAGTACTCCGACAGCCCATGACCTTCCCGCGGATAGAACACCAGCTCGACTGCCTTGCCGCGATCCTTCAGCGCACGATAGAACTCCATCGGCTGTCCGATCGGCACCCGTTCGTCGTTCCCACCGTGCAGGATCAGCAGCGGCGTGGTGACCTTGTCGCTGTAGCTGATGGCCGAGCGCTCGAGATACTTCCGGATACTCGGGTTGATGATGGAGCCATCGTACTGCGGATCACCGAAGAAGGTGTTGATGTAGCCCGGGATGTCGGTGGTGCCGGCCATCGAGAGCAGCGACGGCAATCCCGCGCCCATCATCGCGGCCTTGAAGCGCGAGGTCTGCGACACCACCCACGAGGTCATGTAGCCACCGTAGCTCCACCCTTCGAATGCCAGCTTCTCCGGATCGGCCACACCGAGGCGCACCACTTCGTCGGTGCCGGTCATGATGTCGCGATAGTCGCCGCCGCCCCAGTCGCCGGTATTGGCACGCATCCACCACTCGCCGTAGCCCGTCGAGCCGCGCGGGTTCGGGTAGAGCACCGCCCAGCCGCGCGCCGCCCAGGCCTGCCCGGGCCCGCCGGTGCCGCCCTTGAAGCCGTTCGTCCAGGCGCCGGTCGGGCCACCATGCGCCGACACCAGCGTCGGCACGCGCGTCCCCTCCCGATAGCCGACAGGCAGCAGCAGAATCCCTTCCACCGCGCGCCCATCCTTCGACTTCCACGAGATCACGCGGGTCTCGCCCAGCGCGCGATCGGTGAGCCACGCATTCGTCGTCGTGATCCTTTTCGGTTGCGACTGCGACGCATCCTGCACGAACACCTCGCTCGGCCATGTCGGCGAATCCATCACGAACGCCATCTTCGACCCGTCGCGACTGGCGCTCACGCCCTGCACCATCGCGTCCTTCGTCATGGTGGTGTAGCGCTTGGTCGCGACGGCGTAGCTGTAGAGCGTGTTGTAGACACGATCGCTGGCCGAGAACCAGATGGCGGAGCCGTCGGCAGACCAGCGCGGCTGGCCGACGCTGACATCGAACGCTGGCTGCGCGTGGCTGGTCTGCGCGCGCGTCGCGAGATCGAACGTCACCAGCTGGTCATTGCGCAGCGTGCGCGCGCTGATACCGTCCTTGTGTGGCGTGAACTCACTCGGGTGCGACGTGAACGCCAGCGTCTTGCCGTCGGGCGAGAACTGCGGCGTGCTCTGCACGTTGCCGGCCGTCGTGAGGCGATCGAGGCGCTGTGACGCGACCTCCACCACATACGCCTCGCGGCGCTCGTCACGAATCATCGGCGTCGGTGACGCGTCGAACGCCAGCTGCGTGCCATCGGGTGACCACGACGGTGTGCCGCGCACGGTGAAGCCGCCGGACGTCAGCTTCGTCGCCGCGCCGGAGGCGACCGTCACCACCCAGACGTGATTGAGGCGGAAGTCGCTCTCGAACACCTTGGCGTCGTCGCGGCGACGGGTCCGCGCTTCCTGCTCGCGTGAGAGCGTGTCCGGCGTGACGACGGCGATCCGGCTGGCATCGGGCGACCACGCAAACGACACGACTCCGTCACGCAGTGTCGTCAGTTGCTTCGCTTCGCCGCCGTCGGCCGGCAGCAGCCAGATCTGCGGCTTTGGTGCATCGTCGCCGGTACCCGCGCCACGTGCCGAGACGAACGCGATCGTGCGGCCATCGGGTGACCATGCCGGTTGCGTCTCACCGCGTTCGGAGAAGGTGAGCTGTCGCGCTGCGCCGCCGGCGAACGGCACCACCCACACATGTGAGCGGCGGTCATGCTTGTCGCCGAGGACCGTGTCGGCCTTGGCGTTGGGATGTTCCCAGCCGGTGACGGTGTAGAGCACGCGATCGCCTGTGGGCGCGATCGCCACGCCGCCGACCGACTGAATGCGGAGCAGATCGGGGTCGGAGAGGCCGCGCGACTGCGCTGGCAGCGACACGGCGACCAGGGTGCAGATGGCGAGCAGGGCGGGGGGAGAGCAGCGCGACATGGGGCGACCGTCGGAGGTTGAGTGACGAGCGAGATGCAATGCTACGCGCGGAACACAGCAGAGCGTTGTCGACATGACGAACGAGCGGCTGGTTCGCGTGCCCGAGGCGCGCGCCGGGGTGATCTGGCCGTCAGACTGGGGCCGCCCGTGCCACGCCGTGCGCCGCGCTGGCACCTCATTCGCCGACCCCGGGAATCGTGGCGGCAAGGCGCTTCAGGGCGAGAAAGTGGGTCGTGATTGCGCGCGTGCCCGCCTTCGTCAGCGACAGCCAGGTCCGTTGGCGCGACGCGAGAGTTGCCTTGCGCACTTTCAGGTAGCCGGCGTCCTCGAGCTGTTTGACATGCTTGGACAGTACGGAGTCACTCACACCGGTCTCATCTCGAACCAGGGAAAACTCCGCTTCGCCGGTCGCCGACAAGATGGCGCAGATCTGGAGGCGCACCGGCGCGTGAATCACCGGGTCGAGTTGAAGCCCCGTCACGGCAGGCCGTCAAGGATTGCATTGCGCCAGGCGCGGTCCCACGCCGCACTTCCTAGCGCGGCGAGCAACGCCAGCACCACGCCGCAAATGATCGGGCCACGGCCGTCCGGATATCTGTCGCGGAGCAACAACGCGAGCGTATACGCCGCCAGAAACGCCACCGCAATGCCGACGGAAATCCGCCGTGTCGGTCCGGCGCGGTACCCGCTCGCACCAAGTCCCGATCGGCGTCGCCAGATCGCGTAGAGCGCAATGAGGAGCAGCAGACACCCCAGTGCTGCGATCGGAGCGACGTCATTGGGCAACGCGAGACTGGCAACGACGCCACCACAGCCAAGACCGTACGCCGGAGCGTACCACCACGGTGCGACAGCGCGCGCGGCGAGTCGCTCGCGCGCGCCACGGGCCAACGACAGCGCATCACTGGCATCGCGCGCCGCGTTCGCTCGCTCTGCGTCACCCTCGCCTTCGCTCATGCGTGCCTCCCTCATCCTGCTGACCTGACTCTCCATCGGTGTGGGGGCCGGGGCGCGGCGCGACCAGTCGTCAGCAATCGATCGACAAACGCGCCGGTGACCGACGGCAGGGAAGGTAGCGGGTCGAGCGCTCCATCAGCGGCGGGCGCGCCCCTCGTGTGACCGCGCCGCTGCGGCGTAGCCTCCGGCGCACCCCCTCTACCCGCCCGACGTGTGCAGCCTATGACTTGACAACCTGGAAAGTGATGCCCACTTTCCAGATCGGAAAGTGACCGTACCGGTGTCCTCATCCTCTCGGAGAGTGTGTGCATGGCCGCAGCGATCTGGCTGTTGACTGTCCTTGCTGGTGTCGCAGTCTGGACGGTGAACGACACGCGGCAGTATCGCGTCTTCCGGCAGGCGACGGAAAGCGGTGCGCGGCGCGCTTTCTACTGGCGCTGGACCCTGCAAAGTCTGACGTTCCTGACGGGCGCCTCGGTCATTTCGCTCGGACTGATCGGTCGCTTCGATGCACTCTTCGTGTTCCCGATCGAGTTCGCACCGCTGGCATCTGCGCTGCAGTCGGACACCCGCTCTGGCGCCGGCTCGGCCGATGAGCGCATGGGGATGATGCTCGGCTTTTCGATCGGTATCCTCATCCTGATCGCCACCACCAGGCGTCGCATCGCCAAGATGGTGACGCCGGTGATCGGCGATATCGAACCCCTGATTCCACGCAACGGATCAGAGATGCTGGCGGCGCTGCCGCTCTGTCTGAATGCCGGTTTTTCCGAGGAGCTCTTCTTTCGTCTCGCGCTGCCGCTGCTGCTGACGACCGTGACCGGCTCGCCGGCAATCAGCTGGGCAGTCGCCATACTCGTCTTCGGCCTCATCCACTGGTACCAAGGCTGGAAGGGCGTACTCGCGACCATGTTCGCGGGCGGTATGCTGACGCTTGTGTACCTGAAGTCCGGATCGATCGCGAACGCCATGGTGACACATGCATTCATCGACGTCATGGCACTGATCATTCGCCCGATGATCGCGGCGCGGTACGGCGCGCGGACGGCTCGGAGTGCGCTGCCTGGCTGAAGTGCAGCCGCTGTGTTCTCTGAGATGCAGCCGGCGCGATGACGCACGCGGAACTCTCCGGCGTATCCCCCCACCGTCAGGTGAAGCAACCATTGTGAACGTCGCCCGAAATGCGACGGCGTGTTATCCTGCACCTCAATGGGCGGCGAGAGATCTCCCGCACCTTCGACCTTTTCCTGCCGATCCTTCCTCTCCGACGACTGTGCCTTTCACACTCCGGTTCCTGCCGTCAGCGGCCGGTCGCGCGCTCTCTGGCGCACGCCGCGCCCTGCTTGTGCCGATCATCGCCGCGTCCACCCTTCTGAGTGCCTGCGGGAGCGAGAGTACGGCCCCCGGCGCTCCGTCGAACCCGGCGCTCGAGACATTCAACAGCGCGCTGGGCGTGAACATCGCGACCATGACCAAGCGGAGCGACAACCTGTACGTGCAGGATCTGGTGGTCGGTACCGGTGCGGATGCCAGCTCCGGACGGACGATTCGTGTGACGTACTCCGGGTGGCTCGTCAACGGCAGCCGCTTCGATTCGAATGTGGGAGGCCCGGCATTCACCTTCACGCTTGGCATCGGTCAGGTGATCGCCGGTTGGGATCAGGGTGTCGTCGGCATGAAGGTGGGCGGCAAGCGCAGGCTCGTGATCGGTTCCGCACTCGGCTACGGCAGCCGGGGCTCTGGGCCGATTCCTGCAAATGCGACACTCGTCTTCGATGTGGACGTGCTTGGCGTGCAGTGATTGTGCCGCCGCTGCACTCCGAGGCGTGATCGTACGCCGGCTTTGTCACACGCGGTGACGAGGTGCAGATCATTCGCGAGCGAGAGCCCGATCCCACCTCGGGATCGCGTCGCGGTCGGCGCTGATCGAGAGCTTGGCTGCAACCCGTGACGCAAGCGCTGCATTGGCAAAAGGCTTGGCGATGAAGTCGGTCTCGATCTGCAGGCTTGCCACCTCACTCAGGGCGTCTTCAGGATAGCCCGACATGTAGAGCACCGGGATACCGGGCTGCACCGCGTGCAGACGAGCCGCCAGCTGCGGCCCCGTCAATCCCGGCATCATCACATCGGTGAGCAGCAGGTCGATCTCACCGCCGTGCACTTCGGCCAGGCGCAGCGCCTGCAGGCCGTCTGGCGCAAGCAGCACCGCGTAGCCCAGCCGCTGCAGCACGCGCGCGACCACCGCTCGGGTGCCATCATCATCCTCGGCCAGCAGGATCGTCGCGCGCCCGGAGTCAGCAGGCAACAGTGGCCGTGCCGTCGCCACACCGACCGCTGCGTCAGCGAACGGAAATTCCAGCACGACGGTCGTTCCCTTGCCTCGGGACGACTCGATGCACGCCCGGCCGCCGTTCTGGCTCGCGATGCCGTGCACCGAGGCGAGCCCGAGCCCCGTGCCGCGCCCTCTGGGCTTGGTGGTGAAGAATGGATCGAAGGCGCGCGCGCGAGTCGTCTCGTCCATGCCGACGCCCGTGTCACTCACCGCCAGGCGCACCCACGTCTCACCGTCATCCTGATGCACGCGCGCGACCGACACCGAACAACTGCCGCCGTCGGGCATCGCATCCCGGGCATTGGTCACGAGATTGACGAGCGCCTGCTCCAATTGCCCGACATCGGCCCGGATCCGGCAGTCGGGCTGTGCGTCGCACGAGAGTCGCGCCAGCTCACCGGCCACCCGCTGCAGCAACGGGCGCAACGAAAGCACCTGCGTCGAGAGATCGAAGACCCGTGGCTGTACCACTTCGCGGCGGGCAAATGCGAGCAGCTGGCGCGTGAGTGTGGCGCCACGTTCCTGCGCCGACAGGATGTCGTCGAGCAGCGGCGCGTACCGCTCGTCCGAGATGTCTGCCCGGAGCACTTCGGCGGATGCGCCGACGATCGTGAGGATATTGTTGAAGTCGTGTGCGATGCCTCCGGCCAGCCCGCCAACGGCCTCGAGGCGTTGAGCATGCGACAGGCGCACTTCCATCTCGCGGCGCGCCTCCTCGGCCTTGACGCGCTCCGACACATCGTGCAGCACGAGCTGACGCCGGCCACCATCCATCGCACGGCTGCTGACTTCGACATCGGAGCGACTGCCGTCGCGACGCGCGACCGACCACACGTGCGATGGATCCATGTCGCTGCACGCCGGATCCAGCTGCCGCGATGGGTCACCAGGCGTGCTGATGCTCTCGAGGACGAGTGCGAGCGGGCGGCCGATCCACTCCGCGCCCGGGGCGCCGAGCAGTCGTTCGGCGGCGGGATTCGTCACCAGCACGGTCGAGTCGGCGTCGATCACGAGGATGCCGTCGGGCGAGGTGCTGATGGTCTCCGACAACGCCCGCTCCTTGTCACTGACTTTCTGGAAGGCGCGATCGAGCACCGAGAAGCCGAGCGTGACGATCGACCAGAGCACCAGCATCGCGACGGTGTGCGTGGCGAGCCAGAAGAATGCTGGCGCCGTGAGCCCGTTGGCCCGCCCAATTTCGCCGAAGATGGCCGTCAGCCACGGCATCACGATGGTCGCAACGCCAAAGATTCGTGAGCCGCGCTGCGACAGCAGCAGCGTGGCGGCGACGAGCAGCACCGGCGACGCCAGGAGTGATGGTGACGGGAACTCGCGCAGCGTGAACAGTGAGTAGTGGGCCTGCAGCCACACGGCGCCCAACGCCACCATCCCACCGACATGCACCCGGTTTCGTGCGGCCATCGCGTAGCCGAGCAGACAGCCGAATGCCGCGAAAAGGAGGGGTAGCCGGAAGAGCACACCGGCCCAGCCGGCAGCAACAACCGTCACACCGAAGAGCAGCGCGTAGCCGGCGCCGGACAGCCCGGCGCCGACCATCACCCACTGACGCGTATCCGAATTCGCAAAGCGCAACGGTCGCGGATCATGCGTCACCTTCAAACCCACACCTCTTCTTGGCACGTGCACAGCCCGTGGAAGCCGCACGTCTTGATGCCGCAGGATGAGAATGGCACGTCGCCGGTCTCCGGCCGGCCACCGGAGCTCAGCTGACTACGCGAGACGTCGCCGTTTCGTTGCGCGGTGTGCCCGGATTCGCCGTTCGTGCGCGCCGCAGGTCTATGCGTGAATGAACTTCTCGAACACGGCGCTGAAATCCTTGCGCATGTGTTGGTCGAGCACCGCCGCGTTCATGGCGGCCAGGACCGCGCTGTAGTGCGCCGTCACCGCGGCAGGGTCGAGTGCCCCGTTCAACTTGATCATGGTGCCAAGCACGGACGCCGCCTGCACCGCATGGGTGCGGCCGACCTCGTCAGCGTACTGCAGCTTGCCAATGGTGTACAGCGCCTTGTAGATGTCCTTGAGCGACTCCAGGTGGTCCTTGCGGACATCGACGCTGAATGGCTTGCCGGCAATCGTGAACTTGAGCTCGATGTCGAGATCGATGGTGCCGGCCGTCTCGATGGTGACGTCGGCGATGGTGCTGTGCGCGTAATCGTACCGCTTGATGCTGCGCTTGCTGGAGATCGCCGAGTCGCCGTCCACATGGACGAGGGCCAGATTGGTGAAGCAGTATTCGTCCTTCTTCGACTTGATGAGGAAATAGATCTTTTCCTTGTCTTCGTGAAAGAGGTAGTCATCGGCGTCGACCTTGTCGAAATCCTTCGGGGCGACGATGACGCCGATGTCACTCAGGCCCAGCGCTTCAGCGGCAAACTTCCTGAACATGGATGACTCTTGGTCTCGGGTGATGATCGTGGCGGCAGTCACGCAGGAAGCAAGTTTAGCGTGAGGGCCGAGAGATGTCATCGTCGCGCAGTCTCGCCGACGAGGCGACGAACACGCTTGCTGTGGCGATCACGAGCAACGGCAACGTGTCGCTGATGCGCGTTGCGACCCGCTGCCGCATGGGCCTGTCCGTCGTCGCAGGAGCCGATGACCATGTTCTGCGAATGTAACCGACGACCGCGCAGTCCACTCATGTCGCGCCGTCCGCTCCAGGGGACAGGTCGCGGTGCTCCCGCCGTTCGCTGCACCAGCATACCGGCGTCCGTCATGGCGCGGAGTACCCCGCGTGACTCGCTCGATACACTGATCCGTGCCGTATCGCTAGGACCCAGCGTGCGAGCAGCGCTGCCACAGCCACGCGGGGCGGCGCGGCGCGTGTCAGCGCCGGTGCGCGGTCACACCTGGTCTCACCTGGCGCGACCGGTCCGAAAGCGCCTCGTCATAATGATCGCTCAGCAGGCGGACGTTCGTTTCGATGTTGAACAGGTCGTGGACGCGAGCATGCGCGCCGCGACCCAGTTGCTCTGCATTCGCGGGGTCGCGGAGGACCCGGAGCAATCCCGCCGCCAATGAAGACGGGTTCTCGCGCTGGACGATAACGCCACTCTCTCCGTCGATCACGGTTTCCATGAAACTCGGTTCATCGGTCGACACCACCGGCTTTGCCATCGCCATGGATTCAAGCATCGACAACGAAATGCCTTCGCTGATCGATGACATGACGGTGATGTCCATCGCCGCGATGTACGGCACGGTATCGGTTGCGAAGCCGAGGAAATGCATACGGTCTGCAATGCCGAGGTCCGCCGCCTGCTTCTGCAACGCTTCGAGGAGGGTACCGTCGCCAACGAGCATGAAGTTGACCGCCCCATACTGCTGAAGCAGCAGTGACGCCGCCGCAATGAGAAACACGTGGCCTTTCTCGGGCGAGAGCCGTGCGATCATCCCGATCGTCGGTGTCGCCGGATCGAGGCCGAGCCTTCGTTTCGCGGCGGTCACATCGTGGTGCGAAGAGAATCGCGAGAGCTCGATGCCGTAGTACAGCCGGATCGCCTTGCGCGGATTCCGACCCAGCAGCGACAGGTGTTCCTCGCGGCACGAGTCCGAACCGGAGATGATCAGGTTGGTCAGGGCGTCGAACGGCTTGACCGTGTAGCGCAGCAGCGGCGTCATGTTCGACGAGGGCGGCAGATGCTCGCTGCGGAACACCGCGCCTACTTTCGCCAGTCGGGCGGCGAGTGTTGCCACGCGGCCGCCATGCGGCTGCTGCGTGTGAATGTGCACGACATCTACCGACATCTCCCGGAAGACGCGGCTCAGGTGCACGATGCGTCGCAGCACCCCGCGTGGCCGGACCTGATGTTCTTCGAGTGGAAAGACCACCGGGAACTGCAATTCCTGCAGTCGCTCAAGGAATCGGGGAGGGCAGTGCTGAAAGTTGGATGCCGTCATCACGACGATCGGCTGGTATCGCCGCTGATCGAGGTGCCGCATCTTCATCAGGATGTATTCCTCGGTGCCGCCGTATTCGACGCCTTCGTACACGACCGCGACCCGCCGGGCGGCCCCCTTCTCCGGGATCCGGATCGTCGACTGGCTCACACTGCCGGCGACCGTCGCTTCTAGCGCCGTGCGCACTGCGCCTCCATCACACGGCCCGGACTCCACATCGTGCGTCCGTCAGCACGACGCGCTGAGCACGTGAGGAACGTGAGTCGACAAAGCCGGGCGGTCGACGCGGCGAAGGCGAGCACGAATGCTTCAGGCCGGAAGACTCTGTGCAACGCGGGGCCGCAGCAGGAAGCCCCGGTAGAGCGGTTGCTCCGGGGCCCTGTCGATGTTTGGCTGCTCACCAGTCACGAACTCACGAACGAGTTCGAGGCCGGCATCCGAGAAGCTGCTGAGCAGCTCATCGCGATTCAGGCACCATCCCAGGTACTCGGTGTTGTAGCCGTACGAGTATGGGCGCTGGACAAAGACATAGGATGGGCTGCGCACCACCGTCGGCAGTCGGGTGATGAACAGGTGCCCGACGGTTGCGCCCGCGAGCTGTCGGACCATCAGCTTCCAGTCCGTCGAGTAGTGCATCGCGCCACTGACCAGCACAAAGTCGTACGTGCGGTCGAGACAGCGATCATCCGTCGTGAAATGTGCATCCGGGAACAGTGTCTTCCCATGCTCGACGAACACGGGGACATCCTTGCAGTGATAGTCGATGTCGACGCGCGGGACGATGTTCCGGCTGATCAGCAGATAGTGGCCAATGCCGCCGCCCCAGTCGAGCATCGAAATCGACCGTTTTTCCCGACACGCCTCCAGCAGCGCGTAGGCGAAGCACAGCATGGTGTTGTGCGCGAGCAGATCCACACCCTCGTTCAGACCGCCCTCGTGTGCCACGCCGAGCGGACGGTTTCCGTCAACCTGCCGCACAAACGCAGGCCACTTGTCCTTGTAGATCTCGAGGATTGTCTCGACGTTCCATCCCTTGAGCGCCGGATCCGTCTGCGTCAGCGCCCACCCCTGCGGGATGTACTCGTACTCGATCAGGTGCTTGAACCGGGAGTGCAGGACCGGATGATACAGCACGCGTTTGATCATGCGGCGAGCCCGCCGGGGCACGACGCGCTCGAATGCTGCGCGCAGGTTCATCGTGTTCAAGCGCCCTCAGCGAGGTGGATGTGATCTATTAGATCGGATCTGGAAGCAAGGGCAGTCTAACCTTAAACAGGCACCCGGAAAACGGCAATCGGCCGGCGCGACAGAAGGGAGCGGCCTGATCATGTGAGGGACGCCCGGATTGGCGGCGTCGGCGCATCCCCCCGCACTCGGGCTTCATGGGCTGTGAGCAGGGTATACTTTTCCGTCTTTGGCGTTTGCGCGTTCTGGCGTTGCTCGACTGAGCATCCTGACTTCATCGGCTTCACCACGACGGCGGTCCCGCCGCAGCGCGATCTGCGACCCTCCGGGCCCAAGGCACGTCTTGTGGTGTCGCATTGCGGCGTGCCCCGGGACAGCCCTCATCTCGTACGGCGGGTGCGGGGCATGAAGAAAGAGGTCACCACCGATCGAACGAGGCGAGGTAGCGTACTCAATGCCGGAACTCCGTGTCCCCTTCGGTGACCTCACGCGCGCACATCTCGGATACAGCGAAGAACTCGGGAGCGCGTTTGCGCGCGTGCTGAAGAGCGGCTGGTTTGTCCTGGGCCCGGAAGTCGCGGCCTTCGAGCGTGAGTTTGCGTCGCTCTGCGGCGTGGCGCACACGGTCGGCGTTGCCAGCGGGGCCGAGGCGCTGTATCTGGCACTGGCAGCGCTGGATGTGGGTGCCGCCGACGAAGTGGTCACTGTCGCAAACGCATGCATGTATCAGGTCGCGGCGATCATGCAGGCCGGTGCGACGCCGGTCCTGGTGGATGTCGACGTGGACCGCCAGACCATGAGCCCGACTGCGCTCGAGGCAGCGATTTCGCCGCGTACCAAGGCGATCATTCCCGTCCATCTCTTCGGGCGCCCGGCAGACATGGCGGCGATCTGCGCCATCGCGCGCCATCACGGCATTCCAGTCGTCGAGGATGCCGCGCAGGCCGTGGGGAGCTTCGCACCGGATGACGCTGGTCAGGCACGAAGCGTCGGCGCTTGGGGGATCAGCGCCTGTTTCAGCTTCTACCCGTCGAAAAACCTTGGTGCGTTGGGTGATGCCGGTGCCGTGGTCAGCACCGACGATCTGCTGACCGAACGCCTTCGACGCCTCAGGATGTATGGATGGCAGGAGAAGTACAACGCCGTGGACACACACGGGCGCAACTCCCGCCTCGATGAACTGCAGGCGGCCCTGCTCCGGGTGAAGCTGCCGCGCCTGGCGGGCGCCACACGCGCACGCCGCGAACGCGCCACGTGGTACGCAGAATTGCTCACCGACCTCCCGATGACGCTCCCGCCGGACGAACCCGGACACACCTATCATCTCTATGTGGTCACGCTCCCAACGCGCGAAAAGCGAGACGCACTTCGCGCGCATCTGGGTGTGTGTGGCATCGGGTGCGACGTACACTATCCCACACCAGCGTATCTCCAGCCGGCGTTCTCCAACCTTGGCTACAGCCGCGGTGCGCTTCCGGTCACGGAAGATCTGGCCGGCCGCATCCTGTCGCTGCCAATGTTTCCCGAACTCACGCGTGATGAAGTCGAGCAGGTTGCGGCAGCTGTGAAGGCGGGCGTGCAGTGATGCAGATGGTCGCGGATGGCGGTGGCGCGTTTCAGGGCGCCAATGTCCTGATCACCGGGGGACTTGGGTTCATCGGAAGCAATCTGGCCGCACGGCTGGTCACGCTGGGCGCGAACGTCACGCTCGTCGACTCGCTGATTCCGGAGTACGGGGGCAACCTGAGTAACATTGCGGAGCTCGAGGGCAAGGTCCGGGTGAACGTCGCCGACATCCGCGATGAGTACTCGATGAACTACCTGATCCAGGGGCAGGACTTCCTCTTCAACCTCGCCGGGCAGACCAGCCACATGGATTCAATGCGGAATCCATTCGTGGACCTCGACATCAACTGTCGCAGTCAACTGTTCATGCTCGAGGCGTGTCGCAAACACAACCAATCGATCCGCGTCGTGTACGCGAGCACGCGGCAGATCTATGGAAAACCGGACTACCTGCCGGTTGATGAGCGTCACCTGCTGCATCCGGTGGATGTGAATGGCATCAACAAGATGGCTGGCGAGTGGTACCACATTCTGTACAACAATGTCCACGGCATCCGCGGCAGTGCGCTTCGCCTGACGAACACCTATGGTCCGCGCATGCGAGTGAAGGACGCCCGCCAGACCTTTCTGGGTATGTGGATCAAGCAGCTGATCGACGGCCAGCCGATCCAGGTCTGGGGCGACGGAAAGCAGCTTCGCGACTTCACGTACGTCGACGACTGTGTCGACGCGCTCCTTGTGGCGGCGGCGAGCACAGATGCACATGGACAGATTTTCAATCTCGGTGGCACAGAAGTCATCAACCTGAACGACCTGGCCGCGTTGCTCTGCGACGTGAATGGCGGCGGCAGTTTTGAGGTGGTGCCGTACCCGGCAGACCGCAAGCCGATCGACATCGGGGATTACTACGGCGACTTCCGCCTCATCCAGGACCGGCTTGGCTGGGCGCCTCGCGTGACGCTGCGCGAGGGGCTGGCGAAGACCGTTGCGTACTATCGCAAACGCCGCGCGCTGTATTGGTGAGTCAGGGCGCCGCGAGTAGCGCCCGCCGGATCATCCATCGCCGCCTGCGTCGCGCGGTGCCGGATCTCGGCCCGGTCGCCGATGTAGATCGCGACCCGCGCCGTCGTATCACCGCGCATATCGACCGCGATCCACACGGTGCCAACCGATTTCTCCGGTGTGCCACCATTCGGTTCCGCGACACCGGTGATACCGACATCGATTGTCGCGCTTCTCATGCCGCGCGCAATCAGCCAGTGGGCAAGCGGCGAGTCTGCGCAGGACCGTGCCAAGCGCTGTCGTGCTCCAATCTCACACTGGGGGCGTTGCGACACCTGCGATGGCTCCCGGCACACGACGTTTGCGGCCGCCGTCTACTTCGTCACCTTCACGTCGAGCGCCGCGGCCGCTGCCAACAGCGAGTCCGCGCTCGCAGCATCGCCGAGCGCCCGCAGCGCCAGTGCCATGTCCCGTCGTGACGCCTGCAGGAAGCTGATGCCTGGCGCCGCCTGCGCTGCCACGATATCGTGCCCGGTCCGTGATTCTCGCAACCCTTCCTGCCACTGCGACTGCTGGATCAGCGCACGCCCCAGCTTGATCCGCGCAATGCCGGTGTTCATGTGCTTCGGCCCCTGCGCTGCGGCAAAGCGCTGTACGACATCACGAAAGACCCGCTCGGCGGCAGCCAGATCCTTGCGCTGCATGGCGACCGTCCCGCGATTCGACAGCGCGACGGCTACGGTGAAGTGCGCATCACCGTTGGCGGCGCGGTACACATCCGCCATCCGGGAGAAGAGTGTGTCGGCGCTCGCAAACTCCTTGCGACGCAGCGCGATGTTGCCCAGCTCGTTGAGAATGCTGGCGACGCCGGGATGGCGTTCGCCAAGCACCGTGCGCTGAATGCGCAATGCGGTCACGAGCTCACGCTCCGCTTCGTCGTCGCGCTGCTGGAAGACCAGTGCACGCCCGAGCATGGTGCGGGTGGAGGCCACCTGCACATGCGACGGCCCGAAGTACCCTTCCGCGATTGCCAGGGCCTCGCGGTAGCGTGACTCGGCGGCCACGTAGTTGCCCTGCTCGAATGCCGTCGCGCCGAGGTTCACCAGCGTGGCCGCGACACGCGGATGTCGTACGCCAGCCTGCTGCTGATAGTCGCGCAGCACCAGCTGGTTCAACGAATCGGCACGTGTGTACTCACCCTGGTAGAAGGCCACATCCGCCAGATCACCACGCACTGACGTGCGCGCCAGCGGCTCGTCCTCGGCAGTGCCCAGCAGCGCGAGCGCCGTGCGCAGCGTGGTGGCAGCAGAGTCGTAGTTGCCGAGCAGCGTCTGTCGCCGTCCGTTGGTGGCGGTGATCTGCTGCATCAATTGCCGGCGCCGACTCTCGCCGATCGTCTTGCCGGCGGAATCGAGCAGCCGGCGCGCCGACTGCAGCAGCGTGTCGGTCTCAGGGTAACGGGCATCAGCCAGTCGCACCTCTGCGAGCGTGGCCAGTGTGGTGATGGCCCCGCCCGTGTCGCCGGCGCGCGCGTAGGCACGCTGTGCTGCGCGCACCGTGGAATCAGCGCGACCATGCCGACCCAACGAGAGTTGTATACGTCCGAGCGCAAGCAGCAGGTCGCCCTGCAGCTTGGGGTCGCGTGAGAGCATGGCCGCCTGCTGCTCACCGCGGTCGATGGCGGTGGTGACACGCAGGGAATCCGGCGCCGCGCCGGCTTCTTCACCGGAGAACAGACCAAGCATGAACTGTTGCAGCGACTCGCGCCGCTGCAGCTCCGACTCGGCCGCATCACGCGCGGCGCGGATGCGCTGCACGGCGATGCTGCTGCCGAGTGTCATGACGAATGTCAGCGCCGCCGCGATGCCGACGCCGGCACGGTGGCGCGAGACGAAGCGCTGAAGCCGGTACCACGTCGACTCCGGATGGGCGTCGAGCGGCTCGCGCCGGAGCAGCCGCAACAGGTCGCGTCGCAGCGCATCGGCGGTGCGGTAGCGACGGACGGGATCCGGGTGCATGGCCGTCGTGCAGAGCACGTCGATGTCCTGCCACATGCCACTCGAGGCATCGCTCGTCAGCCCGTTCCGCCTGGCAACGATCGACGCACGCTCGGGTGCTGCACCATCCGTGCGCTGCGGGAGCTGACCGGTGACGAGCTGGTAGACCAGCACACCGAGCGCGTACACATCGGTATACACGCCGACCGGCGCACCGCTCACCTGCTCGGGCGCGGCGTAGGCGGGGGTGAGCATGCGCAGCGCCGGTTGCGTCGCATCGGCGCTCGGCGTTCCGTGCGATTCGAGCTGCTTGGCGATGCCGAAGTCGAGCAGCTTCACCTGACCCTCGGCGGTCACGAGAATGTTCGACGGTTTCAGGTCGCGATGCACCACCGCATGCTCGTGCGCGTGCTGCACGGCGTCACAGATACGTGCCATCAGCGCCAGTCGCGCCGTGATCGTCAGTGCGTTGCGACGGCAATGTTCGTCGAGAGGAAGCCCATCGACGTACTCCATCGCAAACCAGGGACTGCCGTTGGGCAGCGTTCCGGCATCGAAGAGCTGTGCCACCGCCGGATGGGAGAGTTGCGCCAGCGTGCGTCGCTCGGCCAGGAATCGCTCGCGACGCGCTGGCGACAGGCCACCATCAATCAGGATCTTCACTGCCACCGGCCGTTCGAGATCCTCGCGTTCGGCAAGGTAGACCACACCCATTCCGCCCTCGCCAAGGAGTGAGCGAAGCCGGTAGGGGCCGATCTGCTCACCGGGCGGTGCACCGTCGAGCATCAGGCGGCTGGATAGCTCGCCGAGGTCTCGATCGAGCGCACCGGCACTCTGTGAGTCGGCATGCAGCAGTGCGCGGACCTCGTCGCGCAGCGCATCGTCGATCGGGAGGGTGTGCAACTGCCGCTGCTGTTCGGCGGGCGTCAGTTCGACCAGTGCGTCGAACAGCGATTGCAGGCGCTGCCA
This sequence comes from Gemmatimonadaceae bacterium, assembly GCA_031374935.1. Taxonomy (GTDB): domain Bacteria; phylum Gemmatimonadota; class Gemmatimonadetes; order Gemmatimonadales; family Gemmatimonadaceae; genus JACMLX01. Next base: position 57,035 of record JANMHB010000052.1, on the reverse strand, counting down.
GCGCGAGTATGCGTCGTCGCTTGCGGCTGCGGGCGGATCAGGTGCCTGTGGCTGATCCGGGGCATCGGAGGTGGTCATGGCCCGGCATTGAGCGTGTGCGCGAGCCACGCCCGTGCGAGGCGCCACTCTCGCAGCACGGTCGATTCGCTGATGCCCATCAGCGCCGCCGTCTCCGCAACATCGAGCCCGCCGAAGAAGCGGCATTCGACGAGCTGCGCCTGACGCGGATAGGTGGCGGCGAGTTGTTCGAGGGCCTCGTGGAGTGCGATCACCTGCGCCCCATCGTGCTCGATCGCGATCTGATCATCGAGCGTGACGTGGATGCCACCGCGCCCTCCCCGCTTCACGGCCGTGCGCCGGCGTGCCGCTTCCACCAGCACCTGCCGCATCGCGCGGGCGGCGATGCGACGGAAATGCAGCGGCGAGGTGCCGGCGACCGTCGGCGAATCCGCGAGCTTGAGCCACGCCTCGTTGACCAGCGCGGTCGGCGTGATCGACGCGCCCGGGTCGCCGCGGCGCACCTGGCGCGCGAGTCGTCGCAACTCCTCGTAGGTGACGCTGAACAGTTCGTCCAGTGGCGAGAGCGGTGTGGTCACCCGCAGAATCTGCGGGATGGTCACAGCCACAGCAACGGAAGCGACGCACGGGGCTACGGGATCGGGATGTCGAAGGTGCCGGCGGAGACGGTGACCACGCTGCGATCCGCCGCCGCGTTGCCCGCCACGGGGACGGCGGAGAAGGCAAAGCGTCCCACCAGCCGGGTGCTCGAAACCGTGGTGAAGGTGATGCTGCCCGAACCGTTGATTGCGCCATCACGCAGGTTGGAGTACCAGAGCGACGGTACGCGGATGAACTGTCCGATGCCGCTGTAACCGCTCACGCCCTGACTGGCCGGGTCGAGCGGATAGGTGCCGGCGGTGATCGGCGTGAGCCGGCCGATCGTGATCAGGATCTGCCGTGCGACGCCGGGTGTGATGGCGCATTCCACACCATTGACCTGCACGATGTTCGGGCCGAGGGCGGTGGTGTTCTGGTACGTGGCTCTCGCGAACTGGCTGGCCGTGAAGGCGGTGCCCGAGACGGTGGCGGTCATCCGGCCGCTGCCGGTGGCGGCGCACGTCGGCGCCGCAGGCCCGCCACCCCCGCCGCAGGCGGCGAGGGCGACGGTGGCGCCGAGGGCGAGTGCCCGCCTGCGGTGTGATGTCAGAAGCGCCATGTTGCCCCCAGCGAGAGCGTGCCATAGCCGAAGCCGAGCTGTCCCTGGACCGCGAACTTCTCGTTGATGAAGTAGCGCGCCCCGGCGTGACCGGCGATGTCGGTACTGCTGGCCGACGCGCTGCCGCTGGCAATGCCGCTGGTGGACGCGCTCACGATCTGGTAGACGAGTGCCACGCCGGCATACGGATCGAGCTTCGGCTGACTGGCCACCTTGAAGTGGTAGTTGCTGAACACCTGCACCGGGATGACGCTGTAGGTGAACTTGCCGCCGGTGAAGCTGTTGCTCCAGCTGTAGCGATCGACACCCACTCCGCCGGAGATCACGCCGCTGCCGTAGCGTCCGGGTTTGGTGAGTCCCTTTTCGGCCTGCACGCCGATGGCGAGCGCGCCGTTGAGGTTACCGGTCCAGACGCGCGGGCCGGCGTAGATGGGGCCGGAGGTGAAGCCCTGTGCGCCGAGTGGTGCGGTGAGGAGCGCCGCGGCGACGACGAGCCTGGTGGTGCGGAGGCGTGACGGAAGGATGCGCATGGGTCCGGGAGTTGGAGGGGGAGTCGGAGGCTTCACTCGGCATTACGAAAGCCGGTCCCGAAAACCGTCACGCGCCGTACCCGGCATGACACACACGCCGACGACGTGTCCTTCATCCAGGCGGAGTCGTGCTGCACCGGATGCGCGCCCTTGAGGCTGCACAGTCACCAACAAGCTCCGATCGTCACCTCGTCAGACCTTCGCTGCCGCCGCGTCGAAGTGGCTGAGTGATGTCGCATCCTTCTGGCGGAAGGGCAGCACCTTGAACGACCGAAGAAGTCCCTTCGGTCGACGGGCCTGAGCCCATGTCACCCCTTCCGGCATGCCGCGCTGCATGGTTCCCGTCGACCGAACCCGATAGTCTTCGCGTTTCGACGGATCGCTCTCGGTCCGTTCACCGGCTCTCTTCCATCACCGCGTGACCATTCTCTCCGTCTCCAACGTCGGCCTCTCGTTCGGCGCGACTGAACTCTTCAAGAACATCACCTTCACCGTCGCCCAGGGTGAGCGGTGGGGCATCATCGGTCGCAACGGCGCGGGCAAGTCGTCGATCTTCAAGATCATCATCGGCGAGTACCAGCCCACCGTTGGAAGCGTGGCGCGCAAGCCGGGGCTTCGGCATGCCCTGCTCGATCAGCATCGGGCATTCGAGGGTGCGACGACCGTGTGGGAAGCCGGCGCCGCCGCCTGGCGGGAAGTCATCGACCTCGAGAAGCACATCGCCGCGCAGGCCATGCAGCTTGGCGAGATGGGCGAGAAGGTGACGGACGACTTCCTCGAACGGTTCGGGCGTGATCAGGAGCGGTTCGCCGACCTTGGCGGTTACGAGTACCACTCGCGCGTGGACGCGGTGCTGCAGGGGCTTGGATTCGACGCCGAGGAGTCCAAGACGCGGCTCGTTCAGACGCTGTCGGGTGGTGAGCGGGGGCGTGTCGGTCTGGCCGCGCAGCTGATTGCGCCCGCTGACCTGCTGCTGCTCGACGAACCCACCAACCACCTCGACCTCGATACCACCACCTGGTTGCAGGAGTGGCTTGGCACGGCGGCCGAGACGGTGATCGTGGTGTCGCACGATCGAGCCTTCATGGACGCGGTGTGTACGAACATCGTGCACATCGAAGCAAAGACGAGCGAATCGTACAAGGGGAATTACAGCCAGTTCGTGCCGCAGCGCGCCGAACGGCGGCTGACGCGCGAGCGCGAACTGGAAAAGCAGCGCGCGTATGTGAAGAAGGAAGAGGAGTACATCCGTCGCAACCTGGCGGGTGTGAACTCGTTCCAGGCGAAGGGCAAGCGCAAGCGGCTCGAACGGCTGCCGCGATTGGCGCCACCGCCCGGCGATCCATCCGCGATGTCACTCCGCTTCGACGTGGCGGAACGCGGTGGCGATCAGGTCACGGCGATCAAGGATCTTCGCGTCGAAGTGCCTGGCCGCGTGCTGGTGGACGACTTTACCGCCGTGCTGCGTCGCAACGACTTCGTCGCCCTCGTTGGGCCGAACGGGGCGGGGAAGTCCTCGTTCATCTCCACCATCCTCGGCGACCGTGCGCCGGCAAGTGGTGAGGCGCGCGTCGGCAGTTCGATCACGCCGGCCTGGTTCCGGCAGGATCTGTCTGACCTGCCGCTGCGGAAGTCACTGGCCGACGTGATTCAGGAGCATCGGCCCCTGTGGAGTCGCGGGGCGGTACAGAATCACCTGGGGGCGTTCGGATTCAGCGGGGACGAGGTGTTCCGCGAGATCAGCACGCTGAGTGGCGGCGAGCGGGCGCGTATGGCCCTGGCGCGGATGACGCTGGCGAAGGCGAACCTGCTGGTGCTCGATGAACCAACCAACCATCTCGACGTGGAGAACATCGAGGTGCTGGAGGATGCGCTGGACGAGTACGAAGGGACCGTGTTACTGGTGAGTCACGACCGGGCGTTTCTCAGGCAGGTGGCGACAAGGGTGTGGTCGTTCGAGGGGAATCGGTTGGTGGATTTCGATGGGCCGTTCGAGGAATGGGAGGCGGATCGGGCGCGGCGGGCCGGCGGCAAGCGCTGAGGGGGATACGGTCTGAGTGCAATCAATTCCTGAATTTGGGGGCATTGTCACCGTAATGGGATGGCGCTCGGTCAGCCCAGCTCGCGAAGTCGGTTACCTGATCGCTGGCTTGTCAGTCCCAGCGGGTACAACGAAAGCGAAATGGGGTCGGAGTACGACGTGTGGACCCTCGGATCCATTCGTGCCAGCCGATCTGTGATCGACGAATCGTGCCGGTGATCCGAACGAACCCTCTCAGTCAGGAGAATTGCATGAATCGAAGGGCTCTGGAGTTGTGTGCGGTCGTGTTGCTCTGCGTGGTGCCTGCCAGACGGGTGTCAGCACAGGTCTGTCTGGGCAAACCGAGCTTGAAGGCTGCACCGACGAACATTGGCATCGGCGCTGAATTCACCGACGGCGCGAAGGGCATCAGCGGCGGCGTCACCTTTGGTAACGACAAGGCATTTGGAGGTGCAGGTATCGGTTACCTGAGCTACTCCGATTTCGACGCGAGCTCGACGGTCTTCACCGGGGCTGGTGGGTTGTCGATCCCCGTCTCAGAGGCATCCGGTGTTCGCATCTGTCCACTCGCGCAAGCGACGTATGGATATGGTCCGAATGAAGAGTCGGTGCTTGGACAGCTGAAGATCACGACGCTCGGTCTGCTTGGCGGAGTCGCCATCGGCGGCGCAGTCGAAGTCAGCCCCGGATTCTCAGTGATTCCGAACGCAAGGGGAGGCGTCCTCTTTCAGCGCGCGTCCGTCTCATTGAACGGCAACTCGGAGAGCGCGAACGAGACTGGTGGTCTGGTCAGCGGTGGAGTCAGTCTGCTGTTCGGCACGAACTTTACGCTCGAGCCGTCGGTCAGTGTGCCGGTTGGCTTCGACTCCAATGATCCGGTCTTTTCGATCGGGGTGACTGTCGGCTTCAAGCGCCGGAAGTGAACGACTGCTGGGGAGGCGTAGTTCAGTAGAGGGTGCGGCTGCACGGCGAACGCGCGAGCGGGCGCGGCATGACCGGGAGCTGCACGGGCGGCTGATCGTGCATCCGGATCGTGGCTGGCAGAACGTCGTGACGCGCTGCACCGGGCGAATCGTGGCGGCTGGCCACGGTGAACGTCAGGCCGTTCGATTCGTCTTGTGGTCGTGAACGCGTCAGTACCGCAACCGGCAATCGCGCATCGACACAGCGGGGACAGGGCGCCCGGCCGAGACAGGCGCTACCACAAGGCGTTCGTCACGATGGGCGGTCAGGCGGTCGAGCAGGCGCTCGTGGTGGACTTCTTCAGCAGGCCGTGGCAAACAGCAAACGCCTCGGCGCGGTACCTGATGGTATCACGCCGAGGCGTTCGCCCCTGCGGTCCGAATCGCCGGGGCTATGGTTTCCGGGTTGCCTCGATGACCAGGGCGCGCACGGAGTCCGCCGTCTTCACGCTGTAGTGCGCCGTGGATGTGCCGACCATCTTGCCGCCGCTCATCCGGACGACGCCCTCCGTGGTCACCGTGACGCCTTTCCGCAGCACGCTGGGGTACGGTCCGGCTTTCGTCATCGCACTGTCGCCACTCACCGTTACCGTCATTGGAATCGGCTTACGTCCGGGAAACGCGATCGTCCATCCGGCGGCATCGGCCGTCGCGTTCAGTTCAGCCGTCACGAGCACGGTGTCACCCGTCGGCGACTTGGCGACGTAGGTCCACGTTCCCGCGGCGTCCGCAAGTGAGAACGCCGGCGGTGGCGCTGGCGCCACCGCAGGCTCGGCCGCAGGGGCGGGCGTCGCCTCGGGCGCTTTCTCCTGCGTGCCGCAGCCGACGAGAGCGAGGAGCAGGGCAAGTCTGGATACGCGCATCAAAATACCTCCGTCAATGGGGAGACCGCCACAACGTCACGGCGCCCGCTGCAGTCCGCGCTTCATCGCGTGGCGGGCGGTCAGCAGCAACTCACCACGAGAAACGGGATGACTCCCGCGCCTCGAGCGAACGGACACGGGTTGCGCACGCGAACCTGTTCCGACTCGGCGACTATGCGAGCGTGCAAACCGAAACGCAATAGCTTGGCACGGCCGTACCGCTGAGGTTGCAGTCGCATGTCGTCCGCTCGGCGACGCTCGACGCGAGGCGCGTGGTCGTCGTTCCACCTGCGGGAGCCATGGCATTCGGTGTTTCCAGGCGCCGTTCCTGGCGCGCGCTGGTTGCCGAGCAGCGTGCGGCAGGTGAGACTGTGGCAGCAGCGGACACGAGTGATGATCTGTCGCGGTGAGCTGGCCAGTGGATTGCACGCGCGGCTGGTCCGTGGTAGCACTCCCCGAAGGTGCGAGGTAACGATGGCGGAGACAGAACAGACGCCCACGCCGGCGGCCGGCGCACCCTCCGATGTGCTGATGGCGTTGTACATGAACGATCGCGATCGTGCGCGATTACTGGTGGCCACCGTCACCCTCTCGCTGCCGGAACTGGCGGCGTTCGGCGATCTCGCGGCACTCACGCACCACCTCGAACGCCGGCCGGCTGACCTGCAGCAGTACAGCCCGGATGGATGGACCGCACTCCATCTGGCAGGCTACTTCGGCTACGCATCCGTCGTGGTGCGACTGCTGCGCGCGGGAGCGAGTCACGCGGCGCGCTCGACCAACGCACAGGGAAATACGGCATTACATGCCGCGATCGCCGGACGGCGAGAGATCGCGGCCATCACCGCACTACTCGCCGCCGGCAGCGACGTCAGCGCCGTCGACGCGCAAGGCTATCGCCCGCTGCACCTGGCGGCGTCGCGGGGGGATCTGGCACTGGTGGAGTTGCTCATGGCATGCGGAGCGTCGCGCGATGTGCGCACGCCTGACGGCAAGCTCGCCGCCGAGCTCGCGCGCGAGCACGATCATCAGGATCTCGCCGAGTGGCTGTCACGCGGGTAGGCTGTCTCCACGGCGCCATCATGCGCTGACGCCTGCCGCCGCAGAACGGCAGTTTGGATGATCAGCCGGTGATCGCTGCCGCGAGTGGTGACTCGAGCAGCGCCAGCTCGATGCCGTGATAGTGCGGCGCCAGACGCGGGTCAGCCGGCAGACGTGTCGTGCCGACGCGATGAAATCCCCTGGTGGCGTAGTACGCGATCAGTGCGTCGCTCTGCGCCCACGTGTCCATCCGCAGGCCCGCGCGACCCTGCTGACGGCACTGCTGGCGCGCCCAGTCGAGAATCACGTCCAACAGTCCGAGGGCGCCTGCTGCCGAGGCTCGCGCGATGCGGTGCAGATAGAGATGCTCGCTCCGCTCAGCAGCGCCCCAGATCAACGGGTCCGCGGTGACCATCGAGAAGACTCCCGCCGTCCGTGAAGCCTCAACCACCTTGAACAGCGCCCCCGTCTCGATCTCGCGCGTGATCGCCTGATCGGTGAACATGGGCCAAACCACCGACCGCTGTGCACGCTGCGTCTCGCGCCCCTCCGCGTAGGCGGCGCGGGCCACCGCCAGGTCGGCGAGAGTGCAGGGGACGATGTGCATGCGACGGGGATGAGGGAAGTCCGCAACGCTCAGCGGGCCGGACCACCAGAAGGTAGCCCGGCCCGCTGATACTGCATCAGCTCACGGTCGCACGCTTACGGACAGCCCGGCGCCCGGAGCTCAGGCTGCGTGCCGATCACCAGCCCGCGGGCCAGGCACTCGGCCTGCGGCACCGGCATCACGCGCACGCGGAAGTGCTGCGGGATGTCCACCGGCAGCGTGTTGATGCGGTTGTAGCGACGGACATCGAACCAGCGATGTCCTTCAAACAGCAGCGAGTAGCGGCGCTCGTAGAGCAGGGCATCCACCGCTTCGGTGGCTGATGCAAACGAGGCGATCGCCGGCAGGCTGCCGGCACTGGCACGGATGTAGTTGATGTCCGTCAGCGCCGCCGCGAAGTTGCCCAGCCCGATGTTCGCTTCCGCGCGGAGCAGAATGAGTTCCTCGTTGCGGATGATCGGAATCGGTGTGGTCTGGTCGACGTAGAGGTTGAAGTCCACATCGGTCGGAATACCGACGGCGATACCACCCGGCGCATTCCGCGTCGGGATGGTGCGCACCTTGGTGATGAATCGGTTGTCCAGCAACACCCCACCGGCCTGGCGCTGCGCGTCGGGACGGATGGAGGGATGTGCGAGCTGGTCGGGCGCCGTCTGACGGCTGATGCCGTTCAGCAGGTCGCCCGATGCGGCCGAGTACACGTGATACACGCCGCGCCGCAGGTCGGCGCCGGCGGCCGAGTTCACGAAGCTGGCCGAAATTGCGGTCAGCGCCTGCGTGAAGCAGGTGGCGCCGCAGCCGAGCGTGCCACGATACACCAGCACTCGCGCCGCCAGTGCGCGATTGAACTGGAGGAAGGTGGCCGGCGTGTCGAAGCCTGCGAACCCGGTGGTCAGCCGGAACGGAAATGCCGCTGCTCCGGCGCTGGTCAGCTGCGTTGCCGCCTGATCGAGCGTGGCGCTGATGAAGCGGTACACCGAGTCGCGGTTGGCGAAGACCTGCGGTGTCGGCGACAGCGAGTCGATCGCGGTCGGCGCCCCCAGCGTGTCGCGCGTGGCGATCACGTAGAACAGGTCCAGTGCCCGCATCGTGTTGGCGAAGCCGCGCACGGCATTCTTTTCGGCGTCGTTGATGAACGTCGCCGGTGCGATCTGCCGGATCACGTTCACTGCATTCCGCATGTTGCGGAACCGCGCATCCCACTGTCCGTTGGTGAACCCGGAATTGTCGAGCGGGAAGGTGGCGAGGAAGAGGGTGATGTTCCGGGGTTCGGAACTGGTGTAGTTGAACGATTCGCGACCGAAGATGCCGACGTTGCTGACCAGTCCGGCCATGCCGGCACGCTGCTCGCCGAGGATGCCGGAGATGGCATTCTGGAGGAGCGCCCGGTCGGCCGTCTGATCGACGGGCGATTCGTTGAAGTTCGGGATGTTGAGACGGTCGGCGTCGCAGCCGAGGAACGCAGCGAGCGCGACCGCGGCACCGGCGATCCGTCGTGCGGAGTGGTGGCCGAATCGGCGCAAGAGTGTAGTGGTCATGGGTTCAGAATCCCAGATCGACGCTGAAGAAGAACTGCCGTGCCGGCGGGAACGGTGCGAGGTCGATGAAGCGACCGACGTTGTTGTTGCCGAAATTGTTCACTTCGGGATCGACGCCCCAGTACGGCGACCAGATGCCGAGGTTGCGTCCGACGACACTCAGACGGACGTCGCTGACGCGGCTGCCGAACAGCTTGCGGGTAAGCTCGGTCGGCACGGCGTAGTTGAGCGCCACCTCACGAAGCTTCACGAAGCTGCCGTCCTGCGTATACGGCGTGGCGTTACTGCCGCCGTTCCAGCGCGTGAAGCGATAGGCACCCAGTTTGGCCGTCGACGATGTGTCCAGCAGCGTGATCACACCATTTGCGTTACGGATGCAGTTCCGGTTCGCCGCCGTTTGGCCGCGACACGGCGAGGGCGCATCGTAGTCACGCGAGTTCTGGAACTGGTCGTTGATCTGCTGGGTGAGGTTCACCAGGTCACCACCGTTCCGATAGTCCACCTGCACATTGAGCGTAAAGCGGCCCACGGTGTACGTATTGGTGAAGGACAGCTCATAGTTTGGGTTGCCGTCGCCAATGATCGTATCGCGTGTGAAGATCGAATCCTGACCCGCAGCGGTCCGCACGATGATCGGCTTGTTGCCCCAGATCGCGGTCGTGGAGACGCCCTGGGTGATTCGCGCACGACCGAAGCCGGCACCGAAGCCAGTGTTGCCGACGGGGAACGGTGGGATTGGCAGCGTGTCAACGCCGTTGCGGATGCGCTGATACGTCATACGCGACACCCAGGTGAAGTCGCGGCGCTGGATCGGCACGACGGTGACACCCGCTTCATGGCTCTTGTTGCGGAGTCGGCCTCCGTTGAAGATCTGCGAGTTGACGCCCGCCGATGCCGGAATCGGACGCTGGAACAGCACATCATCGATCTTCGCGTCGGCGTAGGTGTACTCGAAGGCCAGGCGCCGCGAGAAGGCGGTCACGTCGGCGCCCAACTCGAGTTCCGTCTTCCGCTCCGGTGCCACGTCCGGGTTGCCCAGGCCGGCATTGACACCGATGCCGTTGAACCCGCCGATGAGCGTGACAGGCGTGAACGTGATGTTGCGCTGACCGTAGAGCGGGCGGTTGCCGGTCTGGCCCCACGAGCTGCGCAGCTTGAATTCATCCAGCCCCGGCAGCGCATTGACGAAGCGGTAGGACGCCTGTGCCGTCGGGAAGACGTAGTACTTCGACACGTCGCCGTTGTTGCTGGAGCGGTCGCCGCGGACACCCGCCGCCACGTAAAGCCGGTCATCGAACGCCAGCACGCTCTGGTTGACGAACCACGCCTGGTCGCGCTGCAGCTCACGGTTCTGGAAGCTGAGCTGCTGACCCTGATTGATGTTCGGCACGCCGGAGAGGAGGTTCTGCGCGCGGTTGCGCGTGACGTTCAGGCCCTGTTCCTCTTCGGTGACGCCGGCGATGGTATTGAACGTCGCGCCGAGCCTGCCTGGCGTGTACGTCCAGTACGCGCGGAGTGCCTGGTTCAGCTGGCGGCTGACCGAGTTGCTGAACACCGACGTGCCGGGCAGGCCGTCCACGGCCTCGAACTGGAGGATGCTGGGGCTGAGGATGTTGTTCACCTGGTCGAAGCGATCGAGGCCGGCGAAATACTCCACGCGCAGCTGCTGCTTGTCCGTCGCCAGGAGCTGGTAGTTCAGCGAGGCGGCACCGACCAGGCGGTTCACATCTTCATTGTTGGTGATGAACTCGAAGGTCTGGAACGGGTTCGACGTGTTGGCGAAGTTCGACCCGACGCCACCGAACCGGTTGATCGGATACAGTCCGGCCGTGTCCGGGTTCTGCAGCGAGATGAAGCTGGGCGTCTTGGCGAACACGTAGCCGGGGCTGGTGTTCGGGTCATTGCCGTTGTTCGAGAGGCCGCGATTGGACTGGCTGCGCGTATACGCCAGATCGAGCCGCGCGGTGAGGCGGCTGGAGATGTTCTGGTCGATGTTGATGCGCGCGTTGTCTCGGGTGGCGTTGGTGTTGTTCGCGGTGCCGGCGTCGTACTTGCGCGAAATGGCAGCCAGATAGCGCGTCTGGTCATTACCGCCGGACACCTGCAGGCCGGTTTCATACGCCGGCGCGTTGTCGCCGAAGAGCTGGCGCGAGAAGTTGTTGCAGGGGATGTTGCCGCCATTGGCGGCAATGGCCGCCGTCAGCACTTCGCGGGCGATCGCGGCATTGGATGACGCGGTGCCGGCCGCCAGCGCGGTCGTGGTATCCTGAAAGCAGCGCTGGCCCACATCACGGAGCAGCGATGCCTGCCCGACGCGCTGCGTGAGGCTCCAGCGTGGTGTGCCGGTCTTGCCGCGCTTGGTGGTGATGATCACCACGCCGTTGGTGGCACGCGACCCGTAGAGTGCCGACGCCGCGGCGCCCTTGAGCACCTGCACGTCGTCGATCTCGTTCGGATTCAGGTCGGCCAGCCGGTTGGTGCGGTTGTCCTGCACACTGGCGATGTTGGCCGCGGCACCGGCAGCGCGGGTCAGGGTGTTGGCACCGCTGGCGATCGAGGCGTTCGACATCAGCACGCCGTCGATCACGTAGAGGGGCTCACCATTGCCCAGCACCGAGGTCACGCCGCGGAACTGGATCTGACCACCACCGCCCGGGGCGCCACTGTTCATGTTGATGCGCGCGCCGACCACCTTGCCCTGCAGCACCTGCTCGAGACTCTGGGCGGGCACACGGTTGAGATCTTCCGAGGTGACCTGCACCACGGCCGTGGCCGCGTTCCGCCGGTCGAGCGTGCCCTGCTGGCCGGTGACGATCTGCGTTTCCAGTTGCAGCACGTCCTTCTTCAGCGACACGGTGACCGTCGACTGGTTGGCCTGCACGAGCACCGTGCGGAGCGAGTAGCCGATGCGCCGGACGCGCAGCGACACGGCACCGTTGGGAACCGTGAGCGAGAACGCACCTTCGGCATTGGTGTACGCCCCGGTGGTGGAACCGGTCACCTGCACACTGACGCTGCCAAGCGGGGAGTTGGTCCCCTCCTCGGTCACACGGCCGGTGATGCGGCGTTGGGCGAGAAGCGCTGGCGCCGTTGCGACGAGCATCGCAAGTGCGACCAGGCTCTGACGGAAGAGACGCATTGAGACTTGTCCCCCTTCGAAGTGATGGAGTGTTGATTGACGCAGTGTGCCGTCGCAGCGTCGCGACGGTCAACTCCCCGGCGAGTGCCGGCGACACGGACAGATTCCTACGTGCGAGCATAGCAGAGCTACGACGCCACCGCAAAGCCTGTGGTTTACTTCCAGTCATGCGAATGCAGGGCGTGTGTAACGATCTGCGGCGCCGCGAAATGAGCTGCGAGGTCGTATGCTGGGTGAGTCCCAGGCCCTCCCTCAGCGGTGCCGATTGATCGTTCCGGTGCGCTCACTTACAACGGCAACCTCCGTGAGTGGGTTACACTACCGAGCCAGCTTCCTGCAGACCATCCACCCTTCCGGCGCACCGTGACTGGAAACCGCACAATTGGCAGGCGTCGATCTTCCGGCAGCGGCCAGGACACTGCGAGATCGTTCACCATGCTGCTCGTTCTCGTGGCGCATACCGCCTGCGCACGCGATGAGTCACGCGCGCCCGTGGACACCGCCGCCACGCCCCCCCCATTCGCGGTGCCGAGCATCACACTCGTCACCGTCGACACCGTCCGCGTCGGCAGCCCGGTGGGCAGCGACTGCAATCGGCCCTCGTGGTGGGTGGCCGACACGCTGTTCCAGATGGTGTCCAACCAGCACCCCTGGCGCAGCAGAGGTGGGCGGGATGCCGCCAGCGCGCAGCCGTTCGAGCCGGCGCGATTCACCGACGACGATGCACGATTCGGGTGGGATGCCACACGCAAATGGTATGTGCGTGACATCAACAGCGCACGGGGCCCGACCGCGACGAAGATGCGCTGGATGGAGTCGGTCTATCGCGAGCCCCGCGCCGGTACGCTATATGGCCTGTATCATCTGGAGGAGGGACCGTATGTGCGGTGCGCGGCGCCGTACGAGCGTCCATATCTCTCCGTGCCGCACATCGGGCTCGGTCGCTCGGCCGACAACGGACGCACGTGGGAGAACCTTGGCATCATCATCAGCGACGGCAGCTTCACGATCAGCTGCGATCTCCCCGTGCGCTTCTTTGCCGGCGGCGTTGGCGATCCAAGCATGGCCGTGGGCCCGGACAGCACACACGCCTACATCGCGTTCACCGACTACTCAGGTGATGACGCGCGCACGCAGGGCGTTCAGCTGGCGCGCATCGCGCTGGCGGATCTCGACGCGCCGCTGCGTGCCGACGGCACCAGCAAAGCCGCGCGCTGGCACAATGGCGCCTGGTCAGGCCCCGGACTGCAAGGCACGCCGGGGCCGCGGGTTGGACAATCGTGGACATCAACCGCACTGGGCCAGGCCACGTCGTTGCTGCCACCGGCGCGCTCGTGGCAACGTGCCGATGGTGGTGGCTACTGGGGGCCGTCACTGTCGTGGAATACCCACGTTGGCGCGTTCATGTTGCTGCTCAACAAGGTGTCGGGTGCGCGTGCATTCGATGCTGATGGCAACTACCTGACCTTCGTGCCGACCATGCAGTCGCCGGTCGCGAAGCCTGCTGCGCCCATCCGTCTCGATTCGCTGCCCAACGGGCCGAAGGCGGCGTGGTACGTGCAGGCGCTGGGTGATCCTGCGATGCGCGGGACGAGCGCGTGGACAGGGCAGGATGCACGGTTGTTCATCGGAGAGCACTCGCACCTTGTGCTGCGCTTTGCCGCACGACCGGAGACGGTACCGGGGCGCTGAGTGCGCGGCGTCGGCGGACAGAGGCGTGTGTGGCGAATCGAAGGCACGTCGACACATGAGAAGGCGCGTGCCTCACCGCTTGCTGGTGACCACTCCATCGACGCTCAAGCCCAGTTGCCCAGTGGAAGATCTGGAGCGCGCCAGGCATCAGCGCCTGCGTCACTCACGCCAGTCCGCTGCCAATGACCACCGCCGCGACCGGCAGTGGCAAGAGATTGTTCAGCGGTCCGCCAAGGCCAGCAGTGTATGTCTTTGAGCGTGCCTTCGTGATCACGGTACTCGCCGACGGGCTCACCGATTCGATCCGCTGCCTGCGCACGATGACCGTCATGTCGGGCAGTGCCGGCCCATCGCGGCCGTCGATCAGCGTCACGTGAGTGAATGCCGACACGCTCTGCGCCACGGCGACTGCCGGCAGACACAGGGCGAGCGAGAGCAGGGAGCGAGTCAGGCGACGCATCACGTCAGAACCTCGGTTGGGTCAGTGGGGCGGGGTGGGCGAGGGTGCCGCGTTCACACGGGCGACTTCCACCAGCAGGGCGTCAAGCGCGGCGCGATCGAACACGCGGCCGTCGGCAATCACGGCGCGAATCTGGCGGGTGTTGCCGATCTCCAGCAGTGGGTTGGCGTTCAGCAGTACGATGTCGGCCACCTTGCCGCGGGCAATCGTGCCCATCGAATCGGTCGCGGCGAAGTACGCGGCCGGGTTGAAGGTCGCCGCACGGAGCGCCTGCAGCGGTGTCAGGCCAGCGTTGACCAGATGTTCGAGCTCGTCGTGCAGTCCGAAGCCGGGATAGGTGAACGGGTTCGGTGAGTCGGTGCCGGCCAGCACGGAGAGATCGAGCACGCCCATGCGGCGTACGATCCCCCGCTCGATGTCGCGATGGAAGTTGCGACGCGACGTGTCCGCGGCGGTGCCCATGCGGACGCTCATTTCGGTCCACATCTGCTGCAGCATGGGCGGCAGATACTTCGTTCGCTCTGCCCGGACGAGCGCTGGATCACTCAGGCGCGAGACGGCGCGCAGCACGCCAAGCGTCGGAACCTGCCACATGCCGAGCGTGGCAAGCTGCCGCAACAGTGCGTCACACCGCGCCACATCATATGTCGCCGACATCGGAACCACGCGCCGGTTCATTTCCGACATCAACGAGAGGGCGTTAGCGCTGTCGAGCACTCGCGAGCGCAGCCACGACACCGCTGCATCGACGATGTCGTTTTCGCCCGTCGCGCAGCCGGCGGTCACGCCTTCCAGATGCTCGGTGCTCTTCTGCCCCATCGTCGCCGCATGCACGGCCGACACCGAGAGCGGCACGTGCCCCGCGATCGGAATCCTGCGTACCCTCGCCTCCATGGCGATGGCATCGAAGCTGGCCGAATCGAGCAGCGAATACACCTTGATGAACTCGGCCTTCGCGTCGACCAGTGAGTCGACCGCCCGCCGCCCTTCCGCCGGGCTGCGCACCACCACTTCACCCGGGCGCGTTGGCGGCCAGCCGTCCACGATGTTGCCGGCAAAGACGAACCGGGGGCCCACCATTCGGCCCGCACGCACGTCACTCCGATAGCGCAGCGCATCGGTGGTGACACCGAACATCTCGCGGATGCCCGTGATGCCGTTGGCGATGTTGGTCGGGAAGATGGTCTCCGCCAGGCCCGGAACGACTGCATGCGCGTGCATGTCCCACAGCCCCGGAATCGCGAATGCGCCGCGCCCATCGATCGCGCGGGCGCCGGCTGGCGCCATGGTGGTTGGGCCACCGACGGTGGCGATGCGGCCCTGCACGACCACGATCGTACGGTTCGGCGTGATGGTGCCGGTCACGGGGTCGATGATCGACGTGCCGCGAATGATCACCGAACCGGCTGTAGGCTGGGCCGCCAGAGGCTCGCCTGCGACGGTCAGCAGCGTGGCGCCGAACAGCGCGCGCGCCACCATTGTGCACACGTGCTGTTGGAAACGGCTCGATCTCGAGTCGAGTGGCATGAACCTTGAGCCTCGGGTGACGAAGGTGCGATCAGCGACTGACGGCGGCCCGGCGCCGCGGCGTCGTGACGGTGCGTTGCAACTTCCGTGCGCCCGACTGAACGGCGCCTGCCGCTGCCTCCAGGAGACATGCCGGATCGCGGCGCATGGCGTCGCCGAGCGATCCGACTGGCGCACGAGGGCTTCGGATTGTGTCAACTCTCGTACTCGCTGGGCATTCTGGCACAACCGATCGTGGGCTTCGCCGTCGGCCGCACAGGCACATGCGCGGCCGGCTCCGCCGTGATCGCCGGCCTCACGGCGATCGGGATTCGGGTCACTCTTCCGTTGGTCCGCCGCGTCACGCACCTTGAGTTGTGGTCTCTCGCCCCGCTTCCGTCATGACTCCGACGCACGACAACATGCGACTCGATTCGTCGCAGTACCAGCGTTCCCTCGGCCTGATCCTCGAGAACTCCGGAGTCGGAGCCCCAGTCAGGCGCCTGCCGTTTCGCGAGCAGTTCCTGCGCGACGATGGGAGCGACGGGCTGCATGGCGGCATCACCAGTGCATCCATCGACAACGTCGGGGCCTCTGCGGTGGTGACGCCATGAGCCTTCCCACCGACGCGGAACTGAATCAGATCGGGGTTCTCAACCGGCGATTGATCGAGGCGCGGATCGTCGCTCCCCTGTTGAGCGCGATGGCGGCGGAGTTCGGTGCCGAGCGCGTGCACCAGATCGCACGCGAGGTGATTGTCGCGATTGCGCGGCAGCAGGGCAACGAGCTGGCTGAGCACAGTGGTGGGCGGTCGTTGCCGGTGTTGCATGGCACGCTCGATCGCTGGACGGCCAACGATGCGCTGACGCTCGACGTGCATGAAGTGAGCGAGTCGGCGCTGTCGTTCGACGTGACGCGGTGTCGTTACGCCGAGATGTACCGGGAGCTGGGGATTCCGGAGCTTGGCGCGATCCTGTCGTGCAATCGGGATGGTGCGCTGATCGAGGGGTTCAACCCGGACGTCACACTGCAGCGGACGCAGACGTTGATGGGCGGGGCGAGCCACTGCGACTTTCGATATGCACAGCGCCACGGCGGAGAAGCCGGATCAGGGCCGGAGCGGTAGCGCGAGCAGGACGGCGGGGGCGAGCCGGGCGCCTGGTAGGCGCACTCCCTGGTCGTCGTGTTTCTCCCACTGACTGTTCGCCACGTAGACAAATGTGTTGCCGACGATCGTGCCGATGGTCGGCTCGTCGGCGACGCCCGTGTGCCGGTCGATCACTTCCTGCCGCACGATGCGGCTGCCGGATGCATCAAGGCGGAAACGCACGACACGCGCCGGCGCTGCCCCGTTCTGGATTCCGATCAGCGAGCCGTTGTACCAGACCAGGCCATCGACACCGAGTGAGGTCGACGACGGCGCGTCGGGCAGGCGAATGACGGCACGTGTGCGCACGTTGACGCGCAGGAGGCCGTGAGAGTAGTCCGCGACATACACATGGACGCCATCCGGCGACGCTGCGATGCCCTGCAATGACCGAAAGAGCGGATCGGTGAATCGCTCGAGCTCGCGCGTGCCGGAAGCGAGCCGGTACAGTACTGGTTCGCGCGAGTCGCTGACAAAGACGTCACCCGTCGGGCCCATTGTGACATCGCCAAGTGTGTGCCCTGCGCTCGTCGCCAGGAGGTCGTAGCGCGCGACGATCGCCCCATCGGCAATCTGGACCTTCAACACGGCCGCTATGGCGGAGTCGGCGGGCGTGTACTCTCGCATCTGCGGCAGGCCAGCGGTGGTCGCCCACAGATGCGTGCCATCGGGGTCGGCAAAGATGCCGAGAATTGCACCGACATCGGCGCGTCTGTCTGCCCACAGCGCGCGTGTACCGCTTGGTCCAGTGACGTAGATGGTGCGATGCCGTACACTGCCCACGAAGAACTGCCGAGTCCGCGGTTCGTACGCGATCCCCTCGGGCCACAGCGTGGAGTCGGGCAACGTGGCGCGTACGCTGCTGTTGACGATCGGCGCCGCATTGGCGCGGAGCGTCGCCAACACTGTGGAGAATTTCGGCTGACCTGCGAGCCGCGACAACACAGGATCGCCTGAGACTGATCGGGTCATGCCGAGCGCGGCGAATTGTCGAAGGGCGGCGAAGGCGTCCGACGAATCGCCGATCACCATTGCCATCCGCGCGCGTTGCCAGAGGTACGCCGGCTGCGTGGGCCACACCAGCGTTGCGCCGACAACGCTCTTGTGCGCAACAGTCGTGTCTCCCGCCCGCAGCGCGATGCTCGCCTCGCGGTAGAGTCGACGCGCGGCCGCAGCAGAGTCGGCCGCATTCCCCACGGCCTGGCCCTTGGCCGGCTCGGCACAATGCAGCGCGGCCAGCAGCGCGGCGCCCAGCTGTGTGCGTGCGCTGGCGGAGCGCATTCGCTTCGTTGGGGTCACCGTCTGCTGACGTGAGTGGCTGCCGTCAGTGATGGCCGGAACCCGTTCCCACCGTTACCGTAGGCGCACCGCGCGTCTGGCATCGGCCAATTCATCACAGGGACTGATATGGAAATGACCACGAATTCGCTCAGCTGGTTCGAGATACCCGCCATCGACTTTGCCCGCGCCAAAGCGTTCTACAGCGCCATATTCGACTTCGAGATGCCGGAGATGCCGATGGGCCCGACGACAATGGGCTTCTTTCTGCACGACAGGGAGAAGGGTGTTGGGGGCGCAATCGTCGTCGGTGACGGCACGCTCCCGGCCACCAGTGGCACGCTAGTCTATCTCGCGGCGGGACGGGACCTGTCCACGGTTCTCTCACGCATCGAAGCGGCAGGGGGCACGATCCTGGTGCCGAAGACTCCGATTGCGCCTGAGATGGGGTACTTCGCGACCTTCCGCGACTCGGAAGGCAATCGGGTGGGATTGCACTCCATGGAATAGCAGCCGTTCATGTGCCGAAAGGCGAACGGGGCCGCTGCGATTGTCGCAGCGGCCCCGTTCGCAGGTCAGCATCGCGCACAGTCGCTACGCGTGTGCCGCCCACGCCTTCTCACCGGGCACCGCCGGCACACACGGCTTGAACGGACCCGGCGACTCGACATACCGCATCGCCTTGGTGTACCCGATCTCCGACGTGAAGAAGCCGAGCATCGTCAGCTCCTTCATCATGCGGAAGTAGTGCTGCGGCTGCTCCTTCCGCACCTTCTGGAAGTCGAACTGTTCCTTGTCGAGCGTGGTGAGCAGGGCAGTGCGCTGGGCCGGTGTGGCGGCCATGAATCCGGCGCCACCGTTGGCCGTCTTGCTGGCCGCATCCAGCGCCGTCATGCCATCGCGAAAGATCTTCTGATCGTCCGGCGTGTAGGTGTCCGTCACCATCAGCGCGATGAATGCGCCGGTCTTGGCCGCCTTCGCCCCCGGCGACTTGGCTGTGTCGGGCAGAATCGTGTCGGCGACCTCGTCGAGCAGTGCGATATCCGCAGCCGTGAACGACCCGATCCCGGTTGCCGTTGCCGCGGCCCGCTCGGCCTTGCCACAGGCGGCCAGCAGGCCACTGCTGCTGCCGACCAGCGCAATCCCACCCAGCATGAAGCTCACCCGCTTCACCGCCTCGCGACGGTCCATCACCGTTGCTTCTTCTTCCGTGTTCGACGACATGGTCAATCCTCGCGGGAGTGCGGTGTCCGTGACACCAGAGACGACAAGAGTGAAAGGGGCCGCATCAGAGGTTCTGTTTCTTCAGTTCGCTGACCGCAAAATCTGCCGCCCGCGCGGTGAGCGCCATGTACGTCAGCGACGGATTCACGCAGGACGCCGACGTCATGCCCGAGCCGTCGGTCACGAACACGTTCGGGGCGTCCCACACCTGATTGTGCGCGTTGAGCACCGACGTCTTCGGGTCGCGGCCCATGCGCGCCGTCCCCATCTCGTGAATGCCCATGCCGGGCGTGTACCCGCCGTCATACGTCCGCACATTCTTCACGCCCGCTGCGGTGAGCATCTCCGCCATGTCAGCCATCATGTCCTTGCGCATGCGGGCTTCGTTTTCGCCCGTGGCGCAGTCGATGTTCAACACCGGCAGCCCCCACTTGTCCTTCTTGGTCGGGTCGAGCGAAATCTTGTTGCTGTGGTCCGGCAGCATCTCACCGAACCCGGTGCTGCCGATGCTCCACGGACCGACCGTGGCGGCGTTGTCCTTGAAGTCGCCGCCGATCCCGAGTTCCGCCACTGCGCGGCCCCAGGCGCCGCGGCTGGCGCCTCCCTGGTAGCCGAAGCCACGCAGGTAGTCGCGCTTGTCGCCGCCCACGTTGCGGAAGCGCGGAATGTAGAAGCCGTTCGGCTTGCGGCCCTCGTAGTACTTGTCTTCCATCCCTTCGATGTCGCCGGCGGCGCCGAGGCGGAAGTGATGGTCCATCAGGTTGTGACCGAGTTCGCCGGAACTGCTGCCAAGGCCTCCGGGCCAGACGTCGGTGGCTGAACGCATCAGCAGCCAGGTCGAGTTGAGCGTCGACGCACAGAGGAAGATGATCTTCGCCTTGTACTCGATGGACTGCTCCGACACGGCGTCGATCACGCGTACGCCCGACGCGCGCTTCTTGTCCTTGTCGAAGATCACTTCCGAGACGATCTGGAACGGCTTGAGCGTCAGGTTGCCCGTCGCCATGGCGGCCGGCAGCGTGGACGACTGGGTGCTGAAGTACGCGCCGTACGGACACCCGAGCCAGCAGGCATTCCGCGACTGGCAGGCCGCACGCGCCTGCAGCGCCTTGGTCAGGTTCGCGGCGCGGCCCGGCACGAGGCGGCGCTTGCCGCCAAACGCTTTCGCGAGCTTGCCGGCCACCGACTCTTCGGCGCAGTTGAGCGGAATGGCTGGCTGGTACTGCCCGTCCGGCAGCGACGCGATGCCGTCGCGATTGCCGCTGATGCCGGCGAACGTCTCGACGTAGTCGTACCAGGGCGCGATGTCGGCGTAGCGAATGGGCCAGTCGACCGCGATGCCTTCCTTCGCATTCGCCTCGAAGTCCAGATCACCATGCCGATAGCTCTGACGGCCCCACAGCAACGAGCGGCCGCCGACCTGATAGCCGCGATACCAGTCGAACTTCCGTGTCTCGGTGTAAGGTGAATCCTTGTCGCTCGCCCACCAGTCGAGATTCTTCTCATTCAGCGGATAGTCGCGCTTGAGAACCGGATAGTCGGCTTCCATCGCCTTGGTGCGACCACCGCGATGGGGATACGCCCAGGGTGGCTTGGTGGCATTCACGTAATCCTTGATGTGCTCGACGTTTTTGCCCCGCTCGAGCATCAGGACCTTGAGCCCCTTTTCCGAGAGTTCCTTGGCAGCCCAGCCGCCGGAAATTCCGGACCCCACCACGATCGCATCATACTGCGGCTCTTGCACTACGGCCTCCCTGGTCTGTGACGCTCTGGGTTGCACAACGCTCGCGGCCCGGGGCAGCAGCCCGGGTCACCCTGACAGGAATATGTCGAGATGCACGGCGGAGGGGACCCACCCGATCCCCCACCCCACAACGCGTCAGGCAGGCTGTTCGCTGACCTGATGGCGGAACTCCGTCGCCGATGCCGACATGGCAAGGAAGGCCTCGGCCACGTGGGGGTCGAGCTCCACCCCGGCCAGCTTCCGGATCAGGTCCAGCGCTTTCTCCCGGGGGAACGGGGTGTGGTACGGCCGCTTGGAACTGATGGCGTCGTAAATGTCGGAGACATGCACGATCCGGCTCGCGTAGTGCGTGCCGCGCGGATAGCTCAGCCTCGGATAGCCGCCACGCCCGTTGAACCAGATGTGGTGCTCGTAGGCGACGGTGGCCGCCAGACTGTGCCCGAGCCCACGGGCCGTGAGAATCTTCGCCCCTTCGACCGGGTGCGCCTGCATTGCAACGCGTTCATCGGCCGACAGTGCACCGGGCTTGGTGAGCAACCCTGCCGGCAGCCGGGTCTTGCCGATGTCGTGCAGCAGTGCCGCCATGCCGATCGCACGGGAATCGGCATCGGAGAGGCCCAACTGATCGGCGATGCCCATCGACAACATGGCCACGTTGCAACAGTGCGACGTGGTGTACTCGTCGAAGTTCCGGATGTCGAGCAGCGGCAGCAGGCACCCCTGTTCGCGTCGGATGGCCACCGCCAGCGCGCGCACGATTCCGTCCGCCTCGGCCATCGGCACCGCCCGCCCGGCCTCGACCTCGGCGTGGATGTAATCCACGGCCTCCACCTCGGCGCCGAGGCCACTGAACGCCAGCGCGTCGATCACCGCTGTCACGGCGTCGGTCGGTGCCGGGTCGTCGTGGACGTCGAGAACCGTCAGCGGTCCCAGTCGCATGCCCCGGTGCGACCAGGGTTCTGCCATGTCGCCGCCATCCGCCAGCCGCTGCCGGATCGCCCGCAGCATCGCCTCGACATCGGCATCGGTCGGCGTCGGGACGGCAGCGATCTCCAGTCGCTGCACACCCGCGGCGGACAGCCGGCTGCCCCACTCCCAGCCACGCAACTCGGTCAGCGGCCGTGAGCCGGCGATGACATCGGTATCGAGAAAGGAGAGCCGCAGCGGGCCGTCGGCAAGGACTCGCTGCAATGCGCCGTGCAGGCGTGCGGCGGCGGTCTGGCGCATCGGATGATCATCGCCGTACAGCGCATGGGCCGAAAACGACTGACCGAGCGCCGTGAGAAAGGTGACGATCGGGTTCATGTCGTGCGTTCCTCACTGCTGCCGGCATCGCGCACCTGCCACCGGGCGTCAGCGCCCGTGCGGCGAGCCAGCGCCAGCGTGGGGGCTGCGGCAGGATCGTCAGCACACATTCTGGCCAGCACCTGCAGCGCACTGACCGCCGTCTGCGTCGGTTCGGTGAGTGTCAGCCGGCGCAGGAAGCGCGAGCGCTTCGTGATCAGGGCGATGAGCCAATCGCGGACGGCTGCGGGAGGCGCGAAGGCCAGCGTGCGCACGGCCCGGGCGCGTACTGGCTCACTCAGTGCGCCGGCGTCAACCATCGTGGTGAGCTGCGTCACCAACGGGAGCGACAGCTGAAGGCCCTGCTCGCCCGCATCGGCCAGCGTCTGCAGCGCCAGCACGACGACGCGTTCGCTCTCGTCGCGTAAGCCGCGGCGGATCGCTGCATCACGCGTGTGCGGGTCGGCGTGCAGCAGCACACGCAGCACCTCGACGCGCACCTGCACCTGCGGGTGTTCCAGCAGGTGCAGGATGACCTCGTGCGAGACGCCGTCGCCAGTGTGCTGTGCGGCGGCATCGTGCAGCAGCGTGAGGATGTTGCGGAGCAGGAACCAGTGCGCGGAGTCGAGGCGTGCCAACAGCTGTGGGGTGATGGCAGCGCCGAATTCGGCCAGTCGCTGGCGCACCAGCAGTCGCGTACCGCGCGCGCCGGATTCGCCCATCACGTCGAGCAGCGTGTCGGTGGAACTGCCATCGAGCAGATCGAGCAGCGCCCGGGCTTCGAGTCGGTCGACCGGTTCGTTGAGCAGGAGTTGCCGGACGGCCTTGTCGCTGGTGGCCACCTGCCGAATCCAGCGGGCGACCGGCAGGTCGCCGGCAGCCGTCAGCCACTGCATCAGCTGCCGGCCCTCGCCGGCGGCGATCAGTGCTTCGACCGCCGCGACGGTGTCTTCACCACCGAAATCCAGCTCGAGCGCCATCTGCACGACGCGGGCGGATTCCACGATCGATCGGGCGCTGGCCACATCGGTGGAGAAGTTGCCGCCAGCGGCGCGCTCGAAGTTCGCGATCCGGTCGAGCAACATGACGTGGTGTTCCGGATTCGGATCCGCCAGTGACCACCCCTTCACGAGCTCGTGTGCCGAGCCACGCAGCGTTTCGTCGATGGCCTCGCTGCCGCCGGCGACGGCCATCGTCGAGAGCTTGGTCATGAGGCGCAGCAGTTGGTGCGAGAGCTGCTGCTCGCTGGCGCCGGCCGCCGTCTGCAGCCAGTCAACGATGGCGGTGACGGGCAGCACGTCGACCACCTCGTTCACGAAGGCCTGCTGGACGCCCGGGGGCGTCAGGCTCCGGAGGATCGGTGCGATGGCCGCCGAGCCAAGCCGATCGAACATCGAGTGCAATTGCGCGCCGATCAGTTCACGGCCCGGCGACGGTGCGCTGGCGCCGACGCTCGCCAGCTCCATCAGCGCGGTGGCTGTGCGTCGGGCGACGCCCGGTTGGTGCAGCGATGTGCGCAGCGCGCCGAGGATGGCGGCGGTGTTGTAGCCGGTGGCATTGGCACCCGTCTGATCGGCGAACGCGCTCAGCCCGTCCGCAGCGGTCACCGGTGCGTGCTGCCCACGCGAGGCTGCGTCACCGAACTCCGCCAGTTCGGCGAGCGTGCGCCACAGCGATGCGACTGCCGATTCCGCATCGCGCATCACGTCGTCGAGCACCAGATGATCGTACGCGATGCGTGTGATGTGCACGTGGTCCGCTGCCGGCGCCGCATCCGTTGTCCCATCCGGTTCGCGCGCCAACCAGGTGAGTGCGGCACGCAGTTCGTCGCCCTGTAATCCCCGTTCGATCGTCAGTGCGCCGACGCCACGCCGATGCAGGCGGGAGGCGAGTTCCCGGGCATAGGAGCCGCGGGTTTCGTATGGTGCGGCGTCGATCAGGAGTTCCGTCTTCGCCACGCCGATCGAGATGGTGGCGCGGGCGACGCACACCTCGCGGCAGATGTCGAGCAACTGGGCCTCGGCGGCCAGCACCATGGGGTGCGTGGCCGCGTAGGCGCGACGGCGACTGAGCGTGCTGGCGATCTGCATGAGCAGGCGCTGTACGAGCGTGCGCTCGGGCGCCACGGGCGGCCGGGGGCCCTCCGTTGCCGCCTGTGTCTCGGCGCAGTGCAGGTCGCTGGTGCTCACTCCCAACGACGACCACGAAACGTCTGAGTAACCGGCGCGGGGCCCCGTTGGCGCGCGCAGCGAGCGGGTGCCAGCCCTCAGGCGGCGTCGGAGATCAGGTGGCGCATTTCGGTCGCGCCGCGCACCATCGACACGAAGACTGACGCGATCCCCGGGTCCAGCTCCACGCCGGCGATGGACTCGATCAGCGCCAAGGCCTTCGCGCTGGTCCAGGCGGCGCGGTAGGGCCGTTTGGAGCAGAGGGCGTCATATATGTCGCAGACGTGGACGATGCGGCTGGCGAAGTGCACCGTCCTGGGGAAGCGGAAGTACGGGTAGCCCCCCCTGCCGTTGTACCAGATATGATGCTCGTACGCGACCGTGGCCGCGAGGCCGTTGCCGAGCCCGCGCTCGCTCAGGATGCGAGCGCCTTCCACCGGATGCGTCTCGATCAGGCGCCGCTCGTCCTCGGAGAGCTTGCCAGGCTTCGTGAGCACCTCCTGCGGAATGCGCACCTTGCCGATGTCGTGCAGCAGCGCGGCGGTCCCGATGGCACGTGCGTCGGAGTCGGATAGCTCCAGTGCTTCGCTGAGGCCGATCGACAACATCGATACGTTGCAGGAGTGTGTCGTGGTGTACTCGTCGAACGTGCGCAGGTCGAGCAGCGGCAGCACGACGTCCTGTTCGCGGCGGATGGTCAGTGCCAGCCCGTGCACGATGGCCTCCACTTCGGCCATCGGCAGCTGGTGGCCGGCGGTCACTTCGTCATGTACATAGCCGACGGCGGCCACTTCGTCACCGAGGCCCGTGAACTCGAGTGCATCGACCACCGAATTGACGACGACACGATTCACGCTGCCGCCGGTGGCAACGACCAGCGGCCCGAACCGGATGGCTCCCCGCGACCAAGGGCGGGCGGCGGCGTCGGGACTGGCGAATCGCGCGCGCATCTCACCCAGCATCGCGGCCAGATCGGCGGCTGACGGCAGCGGGTGCGCGCCAATCTCGATGCGCTGAATGCCGGCACCCGACAGGCGAGTGGTCCACTCCCAGCCGCGCAGCTCTGTGAGCGGGCGATTGTCGATGATCACGTCGGTGTCGATGAACGAGACCCGAAGGGGCCCGTCACCCTCCAGTCGACGGTGCAACACGGTGAGCACCCGCGCGATCGCCTGCTGCCGCATCGGGTGCTCCTCGCCGTAGAGCGCGAGGGCCGCGAACGCCTGGCCGAGGGCCGTCAGGAACTCGATGGTGAGCATCATGGTGTCGCCTCGCCGCCGCCGGCACTGTCGTGCGCCAGCCACCGGCGGTCATGGCCCTCCTTGCGCACCAGTTCATTGACCGGCGCTGCAATCGGATCGCCGGCAAAGGTGCGCTGCAGCGCCTGTGCGGCGGCGACAGCGGTGGGTGAAGGATCGGCCAAGGTCAGGCGGCGCAGGATGCGCGATTTGCGCGTGACGATGGCAATCAGCCAGTCGCGCACGGTGTCGTTCCGCACCACGGCCGCCGCGCGGATCATGCGTGCGCGAACGCCTTCGCTCTGCACGCCGGCATCAACCAGGGCCATCAGCTGCTCGAGCACGTCGCGCGATGGGACACCCGTCGTTCCGGTGCCGGGCGCAGACTCCATCAGCGTCTGCAGCGCCAGCACGATCATCCGATCGTTGCCGCTGCGAAGGGCGCTGCTGATCGCGCCCTCCCGCTCCCGTGGGTCCGTCAGGAGTACCCGGAACGCCTCGACTCGCACCTGCACCTGCTCATGATCGAGAAGGCGTGTGATCGCATCCATGGCGGCACCGATGCCACCCGAACGGGTCGAGAGTTCCTGCAGCAGCGTCAGGATGTTGCGGATGAGATACCAGGGTGCGCGTTCGAGTCGCGCCAGCAGCGCCGGTACGATCGTATCGCCGAACTCGGAGAGTCGTTGCCGCACGATCATGCGTGTGCCGCGTGCTTCCGCGGCCTCGAGCACGTCGAGCAGGGTGTCGCTGCTGTCGATGCCGAGGCGCTCGAGCAAGGCGCGCGCCTTGAGCCGATCGACCGGTTCGTTCAGCAGCAGCTGGCGCACCGCCTTCTCGCTGGTCGCGACGGCGTGGAGTGCGCGCACGGCCTCGGTCGGGCCGGTCTTGTCGAACCACTCCAGCATCGCGTCGCCGCTGCCGTGCGACACGAGGGATTCTGCCGCCGCGATGGCGTCCTCGCCCGCGACATTGATCTCGAGCGCCATCTGTACCAGCCGCGATGACTCGATATCGGCGAGGGTTCCGGCGCGCGCCGCCTGCACCCTGCCGGCGGCCACCCGCTCGTGCATTGCGATGCGGTCGAGCAGCGAGGCGTGCTCCTCGGGGTTGGGATCATCAAGGGCCCAGCCGTCGACCAGCTCCTGTGCCGCGCCGCGGAACACACCCTGGGCCGCCGTGGTGCCGGTGGCCTCGGCATAGGTCGAGAGTTTCGTGAGCAGTCGCAGCATGTGGTGCGACATCTGCTGATTCTGCGCCTGCGCGGCAACACGAAGCCAGCGCGCGATGGCCGCAGCCGGCAGCACTTCGACCACCTGCGAGATGAACCGCTGCTGGATGGCCCGTTCACCGAGGGCCCGGATGACCGGGCCGAACGCCGATTCGCCGAGCTGCGTGAGCGCATGGTTGAGCTGATCGCCGATGCGCTCCCGCTCTGCTCTCGGTGCGATGATGGCCCGGCCGGCGAGATCCATGAAGGCAATCGCCGTGCGATGCGCGATCCCGGGCTCCCGAATGGCGCTGCGCAACTGCTGTACGATGCGGCGCTGTTCCTCCTCGCCGACGCCGTCGCTGCCGCGCCCGTCAGCCTCGACGACGCCCGCGCCGGCCACCTGCGCGAGCGTGTGCCAGAGCTGCTCGGCGCTGTTGGTCACCGCCAGGTCGCCGTCGCTGAACGTGAGCTGGTCGTACGCCACGCCGGTCACGCTGATGCCGCTCAGCACCGGCGCGGCCGAGTTGCCGCCGCTGCCATGGTCGTCCGGTTCGGTCGCCAGCCAGGCCAGCATTTCGCGGATTTGCAGCAGCGGTACGCCGACCTGCATGGTCACGGCGCCGACGCCACGCCGGTGCAGTCGTGTGGCCAGCTCGCGGGCGAAGGAGCTCCGCGTGACGTACGGCTCACCGTCGATGAGCAGCTCGGTCTTCGCGACGCCGATCGCGATGACCGGCCGCGTCGACAGGACCGCCGTCGCCGATTCGTGCAGCTGCGCCTCGGCCGCCTGCACCATCGGATGGCTGGCGGCGTAGGCGCGTCGTCGATTGAGCGCCCCGACGAACCGCATCAGGAACTGCTGGACCACCGGGTTGACCACGGGCGCGCTCGTTGCGGACTCACGCGCGATCACCGCCGGCACGGCACCGCCCGGATCACATGACCTGCCTGCTGTTCGCCTCTCACGAGATATGGGTGTCGAAAGCATGGCGGGCACATATCTCGTGGGTATCGACACCTCGTGCCTGCCGCTCCACAGAGTCGTGCCGTTCGCGGTCGGCTGGCTGGCTGCCCCGGGGATTAGCTTCGTCGAGGCTGGTTCGCCTCGTGCGAGCACGTCGCGTCGCGGTACCCGCCGCGACCTGTCACCACTACCACTGCATCGCGACCGCCCATGGCTCCGCCCCTTCCCATTCGCCGCGTCATCATCGGCCAGAATGCGCACGCCGCCATGTCGGCGCAGCTCGCAGCGGCGCGGCCGGATCTCGAGATTCGGGGCAAGCCCTTCACCGAGGTCACCACCGACGATCTGGCCTGGGCCGACGCCTACCTTGGGTTCAAGCGCCCGCCGCTGCCGACGATGGGCAACGTGCGCTGGGTGCAGAGCACCGGTGCGGGCGTGGATGCGTGGCTGCAGCCGGTGGAACTGCCGCGCGAGATCGTGCTCACACGCACGCCGGAATCCTTCGGGCCAATGATCGCCGAGTGGGCGCTCTCGCGGGCGTTGGCCGACGTGACGAAGATCGGCGAGCTGGCCGCCGCGCAGCGCGAGCATCGGTGGGCGCCGTGCGACGTCGGCACGCTGCGTGGCACACACGCCGTGGTGCTGGGCACCGGCGATGTGGGCACGCACGTGGGTCGCCTGTTCGCGGCACTCGGCTGCCGCGTGACGGGGGTGTCGCGCACCGGTCGCGGTGACGCGGCGGTCTTTTCGACAGTGCTGCCGACGGAATCGCTGGCGCGTGTCGCCGCCGACGCCGACTGGCTGATTCTCACCTTGCCGCTGACGCCGGCCACGCGCGGGCTGGTGGGGGAATCGGTGCTCAGCGCCTGTCGCGGTGCCTTCCTGATGAATGCCGGCCGCGGAGCGGTGGTTGACGAAGCGTTGGTGCCGCGCGCGCTGGATGCAGGGTGGCTGCGTGGCGCGGCGCTCGATGTCTTCGAGACCGAGCCGTTGCCATCCACGTCGCCGCTGTGGGACGATCCTCGCGTGATGATCTCGCCACACGTCTCGGGGCTGACGACGATCGATGGCGCGGTGCGCGGCTTTCTGGAGTGTCTGGGGATGTTCGAGCGTGGTGAGACGCCGCGCTGGATCGTGGACCGCGATCGCGGCTACTGAGCTGCGGCGAGCGGCGACCGCGGATGGCCGTCAGCCCTTCGCCGCGCCGATCGCGTCGCCCACCGCATTACACGCGAGCACGGTGAGAAAGATCATTGCGCCGGGAAAGATGGCGAGCCACGGTTCGCTGGTCATCGTGGTCTGTGCCTGATACAACATGTTCCCCCAGCTGGCGGTGGGTGGCTGCACACCGACGCCAAAAAAACTCAGCGCACTCTCGAGCAGGATGCCGCGGCCGACGGCGAGCGTGGTCGCCACCGCCGCAGCCGGGATGACACCGGGCAACACGTGGCGCATCACCACGCGCAGTGGCGACGCACCGATCGCTCGTGCGGCCGAAACGAAATCACGGGCCGCGAGAGAAAGCACCTCCGCCCGCACGACACGAGCGGTTTCCATCCACCCGGCCAGCCCGACCAGCACCACCAGCACCGGCACACTCGGCTGGAGGACGGCGGCGGTGATCATCAGCAATGGCAGGCGCGGAATGGCCAGCATCGCGTCGGTGATCCGCATCAGAATGTCGTCGGCGACGCGGCCCGCGTACCCGGCGGTGGCACCGACTGCGGCACCGATCGCCGCGCTGACCAGCGCCGACACCAGCCCGATCGCCAGCGACACCCGGGCCCCGAAGAGCACACGGGTCATCACATCGCGGCCCAGTTCATCGGTGCCGAACCAATGCAGCGACGATGGCGCGGCGCGTCGATTCGCGAGATCCAGCGCATCCACCGCGAAGGGCGCCAGCGCCGGCGCGAGTACGGCGCCAAGCAGCAGGACGCCGAGCAGCGATGCTGCGACGCGCGGGGCGCGATTCGAGGTGGCGCTGTTGCGCTCCGTCGCGCTCATGCCGCGTCCCGGGTGCGCGGATCGAGCGCGTGCACCGCCAGATCCGCCACCAGGTTCAGCACCATCACCGCCACCGAGCCGCACATCAGGAAGGCCATCAGCACCGCGTAGTCGCGCTTGCCCAGTGCCTCGGTGAAGAGGCTGCCGATACCGGGCCAGGCGAAGATGCTCTCGGTCACGACGGCGCCGGAGGCCATCATCGAGACGTCGAGCAGGACGACGGTGACGAACGTCGGCAGTGCGTTTGGCAGCGCATGATGCAGCAGCAGTGTGCGTTCGCTGAGTCCGCGAGACCGCGCGGCGCGAATGAAGGGGCGCGCCACCGTGTCTCGCATCGCCCGACGCAGGTAGCGCGACCAGGCCGCCGAGAGTGCCGCCGCCAGCACCGTGGCCGGCAGTAGCAGATGTGCCACGCGATCGGCGAAATCGCCCCCGTCGAACGACGCGCGCCCCGACGACGGCAGCCAGCCCAGTGCGCCTGCGAATACCAGTTGCAGCAACAGTCCGAACCAGAAGACCGGCAGCGAGATGCCGGCCACGGCGAACAGCGAACTGACGCGGTCGAAGCGACGGTTCACAGCCGCCATGATCCCGACCGGGACTGCGGCGATCAGTGCCATGACACAGGCGACGCCGATCAATTCGAGTGTGGCCGGCACGCGTTCGAGCAACCGGTCGAGCACGGGGCGGCCGTCGGCATAGCTGAAGCCCCAGTCGCCGCGGACGAACGCCCAGAGCCATGACAGGTACTGCATGCCGAGTGGTCGATCGAGCCCCATCGCGCGGCGCAGCCGTTCGATGTCCTCCGGTCGCACGTTCGGATTTTCGAGATAGGTGGAGAGCGGCCCACCCGGCGCGGCATGAATCAACGCGAAGATCAGGAGCGAGATCACCAGCAGCAGCGGCACACTTTGCGCCAGTCGTCGCAGCACGAAGCGGATCACCGCGACGCCTCACTCACGCGTCGTCGCTCCCGTCCGTCCGAGCGACGCGCGCACTGTCACCGCGCGGTCAGCTGCCATTGGTACACATTCCAGAACGGCCCCGCGTTGGTCGGATTGCCGGTGAAGCCCTGCAGCCGTGCCGGCACGGCGTCGATCTTGGCCGTGTTGTACAGCGGCAGTTCCGGAATCAGCACCGCCAGGCGTTGCTGCGCGGCTTTCAGCAAGGTGATGCGCTGTGCCTCGTCGGCGGTGCGGTCGGAGGCGTAGAGCATCGCCGTCAGCGAATCATCCTTGAAGTAGTTGATGTTGCGGCCGGCGGGCGGCATCCGGTCCGACGCAAAGAACAGTGTCATCTCGGGATCGGCGCCCTGCTGCCACCAGTGCAGCATCGCATCGAAGTCTCCCTTGAACCAGACACTGCTGATCGAGGTCCCATCGATCAGCCGGACACTGGCATCGATGCCAACGTCGCGGAACTGCTTCTGCAATGCCTGTGACACGTTCTCCCGGATCGCAAAGCCGGACTGTGTGATCAACGTGAATGCGAGGCGCTTGCCCGCCTTGGCGCGAATCCCGTCCGCGCCCGTCACCCAGCCGGCCGAGTCGAGCAGCGCACGGGCGCGTGACGGATCGTAGGGGTAGGTGGTGACGTTCTTCTCGTACGCACTCGAGAGTGGCTGGATCGGGCCGTTGACCACGGTGACCAGGCTGTCGAGCAGGGTGTTCACGATCAGGTCGCGATCCACGGCGTGCGCCATCGCCCGGCGAACGGCGATGTCGGCGAAGGGAGTGAACCGCTTCTGGTTCAGCGTCACATGCTCGTAGCCATTGCCGACCACCTGATTGAGCCGCACGTTCGGCAGCCCGCGCAGCTCGCGCACCTTGTCCCATGGCACCAGCGCCACCAGTTGCACCTCGCCCGACTTCAGCTGGTTGATGCGCGTGGTCGTATTGGGCAGGAACTTGAACAGCAGTCGCTTGATTTTCGGAAACTCCGCGCCGCGCCAGTAGTTCGGCACCCCTTCCAGCAGGATGTATTCACCCGTCTTCCACTCGATCACGCGGTACGGACCGGTGCCAAGTGGCTTGCGGTTGTAGTCGGTTGCGGCGTCGATGTTCTTGCCGTCGAGGAGGTGCTTGGGCAGCGTGCCGCGCACGAACTGCAGGCGATAGGGGGCGTATACTTCGCGGTAATGGACCACGGCCGTCAGCGAATCGGGGGTGTCCACCGATTCGATCCGGTCGAAACCATCAACGCTCTCCGGCTTCCAGTCGCCCTTGTTGATGGCGTCGACCGTGAACTTCACGTCGGCTGACGTGTGCGGCACCCCATCGTGCCACTTCACTCCGGCGCGGAGTTTCCAGGTCACATCCATGCCACCATCGGGTCGCAGGATCACGCTGCCGTTCCCGGTACTCGGCACCTCGAGTGCGAGTACCGGGATGATGTTCATCTTCTCGTCGTTCACCACCAGCCCTTCGACCACACACGACTCGATATCTTCGAGAATGTGCGTGGCGTAGCGATTCATGGTGTCCGGCTCGCGATCATAGCCGATCGTGAGCAGGTCGCCGCCGGATGCCGCGGCGCGCGGCTTTTCACCGCCTCCACAGGCTGCGAATGTGAGCGCCAGGGGCAGGGCGCCGAGCCACGAGTACGTCATGCCGGCATCTCCGTCATCAGGGTGGCAACCAGCGGTACCGGAATCGCTCCGCGCGACAGCAATTCGTCGTGAAACGCCCGCAACGAAAATCGGTCACCGAGCGCCGCCGTCACCTGCGCGCGCAGCGCCAGAATGCGACTGGTGCCGAGCCAGTACATGATCGCCGTGCACGGGAACATCGAGTTCTTCGTCGTTTCCGCGGTGGCGACCTCGATCGGCATCCCGACGATGTCCTGATAGTACTGCACCGCGTCGGCGAAGGTGAAGTGACCAAGGTGCAGGCGGATATCCACGATCGCCCGCGCCAGCATTCGGACGCGCGTGTGCTGCTCGGAGACCTGCTCGAGCGGGGTGAGCATGCCCAGCTCCTCCATCAGCTGCGTCGCATAACAGGCCCACCCCTCGGCCATCGACCCACCGAGGAACATGCCGATGCGGCTGGCACAATCGGTGGCGGCGATCCTGCCGATGCGTGACGTGGCGCGATGCCGGGCGTGCCAGTTCTGCACGTGATGCCCGATGGCACCGTGGTGCACGACATGATTGAGCGTGATGGTGCTGTGGTTCCAGGCCCGGAGCTTCTCCTCGACGACGTCGGCCGGCAGCGAGGCATCGATCGGCGTGACCACGTAGTCGTAGACGGCATACGGGTCGAATGGGGCAGGGGAACGATAGAAGAGCCAATACAGCTGCGGGGCCCATTCACGCGCCCACTCCGGTATGGGCACGTACCGGATCGGCCAAGGTTCCCAAGTGACGACATCGGCCGCGCGGGCAATGCGATGACAGTCGTTCCACCGGCGCTCGAAGGTCGCGTAGTACTCGTCCGGCGTCGGATGGTCGTCGGCGAGTGCCGCCTGCACCGCAGTCCACGAGCCGGCGGATGCGGCGGCCATCTCGGTGAGGCGCGCCTGCTCGATCGGGAGCTCGGCCAGCGCCTGCGCGAGGAGGTCGGCTGGCGTTTCGGTGCAGCAGTGACCACGACTGAGCAGCGTGGTGAACAGCGCCTCGCCGGCGGCATACCCGCGATCGGAGGATGGCAGTGCCGCCAGCGAGGCGGCAGCGACCACGAAGGCCGCGCGTGCTCGCTCGGCGGCTTCGTGCACGATCAGCATCGTCTGTGCGTCAATCTCATGGAACTCCATCCACAGCTGGATTCCCCGGTCGAAGAGCCCGTCGGCCGCCGCACACTCGCGAGCAGCCCGCCCGATCCACTGCGTCGGCACCGGCGACGTGATCGCGTCAGGCATTGCAGCCAGGAACTTCGGAATGGCGTTCAGACGCGCGATGATCGACGGCACGCGACTCGCGACCGGTGCAAAGTCGCGGATCATCAGGCTGACGACGCCGAAGATCGCCTCACCCGTCCACAGCGCCGGATTCCGGGCATGAAAGAACCCACTTTCATGCTCGGCCAGCCGCACGTCGAGGTTGGCGCGCGCGAGCTCGGTGTCGAGGGCCGGGGAATGCTGGCGCAGCGTCGCAACCGGGGTGGGCGCTTCTGGTTCGAGGGCACCACGCAGGCGTCGCATCTCGGCCGCGTCGGCCGCCCGACCCTCGGCCGACCAATCCGGCAGGCGGTCATCGAGCGCATGCAGCCCCGTGAACGTGGCATTCACCGGATGGCGTGCGTAGTACTGCGCAAAGAACTGCTCGAGTGGCTGGCTCAGGAGACCGCTCCCGGTACCAGCGGAATCGAGACCCAGCGTCGCTGCCGGAAGGAGAGCTCGACCGCATTGATCAGTTCCTGCACGTGGGCGCCGTCCACAAAGCTGCCTTCGTTCTCCGGACCGTCACTGAGGATCTCGGAGATGAAGGAGCTGACGAGATTGGCGTAGAACAACGACCGCCACGACTCCTCCCGGTTGCCGCCCGGCGGGTAGAAACGCTCCGGGATCTCCAACTCGCGGAACTCCACCTGATCGCCGGTTGCCGCCTTGAGCGTCTCGCAGATGCCGTTCTCCTCCACCAGGCGACAGATCAACGCCCCCTTGCTGCCGTACACGCGCGCCTCGATGCCAGGATAGTTCCCCACCGTGACGAAGCTGGTCTGGATCGAGCCGATGGCACCGCTGGCGAACTCGCCGATGAAGATGTCGCCGTCGTCGATGTTCATGCGCATCATGGTGCCGGTTTGCCGCACCATCCGTTCCGGGATGAAGTTCTTCATCGTGCCGACGACCTGCTCGAACCGGCTGCCCATGAACAGGTGGCCGATGTCCATGATCGGCGCTCCGTAGCCTTCCAGCGACGACACCTGGATCACCGACTGGTCGGCGTCCACGTCCACCTGCCGCAGCGGGTTCTGTGGATCGAGCCACTGCGAGTTCTGCTCGAATCCGTTGAAGATGAACGGCGTCCCGACGAAACCGTCGTCGATGAGTTCCTTCATGTAGCGCATCGCCGGGCTGTAGCGGAAGGTGAAGCCGAGTTTCGTCTTCAGGCCCTTGGACTGCGCGAAGGCCGCGGCGCGAAGGGTCTCGGTGTAGTCGTACGCCACCGGCTTTTCGCAGAGCACATGCTTGCCTGCCTCGAGGGCCGCCCAGCTGAGATCGAAGTGGGTGGCGCTCGGCGTACACACGTCCACCAGATGAATGTCCTCGCGCGCGATCAGTTCGGCGTGCGAGGCATACACCGACGGGATGCCGAACTCCGCCGCGAACTCCTGGGCGCGCTCGATCACCGGATCGGCAATGGCCACCAGTTCACAGCGCGGGTCGCGCTTGTAGCCGGGAATGTGTGCGAACTTCGCCCAGGCACCGGCTCCCAGCACACCCACGCGGACCTTCCCGATCGGCGCCACTATTGAATCACTCGCGCGGTATCGCCGGGCAGGAACAGCTGGCGATGGGCCCAGATGGGGGCAATGCCGTTGGTCATGAATCGCTCGTGAAAGGCCCGAAGGTTGAACTGCGTACCGAGTCGCGCTGCGACATCGCGGCGGAGTGTGAGCAGTCCGCGTTTGCCGAGAAAGTAGCCGCCGTAGGTGGGATCGTAGGTGGCGCGCTGCGCTTCGCGCTTGGCAGCCGCTGCCGGCACATACGCGCGCTCCTCGAAGCAGGCTTGCGCCTGTTCGAGCGTCCAGTCGCCGGAGTGGACCCGGATGCCCGACAGCAGCCGACAGACGCGCGTGAGTGCATCGCTCAGCTGCGCCATCTCGATCCGTGGGTCGCCGCCGCCGAACTTCTCCTCGATCATCAACTGCTCGCTGTAGTGGGCCCAGCCATCCTGCCCCGAGGAGGGCTGCGGAAAGGGATTGAGCCCGATCCAGATACGACGCACCTTGCCCGGCGTCTTGCGCATGTAGGTGGAGTGCAGCCAGTGGCCCGGCATCGCCTCATGCACCGAGGTGTTGATCAGCGACGCGTAGTTGTACCGCTCCAGCCACGCCTCCTGTTCGGCCGGCGGCATGTCGGTGCGGGCGTCGGTGATGTAATAGAAGCTCTTCACCGGCGGATTCTCGAGTGGCGGCGATGCGTGCATCGACGCGAAGCCGAGATCGAATGGCTGTGCCGGAGCCACCACGACCCGCTCACCGTCGGGAACGACCGCCAGTCCCTTCTCGATCACGAAGGCCGTCAGCGAGTCGACCAGGTTCTGTGTGGCCGCGACGACATCGCCGCGCTTCGGATGATTCCGCCGGATTTCGCGCCACACCTCCTGCGCATCACGCCCCGGTGCCAGCCGTTGGGCTGCCGCGCGGAACTGGGTCTGATAGATCGCCAGCTCGCGTTCACCAATGGCGATCAGATCGGGTAGAGGCACGTCGATCAGCTCTTCGCCCCGATAGCGCCTCGCGACCGCCTCGGCGCCGATCCGGAATTCGCCCGTCGCCTTCGGCAGCACGTCCTTGTCGAGATGGTCGGCGTAGGTCGTGATGAGTGGCCGGGCCGCGGCCGCAGCGCGCATCAGCGAGTCCATCAGCGGCGTGCCTTTCTCACTGGCGAAGGCGAGCGCCAGATCATCGCCCAGCATGGCCGCCGCGCCGCGCATCATGCCGAGGCCGCGCTCGGCGAAGAGTCGCGGCGGATTGTCGATGTTCATACGGGCGGCGTCGAGCAGCTTCGGCACCGCGGCCAGTTTGCTGATCACGCGCCGCATCCGCACCGGCGCCGGTGCATTCTCCATCGTCATCAGGTTGTGCACCCCATCGGAGAGCGCCGATGCATAGAGCATCGGATTCCGCTTCCAGTTCTGCAGGGTCTCCTGTTCGAGCAGCCACCCGTCGATAACGCCGTCGAGAATCTTCTGATCGACGCGTTCGTCTGGGGTGAGCTTGTCGGGGGCGAAGGCCCGCAGCCGGTCACGGTCACGCTTGAGCATCGCGATTTCCGTCAGGATGGCCTCCTGGCTGAAATCGTCGAGTCGATCGTCGTGCTGGTGCAGCCCGTTGCCGCCGGCGATGGACGGGTGCCGCGCGGCGAAATCGTCGAGGTACTGGTCGACGAATTGCGCGAAGGTGACGTCCGGTGGCGCCGGAGTGCACCCTGCCGACGCGAGGCAGAGCGTGAAGAGTGCCAGGACAATCAGTCGGGATCGCATGGGGGCAAGGTGCGAGCGGGTCGGACGGGTCGCAACCGGTGCGACCTGCGATCAACGGCGGTCAGCCGCGGTGGCCATGCCTGACCACGACGCTCTACGGGCGGCTGGCCGCGGGCGTTCGCGCGACGGTCTCGCGAAGCGTCCGCAGCAGCGTGCCCGCATCGACCGGCTTGTCGAGCATGGCGACCACACCGAGCGCCCGCGCCCGCTCGATCGTCGCCAGATCGAGATACCCACTGCTCATCACGACCGGTGGTGCACCGCCAATGGCATGCAGCTGGGCGACGAACTCCAGCCCATTCATTCCAGGCATCGTCTGATCCGTGAAGACCACGTCGGCGCGCGAGGCGTCGGCTTGCAGGGCAGCCAGCGCCGGCGTCGCTGCGGCAAAGGTCTCCACCCGGTGGCCGGCCCGTTCGAGCCGACGTGCCGTCGCATTGCGCACATGGGGATCGTCGTCGACAATCAGCACGCGCAACGAGACCGTACCGTCATCATCGCAGCTGCGCTCGGGCGGCAGGTCAGCGCCAGCGGGCGCACGAGGCAAGGTGACGGTCACTCGGGTTCCGCTGCCCGGCGTCGAGTCGAGGATCAACGTGCCACCAAGCGACGTCACCACGCCATGTGCGACAGCCAGACCCATGCCGGTACCTTCGCCGATCTCTCGCGTCGTGTAGAACGGCTCCACCGCGCGCTCCATGACGGTCGGCAGCATACCTGTGCCGTCGTCGGCGATCATTACGCTGACGTCCGTGGCCGTTGTGCTGACCGCGATGACGAGGCGGGTGCCCTGTTCGCGCATGGCGTGCATGGCGTTGGCCGCGATGTTCACCACCACCTGATGGAGCTCGGTGGGATCGCCGAGCACGAAGCATTCGCCGTCCGGCACCGTGAGCTCGATGCGGACATGGGGCGGGAGCTGCGGGCGCAGCAGCTGCACCACTTCATGCACGAGCTCCGCGATCTCGACGGGCTGCAGCACCGCCGGGCGTTGCCGCGCGAACTGCAGGATGCGCCGCACGAGAGCCGCACCACGATCGGATGCGGCAGTGATGGCCGCGAGATCGGGCTGCACCGGGTGCGTGGCCGCGAGTTCGGCCTGCGCCAGCTGCGCGTAGCCGGAGACGGCGGCCAGCACATTGTTCAGGTCGTGCGCCACTCCGCCGGCGAGTGTCCCCACCGCCTCCATGCGCCGGCCCTGTGCCAGCGCCCGCTCCGCCTGCGTACGGCGCGTCACATCCACGGCCAGTCCGCGAAACCCGTCATGCCGTCCGTCACTCGATCGCAGCGGCTGCGCACTGATCGCGAGCCAGCGCACACTGCCGTCGACGCGGAGCATGCGCACTTCGAGATCGCGAATCGGCGCATGGTCGCGCGCCGCATCGGCCATCGACAGCAGCGCCGGCTTGCGGTCGCCGGCATGCACGAACCCGAGCACACGCCGGCCGCTGATCGCGGATGGCTCGCCGCCCAGCAGCTCGATCCCGGAGCGCGACAGGAAGCGAAAGCGTCCCGTCGGGCCCAGCTCCCACACGATCCCGACGGATTGATCCGCCACGTCCTGCCACCGCTGCTCCGCTTGTGTGCGCTTCTGCCAGCTGCGCCGGAACAGCTCCGCGAGCACGATCGCCGTCAGAATCAGGAAGAGCCTGGCGATCAGCAACCACTGCGATGCCCGCGTCGAGCGCTGACTGTGCATCGCAAGGCCCGCCGCGCCGGCACGCATGGTTTCCTGCGCGCGCCGCGCCGCGCCGACCATGCCCTGGAACAACGGCTCCCGGGCGCGGAACTCGCCCATCGCCGGACTGCCGACACCACTCGGCAGACTCCGGTCACGCACGTGCAATTCTCGATACGAGGTCCAGCGTTGGCGCAGATCCATCGTTCCGCCGTCAGCGGTCGCGTTCGCGTCCAGCCTGCTCAGGACGTCGAGCGCGTCGTCCGTGCGAACGCGCAGCGAATCGAGAATCGCGATCTGCGTGGTATGCTCGGCGCCAGGAGTGCTGAGCGCGGAGAGCGCTTCATGCCGCCGGAACTCCCGCACGCCGTCCTCGAAGGTCGCCAGCGTCGCCGAACGCGTGATCCATGTCTCGACGATCTCGCGCGCATCCTGCTCGATCGCCACCAACTGACGGGCGAGGAGGACGTTGAGGGTGACGACGGCAACCCCGATGCCGAGGGCCAGCAGCAGCGACGGGGTGAAACGACGGAAGCGCAAGACAGGCGGCAAGGGCAGAGGGCTGGTGTGGCCGAGCAGCCCGGGCCCGGACCGACGCGGTCGCGAGTGCCGAGCAGCCCGAAGTTAAGCCGCGCACCCTGCGGGACCACGAATGTACGGTTTCGTGACGCGCTGCCTGAGCAGGGTGGTGCGTCCGACTCTATTTTCATCCCACCGCAGCCCCGGGTCGTCGCCGGATGGGTTCGAACCCTCACGCACCGCATCGCATGCCACACACCGCAGTTGGCGAGTTCGTCGGCACCGCTGTCCTGATCCTGCTTGGCAACGGCGTCGTGGCTGGTGCGCTGCTCGAACAGTCGAAGTCGAAGGATTCCGGATGGATCGTGATCACTGCGGGGTGGGGCCTTGCCGTGCTGGCTGGTGTGCTGGTCGCCGTCGGACTCGGCGCCCCTGGCGAACTGAACCCCGCAGGGACAATCGCCAACGTCCTGCTCGGGACGCGCACGGTGCCGGACGCCGTGGCGCACATCGGGGCGCAGATGGCGGGGGCGATCGTGGGAGCGACGCTGGTCTGGCTCCACTATTTCAATCACTGGGGCGTGACGCGGGACGTGGACGCGATCCGCTCCTGCTTCTGCAACACACCGGCAATCCGGAAGGCCGTTCCGAACGTGATCAGTGAAGTCATTGGCACGGCAGTACTGGTGTTCGTCGCGAACGCCATCGGCAGCACCGGCGTGGCCGGTGGCTCGCCTGCTACGAATCTCGGACCGATGATGGTCGGTGCGCTGGTCTGGGGTATCGGCCTCAGTCTTGGTGGGCCGACCGGGTACGCGATCAATCCCGCCCGCGACCTCGGGCCACGCATCGCGCACGCCCTGCTGCCGATCGCGAACAAGGGCGGGAGCGACTGGGGCTACAGCTGGATCCCGGTGGTCGGCCCGATTCTGGGCGGGAGCCTGGCCGCGCTGCTCTGGAAGATGCTGGCAGCGTAGCGACGGGCGCCTCGCCGCAAACATCCGGCTCAGCTTTTCCGGGCTGGCGTCCGAGAATAGAGGGTGAATCCTCCATTCCCTGCCGTGACTGCCATGACTCGCACCTCAGCTCGGGCGCGCACCGCCGCGGGCGCTGCCGCCCTCCTGCTGGTCGCCTTCGCCGGCTGCAAGAAGACGGTCGAACCCGAGACCGTCGAAACGCTGACGATCGTCTCTGGGAACGTGCAATCGCGTCAGGCGGGTCGCCTGCTGCGCTCGCCATTGGTGTTCCGCGCCTTGAGCGCCTCCGGCACCGGCGTGAAGGGCGCCGCGATCACGATCGTGATCGTGCAGGGAGGTGGTGCCGTGGACTCGGCGTCCATCAGGACGGATGGCAATGGCGAGGCGAGGGTGAAGTGGACATTGGGCCCGGAGGCGACGCATGCGCTGCTGGCCACGATTCCGGGTGTCGAACCGCTTCGCGTGACGGCGAGCGGCATCCTGCCGAGCGATGTGGTCATCGCGCAGGGCAACAACCAGAGCGCACGGGTCTCGGTGGCGCTGCTGAACAGCGTAGTGGTGCGAGTGCTGGGTGCGAACAACACGCCGATGGATAGCGTCAACGTCACGTTCCAGATCACGTCTGGCGGCGGCGCGATTGCGCCACAGAGCATTTTGACGAACGCTTCCGGCGAGGCCACGGTCAGGTGGACGATGGGCCCGCTGCCCGGGACCAACACGGCACTGGTGCGCGCATCGACGATCGAGCCGGTGACGATCACCGCGACCGCGACACCGTAGCGCACTGTGGCCTGCGCGCCATGCGTTGACGGCGCGTGAGTGTTGCCGCATCGTTGGCGGATCATGGCCAACACCTACGATGTCATCGTGGTCGGACTGGGCGCGATGGGCAGCGCCACGCTGCACCAGCTGTCACGGCGCGGCCTGCGCGTGCTCGGGCTCGAGCAATTCACGCCAGCGCATGCGCGTGGTTCGTCGCATGGCAAGTCGCGGATCATTCGTGAGGCGTACTTCGAGGATCCGCGCTACGTGCCGCTGGTGCAGCATGCCTACACGCTCTGGGCCGAGCTCGAGGCCGAGAGTGGTGTGACCGTGTTTCATCAGACGGGTGGTCTGATGATCGGGGCGCCGGACAGTGAGGTCGTCACCGGTGCGCGATTGAGTGCCGAGCTGCATGGCCTCGAGCATGAGATGTTGTCGGCGGATGACATGCGGCAGCGCTTCCCGCTCTTTCGCGTGCGCGACATCGACGTGGCCGTGCACGAGCCGCGCGCCGGCATGCTGGCCCCGGAAAAGGCGATCACCGCCTTCGTGGATCTCGCGCGACGCCAAGGTGCCGAAGTTCGCAGTGACGAAGCGATGCTCTCCTGGCGGGCCGTTGGTGACGGCGTCGAGGTTACGACCACGCAGGGGACGTATCAGGCCGGCCGGCTCGTGCTGACCGTGGGCGCCTGGGCCGGAAAGGTCTTCGCGGAGTTGCAGTTGCCGTTCGTCGTGCAGCGAAACGTGTTGTACTGGTTCGACCCGGTGGCGCACGCCGAGCAGTTTACGCCGGAGCGGTTCCCGATCTTCATTCAGGATCTGGAGCCGGGACTGGCGTGGTATGGCTTCCCCGACACCGGGGACGGAGTCAAACTGGCGCTGCATCACTTCGGCGAAACGACGGATCCCGACGCCCTTCGGCGCACGGTGTCGGAGGGCGAGGTGGCGTTCATGCGTGATGTGATCGCGAAGCACATGCCCGACGCCAACGGCGCATTGCGAGAGAGTGCGGCGTGTATGTACACCAATGTGCCGGATGACCATTTCGTGATCGATGTGCATCCCGATCACCCCGCAGTGATCGTGGCATCGCCCTGTTCGGGCCACGGGTTCAAGTTCTCGAGTGCGCTGGGCGAGCTCCTGGCGGATATGGCGACGGGTGCGCCGGCGGGCTTCGATATCTCGCTCTTCTCGCTGGCGCGTTTTGCGACGCGATAATCTCCGCTCGTACACTTTTTCTGTTGGAGCAACACATGCACGAGTGGCTGTGCGAAACCGCGTCTGGCGCGGATGATCTGCGTTGGGTCGAGCGGCCGACGCCAGCGCCAGGTGACGGCGAAGTGCTGGTCGAGATCCGGGCTGCCAGTCTGAACTTTCCCGATCTGCTGATCGTGCAGGGCAAGTACCAGATGAAGCCCGCGTTGCCGTTTGTGCCCGGCTCCGAATTCGCTGGCACCGTGGTCGCCGTGGGCACCGGTGTGCGGCATCTCAAGGTGGGGCAGGGCGTCGCGTGCCTGTCGAGCATCGGTGCGTTTGCGACGCGTGCGGTGGTGAACGCGCTGCTCTGCGTGCCGCTGCCGCCGGGATTCCCGATGATGGATGCGGCGGCGTTCATCGTGACGTATGCCACGTCGCATCACGCACTGATCGATCGTGCCAGGCTCGTGGCAGGCGAAACGGTGCTGGTCCTCGGTGCGGCCGGCGGCGTTGGGACGGCGGCGATTCAGATCGCGAAGGCGGCTGGTGCCCGCGTGATCGCTGCCGCATCGTCAGCGGCGAAGTGTGCACTCTGCACGAAGATCGGCGCCGACGCGACCATCGACACATCGTCGCAACCGTTGCGCGAGGGGATCAAGGAACTGACGGGCGGCAAGGGGCCGGATGTGATCTACGATCCGGTGGGTGGTGAGCAGACCGAGGCGGCGTTCCGGTCGATCGCTTGGCGTGGCCGGCATCTGGTGATCGGCTTCGCATCCGGTCCGATTCCGGCGCTGCCTCTCAATCTGGCGCTGCTCAAGGGTGCGTCGATCGTAGGCGTGTTCTGGGGCGAATACACCAAGCGCGAGCCGCGGTCGGCCGCCGACATGATGCTCGAGTTGATGACCTGGTATGGTCAGGGGAAGATCAAGCCCGTGATCGATGCGACGATGCCGATGACGGAGCTGAAGGCGGCGTTCGCGCGGATGGCGTCGCGGGAGGTGCGGGGGAAGGTGGTGTTGGTGAATGGGTAGTTTTGCCGACGCAGCACCTCGCCGCCCAACGATGCCGGCATGCCGACAACGTCGTTCATTCGCATGATCAAAACACCGCGCGAGTAATGCGCGATTGTTCCGAGACGAACCGAAGCCTGAACCGAGAAGATCACGCGAAGCCGAAGCCTGAAGACGTGACGGCGCTGTCATTTCATGCCGGCCATGCGTGGCTAGTTTCCAGACACAGCTAGCTTGGAGCATTCCCGATTCCCCGGAGTCCTGACTGCCGTCCTCCGACCTGCGCGACCAGCTCCAGGCGACCCTGACTGGCAGCTACACCATCGAGCGCGAACTCGGCCAGGGCGGCATGGCCATCGTCTTTCTGGCCGAGGATCTCAAGCACAAGCGGCAGGTCGCCCTCAAGCTCCTCCGCCCGGAGCTGGCCGCCGCACTCGGCGCCGAGCGGTTCCTGCGCGAGATCACCACCACCGCCAAACTGCGGCATCCCCACATCCTGCCCCTCTTCGACTCCGGGGAGGCGGACGGCTTTCTCTACTACGTGATGCCGTTCGTCGAGGGCGAGTCGTTGCGCAGTCGGCTCGATCGCGAGACGCAACTGCCGATCGACGACGCCACCCGCATCGCCGCGGAAGTGGCCGACGCGCTGAGCTACGCGCACAGCCGCGGCGTGATCCATCGGGACATCAAGCCGGAGAACATCCTGCTCGAGAACGGCCACGCCGTCGTCGCCGATTTCGGGATCGCCCAGGCGGTGACCGACTCGGGTGGTGAGAAGCTGACCCGCACCGGGATGGCGCTGGGCTCGCCGCTCTACATGAGTCCTGAGCAGTGGAGCGGCGAGCCGGTCGATGCGCGGAGCGACCTCTACGCGCTGGCGTGTGTGGTCTACGAGATGCTGGCGGGAAGCCCGCCCTTCAGCGGCCCGACGGCGCAGGTGCTGATGGCGCGGCACGCCATCGATCCGGTGCCGGCGCTGCGCACCGCGCGGTCGACGGTGACTCAGGCGGTGGCCGACACGATCGAGCGCGCGCTGGCCAAGGTGCCGTCCGACCGGTTCCCGACGGTGCACGCCTGGCGCGAGGCGTTGCTTCGGCCGGCGGTTCACTCTGCGGTGCCGGCGCCGGAGAGCG
Organism: Gemmatimonadaceae bacterium; assembly: GCA_031374935.1. Lineage (GTDB taxonomy): Bacteria > Gemmatimonadota > Gemmatimonadetes > Gemmatimonadales > Gemmatimonadaceae > JACMLX01. The sequence continues at coordinate 12,744 of JANMHB010000052.1, read as the reverse complement.
CAGGGGCCACGGTGGCGTCCGATTCTTCGGAAACGCGTGCCGCCGAGGGGTTTTGGGTGGCGGTGCTGCCGTTCAAGTGTGCGTCCGGGAACGCGGATCTGGCGGCGCTGTCCGAATGCCTTTCCGAGGGAATCGTGACGGGGCTGTCGCGCTTCTCGTATCTCAAGGTCATCGCGCACAGCTCGACACAGCGGTTCGGGAGCGCGGCGGTCGACGTGCGCGCGGTCGGCAAGGAACTCGGCGCGCGCTACGTGATGGAAGGCAGTCTCCGACAAGCGGGCTCGCGACTGCGGGTCGCCGTGCAACTCATTGACGCGATCACCGGCGCACATCTGTGGGCCGAGAACTACGATCGCGCATTCGACGCGAGCGAGGTCTTCGCGCTGCAGGATGATCTCGTGCCTCGCATCGTCTCGACCGTGGCCGACCACGATGGCATCCTCCCGCACAGCATGGCAGAGGTAATCCGGAGCAAGCCCGAGGATCAATTGAGCCCGCACGAAGCCATGCTGCGCACGTTCAGCTTCATGAAGCGGTTCACGCCGGAAGAGCATGCGGACGTGCGGCGGATCCTGGAACGTGCCGTGCGCCTGGCGCCGAACCACGGCGGCTGTTGGGCGATGCTGTCGATGATGTATCTCGTGGAGTACCGCCAGGGATTCAATGAGAGGCCCGATCCCCTGGGGCGCGCCCTGGCGGCCGCGCGTAGCGCCGTGGAGATCGCACCGTCCGACAATCAGGCGCACGCTGCGTTGGCAAGCGCGCTCTTCTTCCGACGCGAGCTCCATGCCCTCCGCCAGGCTGCTGAACGGACGATCGAGCTCAATCCGATGGACGGATCCGCCGTGGCGGCCATGGGGCACTGGATCGCCTACGCAGGCGACTGGGAGCGGGGCTTCGCCATCGCGGAGCCCGCGTCCGCGCTCAATCCCAACCACGCGGGGTGGCACCGCTTTCTGCCCTTCTACAATGCCTACCGCAAGGGTGACTACCGAGGCGCCCACGACGCCGCGCTGCGGGTCAACATGCCAGGCTTCCATAGCGCGGTCGCCGCGCGCGCGGCGGCGCTCGGGCAGCTCGGCGAACTCGAGGCGGCGAACAAGGCAGTGAAGGACCTGCTCGACCTCAAGGCGGATTTTGGCGCGATGGCGCGCGAGGAGTACGGCAAGTGGTTCGACGCGGAGCTCACCGAGCGCCTGGTCGACGGGCTCCGCAAGGCGGGGCTGGCCGTCGAGCCGGTGTCCACGTCAGGCACTCCGGCGCCCGCAGCTGCGCCCGTCGTGATGCCGCTGCAGCGCGACAAGCGCGCGATCGTGGTGCTGCCGTTCGTCAATCGCAGCCCTGATGCCGACAACGAGTATTTCAGCGACGGCCTCACCGAGGAAATCAGCACGGATCTCGCCGGCGTCAAATCGCTTCGAGTGATCTCGCGCACGTCGGCATTGCGTTTCAAGGGCACGACCAAGGACATCCCGACGATCGGTCGCGAGCTTGGCGTCCGATACGTGCTCGAAGGGAGCGTGCGCAAGGCGGGTACGTCGCTGCGTATCAGCGCTCGTCTGGTGGATGCGGAGACGGACGAGCAGCTGTGGGCCGAGACGTACGCCGGCGGGATGGACGACGTCTTCGCCATTCAGGAGGAGATTTCGCGTAAGATCGTGAGCGCACTGCGGATCGAGTTGACCGACGCGGAATCGAGGGCTGTGGCCCAGCGGCCCATCGACAATCCCGCCGCATACGACTGCTACCTGCGGGCGCAGTACGAGATGTACGCATTTACCGCGGACGCGCTGGACCGCGCACGGAAACTCGTGGACGACGGGCTGGCCATCATCGGCGAGAACCCGCTGCTGCTGGCGACGAAGGGACTGGTCGCATGGGCCTACGTCAACTTCGGCATCCGGGTCGAGGAACGTTACCTGGACGAAGCGGCCGCGTGCGCGGTCAAGGCGCTGGCGCAGGATCCGCAGGGTTATCTGGGGATCTTCCTCCGTGGCTTGGTCGCGGCACGGCGGGGCGACATCGAATCGGCCCTTCACGACGCGCAGAGAGCCTACGAGCTCAGGCCCGGCGATGCGGCCGTCGGACGCGAGCTGACCCGCCTTCTCCTGAGCGCCGGGCAGGAGCAGAGCAGGGCGGCCGGGCTGGTCTTCGAGGAGGTGCTGAAGGTGGATCCGCTTGGCCCGCTCAGCTGGGGGAATTCGGCAGCGCGACACTTCGTCGCCGGACGAATGGTTGACGCCCAGGCGGCGGCGCGCCGGGCCGTGGAGCTCAACGAGCGCGGGAATCCCGCCCGGGTTGTTGCCAGCTGGTGGCTCGCGGTCGTGAACCTGCGCGACGACGCGGTCGTGAACTTCGACGATCTGGGGGCGGCGTTGCCGGGCGTGTCGTATGGCTCCGTGAGTCTCTTCCTCGGCCGAGCCCTGCGCGGAGACGCCGATGGCGCCGTCCGGCACGTCACGCCGCAGCTGGAACAGGTCGCGCACGGAAACGAGTATCTCGCCCTGTTCCTCGCCGGCGGCTACGCGCTGATCGGACACCACGAGGCGGCGCTGCGTTGGCTCCGCGTGGCGGTCGAACAGGGATTCATCAACTACCCCTTCCTCGCGAAGCACGACCCGTTCCTTGCACCGCTGCGCGGGGACGCGGGCTTCGAGGACCTCATGCAGCAGGTCCAGCGGCGCTGGCAGGCGTTCCCGTCGTCACCGTAATTCGCCTTCGACGGCGACGATTTTCAGGGTTCACGCCGTCAGGTGCGTACAAACGGTAGCGTGCTGCTGACAATGTTGCATAATGAACGCGTCGCGTTAGATTTGCAACAATGATCACCCGTCGCGTGATGCACACGGTCGAGGAGCGCCTCCGGCACATGCCTGGCGTGGTGCTCCTGGGTCCGCGACAGGTTGGCAAAACCACGCTGGCGCGGGCGATCGCGCAGTCGCGCGCACCCGATGCGCTGTATCTGGATCTCGAGCGGCCAGCCGATCGCCGCCGACTGCACGACGCCGATGACTTTCTGCGCGGCCAGCCACGCCGACTGGTGGTGCTCGACGAGATCCATCGCGCGCCCGATCTGTTCGAGATTCTGCGCGGCATCATCGATGATCGACGTGCCGCCGGTGAGCGGGCCGGGCACTTTCTTCTGCTCGGATCGGCATCGCTCGATCTCATGCGCCAGGCATCGGAATCACTGGCCGGCCGAGTCGCGCATGTTGAGATGGCACCCATTGACGTCGGTGAAATTGGCGGCACCGATATCACCGTCGATACGCTCTGGCTGCGCGGCGGATTTCCTGAAAGCGTGACGGCCACGTCCGATCACACGAGCCTGGCATGGCGTCGGGATTTCCTGCGTAGCTATCTGGAACGCGACGTGCCGATGTTTGCACCACGTCTCCCCACGGCGGCCATCGAACGGCTGTGGGAGATGCTGGCGCACGGTCAGGGGAGCCTGCTCAATCAGGCACGTCTGGCGTCGAGCCTCGGCGTGTCGTCACCGGCGGTCGGGCGCTACATCGATCTGCTGGTCGATCTGCTGCTGGTCCGTCGGCTACGCCCGTGGAGCGGTAACCTGGGCAAACGGCTGGTGCGCTCGCCCAAAGTGTACGTGCGCGACGCGGGTGTGCTGCACGCGCTCCTCGAAATCGAGAGCAGTCACGGGCTGCTGGGTCACCCGATCGCCGGACCAAGTTGGGAGGGCTTCGTGATCGAAAGTCTCATTGCGGCAGCAGACCCCGGGCTCACGCCCTCGTTTCTGCGCACCGCGCGCGGCGCCGAGATCGATCTGGTGTTTGAGCGCGGTGGCCAGGTGGAACTGGCGATCGAAATCAAGCGCTCGACGGCACCGACCGTCTCACGCGGCTTTCGTGAAGGCTGCGCCGACCTGGCACCGCGCGCGGCCTTCGTGGTGCACGGGGGCGACGACGAGTGGCCCATGGGCGGCAATGTCACCGCCATCTCACTCTCGGCGCTCGCGCAGCGCATGCGCGGCCCAGTGAACGGCCGTGACTGACGCGCTTCGCGCGCAGTTGCAAACGACGCTCGGCACGACGTACACGCTGCAACGCGAACTCGGCGGTGGTGGCATGTCGCGCGTATTCGTGGCGCGTGATTGACGTCCACACCGCGCAGGTCACGGAATCGGCTTCGGTGCTCCACCCGACCGCAGGAAGTCCATCGCCATGTTCGTCATCGCGCGCACGCCGACCGTGAGCGCCCGATCGTCACCCTGGAAGAGCGGCGAGTGATTGCTGGCCACCGTCTTCGGATCGAGATTCGGCGGCGTGACGCTGAGGTTGAAGAAGAAGCCCGGCGCGAGTTCGGAAAAACGCGAGAAGTCCTCACCGGCCATCGTCACGTCACCTTCGGTCGCACCGGCGGCGCCTGCCACGCGCTTGAGCGTCGGATAAAACTTCGCGACCATCGCCTCGCTGTTCACCGAGCTGGGATAGCCGATGTCCACGATCACATCGGCGGTGGCGCCATGTGCCTCCGCGATGTTGGTCGCAATGCGCTTCATGCGCGCGTGAATCGTGGCCCGTGCCTGCGGGTCGAACGCGCGGATCGTCCCGATCATCCACACCGAATCGGGGATGATGTTCTCGCGCAATCCACCGTGAATCGCGCCGACGGTGACGACCGCGGGCGCCTTCGACAGATCGAGCTGACGCGAGACGATCGTCTGCAGCGCCGTCACGATCTCGGCGCTGACCACGATCGGATCGACGGTGTTCGACGGCATCGCCCCGTGCCCCTGCCGTCCGTGCACCACGATACGCCAGCCGTCGGCGCTGGCTGAGATCGCACCGGCGCGATAGCGCATGGCGCCCAGCGGACCGGGACCGACGTGCAGACCGAATACGCCATCCACGCCCTTCATCACGCCAGCGTCGATCATCGGCTGCGCACCACCGCGTGGTGGTACTTCCTCTGCCGGCTGAAACAGAAACTTCACCGTGCCCGGAAGTCGATCCCTGAGCCCGGCGAGCACCTCCGCACTGCCCATCAGCATCGCGGTGTGCATGTCATGCCCGCAGGCGTGCATCACGCCCGTCTCCTGCCCGTTGTACACCGTGCGCACGGTGGACTTGAACGGCACGTCGACCAGCTCGGTCACTGGCAACGCGTCCATGTCGGCACGCAGGGCGACCGTGGGGCCGGGCTTGCCGCCCTTCAGGATCCCGACCACGGCGGGAATGCCGCCCACATTCTCCTGCACCTCCATCCCCAATGACCTGAGATGCGCCGCCACCAGCGCCGCCGTGCGCTTCTCGGCGTAGCCGAGTTCAGGATGCTGGTGAATGTCGTGCCGCCAGGCGGTGACCTTGTCGGTGATCGCCGCGGTCCGACGGTCGATCTCGGCGGCCAGTGCCGGATCGGCGATCACCTGTTGCGCATGCACGGAGGGCGCAACGCGCAGTGACGTCGCGATCAGCAGCGCGGCGAACAAAAGGGGAGAGCGCATGGCAGGACCTGGGAGCGGGAGGTGCGTGGGCGACGGGATTACGAAAGATGGGGGAAATGCGGCGGTGGCGCTCGTGCGGTTCAGGGCACGATCGCTTCGCCGTGACTTGACCATCGCGCACATAGGCGCGTCCGAGGATCCGGGGCTATTCGACACGCTCGTCACCGCGTATCCCGCCTGCCGAAGGGCTCCTTCCGGCTCCCAAGCAGGTCGTACACTCGCTTCGCCGCCTCACGTGTGCCAGGCGCACGTCGCACCGACCAGATCCGGTCGCGCGCCGCGCGCATCGCCGTCACGTTGTCCACGATCGGTAGCGGATACGTCGCGCCGATCTTCACGCCATACATCTGTTGCAGCATCGGCGGCATGAGGTGCGGTTCGGCCAAGGCACCGACGGGAACCCCTGCCAACTCCGGTACCCACTGCCGGACGAACGCGCCGTCTGGATCCTGCTCCAGCGATTGCTTGACCGGATTGTAGATGCGGATCGCGTTGATGCCGGTCACACCACTCTGCATCTGGCTCTGGCTGTAGTGAATGCCTGGCTCGAAGTCGAGGAAGTGCCGTGCCAGCAGCTCGCCGCTGAACCGCCAGTGCAGCCAGAGATGGTAACTCGCAAACGACATCACCATCGCGCGCATGCGAAACGGCAACCAGCCCGTCGCGCGCACTGATCGCATGCAGGCATCGATCAGCGGGTAGCCGGTGCGCCCCTCGTGCCAAGCGTCCAACCGCTCGCGATCTGGCGTCTGCTCGTCGCGCAACCCGATGTACGCATCACACATGGTCGCGAACTCCAGACTCGGCCGGTCCTCGAGCTTCTGCATGAAGTGACAGTGCCAGCGGAGCCGTGACCGGAAACTCGCGATGCTGTCGCGCCAGCGCGCATCGATCACCTCGCCACTTTCGACGGCCTCCTGGAGCTGCCTCAGCCGTGCGCGAGCGGCATGTTCGCAGGTCCGTACACTGATCGCTCCCGTGCTGAGCCAGGCACTGAGCCGGCTGCAGGCATCGGGCGCGGTGACGGGGCTCGACATCGCGCGGCGGTAGTCAATGCCACGCTCACGCAGAAAACTGCGGAGGGTGTCGCGTGCCGCATCCTCGCCACCATGCTGCACGAGCGTGCGTCCGAACTGCCGACCGGCCACGCCAGAAGGCGGCACCGGTGCACCACGCTCCGTGAGAGTGACTCCCTTGAGTGCGCGTGGTGCCGACAACGGTGCCGCCGCCATACGCGCCTCCCACGCCGCTGCCCATCCATCGCGCGACGCGAGCCGGCGCACCACACCCGTCTGTGGCAGTTCGTGGAAGGTGATGCCCTCGGTTTTGCACCACCGTCGCATCGCGCGATCGCGCTGATACGCAATCCATCCGGTCGTCTCCTCGTGTGCCCAGATGCGCGCAATGCGTGACGGCTCACGGGCTGATGCCAGCTCGCGCTGGAGCGCGGCGAAGACGGCTGGCACGTCGCCATGCCGCCGGTGCAGCGTCACCCCACGCTCGGCAAGCGACGACTCCAGATCGTCGAGACACTCATTCACGAATCCGAGATGCAGGGCGTCATGATCCGGTGCCTGCATCAGTTGTGGCTCATACACGTATACACACAACACTTGGCCACGCGCTGCCGCCGCACTGAGCGCTACATGGTCGCGGATGCGCAGGTCACGCTTGAACCAGACGAGCTCGATGTCGTGCATACCGGAGGAACGCTGGTCCCGAACGATTTGATCCGTGCACGACCATCTGTCGTCGTCCGCTCGCTGACCTGCCCTCGCGACCGAACCCTCCCACGATTCTCGCGACCCCTCAGGTCAACCGGCATTCCTGGCCGGAAGTACCGGGTCACCAGCGGTCAGTCCGCGGGTGGAGCCGGGCGCAAGCAGGGCAGGAGCATGCTGAGCATCACGGCGGTCGCCGCCAGTCATGCCGCACAGCGCCAACGCAAGCCGTCAACCACCTCGCCCAAGGTCGTAGCGCTACGGCGTCGAGCTGACGGATGGCCCACGAGGCGCCGTCGCCTGCCGCACCGCCGCCCGCACGCGCGGATACGTCCCACAGCGACAGACATTCCCGCTCATCGCCGCATCGATCTCGCCATCCGATGGCTGAGGATTCGCACGAATGAGTGCACACGCACTCATGATCTGTCCCGGCTGACAGTACCCGCACTGCGCCACGTCGAGATCAGTCCACGACGCGAAGAGCGCGTCGGCATCGGGGCCGCTCAGCCCTTCGATCGTCGTCACCGCGCGCGCGCCGACCGCCGACAGCGGCGTCACACACGACCGTACCGCCTGCCCATCCAGATGCACCGTACACGCGCCACAGGCCGCAATCCCGCAGCCGAACTTCGTGCCCGTGAGATGCAACTCACCGCGCAGCACCCAGAGCAGCGGTGTATCGCCCTCGGCCGAGACCTCGACCGGTCTCCCGTTCAGTTGAATCGTGGTCACGGCCATCACGACAGTCGAAGGGGAAGGGACCGGAGCCGTGTGCCGGTGGCCGCGAAGATCGCGTTCGCCACCGCTGGCGCCACCGGCGGCAACGGCGGCTCGCCGACGCCCTCGGGATGCTCCGTGCTCGGAATGATGTCGACCACGATCGCCGGACACTCCGACATCCGCAGCGGCCGGTAGTCGTTGAAGTTGCCCTGCGTCACCCGACCATCGGCAATCGTGATTTCGTCGAACAGCGCCGCGCTCAGCCCAAAGACGACGCCACTTTCCACCTGCTGCTGAATCATGTTCGGATTGACCGGCATCCCGCAATCGATCACGCAGACGACGCGATCCACACGCAGCGTGTTGTCGGCGGCAATCGTGACCTCGGCCACCTGCGCCACCACGGAGCCGAACGATTCGTGCAGCGCCACGCCGCGCCCGCGACGCGTTCCCTCAGCGCCCGCCGCCAGCGGCGCCGACCAACCAGCGATTTCTGCCACACGCGTCAGCACTCGCGCGTGCCGCGGATGATTCGCGAGCAATGCCAATCGGAACGCCACCGGATCGGCCTTCGCTGCCACCGCAACTTCGTCCATGAAGCCTTCGGTGAAGAACGCCTGATGCGAATGGCCAACGGCACGCCAGAATCCAGTCGGCACCGGGAGATCCACGATGGCATGACCAACCCGCGCCGCCGGATACTCGTACGGCTGATCGAACGACCCTTCGCTGGTCGTCTTGTCGATCGGTGAGGCGGGCAGACCGAAGTACCGACCGACCGTGGCCCCCACCACCGACTGCCCCGCGGAGACGTTGCGCCAGGCGAGCAGCTTTCCCGAGGCATCGAGTCCGGCCGAGAAACGCGAGACACATGCCGGACGATAGAAGTCGTGGCGGATGTCTTCTTCACGCGACCAGATGGTTTGCACCGCGACTCCGTTGGCCGCCTTCGCGATTGCCGCGGCCTGCGCGATGAAGTCCACGTCGAGCCGCCGGCCGAATCCTCCACCGAGCAGTTGGACTTTCATCGTGACCTGATCCGACGCGATGCCGAGGGCTTTACCGACGGCGCGCCTGGCCAGCCCGGGTACCTGCGTCGACGCCCAGACAGTCGCTTTCCCGTCTGCGAACTGTACGGTGCAGTTGATCGGCTCCATCGCGGCGTGCGCCAGAAACGGCGCCTGGTACTCGGCCTTCACCTGCTGCGTCGCTGCGGCCAGCGCATCGTCAACGTTGCCACGCTCGAGATACGCGTGGCCATCATCGGTGTCGAGCGTCGCTGACAGTTTCTGCATCAGCCCGGCACTCGACACGCCGGCCATGGTGCCGTCGTTCCAGTTGACTTTCACCGCCTTGGCGGCCTTCATCGCGTGCCACGGCGTGTCTGCGATCACGGCGACTCCGCCTGTGCCGCCGTTGTAGCCATTCAATGTCACGATCTGCTTCACGCCCGGGAGGAGCTTTGCCGCCGCGCCATCGATACTCGCCACTGTCCCACCCAGCACGGGGCACATCACCACGCTCGCGTACTGCATGCCCGGGATCACCACGTCGATGCCGAACGTTGCCGTGCCACGTTGCTTGGCCGCACTTTCCAGGCGTCGCATCGGCTTGCCGATCAGCGTGAACTGCGCCGCAGTCTTGAGCGGCGCGTCGTCGCGAAGTTTCATCGTCGAAGCGGTGGCGATCATCTCGCCGAACGTCGCGCGGCGCCCATCAGTGTGTGAGAGCACGCCGCGCATAACCGTGATCCCGGCCTCCGGCACCTTCCAGGTCGCAGCGGCGGCACTGACCAGCAGCGCCCGGGTCGACGCACCCGCCTGCCGCATCGGCAGCCAGAGGTCCTTCACACTCGACGAGCCGCCGGTGATCATGACACCGGCTTCGCGCATCGTCTTCGCAGTCAGCCAGGCTGTCGTGCGCTGAATCAGGCCGTGGTCGTCGGGATGGAACGGGAGGCCATCCACCACGGTGGCGATGTTGTTGTAGATCGGGTCGCCCACCGGCGCCATCTCGATCCGGACCTGCGACCAATCCGCATCCAGTTCGTCGGCCAGCAGCATTGCCAGCGTGGTGTGAATCCCCTGGCCCATCTCGGACTTCGACATGATCACCGTGACGGTATTGTCGGTGCCGATCTTCACCCAGCCGTTCAGCGCCGACTCGCCGGAGCCTTCCGGAATCTGCGATCCGTCGCCCATTCGCCCGCGCGGTGGGAAAAGCGTCCAGCCCACGCCGAGTGCTCCGGCCGCGGCGACCGCGCCAACTACGAACGTGCGCCGCTTCATGCGGTGACCAGTTCGTGGTAGTCATCCGGGGTATCCACGTCGCGCAGGGCACTCTCCGGCCAGTCGATCATCGTTGCGTCCTGCTGATGCCGCTTCACCACGGCCTTGCCGCACCCTTCACCATGCCAGGCCAGCAGCTCGCCCCACAACGCACGCTGGAAGAGCAGGGGTGGCGCGAGCACATCGCCGTAGCGCGATACAGCCAGCGGTGCGTTGCCCTCGCGCGCGACATCAGTCAGTGCAGTGAGCATCGCCGATGTGACGCGCACCATGTCGCCGAGCAGGATCACCACCGCCGACACATCAGCGTCGAGCGCGCGCAGCCCGGCATGCAGCGAGGTGCTGGTGGGCCCGGTGTAGTCGCCGTTCAGCGCGAAGACACAGTCGAGACCGTCGAGCGCCGCGCGCACCAGCGGCTCCTGGTGCCCCACCACCACCACCACCGGAGAGAGCCCGGCCTCAGTCGCCTGCTGCACGGCGCGGCGCACCATCGGCACACCATCCACCGCGAGCAACATCTTGTTGCGGCCCATCCGGCTGGATGCACCAGCCGCCAGGACTATCGCAGCGACACGGGGTTCACTCACCGGCGGCGTGAATCGGCGCCAGACGTTCGCGCAACGACTTCGGCTCGCGCCCCGCCCGCACGGCCAGCAGCTCGGCCACCACCGCCAGCGCCACCTGCTCGGCGCCGTCAGTGCCGATGTCGAGTCCGACCGGCCCGTACACACGCGACACGTCCACGTCGCCGTCGCGACGCAGGATGGACAGGATGCGCTCGGTGCGCTGCCGCGGGCCCAGCACGCCGAGATATCGTACCGGCGTCTGCAACAGGGCGCGCAGATAGTTCGTGTCGTCGGCGAAGTCGTGCGTCATGACCACCGCGAAACACGATGTGTCGAGCACGAGATGTTCGTTCAGTCGCGCGGCATCGGACTCCACCAGCGTGATAGAATCTGAGAACCGCTCGCGCGTGAGTAAGCCCGCGCGACGATCGACGGTCACGACCCTGAATCCCACATCACTCGCCAGCTGCGCCAGCACACGGGCGTCGTCCCCGGCACTCACCACCACCAGCCGTGGCGGCGGTTGCAGGACATCGAGCAGCAGCCGCGACTCGCCATGCAACTCCTCACGCGATTCTCCCGCTGCAATCCACTGCGGCGCATGATCACGCACGTGTGCATCGAGCGCCGCGTCGCCCAGTGTTCCTGAGACGCCCGCGTCGGAGACCACGAGCCGTGGCGCCTCGCCGTACTCGCGAGGGACGCGCAGCTGCGTCACCGCGACATATGGGCGCTCTGTACCGATCGCATCGCGCTCCGCGACCCGCGCGGTGGATACCGGTTCGATCAGGATCTCCACCTCACCATCACATCCTACGCCAAGATCCCAGGCCGCAATCTCTTCGGCGCCGCCACAGTAGCTGCGCAGCTGAGCCATGCCAGTGCTGAGGACCTGCTGCGCCACTTCGCGGACATCTGCTTCGAGACACCCGCCGCTCACGTTGCCGATCCCGCCGCCACCCTCGATCACCAGCAGCTTGGCGCCTTCGTGGCGGTATGCCGAGCCATTGACGCGGACGACCGTCGCCAGTGCCGCACGACGACCGGTCGCGTGTGCAGCGGCAAGCTGATCGAACACCTGCCGCGTCTCCAGCCACTGCTTCACGCTCTGCGCCTCACACCCAGCTGAGGTTGTGCTTCGACAACGGCAACGACCGGATCCGCTTGCCCGTCGCCGCGAAGATCGCGTTGCAGAGAGCGGGTACCACCGGCGGCAATGCCGGCTCACCCATGCCCGTCGGCGGATAGTCCGGCGTGAGGAAATGCACCTCGACCACGGGCGCCTGCGTCAACTTGATCAGCGGGAAGTCGGCGAAGCTGCTCTGCTTCGTCCGGCCGGCTTCGATCGTGATCTCCTGCGCCAGCGCCTCGCTGATCCCATCGAGAACCGACCCCTGTACCTGATTGATCGCGCCGAACGGATTGATGATCTGACTGCCGACATCGCCGGCCACCCACACCTTGTTCACCGTCAGTTTGCCGGCCTTCGTCACGGTCGCTTCGACCACCTCGGCAAAGTATCCGCGGTGCGAGAAGTGAAAGGCGACACCCATGCCCGTGCCCTTCGGCAGCTTGCGTGTGCCCCAGCCGGACTTCTGTGCCACCATTTCGAGCACGCCCTTCATCCGTGACGCCACCATCACGCCGCGCGGTGCCTCGGCCGGCATGGCAGCAAGGAGATCGAGACGGAACTGCACCGGATCCTTCTTCGCAGCGTGCGCCATCTCATCGATGAACGACTGCATGACGTACGACAGCGCATTGCTGCCCGGCGCACGCAGAAATCCCGTCGGCACGCCAAGCGGCATCGTGCTCACGCCGAGCGCGTAGTTGGGGATGCTCGTCGCCGGGAACTCGGCGCCATCCATCCCCGCGCTGGCGACGAAATCGGTGCCGTTGTTGGAGAAACTGACGAAGTGATTCTGCCATGCGGTCAGTTTGCCGCTGGCGTCAACCGCGCCCTTCAGCTTGTGGAAGCCGGC
>JANMHB010000050.1:0-3692 GCA_031374935.1 Gemmatimonadaceae bacterium | reverse complement strand
CCGTGTCGCCCGCCGCGAACGAGAAGGCCTTCGTCGCCCGTCCCTGCACGACGGCATTGAAGTTCGAGAGCTTGCCACGCTTCCGTTCCCAGCCCATCCAGACCCCCTCGAGCGCATTCCACTCGCGCGAGCGGTGCAGCAAATGGAAGGGCCCCTCACCGTCGGTCGCGTGGCGCAGATTGAGGTCGTTGATACCCGCCGTCGCGGCGTCGATGATCGCGGTATCGTCCGGCATCGTCGCGCTGGCGGCGTCCGTGAAGTCACTCAGGACCGCGAAGCGCAGGTGTTCCTCGCGATTGGCAAGGAACTGCACTTCCAGCGTGTCGAGCGCCTCGTGGACGTCAGCGACACTGCCGAACAGCGTCGGAATCACCACCGCCGTGCGATACTGGTGCGGCACGCCGTTCTCATGCAGCTCGAGCCGCGGAAGGCTGTGCGGTGGCAGTAGCGCCGTGACCAGCTGATTGAGAACCGTCACGGCAATGTCGAGCGCCGGCAGGAACGCGAGCAGCAGGAGCAGCAGCATCGACTCGCGCGCATCGGACTCGATCAGCAGCATGACGCCCAGGGTCGCCAGCAACACGAGTGCAACCAGACCACCGGTGAAGACCGTGTTCGGATGGCGGTGTACGGCGCGTTCGATCGTTTCACCGAGCGTCGGCACATACCCGGCCGCCTCTTCGAGCTCGGTCACGCCGTCGTCCACGAGATAGAAACCGACATGGGTGCGGACGTCCGGCGCATCGATGCTGTGCGTGGCGGAAGGACGCTGGGCGAGGTCGATCGCCCACCGCGCGACCGTGGCCTCGCCGTGGCTGCTGCCCTTCGCGATTCGCTCCACCACATGGCGGTATGCGTCACGCGTCGCGAACGTCATCTGTGGGTAGAATCCGGATGGGTCGCGACGAAGCACCGCCTCCATCACACTCTGCCCTTCCACGAACTGACGCCAGTCGCGTCGCCCGATGTCACGCAGGCTGGTGATGCTGTTGGCCATCAGCAAGCCGGTCACGGTGACGCGATGCGTGGACAGTGCCACCGAGGTCTCCGGGCTGACACCCGCATCGCGCAGCCAGTGCTCGAGCCACGCCAGGGCGGGCGATGACCCTTCGGTACGGCGTAGCAGACGGAGAAAGCGCGAGACGAAGTGCGGGGTCAGCACATGGTCCGCATCCGCGAACTCATGCAGCGCCGCACGCAAGGCCGTACCACCCTGCGCACTGGCGCGCAGAATACGCTCCGACCACGCATCGGCGAGCTCGGTTTCGTCGAGACGCTGCATCGTCCGCAGCGTCGTGCGGCGCACGCTCTCGATCAGCCCCAGCCGGAGCATGGCCGGCATCGCCCAGAGCTCGCCCACCGAGAGCGGCGTGACGCTCTGAAACGACTCGACATAGAGATCCACATTCTCCAGATCGACCCGCGCTTCGGTGTGCGAGATGAGGGAGATCGCGATCTCGTACACGCGCGGATACCCCGACATCGGGCCGCTCGCGAGCTCGGGCAGTTCGCGATAGTAGCCGCCCGGCAGGCTGCCGCGCACTTCCTGCAGGTGTTCCAGTACGACGTGATAGTTGTCGAGCAACCACTCGGCTGCCGGGCCGGCATCGACACCGCTCGCGGCCGCCGTCAGCAGTCGCGCATGCGCCTCGCTGAGTATGCGTCGCGTGACGGACAGCCGCGCCAGCAGACGAGCCGGCCGCAGTGGCGCACGTGTGGCAACGAGGCGCTGTTCCCGCGCAACGGCTCGCGCGCGCGCGGCCAGATGATCGGCGCCGAGAAGTTCGCCAACGATGGGTCCGGTGAGCAACTCATCGGCCGCCTCGGCACGCAGGCGCTCGGCACGCGTACTCACCGCTGCACGATGTGCGGCACTACGCGTCCAGCGCGCCCGCCGTAACACACGCGCGCCACGTTCCGTCCTGCACGTGGCATCGTCACACCGGACTGCGACCCTGAATCACGCGTACCAGTACCACCACCACGGCCACGACCAGCAGGATGTGGATCAATCCGCCCATCGTATACGCCGTGACGATACCGAGCAGCCAAAGAACCACCAGGACGATTACGATCGTCATCAGCATGTGAAAGCTCCATGTGGAGACCGATGGACGCGACTGGCTGGGGCCCGTCCGTCCGCGCAGCGCTGTTTGAGGCCATCCGCGCGCGCATGTACAACCTATCCTACCGCCTGGGCTGCACCGAACTCCACGGTGTGACCGCAGCGAACACGTCTGGCGGCCGGATCAATAATTCCGCACCACCCGGACGCGATCAAACGTTCGCCGCGTCAGGCGGTGCCGCTGCCTGTCGAGGCGACGCCATGGAGCGGCAGCGTGACGACCAGTTGGCTGCCGCTTCCGGGCCCGAGACTGCGTGCGTCCACGCTGCCGTGATGTGCCTTCACGAGCTCGGTGACCACCGTCAGTCCAATCCCGGGCACGACCGCGGCGTATCCGTCGGCGTGCACCTCCGTGGCGGGCCGGTCGAGCATCCCCGATCGCCCGTGAGTGTCAGGGTTGGCGCCAGCGTCAGTCAGCGTGACCACCACGCTCGCGTCGTTCGCGGTCATCACGAGCGTGAGACTGCCGCCCTCCGGTGCATGCTTCGATGCGTGGCTGAGCAGGTTCGTGAAGATCTGCGTCAGCCGGATCGCGTCGCCTGCCACGTGCACAGGCACCGTCGGCAGGGTCGCCAGCAGGGTCTGAGACCGTTGGTCCATTGCGGGCCTGCAGAGCGCAATCACCTCGGCCACCAGTGCTGTCAGCTCGATCCGGCGGTGGTCGACGGTGAGCGTGCCGCTCTGCGCCCGTGAGATATCGAAGAGATCGTCGATCATGCGCGCCATGTGAACGACCTGTCGCTCGATGATGTCCTGCAGACGCGGCAGAATCGGGTCGCCCGGTTGCACGCGGGCCAGCAGGGCCGAGACGTTGCGCATCGGGGCCAGGGGGTTCCGGAGTTCGTGTGCGAGCACCGCCATGAAGTCGAGCTGCCGACGGTTGGCCTCTTCCAGGTCGAGCTGCATTGCGCGCGCGCCGAGCGCGGTGAGCACGAGCTGTTCGTTGGCTGCACGCATCTCGGCGCTTGGACGATCCTGATCAGTATGCCCGTGAGGGACCGGCAGGCCCCGCCGGAGTCGCTCCGCGGTCATCGATCGATTGGTGTCGACAGGCTCAGCAGCGGGCGGATCGCCATGAAATGCGATGTGCCCGCTGCCGCTCTGCTTGGAGCGATACATCGCTCCATCGGCCAGTGCCGTCAACGTGTCGATGGTCTGCCCATCATCGGGAAACAGGCT
Source organism: Gemmatimonadaceae bacterium (assembly GCA_031374935.1). Classification (GTDB taxonomy): domain Bacteria; phylum Gemmatimonadota; class Gemmatimonadetes; order Gemmatimonadales; family Gemmatimonadaceae; genus JACMLX01. Next base: position 388 of record JANMHB010000050.1, on the reverse strand, counting down.
GATGCCGATGCTGGCATCGAGGCGTATGGTGTGCTGCCCAAGTTGCAGCGGTGCCGCAAGCTCCCGCAGCACCTTTTCGGCGATGACGGTCACATCGCTGCGCTCACCGACATCCGTCAGCAGCACGACGAACTCGTCACCGCCGTGCCGACTGACCGTATCCGCAGACCGGACCGCAGACACAATCGTTGTGGCGGCATGTCGCAGCGCCTGATCCCCAGCGAAGTGGCCGAAGGTATCATTCACCTGCTTGAAGTCATTCAGATCGAGAAACAGCACGGCCAGCCGCGTGCCATGGCGCGTCGCGAACGCCGACGCTTGCAGGAAACGATCCTGCAGGAGCACGCGATTGGGCAACGCCGTGAGCGTGTCGAGCTCCGCGATGCGC
>JANMHB010000043.1:0-17172 GCA_031374935.1 Gemmatimonadaceae bacterium | reverse complement strand
CCGCGAAGACTATTTTGCGGATGCCGGGTCCCGCTCTGGCGCGAAATCCCGGGCCGCGCACAGCGCGGCGCACCGCCCTCAAGAAGGCCAAGGTTGAGGGTGCGTCGGCCGAGGTGCGTGGTGTGGCTACCACGCTGCTTGATCGTGCAGCCCGCAAGGGTTTGATCCACAAGAATGCCGCCGCCCGGCAGAAGAGCCGGATGGCCAAGCGCGCGAGCGCAGCCGCGGCCTGACGGTCCGTGGTCTGGAACGAACAACGCAAACGGGCGAACCACGTGGTTCGCCCGTTTGCGTTTCCGACCAGTCCTCGGGTCGTGGTCTAGATCACCGCGAGTTCGCCACCGCACCGCTCGCAGTACCACTCCGTGGGATAATTCATCGTCCCGCACTCGGCGCAACGCAACGTCTTGGCGGCATCATTTGCGAAGGGTACCGCAATCGGAGCCGGCGCGGACGCCACTGCAGCATCGGGTACGATGCGGAGAATCGGCGCCTCAGCTGGACGCGAGGCGACCGCCGTGGGCGCCGTCTGGTAGTCGACACCGTTCTCCTGCTGGGTGGGCCGCGGCGAGCTTCGCAGGAAGCCAAGGTCGTCGAGCTGCGCCCGACGGTCCATGAGCTCTGGAGGGGGGGCAGCCGGCGTGACCCGATACGCATTGGGATTCGACGCGACCGATGCGGGCTCGGAAATCGCGGCCGCAACCGGGGCCGCGTCCTGCATCGCCGCCAGAATCGCCGGTGTCGGCGACTCGTCACGTGGGGCGAACGCCGTCGGAGCCACGTCGCCACCAAGGGCGCGCAGTCGTTGAGCGGCTTCAGCAGTTCCGGCGAGACTGCGCTGCACGTTGGCGAGATCCGCCGCGATTCCCTGACGTTCGCTCGCCAGACGTGCGAGAAGTGCTTCGTGACCGATGCGGACCTGATCCCACTGCGCACTGTCGTACTCGCCAACCATGTGACGCAGCTCGCCCTCGGCATGCTCATCGCGGCAGGCCTTCTCCTGCGCCGCCAGCGATGCGTCGCGCGCCTGATGCTCCGCGAGTGCCGATTCGAGTGCCGGCGTGTGCGCCGTGAATGCCTGCAGGACCGTTCGCAGGCGACCAGTATAGTCCGCGCGCACCTTTTCGAGCACGTGAGACGGCACATCACTCTTGCTGGCCAGTGCAGCAATCCAGCCTTCGAACTTCGATCGCTCGCCGAGCAGTGCACCCACGGCTTCGAGCGCGTTCGTCACGTCAGTCATTCCGTCATCTCCTTGAGCGCGGCACCAGTCGCCGCATCATCGCGCGCCCTGCGCCGGGCCGCCCGCAACGCCTCGCACGCTGCAGCATCCAACGTAACCACTCCTCCGAGGTGTCGCGCCAGCTGGATCATGCGTGCCCCATGCTCGAGGCTCTCCATCGAGAAATGTGCCTCGTCCAGGGTGCGTCCCAGTGTCACCGCGCCGTGATGGGCAAGCAGCAACGCATCGTGTGTCAGGAACGCCGATGACGCCAACTTGCCGAGCTCTTCCGTGCCAGGCTGCGCGTATGGCACCAGCGCGACTGGCCCGACAGTGAGCATCAGCTCCGCCAGTACACCATCTGGAATGGTCTCGCCGACCAGCGCAAACGCAGTTGCCGTCACGGGATGCGCGTGCACGACAGCCCGAGCATCAGATCGAGCGCGATACGCGGCCAAGTGCAGTCCCAGTTCGCTCGACGGTCGGTGCCGACCGGCGAGCACCGCCCCATCGAGCGACGTCTCGACCAGGTCATCCGGATCGAGCCACCCTTTGGCGAACCCTGCGGGCGTGACCAACAGCCGGCCCGCCGCGATGCGCACCGACACATTGCCGTCCTGTCCGGCAATGAGCCCTCTGGCGGCGAGAGCGTGACACACCCGAACCAGCGCTTCGCGCTCGGCAAACGGCGCCTGAAGTCGTGCGGTGCGGGGTGCGCGTGAGGTCATGTGCGGGTCGGCACTCGGACGTCAGGCACTCAGGTCGCGGACATGCACCTGTCGGCCACCCACAATACACCGCGCCACACGGCCCGTCAGCGTCGAGCCGAGCCATGGGGAGTTGCGCCCCTTGCTGCGGAAGTCGCTGCCCTGCACCGTCCACGACGCCGTGGCATCGAGCACCGTCACGTCGGCAATGGCCCCGCGGCGCAGCGTGCCACCGGGCAGACCGAACACACGCGCCGGCGCGCATGACAGCTTCTCCACCAGCTGTGCGAGCGAAATCGTCCCGGGCGCGACCAGCCAGGTCATGAGCACGGACAGCGCCGTCTCGAGACCCACGATGCCGTTGGGCGCATCCGAGAACTCACGGTTCTTCTCGTCATTGTGGTGTGGCGCGTGGTCCGTTGCGACACAATCGATCGTGCCATCCTTGAGCGCGGCGACCAGCGCGTCGACATCGCGCTGCGTGCGCAACGGCGGGTTCATCTTCGCGCTCGTGTCATACTGCCGCACCCGCTCCTCGGTCAGCGTCAGATGGTGCGGACACACCTCTGCGGTCACGGGAATACCGCGCTCCTTTCCCCAGCGAATCAGCTCGACACTGCCCCAGGTGCTCATGTGGCAGAGATGGACACGTCCGCCAGTGCGCCGCGCAAGCAGGATGTCACGGATCACCATGATCTCCTCGCTCTCGGACGGAATACCCTTCAGTCCGAGCCGCGCACTGATCACTCCTTCATTCATCACACCGCCATGTGCCAGCGTCGGTTCCTCGCAATGATCCGCCACCGGAATGCCGAAGGTTCGCGCATACTCGAGCGCGGTGCGCATGAGCTGTGCGCTCACCACCGGTCGGCCATCGTCGCTCACCGCCACTGCGCCCGCCGCCACCATCTCGCCCATCTCCGACAGCTGCACGCCATTCATCCCTACGGAGATCGATCCGATCGGATAGACGCGCGACGCTTGTGCCTTGGCAGCCTGCGCGAGGATGAATCCGACGGCAGCCTGATTGTCCGTCACCGGATCCGTGTTCGGCATCGCACATACCGCGGTGAAGCCGCCTGCCGCGGCAGCGCGTGCGCCGGTCGCGATCGTCTCGACATCCTCCCGGCCTGGTTCCCGCAGATGACAATGCACATCGATGAAGCCGGGCGTCACATGCAGTCCGCGGCAGTCGATGCGCTCGGCGTCCTCGGGGCCCGCAATGCTGCCGCCGACGGACGCCACGGTGCCATCAACGAGCAGCAAGTCACCGACACCATCGAGTCCGATCGATGGATCCAGCAGGTGGCCGCCGGTCAGCAGCAGGGGACGTGTCGTCATTCGTGTGTCATTCTCCCGCGGCCGAGCCGGCCGCTGCGAGGTCGGGGCGACCGCCCCGCAACAGGTAGAGCACCGCCATCCGGACCGCCACACCATTCGTGACCTGATCGAGGATCAGGCTGTGCGGCCCGTCAGCGACATCGGAATCGATCTCCACACCGCGATTCATCGGGCCTGGATGCAGGATCAGCAAGTCGCGCGGCGCGCGGTCGAGTCGCTCACGCGTCACACCGAACACGCGATTGTATTCACGCAACGAGGGGATGTAGCCCGCCGTCATTCGCTCGAGCTGCAACCGGAGCACGTTCAGCGCGTCCGCCCATTCGATGGCCGCTTCGATCCGATCGAACACCGTCACGCCGAGCGCCTCCTCGGCGCCGTTGGGCAGCAGCGAGCGTGGGCCGCAGACCGCCACCTCGGCGCCGAGCTTGCGCAGGCCGTGAATGTTGGACCGGGCCACGCGACTGTGCAGCACATCGCCACACAGGCAGACGCGCTTGCCTTCGAGCGAACCCCAGCGGTCACGGAGCGTCAACAAATCGAGCAATCCCTGCGTCGGATGCTCGTGCGTTCCGTCGCCGGCGTTGATCACATTGGACTCGATCCGTTCCGCGAGAAACCGTGCGGCGCCACTGGCCTGATGGCGGATGACGACCATGTCGATCTTCATCGCTTCGAGATTACGCGCGGTGTCGACCAGCGTTTCACCCTTGCTGACCGATGAATTGCCGATCGCCACATTGACGGCGTCGGCCGACATCCGCTTTTCGGCAAACTCGAAACTGACGCGAGTCCGCGTCGAGGCCTCGAAGAACAGGTTGACGATGGTGGCACCGCGCATCGTCGGCACCTTCTTGATCGCACGAAGGCTGATGGCTTTCAGTGGTTCGGCGGTGTCGAGAATGGCAGTGATCTGTGCAGCACTCAGCGATTCGAGGTCGAGCAGATCCTTGCCCAGACTCGTCATGCGCCGCGCGACCGGGCCGGACTCACGACCACCGTGTCGTCCCCGTCCAGCTCCGCGACCCGGACATCGACCTGCGACCCGGCGGGGACTGTGACGACCTTTCCGATGACATCGGCACGGATGGGCAGCTCCTGCCCCCCCCGATCGATCAGCACGGCTAGAAGAATGCGTGCCGGCCGGCCGAAGTCCGCCAGTTCGTCCAGCGCCGCGCGCACGGTCCGCCCGGTGTAGAGCACATCGTCGACGATCACAACCTGCTTGTCGTCGATGTCCACCGGCAGTTCGGTCGCACCCACCAGCGGACGCGGGCCCACGGTCTGCAGGTCATCGCGATACAGCGTGATGTCGAGCGCCCCGCGCGGCACCGGCTTCCCTTCGCGCTCTTCGATCAGTGACGCGAGCCGTGCGGCCAGCTGCACACCACGGCGCTGAATGCCGACGAGCACGAGCGACTCGATGCCGGCGGTGCGCTCGACGATTTCGTCGGCCATACGGCGCAGCGTTCGCTCGCAGGCCCGTGCATCGAGGATGGTGTGTGAGGAAGTCATCGGCGAGCAATATGCCAACCGGCGGGCCGGAACAGAAGCGGCGACCGTCAGCGCATGGCGCGCGCAGCCCGCGCCGCAAGGATCGCCCCGGGATCGTCGGTGATGATCCCGGTGACGCCGGCATCCCACAGGCGATTCGCATCGGTCGCATCATTCACCGTCCACACGTGCACCGGCACGCCGATCGCCTTGCCCCACGCGGCAAACCGCGCGATCGGCAGCGTGAGCCCCGACGATACCTCTGGAATACACATCGCAGCGAATGGCACCCGGCGCGGTGCCAGCCGGACGAGGCTACGGACCAGCATCCGGATCATGTCACGCCGCGACGCGCCGCTCGGCACCTCTGCCGCACGGACGAAGCGCATCGCGCCATTGAGAAAGCTCCCGACGACGGCGCGATCGGTCGCGCCATGCGACCGCAGCGCGTCGATCACGACCGGGGCCCCTTCGACCGTCTTGCATTCGATGATGACCGGTACCGATCGAGTCAGATCGAGCACCTCATCCAGCAAGGGGACCGGTGTTCGGCGCGTGGTGCGAAAATCCCCGGTGAAACAGGCGGCCGCGTCAAGCCGGCGCAGCGCACCGATGCTCGAGTACTCGATCACCAGGTGTTCACCACACGTCCGCAGCGTGCTGGCGTCGTGATGCACCACCGCCACGCCGTCACCGGTGACACGCACGTCGAACTCGACGGCGTCGACGCCGAGGTCGAGCGCATGTCGAAACGCGTGCAGCGTGTTCTCCGGCCGGACCCCTGCAGCGCCACGATGGCCGATCACCAGCGGTGGTCCAGGATGAAGCAGCAGCGACATCGCCAGCGGAACCGAAAGGGGTGATGCGCAGCGGGGCGGCTCGCGTCCAGCGAACCGCCCCGCGCGCCCTGCATCGGAAACACTCAGAACGTATACGACAGCTTGGTCAGCGCCAACCGGCCCAGCGCCGGCACTCCGACGAACGTGGCCACCTCGTTATTGAAGATGTTCTGCACGTTCAGGCTCCACACCACACCCTTGCCGATTGTCGCGAAGCGCTTGGAGACCTGAATGTCGAACTGGTTGCTGACCTGCACGCCCGGATACTGGAACGGACCGGCGTTGCTCGGGTTCAGGACGTTGCTCTCATAGACGCCCGAGTTGACCGTGAAGGCATCGGTGTAGCGCCAGCGGCCTTCGAGGCCGAACCCGCTTTCCTGGCCCTGATACCGCGCAGTGACCGTGGTCTTCGCGCCAGGGGCGTTCAGCGCCAGTGGCGACGTGCCGACCCGGATTTCGTCGAACACCGTCCGGTTGACGACGCTGCCGGTCCAGTCGAGCGCAAAGTCATCGGTGAACTGATACGACATCCCGAGGTCGGCGCCCCACACCTCGACGGTCTTGTCAACGCGGCGGTAGGTCGCCCGCAGGTTGGAGTTGGTGTTGACCTGATCCGTGAACCCCACCGTGCCGAGCGGAATGCCGGCGAGCAGCGGCGTGAGACTCGTGGCGGCCCCGGTCGCCAGCGCCGTCGCTGATGCGCCCAGCGCACCGGCCAGCGCCGTGCCCTGTGCCGGTGTCAGGCGACCTGCCGTGACTTCGGCCGTGATGTAGGCGGGGATCGCGGCGGCCAGCGCAGCGCCAGCCTGTCCGCCGACGTAGGCTCCGGTCTGCGTCGGATTGGCGAAGATCCATGGTGTGACCAGCGACGCCGTGATGGCACCGCCGCCGCGCTGCTGCGCCCAGGCACTGAAGTCGAACGACAGCTTGCCGCTCATACCGAGGCCCTTGTAGCCCACCTCGAACGTGTTGTCGAATGACGCATTGAGCGATGGCAGATCGGCCACGGCGGCGGCGTCCTGCAGTGCGCTGCCCAGGCGACCGACCGTGCCGACTTGCGCATTCGTCGGCACGTTGGTGGCGAGCCGTGAAGCCACGGCGCCACCCAGCGTCTGCGCCAGGCCGGCGATCGCCGTGGACGACAAGCCGAGCGCCGACAGGCCGGCAAGTGCGGGTGCATACCCCTGCGCCAACGCACCAGCGAACACGGGCTGACGGAAGGCGACGAAGGCGGGCAGTGCGGTTGCGGCACTGGCACCAACCACGGTGCCGCCGTTGTTGATGAACGGCGAGCGCATGCAGAAGTTGCCGTAGCCGCTGGTGGCGCTGCAGCTGCGATCGAAGCTCATGCCGACCTTGGGACGGTTGCCGGTCGCAATCACGTCATAGGTAGGCAGGTTGAACGGAGTCAGCGCGGCATTGCGGCGGAAGCCCGCCGCATCGACCACCGACGGCAGATCGAGGAAGAACGCGAAGTTCGCCGGCGTATTGAACGAGCGGTTGAACGTGAACCGGAGCGACTGGTTGTCGGCGGCCTTGTACGTCAGCGCGGCGCGCGGCGAGACGAACTCGCCCTTGATCACATTGTTCCTGTCCACCCGAAGCGCGGCGAGGAAATCCCAGCGGCTGTTGAGCGATGTCTTGCCCTGGATGTAACCGCCGTACTCGGTCACGTTGTCGAGCGCTTCGTTGTTGCCGTTGATCGTGTTGCCGGTCTGCGGATTGGTCTTGATGTAGTCGACGCCGTAAATGAAGTCGGTGTTGCCCTTCTTGAGGCCGAACCCGTGCTGGATCTGGCCCGTGTAGACCCGCGACTTGTCCACGATCGGCTGGCCGTTGCGGAGCAGGAAGGTGCCACGCGAATCGCCGGAGTTCTCGTTGCCGGCATTGCTCACGTTGGCGAAGCCCTGCATGAACAGGCGGCCGAAGCGGATCCGCTGCTGGAAGTTCTGGTACGACCAGTTCCGGATCTGCGATGCACCGTTGGCGCCGGTGAGTTCAATCGCGCTCGGCACCTTGGTCATGCTGACCGTGGTGATGAACTCGGAGTTGTCCGTCGGACGGATGTCCACGCGTGCTTCGCCGTTGAGGCGCTCGAAGCCGAAGTCGCGCGAGTTGGCGACGAGTTGGCGTGTGCCACCGGGCGTGAGCGGGCGCGAGATCTGCGCCGGTTCGCCTTGATCGCGGTACTGGAAATCCTCGCCACTCATGTACTCGCCGCTGAGCTTGTAGCCGAAGCGCTTGCCCGCCGTCCCCGCGTGCCGGATGGCACCGCGGAAGATGCTCTGCTGGCCACCCTGCACCGACAGCGTCGTACCCTGCGATGAGAACGGCGACTTGGTGATCACGTGCAGCACGCCGGCGCCGGAGTTCGGGCCGTACAGTGCAGAGGCCGGTCCAAGCAGGAGTTCGACTCGTTCGATGTCCTCGGACTGGCCGAGCGAGAGGTACGGCACGTTGACGCGGAGCGATGGCACGCCGGCAAACCGGTAGTCCTGCAACATGAGCAGCGAGCCGCTGAACGCATTGTTGAATCCGCGCGCCACGATCATCGACTGGGCAATGCCTCCATTCGACACGTCGATGCCGGGCTGTCCCTTCACCAGGTCGGCGACGCTGATCGACGGCTTCCGTTCGATGGTCTCGCGCGTGACGACCGAGAGGGCTGCCGGGGCGTCGAGGGCCTTCTCCGGCTTGCGCGAGGCGGTCGTCACGACCTGGTTGAGCTGCGTCGGGATCTCGTCGAGCGCCGCATTCAACTGGGTCGGCTGGCCGGCGCGGATCGCGATGCCGGGATACCGCTGCAACTGGTAGCCGATCCGGCTCACGGTCACCGTGTAGGTGCCGGCCGCGACGTTCGATACGGCGTAGAGGCCGGTTTCACCGCTCGTCCCGACACCCGTGGTCCGGGCACCGTCCGAAATGGTGATTCTGGCATTGTCGAGCGGGCGACCCGCATCCTTGGTCGTAATGCGACCGGTGAGGGAGCCACCCTGCGCGGCTGCCGCTGCGGCGAACATTAGGCTAGCGACAGCAGGCATGAGACGGCGTACGGAGAAGATCTGCACTCAGCACCTCAGTGTGTAGGTGTGGCAAGCCAGGTCTCTCCACGACTGCGCGTCAATGATGACGCGATGAGACGGCCCGCCCACGAAGCCCGTTGGGAGACGTGGGCCGAAGGTCGCCGCCGAAACGGGCCACGTCAATAGACCGGGGGCCCCTGTGATAATCGTAAGGTGCTGACAATCGGCGACATGCGGCCACGGGAGCGATGACTGTGGGCCATCGACAGGGCCCCGCGCGCGTCGTCAGCGCATCGCCGCCGGAGGGCCTTCCGGCACCCGCAGGACAAGCTCCCGGCGAGCCGGCGGCGCGCCGGGCTCAGCAACCTCGAGCGCCAGGCGATAGCGGCCCGGCTTCACCTCGGGCATCGTCAGGGTCAGTCGCCGGCCAGGACCGCCGTCCGGCTGAGCGGGATCGGGGATCCGGAGTGAGGCCCCGCCACCGGCGACCCCCCCGAGCCGGAAAAGCGAGCCGAGGCGACGGAAGCCCCCCGCCGTGTCCATTGGCGCGATCGAGATCGTCACGGTCGCACCTGGATTGCCGTAGTACTCCCAGAACACGCCGAACGACTGCCCATCACCGATGTTCGTGCCGCCGAGCGCCGACGTCAGGACAGACTCCAGCGTGGCGACGCCGGCCAGCCCCGCGGAAGCGGCGTCCGATGCCTTGACTGACAGCAGGAGCAGGTCCGAGAGCATGGCATTCGGCTCGATCGGGACCACGCCAGTACGGAAGCGGCCTGCGAACTTCCTCGTTTCACTCAGTACTTCAATGCTCGCAAGCAGCGTGTCGCGGAACACACCCGCGTTGGTCTCGATGGCGCCACGCAGTGGTTGCCCATCCTTGACGATGCGAGAGATCCGCATCGTGGGGCCACGCTCGAGGACGAGTGCCGCACGCGTCTTGCCGCGCTCATAGCGAGCCTTGCCGTCGAGCACATAGGTGCCAACGAGCAGCGTCGAGTCTCCGCGCCGGAATCGCACCAGCTGCCCGCCCAGATCCTGAAAGCCGCCTGAGGCGTACCGTGGCGCGTACCGCATCTGCGCGTACCGCGCGTTGAACGGGTAGTCGCCCGGCGTCGCCGTGAACGGACTGAGCAGCGCTGACGGGCTGGGCATGAAATCGTGGCTCGGCGTGCGCTCGTGTCCGATTGTGCTCGAGACCATCTGGCCGGCCCGGCTCACGATCGTGTTCTGCCTCGACCAGGCCACTGGCCAGCCATAGCGCAGTTGCGACTCGCCGAACTCAGGCTTCCACGGCCCGTACACCGTCGCGGTATTGGCCTCGATGGCGTTGTACGTTCGCCGCGCATACAGCTCGTTGCGCAGATCATTGCCATCGACGTGTGCGAACGGCTTGGCCAGCCAGAAGAGCCGCTGACTGTAGGTGAGGCGGTCGGCGCAACTCTTTGCCAGAAAGGCGAGGCTGTCCGCCTTCCTGAGCCACGGCGAGATGTCCTGCCACTGGCACCGCTGCGCTTCCGGCATCTGCGAGAGGGCTTTCTCGAAAGACCGTTCGGCGCCTGGCGCATCGTTCGATTCGTGCTTGACGAAGCCCGTCAGCGCCGAACACCACCACGGCGTGCCCTTGCACTCGCCAACCGCGGCGTTCGCTGCGGCCATGTCCTTGGCCTCGACCGCATACTTGACGCGCTGACCAGCCACCCAATCATCCGTCGGCACTGCCTGCCCTGCCGCCGTCAGCGCGTCCAGCAGCCGGCGTCGTGCCACGCCAATCTCGGGACGCTCAGGTCGGGGCGGGACATCGTTGTTGTTGTTCCAGTAAAAGATGCTGCCGAACTGCACGTCCGGTTCGGAGGTCGCGCCGCCGGAGCTGAATCCCAGACTCTCCAGTCGCGCACGCTCGAAGTCCAGCTGCGCCTTGCGGGCATACTCGACCGGCGTTGTCGGGCCCGCCGTGGTCGTCACGGCTGTGACCGGCGGCGCGGGCGTCTGTGCGTCACCTTCGTTGGGCGCCAGGCAGGTGAGCAGCGCGGCGAGCCAGAGCGCACGGCGACGTATGTTCGTCAGTTGGGCGGAGAGCATGATGCCTAAGTACGCACGTCACCGACGGAAGTGCCCTGACGCGCCGCGGCCGTGACGTGTCGGGAAAAGAAGAAGCACGGACAGGGTGGGATTCGAACCCACGAGACCCTTTCGAGCCCACACGCTTTCCAGGCGTGCGCCTTCAACCGCTCGGCCACCTGTCCTACAGAGAAGCTCCGGTCTCCTCAGTCGTCGCCCAGCTCAGCCCCTAGCCGTTGGTCAGCCAGTGAACAGCGTGGTAACGCGGGGGGAACCTAGTCGAACCGGGGTCAGGAGGTGAGTGCCACGGGCATTACGCGGAGCGCGTGGAGCCAATCCTCGTTCGCACACCCACGGTGCGCCGGGCGGGACGCGTGCCCTCAACGGCTCCAAGGCCCGTACTCGAGACCCGTTCTCTCCTCCCGCCAAACTGGGCACTTCGCAGCGCGGTGAAGATCGAGCGAAGGCGGCTGCGGCACGAAAGCGTCAGCGGTCCGCTGCGCGTCGCGCTCGGGGAGCGTTCCGAGGTTTCTTGGAGTGGGGTGGGTGATGGATTTCGGTGCCAACCAGGACGCCACTCGCGGCGATGCGAGCGGTCTCGCGAGAACTGGCAACGCCGCGTGGTGCAAAAACATGTGCCGAACGGCAGGAGACTCGGGCGACGCGACTCTAGGGCGCCAGCTTCACCGTATCCACACTTTCGTACTTGTACGCGTATTTCCCCTGTCCGGCGGCCGATCTGATCAGAATTCGGCATACGATGACGTCACGGACTCCGCACGAGCGGCGAAAACCATTCTCGGTACTCTCTGTGCCGAGAACCGACGCCATCCGTCCGGCGATGGACACATAATTCCACGGGCGTCCGCCGCTGCATGGCGCCTCGAGTTCCGCGACGCAGGACCTTGTGCGTACGTCGGTGCCCGACAAGGTCGAATCGCGCACTGGGAAGCCGTACCAACTCGACGACGTGAGCGCCGGTCTACGGAATCGCATCGCGGTGCCATCCGCCATGTGAACCACCACCGCAGGATCCGCAGTGCCTGGCCCGTATTGCACCGCCGTGTATCCGCTCACCGCGTGCACGACACTGCTGTCGGGTAAGGCGCGGAGCGGACGGAACGACTTCATGATCACCGAGGGCTCCAGCAGACCACGGTCGGCGTAGCTGCACATCACGGCATTGCTCGCGGTGCGCGCACACACAAGAGACTCGTCGAAATCCGCGAGCAGCGACGTGATCACGGAGTCGGACGGGATGAGATTCCATGTCCGGTCCGGATAGAGGTGTGGGTATCCGGAAGAGCCGCTTATCACGCCTTTCCATACGGCACCGTCCGCCGTAAGGCCGATGGACCCGGTGAACTCGACGAACGGTGGGTGGCCGACATCGTTTCGCGCGACGCGTTCCGGGCCGAGTCCGTCCCAGCAGGTGGTGTTGCCGTCTGTGAGCAGCGCGCAGGCACCAGCGAGTGTGCTCGTGAGTGTGCGAGGTGGGGCGGTCAGCTGAAACCAATGCACGGAGTCCAGCGCGAGTCTCGGTGCCGCGCCAGGACCGCAGTCGCGGCATGTCCCAATTCCAACGCACCCGATCCGCCCTCCGCGCTGGAAGCAGATCGCGTCCTTTCCGGATGATACGACGCTGTCGGCACGGAACGGAATCCCCGGACGAGCGAGTGGAAATGTGCGCTCGAGGTTCGCCGCACCCATCGATGAGAATGCAATCTTTTGCCCTCCCGCGGCGGATGGAAGCCAGAAGACGCGGAGGCGACCCAGACTGTCGGTGTTGAAAGTGCCCGGCCTCTGCCAGTCGCCGGATGACACCTGCCGAAGCCAGCCCGTCGTACCGGTGGCATAAACCTTCTCATTTCGCCGTGGCTCGCCTGTGGCATCGCGCAGTTCGAGCACGAGCGTGTCGGGCACGGCTCGCAAGCCGTCAGTCACACGGATCACCCGCGGCGACGTCAGCGTCAGCGTTGGCGGCGAAAAGACTGGATCGATCGGGGCACCGGCATCCGACGCACAGGCCGAAATGAGCATCGCCCAGGCGAGTATCTGCGCACACGACGAGCCACCTCGCCGCAGTGGTGGACGAGCTTTCATCTGCTTCCTCCTCACGAATGAAATGCCGTCACTCTGCAACTTTACACCTTTGTTTCGCTCCTGTCATGGCTGGAATGACAGGTGGGTGGCGGTGATGCGTTTGCGGTGCCGTCTGGTCAGGTCACGCTGGTGGCGGTCAGACATTCCCTGGCGACTCCTCGGCGTCCTGTGTCGGCCTCGGCGGACCACCGCGAATGCAGTGTCGCCGACGAAGCAGTGCCACGGTACACGCGGACGTGTCCGTTTCTCGCCGCTAGCACTCAGGAGAACCTCGGTTCGCCGCCGGCGGAGACATGGCACGCGCCGCCGCGTGGACCGCGAAACTGGGACGCGAAAGTTCGGCTTACGTGTGTGGCGAGTGCTGAGGCAGACTCTTTCGCGGGTCCATGACTTGTCGGGGGACATGCATCAGACTTGCATTCCGCGAATGCAAGTCCGCAGGCTTGCGAGTTCGCGCAAGCGTGAAAGGGATCTCTGGATCTCCGTCATGCAAGTCTAAAGACTTTCATTTCCACAATGCAAGCTGTTAAACTTGCGTAACGGAAATCCGCAGCGCGACCGCCGACCACTCGGTGTCCACCCGTCCAGACCCTGCGAGACGATTATGCCCGTCGACCCGGAGACCACCCACGCACTGGCCACACCGCGCCACTCGGTCACAGTGGCGATCTTTGACATCGTCCGGTCGCGCGAACTCGCGGCCGACCGACGTGCGGAAGTGCAGCAGCGCCTAGTGGCGCTCCTCGAGAAGTGGAATCAGGACCACGCCCAGGCGCTCCTTGCTGGCTTCACGATCACCCTCGGCGACGAAAGCGAGGGGATGCTTGGAGCACCCGGCGTGATCCCCGACCTCATGTGGGAGTTGGAGGAGGCGATCCCCGAGGTGCCGTTCCGTTGGGGCGTTGGCTATGGCGAACTCCACACGCCCCTGGACCGCTCAGTCACCGCCATGGACGGACCTGCCTTCCACAACGCACGCGCAGCCATCACCGCCGCCAAGGCCGACAATCGGCGCGGCGGCGTCTTCGTTGGATTCGCCGAGCCGATCGGCGCTGCGCTCAACGGCCTGGCGCGCCTGCTCTACCACCAGCGCGCGCGGCTCACGGATGCGCAGCGGGAAGCCATCGCGATGATGCGTGCCGGCGAGACGATCGCGCAGGCCGCCCGCACGCTCGACATCACCCGGCAGGCCCTGGAGCAGCGCGTGCAGGGTGGCGGCTGGGCGCCGTACGCTGAGGGAGAGGCGGCATTGCGGACGCTGCTGACGACGTACACGACGCGAATGGTCGTTGCGGATACCAACTCGCTGGCGGCCCGGTGACGGCATCGGGCGCCGCCGAGGTGCCTTGGCTCGCAACGCCCACCGGTGCGTTGGCGCTGTCGCAGCTGGTTCTGGTCTGGATGCTCGTGATGTACGTGACGATCTCGAACCGCCCGCTGCTACCGCGTGGGGCGGACACGGCGCGTAAGCCGACGCACTTGGACAATGTCGGCGTCATCGTCATCGGGCGCGCAACACTGATGCTCGTCGGCGTTTGTGCACTGTTCCGCCCGGCCACCTTTGGTGCGATCGCAGGAACGGTCGCGGTCTCGATCGCTGCTGCCGCAGTGACATGGGCACGAGCGTGGCTCGCACAGGCGAAACTGGGTCATGACATCGCCATCGGTCCGAAGTTCGCCGCGGAGCTCGAGATCCTGGCGACAAGCCTTTTCGTCGGCGTCGCGGCGCGCACGATTGAACACACGCACGCTAGTATCGCTCCGCTGCTGCTCCTGCCTCTGTCGGAAACGCGCCTCGCGATCATTGCCACGACGGCCGGCACCTATCTCTTCGCGGCCTACGGCGGCGCGCATATCGTGCGCGGTGTCCTCGAGAAAGCCACCGTCCTGCCACGGATCGCACGCACGCCACTCAGTACTCCCGCAGCCGATGCTTCGCCAGAGACGGTCGCCGCCGCGCAGCCACTCGACACGTTGGAGTACAACCGCGGCCGGTTGATCGGCATGATCGAACGCGTCATGCTCCTGACGCTGGTCGCCGCCGGGTCGTACGAAGCGCTCGGCTTCATCACGGCGGCCAAGGGGCTGATCCGATCACGGGATCTGGAGAACCGTGCCTTTGCGGAATACTTCCTCATCGGCACGTTGACGAGCGTCGCGCTCACGCTTCCGCTCGGCCTTCTCGTCAGAGCGGCCATTCGCCACTGGTAGCGCGACGGCTCACTCGAAACGACTGAGGCGAGACGCCACTGCGGCGCCTCGCCTCGTCGACTCACTCACCTCGTACGGACAGGGTGGGATTCGAACCCACGGTACCGTTTCCGGCACGCCGGTTTTCGAGACCGGTTCCTTCAACCGCTCGGACACCTGTCCAGCATCAACTCCAGAAGCGCTGACGAACCAGCACAACCGCTGAGTCTAGACACTTCCGGGCATCGGGTCAACGGACGAGACCGGATCCACGCCGAACCGCCGCTCGACGAAGAAGCTGCGCAGGAGCGCGCCCGCCTCGTCCTCCAGCACACCGGCGGCCACTTCCGGACGGTGATTGAGGCGGGGATGCCGCAACAGATCACCGACCGATCCGGACATCCCGGCCTTCGGATCCCAGGCCGCGAACACGACGCGGGCAACGCGCGCCAGCACGATCGCCCCAGCACACATTGCACACGGCTCGAGCGTCACATAGAGCGTGCACCCGTCGAGGCGGTCGGTACCACGCGCACCCATCGCCGCACGGAGCGCCCGAAGTTCCGCGTGCTGCGTCGCGTCGGCAGCGCCCCGCATGGCATTTGCGGCCACGGCAATCAGTTCGTCGCCAGCGACCACACAGGCGCCGACCGGCACCTCGCCGGCGTCGGCGGCACGCTGCGCCTGTGAGAGAGCCACGCGCATCCACGCCTCGTCACCGGGACGCGCGAACTGACTCACGCCCCGGCCACGGTTGCAGCAGCCGTCGACGGCTCTGCCACCTGCCGCGTGAAGACCAGCGCGTTCCCCTCGCCGGGCGACGCGACCACCACGTCACCGTCGTGCAGCGTGCCATCGAGCAACGCCAGCGCCAGTGGGTTCTGCACCATTCGTTGGATCGCGCGCTTCAGAGGCCGCGCACCGAAGGCCGAGTCGTACCCTTCGCCGACCAGCATCTTCTTCGCCTCGGGCGTCAGCGTGATACTCAGCTTTCGCGCACCGAGCATCGCATCCAGCTTGACGAGCTGCAGGTCCACGATCTCGGCGATCTGCTCCTCACCCAACGGCCGGAAGACCACCACGTCATCGATGCGGTTGAGGAACTCCGGCCGGAACTGCTGGCGCAGCATGCTCAACACCTGCGCCTCGACCAGCGCCCAATCCTCGGAGTACCGTTCGAGAATCACCTGGCTGCCGATGTTGCTGGTCAGGATCACGACCGTGTTCCGGAAGTCGACCGTGCGGCCCTGCGAATCGGTGAGACGGCCGTCATCGAGCAGCTGGAGCAGCACATTGAAGACATCCGGGTGCGCCTTCTCGATTTCATCGAACAGCAGCACCGAGTACGGACGACGACGCACGGCTTCGGTGAGCTGCCCGCCTTCGTCGTAGCCGACGTAACCCGGTGGCGCACCGATCAGGCGTGCCACGGCATGTTTCTCCATGTACTCCGACATGTCGAGGCGCACCATCGCCCGCTCGTCATCGAACAGGAAATCAGCCAGCGCGCGCGCCGTCTCCGTCTTGCCGACGCCGGTGGGACCAAGGAACAGGAAGCTGCCGATCGGGCGATTCGGATCCTGCAGCCCGGCGCGGGAACGCCGCACCGCATTGGCCACGGCCGACACCGCATCACGCTGACCGACGACGCGATGCGCAAGTTCGTCTTCCAGCTTCGTGAGGCGCTCACGTTCCGATTCGAGCATGCGCTGCACGGGAATGCCCGTCCACTTGGCCACCACGGCAGCGATGTCATCGTCGCCAACTTCCTCCTTCAGGAAGCGGCGACGGCCATCGCGCACCGAGACGACGGACTCCGCCTCGGCCAACTGGCGCTGGAGCTGCGGAATCCGCCCATACTGAATCTCGGCCGCCAGCTGCAGGTCACCGCTGCGCGCCGCCTGCTCGGCATCCGTCGTCGCCTGGTCGATCGACTGCTTGATGCGACCGACGTCCCCCAGTGCCTGCTTCTCCTGCTGCCACTGCGCCTTCATGGTGGCGCTTTGTGTCTTGAGTTCGGCCAGCTCGCGCGCGCGCGCGACCAGACGCTCGCGGGCGGCCGCGTCCGTCTCCTTCTGCATCGCCTGCCGTTCGATCTCCAGCTGCATCACACGCCGCTCGACTTCATCGATCGGCTGCGGCAGCGAGTCGATCTCGATGCACAGCCGACTGGCCGCTTCATCGAGGAG
>JANMHB010000002.1:0-13062 GCA_031374935.1 Gemmatimonadaceae bacterium | reverse complement strand
AGGCTGTGATGTCGCGTTCGAGCTGCATCCGGGCGAAGATCTCTTCGACGGAGTGACGTTCGAGATGTTCCTCGAGCGGGTGCACAACCATCCGCGCTGCAACATCAACTACGATCCGTCGCACTTCCTGCTGCAGCAGCTGGACTATCTCGAGTTCATCGACATCTATCACGAGCGGATCACCTCCTTCCATGTGAAGGATGCGGAGTTCCGGCCGAATGGCAGGCAGGGCGTGTACTCCGGCTATCAGCCGTGGTTGCAGCGTGCGGGTCGCTTCCGTTCCCTTGGTGACGGACAGGTGGACTTCAAGGCCATTTTCTCGAAGCTGGCGCAGTACGACTACGACCACTGGGCCGTGCTGGAGTGGGAGTGCTGCCTGAAGCACCCGGAACAGGGCGCCGCCGAAGGCGCACCGTTCATCCGCGATCACATCATTCGGGTCACGGAGAAAGCGTTCGACGATTTCGCCGGTGCGAAGACGGACGCGAAGCAGATCAAGCGGATGCTCGGCCTCTGAGCCGGTCAACCACGACACCATCACGGGCGATCGGGAGAACAGTCGCGTGGCGATAGAAGCGAAGAGTGGAGCAGCACCGTCGGATGCACGTCGGATCCGATTGGGCATGGTGGGTGGTGGCGAAGGCGCATTCATCGGTGGTGTGCATCGATTTGCGCTGCGCATGGATGACCAGTTCGAGCTGGTGGCCGGCGCGCTGGCGTCGACGTCCGACAAGGCGCAGCGCTCTGGCCGCGCACTGGGGCTCGACGATGATCGAAGCTACGGCGACTTCAACGAGATGGCGCGCTTCGAGTCGATGCGCGAGGACGGCATCGAGGTGGTGGCGATCGTGACGCCGAACCACATGCACGCGCCGGTGGCGGAACGGTTCCTGGCAGCGGGCATCCACGTCATCTGCGACAAGCCGCTGGCGACGACATCGGCGGACGCGCGACGGCTTCAGTCACTGGCCGCGGAGCGCAATCTGCTGTTCGCGGTGACGTACAACTACACCGGCTATCCGATGGTGCGGCAGGCGCGCGACATGGTGCAGAGCGGCATGCTCGGTGAGCTGCGGGTGGTGCAGGTTGAGTATCCGCAGGACTGGCTCACCGAGCCGATCGAGAGCGATGGCCAGAAGCAGGCTGGCTGGCGCACCGATCCGTCGAAGGCCGGAGTGGGTGGATGTATCGGCGACATCGGCACGCATGCGTATCAGCTGGCGCACTTCGTCACCGGGCTCGAGGCAACGGAGCTGCTGGCCGAACTGAGCACGTTCGTGCCCGGTCGCCGACTGGATGACAACGCGCAGGTATTGCTGCGCTACGCGAATGGTGCGCGCGGCACGTTGTGGGCGAGCCAGGTGGCGCCCGGCAACGAGAACAATCTTCGCGTGCGCGTCTACGGGTCGAAGGGTGGCCTGGAGTGGAGGCAGGAGCATCCGAACCAGCTGTTCTGGTCACCGTTCGGGCAGGCGACGCAGATCATCTCACGCGGGACGAGTGCCGCGGGCGCAGCGGCGGCCCGAGTGACGCGCATTCCGTCGGGGCATCCGGAAGGGTATCTCGAAGCCTTCGGTACGCTCTACAGCGAGATCGCGCAGGCGATCAGGGCGCGCCGCCCGGGTGCGGCGCCGCTGGATGCTGCGGTGCAGTTTCCGACGGTGGTGGATGGGGTGCACGGCGTGGTGTTCGTGGAGACGGTGGTCGCAAGTGCCACCAGTGGCGGTCGCTGGGTGGCGGTGCCGCGCGTGTGACGGTGACCGCCGCCGGGCGTGTGCGCTATGTAATGGAGTCGAGGTAGCCACGCCCGGCGTCGGTGAGTTCGACGAACTCGATCTTGTCGTAACGCGCGCCCGGCCGGTGACTCGCGACGGGAATCGAGCAGGCGATGAGGCCGCGCTTCTGCATGGCGAGCAGGTGCTCGATCATCTCGTCGAATGGCATCCCCTCGGGTGATTCACGCCGCGGGGCAACGAAGGAGTTGGCACCTCGCGCGATGCGCCGCAGCAACGCACGCTGTGCCTGCTCCCATTGCTCTTCCGGCGATGCGGGTGTGCCGTCAACCGGCACCGGACGGCGCTCCCAGCTGACGTCGGGTTCGCGTGCCAGCAACCCGAGCCGGTCGGTCCAGACCCGTAACCAGACGACGCCGGTGCCGCCGAGTGCCTTGTCCTCGACGACGGCGCGAAAGAGATGGGCCCTGTCGCCGTTGCGGAACAGGTGTGGCGTGAAGCGAAAGAGCGCGAACCATCCAAGTCGTAGCCTGAGCACACGGTACTTGTGCTCCCGCAGCCATGACTCCGCGATGGCGCGCGCTTCGCCATGCATCCACCATGTGCGAGCGATCGTGGCGAGCAGTACGACGATGGCGATGATGACGAGGAGGCGTGGCTGGATCATGATGCCACATGCTGGCAAGCGTGGCGGTGGGCGTCAAGAGGCAGCATTATTCGCCGCGCAGTCTCCTTCTTCCGGTGCCGGATCATGATGTGGCTGTCCATCGCACTCGTCGTCGTCGGCAACATCGTCTACCAGCTCGGCCAGCGGGCGATTCCACGCGATGCCAATCCGGTCGTTGCAACGCTCGCAGCCTACCTGATCGCCTTCGCGGTGACGCTCGGCACGATCCCGTTCCTGGCGCGCGGTGTGGCGTTCGGGTCGGCATGGCAGAAGCTGGATGGCAGCACGATTCTGGTGGGGTTCGGGATCGTGGCGGTGGAGCTTGGGTTCCTGCTGGTGTATCGCGCGGGGTGGGGCATCAGCACCGCGCCGCTGCTGGCGAATGCGATCGTGGCGGTGGTGCTGCTTGGCATTGGTGCGATGGCGTTCAAGGAGCCGATCACGGTGACACGGGCGGCGGGCATCGTGCTCTGTCTGGCCGGGTTGTGGTTGGTGGCGCGGCCGGCGTCAGTGTAACGAAGACTGGTCGCCGTGGCTGGGTTATGTTTTGACGGATGCAGCAGATCATCGACTTCATCCTCGAGCTCGACAAACTGAAAGGCGTCACGCGCCGCACGCGGCCGCTCGGCCTCGATCGGCAGGAAAACTCGGCTGAGCACAGCTGGCAGATCGCGCTGCTGGCCTCGTCGATGGTCCAGTATGCGGCGGCGCCGGTGAACATCGATCACGTGATCGCGATGCTGCTGGTGCACGATATCGGCGAGATCGACACCGGTGACACGATTGCCTACGCCGTGGGGGGCTGGGAGGAGCGCAAGGCGGCGGAGCTGGCTGCGGTGACGCGCATCTTCGGGATGCTGCCTGATCCGCATCGCACGCGGTATCTGGCACTCTGGCAGGAGTTCGAGGCTGGCCTGACCGCCGAATCCCGATTCGCGAACGCCGCCGATCGTGCGATGCCGGTGCTGCTCAACCTGGCCAACAACGGGCAGAGCTGGCGCGAGAACGGGATCACGCACGACCGCGTGGTGGCACGCGTCTCGGCACAGATCGAGGCGGGGTGCCCGGCGTTGTGGGCGTATCTCGAGCAAAGGCTCCTCGAGGCGCAGCATCAGGGATGGTTCGGCACCGCCGCAGTCTAGATGCCTAGGGAGAGCGGGAGTGCATGACGTGTCGAGAATTCCTTCAATCAGCGTCGGCCGGCATGCTGGCCGCTACCGCACGGACAAGACGACGTGCGATGTCGTCTGTTCAGTACAGGAGAGCTACGACTACCTCGGGCGCAACTCCCTCGCGCGCGGGACGCAGCCTGCCGGCGGCTGAGCATTCACGGCGGGATGGTCGCGCTGGCCGCCAAGGGGTCACCGCAAGGGACGGAGCCCCGCGCTACACTTCAGCGACTTCTTCGCCACGTGCCGTCCGCCACACCCTTTCCTCCGTCTCCGCATGCGCGTGAATCGCTCCCTCCTGATGGCCGCGTTGACGCTCGTCACGTTCGCGGCGTGCAAGCCTGCCGCACCCGCCGGGCCGGCGCGCGTGCTCGTGTTCTCGAAGACGGTCGGCTACCGCCACGAATCAATCGATTCCGGCAAGAAGGCGCTGATGGCGCTCGGCGCAGCCAACGGCTTTGTCGTCGACACGACGGAAGATGCGTCGCGGATCACCGAAGATTCACTGAAGCAGTATGCCGCAGTGCTCTTCCTGAACCCGACCCTCAACATCCTCGAGCGTGCGCAGGAAGTGGACCTGCAGCGTTTCATCCAGGCCGGCGGCGGCTACGTGGGCATTCATGCGGCATCCGATGCCGAATACGACTGGCATTGGTACGGGCGCCTCGTGGGAGGCTATTTCGCTGGTCACCCGGCGATTCAGCCGGCCACGCTGCGGATCGTCGACGCGAAGGATGGTTCCACCAGGCATCTGCCGGCGGAATGGAAACGCACCGACGAGTGGTACAACTTCAAGGCGCTGCAACCCGATCTGCACGTGTTGATCGAAATCGACGAGTCGAGTTACACCGGCGGCACCAATGGTGCGAAACATCCGATGTCGTGGTATCACGACTTCGATGGCGGGCGGGCGTGGTACACCGAGCTGGGACACACCGTCGAGTCGTACACCGATTCGCTCTTCCTCAAGCACGTGCTCGGCGGAATCCAGTACGCCGTTGGCGAACGGCGCCCGCTGGACTACGACAAGGCCACCGCCCAGCGCACGCCACCGGACTCGCTGGCGCGCAAGGTGTCGCTGACGATGGGCACCCTGGCCGAGCCGACCGAAATGGCCGTGTTGCCGAGCGGTGACGTGCTGATCGCGCAGCGCGGCGGTGACGTAATGTTGTACCGTGACGCCGATCGCTCGGTGCGTCCCGCCGGAAAGATCGCGGTCTACTCGAAGACCAAGGCCGGCAAGACCGCCGAGGAGGGCCTGGTTGGGCTGACACTCGATCCGGACTTCGCGACCAATCGCTATGTCTACCTGTTCTACAGTGCGGCCGACACCGCGGTGAACCGGCTGTCGCGTTTCGAGTTCGACGGTGACTCGCTGCGGATGAGCACCGAGAAGATGGTGCTGCAGTTCTACTCGCAGCGCGAAATCTGCTGCCATACCGGCGGCTCGCTGGCGTTCGCACCGGGCCGGATACTCTATGTGTCCACCGGCGACAACTCGACGCCCTTCGACGAGGCGAAGGAGAAGTTTCCGAGTCACGGCTTTTCGCCGACGGACGATCGGCCCGGGCACGAGCCATACGATGCGCGGCGGACGTCGGCCAATACGAACGACTTACGCGGCAAGATTCTCCGTATTCGCGTGCTGACGAACGGCACCTATGACATCCCGGCCGGCAACCTCTTTCCGCCTGGCACGCCGGACACGCGGCCCGAGATCTATGTGATGGGAAACCGGAATCCGTATCGCATCTCGGTCGACGCGAAGAGTGGATTCCTGTACTGGGGGGAAGTGGGCCCCGATGCCGCCGATGACTCGCTCGCCACCCGCGGACCGCGCGGTTACGATGAGATCAATCAGGCGCGCAGTGCCGGCAACTACGGCTGGCCCCTGTTCGTCGGTGACAACTACGCGTACCACCAGTGGGACTATGCCACCGGCGCGAGCGGTCCGCTGTACGATGCGGCAGCGCCGAAGAACACATCACGTAACACGACCGGATTGCGCGATCTGCCGCCGGCACGCAGCGCGTTCATCTGGTATCCGTACGGCGATTCGCACGACTTTCCGTCGGTGGGCAAGGGCGGCCGGACGGCGATGGCCGGCCCCGTGTACCATTTCGATCTCTTCGAGAAGCAGCGCGCGACCGCCATGCCGATGTACTACGACGGCAAGCTGTTTATCTACGACTGGATCCGGCATTGGATCATGGCGGTGACGTTGCGTCCCAACGGCGACTACGAAGCGATGGAACGTTTCGCGCCGCGCGATACCTTTGCGGCCCCGATCGACATGGAACTGGGGCCGAACGGACAGCTCTATGTGCTGGAGTATGGCAAGGCGTGGTTCACGAAGAACGCGGATGCGGGGTTGTCGCGGATCGAGTATCGCGGGAAGCGATAACCGGAGAACCCGTCGTCAGCGTTCAGCGCGATGGAACCGAGATCGGTGTGAGGCCAAGCCGAACGCGCAGTGCGTTCAGGACCGAAAGATCGCGCTGCGATACCCGGGCCCACGCCGCCTCGGTCGCGGCGAGATCGCGTGACACCTTCGCCAAAGCGGCCAGCATGCCGGCATTCGGCGCGTTGTCAGCGTTGTCCTGCGCATTGAGCTGACCCGTCAGCGCGTCGTTGGCATCCCGGAACTTGCCGAGTCCCTTGGCGCTGGCATCGGGGCCGACCGCGGAGTCGACGGCCGCACGCAGCGTGGCCGTCGCCGACACGACTTCCGCCGGTGCACCACCTGTGGACCGCGCGAGCGCCGCGCGCAGCGCATCGACCTGACGTTGCCCCGTGAATGCCACGCGCATCCGATCCGCGATCTGCATCATCAGGGCGTTCTGTGCGTCGAGTGCGATGGCACTGACCTTCGAGCGCGGATCGTTGCGCACGGTGACCTGTGTTGACTGCGTCACGCCGTTCGCGGTCAGGCGTAACGTGTAGATCCCAGGCAGCACCAGCGGTCCCTCCGGTGTTGCCGGCGACAGTCCCGGGTTTGCGTTGATCTCGAAGCTGTGCGTCAGTGCGAGCGGGGCATCGTAGCGCAGGTTCCAGTTCACGCGATGCATCCCGGCGCTGGTGGGCAGCGGTGCAGGCACCTCCACCCAGAAGTTCGGATGCGGTGGTCGTGCGGCCTCCGGCACGGGGGCAATCGGGTCGCTGCTGTAGCGTCGAACCACGGCACCGCGAGCATCGAGTACCTCGAGCGTCACGCGGCCGGTCGCCGCACCGCCCAGCCAGTAATCGATGATTGCGCCCTCGAGCGCGTTGTCCGCGTGCGGAATCTCCGGCGGCAACGGCGTGTTGCTGTTCACATTGCGACGAGTGCGTGTGGCCAGCCCAGGCGCAAAGAGGTGGAGCGGTGCGGAGGCCAGCGTAGGCGTCAGCTGTCGGAGTGTGGAGATGTCATCGATCACCCACATGCCGCGACCATGGGTGGCAATCAGCAGGTCGTTGTCCTTCACCAGCAGGTCGCGCACCGGCGTGTTCGGCAGGTTGAGCGCCAGCGACTGCCAGCTGTCACCATCGTTGAACGAGACGTAGACACTGCTCTCGGTGCCGGCGAACAACAGTCCTGATTTTACGGGATCGGGCCGCAGCACACGGGCAAAGCTGCCGCTGGGCTCATCGGTGGGCAGGCCGGCGATGATCTTCGTCCAGGTGCGCCCGTAGTCTCGCGTGCGGAAGAGGTATGGCGTGTGATCGCCGACACGGAGGAGTTCCACCGCGGCGTATGCGGTGCCCGCGGTGTGTGGCGAGGCTTCAATCGACGAGATGATGGCGCGTCGCGGTGAGGTGAGGCCGGGAATGCTCACGTCCCGCCACGTCTTGCCACCGTCGCGTGTGAGGTGGACCAGCCCATTGTCGGTTCCGGCCCAGATCTCGCCAACGGATTTGACCGATGCGGACAGTGCCTCGATGCCACCGCGTCCGCCGAGCGTGCGGGCAGCCGTGGCGGAGTCCATTCCCTGCGGAATGCCGAGTTCCGGGCTCATTCGCGACCAGTGCGCGCCGTCGTCGGTGGTGCCAACGACGTAGTTGAGCCCCGCGAGCAGCAAGCGCTTGTTCCACGGCGCCCAGATCAACGGCAGATCACTGGTCGATCGTGCGTTCGCACCTGGATCGATCGCCGGGCTGACATTGATCCACTGTTCTGTCGGATAGCTGATCTTCACGATGCCATTGCCGCTGGCAAACACCGTGGCGGGGTTCAGCGGATCGGCGATGACCGTGCCCCACTCCCAGCCGTTCACCGGATTCCAATCGAAGATGGTGACCGCACCGTGGTTGCCACGCACTCGAGTGCGAATGGCACCGGCATCCTGCTGCGTGGCGTACACCCAGTAAGGATACGAGTTGTCGGCCGAGAGATGATAGAGCTGCTCGGTGGACTGATTGTACCATGAACTCCAGGTGGCGCCGCCGTCGAGCGAGACGGTCGCGCCCTGATCGAGCCCCATGATGATACGCTGACCGTTGGTCGGATCGATCCAGAGCTGCTGCGGATCGTCGCCGCCCGGTGCGCCCTTCATGCCGGTGAACGTCTGACCGCCGTCGGTGGAGCGATAGGCGGCCGTATTGATCGTGTAGATGAGATCAGGGTTCTTCGAGTCGACATACACGCCGCAGCTGTAGCCGCCCTGTCCGTTACGGATCCGTTCGTCATCGGCCGCCATCTGTCGCCAGGTGGCGCCGCCGTCATCCGATCGCCAGAGCGCGGTGTTGGAAATCATGTACACGCGTTGCGCATTGGTGCCGATCGCGACCGACATGCACACTCGCCCCTCGAGCGCGGGCATCCCCGTACCGGCGAGTCTGGCCCAGGTGGCGCCGCCGTCGAGCGACTTCCAGATGGCCGTACGCGTGGGACTGCTGTCACCCGGCATACGAGTCGTGCCGAACTGCCACGAGCGATACTTGCCCACCGCGTAGCCCGGTGGCGTCCAGTGCCGCACGGTGGACGCGAAGATCACATCCGGCACATCAAACGCGCGCGCGAGTTTCGCGATGCCAGTCTGGTCATCGACGTAGAGCGTCTTCGACCAGGTGCGACCGCCGTCGGTGCTGCGATAGACACCACGCTGATCGTTGGCATGAATGTGGTTGCCGAGTGCCCCGACCAGCACCACATCCGGGTTACGCGGATCCACCAGCATGGTCTGGATGTGTCGCGTGCCTTCCAGCCCCAACGAGACCCAGGTGCGTCCGGCGTCGGTGGACTTGTAGACGCCGTTGCCCCGATCGAGCGTCCCGCCGGTGATCATGTCGCCGGTGCCAACGTAGATGACGTCGGGATTGGAGGGTGCGACTTCCACCGCACCGATCGACGATGTGGCGCGCACCGCATCGAAGATGGGATACCAGACCTGTCCGGCGCTGGTCGTCTTCCACAGTCCGCCGCCGGGAAAGCCGGCGTAGTACACGCCCGCCTGGCCGATGGGCGCCGACACCGCACCCACACGTCCGGCGCGGAAGGGGCCGAGGTTGCGCCATGTCAGTCCGGCGTAGAGTCGTGGATCGATGGTGGCAGCAGGCTGCGCAAACGCCGGCACCGCCGACAGCATCAGCACCAGCGACGCGGCGGCTCCGCATTGTGCGCCGCGCAGCAGACGCGTCCCGGTCACGAGTGGTCCAGCGGTCAGTCTCGACATGTGTTCAGGTCCCGAAGCTCAGAGAGGCGTACGTCCGGCGGTTGTCACTGCTTCCACGTTTCCGTCATCAACCGAACGAAGTTGCCGCCGATGATCTTCCCGATGCGGGCCGATCCGTGACCGCGCGCCGCCAGCTTCTCCGCAATGCGCTCCAGCCGGCGCGGCGTGTTCAGGTCGGAGACGAACATTGGCACGGCTGGATCCTCGCCAGGTGCAGCGATGCCGTCACGCACGCGCCCTTCGACGAAGGTGCGGTGAATCTCGAGGTATTTCTCATCGACCACGTGCGGAGTGATCGACAGGTCGCTGCCGATGCCAACGTGATCTTCTCCGCAGACCTTCACCGCATGCTCGATGTGTCGGATCACGTCTTCCGAGTTCGGCTGCCCCTGCATCGTGAGGAAGGGCATCAGATAGATCCCGACCACGCCACCCTTGTCCGACATCTTCTTCAGGTCGACATCGAGCTTGCTTCGCGGACGGTCGGCCACGGCACGGCAGGCGGAATGACTGATGGCCACGGGTTTCGATGAGTGTTCGATCGCCTCGGCGGTGGTCCGCTGGCCGCAGTGCCCAAGGTCGACCAGCACGCCTTGTGCATTCAGGGTCTCCACCAACTCCCGGCCGAGTGGTGTGAGGCCACCATTCTCCGGCTGCAGGCACCCATCGCCGAACATGTTACGCACGTTGTAGGTGAGCTGCACGATGCGCAGCCCAAAGGCGTGGTACATCGAGACGCGCGAGAGATCGGAGTCGATGGCCACGCCATCCTGGAAGCCATAGATCAGGCCCAGTTTCTTCTGTCGCTTTGCCGTCGTGAGGTCGGCGACGGTCTTGATCTTCATCAGCACATCAGGGTGCCGATCCAGGTCACGCTGCCACTTCGCCATCGTGGTGAACACGGCCTGTGGGTTGCGACCGCCGATGGTCAGATTGACTGCGGTGATCCCGGAGGCCTGCACGTTGCGGATCATCTCCGGGGTGAGGGCGTCCACCTGCGCCGGGGTATTGAACGGTCCTGGGCTGGCGAGGAAATCGATCACCACCGAGCGGTCATAACCCGGCCATGCGGCCGCCGCATCGGCGTGGTGCGCTTGGGCAGCGTCGAGCCGTGTTGCCAGCGATGGCGCAATCGCAAGGGCTGCCGCCGCTTTCGAGAAGGCGCGCCGGGTGATGCGATCGTCTACGGACATACGCCGACTCCTCGGGTGGGGGAGGTCAAACACCAGTAGCCAAGAGTGTACGGTGCGGGCGGCGCGTTGTCATGCGCTACCGCGACACTCGGCAATCGCCTGTCGAGCCGCCGCGATCGTTCGTGCCACATCACCCGCCGAGGTTCGCCAGTTCACCACGCTCACGCGCATGACGCGCCGTCCGCGCCAGACGGCACCGCTGAAGAACGCCTCACCGCTGGCGTTGATGGCGGCAATCACCGCGTCGGTGCGACGATCGTGATCGGTGTCACTGGCATCCTCGCGGTGATTCAGGAAGCGAACCAGTCCCTGATTCATGTCCGGTACCATCATCGACTCTGCGCCATCGAGTGCGCCGATCCCGGTCACGATGTCATGACAGAACCCGCAGCAGCGGTCGATCATGGCTTCGACGCCGTCGGCCCCAAGCTCACGCAATGCCGCCCAGACCACGAAGCCGCGCGCCCGGTGCGACCACTCCGGGTTCCAGTCGATCTGATCGCGGTGCGTCTCGCCGGCGGGTGCGATGTACGACGCGCTGACGGTCATTGCCGCCCGATGCGCGGCACGGTCGCGCACGATCGCCACGCCACAATCAAAGGGCACATTCAGCCACTTGTGGGCATCGGTTGCCCAGCTGTCGGCCAGCTCCACACCGTCCAGCAGGTGCCGTTTGCTGCGACTGGCGCGCGCCAGTAACCCGAACGCGCCATCGATGTGCACCCACGCTCCGGCGGCGTGCGCGAGCGGAATCAATTCGCTGAACGGATCGCAGGCGGCAATGTTGAGATCGGCGGCATCGAGCACGACGATGGTGGGGCCGTCACCGGCCAGCAGCGCGCGTTGCAACGCCGCCGCCGTCACCCGGCCCGCGGAGTCAGTTTCGACACCGATGAGGCTGCGTGCGCCCAGACCGAGGAAACGCACGGCGCGATCGATCGACGCGTGCCGCTGATCGCTGGTGACGACGCGAATCGCTGGCGCACCGAAGAGTCCATCGGCCTCGACATCCCAGCCGCGCCGAGCAAGGAGGGCATGCCTGGCAGCAGCGAGGCTGGTGAAGTGTGCCAGCTGACAGCCGGTGGT
Organism: Gemmatimonadaceae bacterium; assembly: GCA_031374935.1. Taxonomy (GTDB): domain Bacteria; phylum Gemmatimonadota; class Gemmatimonadetes; order Gemmatimonadales; family Gemmatimonadaceae; genus JACMLX01. The sequence continues at coordinate 1,563 of JANMHB010000002.1, read as the reverse complement.
GAAGGCGAACGACGCATCGCGCGGCAGGTCGAGCAGCTCTTTCATCCAAGCGCCAGCGATCGCTTCCACGTCGGCGGCGGCGGGGCTCGTCACGCGCAAGGCGGCAATCTGGTCCCAGGCCGAGCAGAGCCAGTCGGCGGCCAGCGCCGACTCGAGTGCACCGCCTGCCACCCATCCGAAGAACCGTCCCCCAGTCGAGGCGTGGAGTCCGCCCTGTACCAAGGCGACCAGTTCATCGATGACGATGCTGGGAGCGCGGCCGGTGCGTGGCAACTGGGGCGCGCCCTCGTTTGCCATCGGTTGGTATGACGGATTCGCAGCCACTGCGCGCGCATCGAGACTGTGCAGCCAGTCGAGGGCATGCGCGTGTGCGCGGGCGAGCGCGGGGAGCTCTGGGGGATTCACGGCGGAGCGAGTGCGGGCGATCGGTGTGGCCGGAGCGAGCGACCGGCGGTGGATTCGGAAAGCTACGTAGAGCGATCGTAGCCGCCGGGTGCGGTGGCACACATACGCTCGCGCCCGGCGAGGTGGGCGGCCAACGGGAACTGGCACGAACCAGTACGGATTCTCGGAGCGCACGCCAGACCGCTCGAAACGAAGCTTCCCACCAACGTTGTCACGATGTCGACGATCGCCACGATCGTTCAGGGCGGCGAGACAGGCCCGTGGGTGGTCAAAGGCCTCGAGGCGTTTGTCGGTGAACGGCTGGCTCCGGTATCGGGTCTCTCGTCCTCGCAGTTACTTCTGCGCTCTCTCTCTTCCGGAACACACCATGTCGGATGGTCCAGCAGTCTCGTCGGGTTCCCGCGCGCCAATGGCGTTGACCTCGCTGGCTGACGCGCGGCAGCAGCTGCATCACGCCGCGCAACTCTGCGCGGCATTCGGCATTTCGTACCTCACGCCTCAGGCTGACGACAGTCACACCAGCCTGCGCTGGGACGGTCATCGCGGCGCACTCATGAGCGGCGAGGCGGTGAGTGCGCTCGGCATGGTCGCGGTCGGCCTGCGAGTCTCGGACCTGACGCTCTTCGTCACGCGCGATCATGAAATCACGCACACCATCCGACTGCATGGGACGTCGATGGAGGGTGCAGCCCAACGGCTGGCCACCGCGCTGACCTCCAATCGCCTGTACGGTGAACGTCTCACGCTCAAGAAGCACTACACGATTCCTGCACATCCTGTGGCTGACGGTGCGCTGTTCGACGGCTCGGACACCGCCTCATTCATTGCGCTGCACCACTGGTTCGAGACCGGGGCGCGGGCGCTGCAGCATCTGGCCGCCGGCCAGGCGACACCCTCGGAGATGCGTCTCTGGCCACACCACTTCGATCTGGCGGTGCTGTTCCGCGTCGCGAGCGGTAGCTCGAACGGGGCCGGCCTCGTGCCCGGTGATGCGTACTACGACGAACCGTACTTTTACGTGAACGCGTATCCATTGCCGCCCAACCCGACGCTCGACGAAGCGGCGCTCGAGGGTGAAGGCCTGTGGCACACACATGAATGGACTGGTGCGGTGCTCCCCGCATCACGCATTCAGGGTGACACCGTCATGCAACGCGC
>JANMHB010000183.1:0-93565 GCA_031374935.1 Gemmatimonadaceae bacterium | reverse complement strand
GTTCAGGAGCGGGTGGTCTCGAACCTGCCGTCGGGCTACAACGCGGCCACCGCTGATATCGGCGGCCCGCACGATATCGGATTCGCCGCCTTCGGCCTGTCGCGAGTGTCGATCGGATGGGGCGCTGATCCAGCGGCGCGGGCCGGACTGGGTGCGCTCGCGACCGGCTTCGGAAGCATCATCAACGTGCGGGCAAATGGTCGATGGACGGTCGATGCGGACATCAGCGCATTCGAGGCAGCAAACAATCCGGCCGGCGGTCCAATCGATTCCAACCCGTACGGCATGCTGTCCGAAGGGGGGCGACAGTACATCGTGGACGCGGGAGGGAACTCGCTGTTGCGTGTGCAGCCGAACGGGCGCGTGTCGCTGGTGGCCGTCTTCCCGTCGGTCAATGTGCCACCCGGGCCTTTCAATCCGCCTTTTGCGCGCTCGGAAGCGGTACCCACCGAAGTCAAGCGCGGACCTGACGGCGCGCTGTATGTCAGCACGCTCTCCGGCGTGCCCTTCCTGCCCGGCGCTGCCATCATCTATCGCGTGGTCGAGGGCGAGGCGCCGACCGTTTTTGCCGGGGGGCTGACGCAGGTGACCGACTTCACCTTTGGACATGACGGAAGCCTGTACGTTTTGCAGTATGGCAGCGGTCCGTTCTTTGGAGGGCCTGGTGCCGTGGTGAAGCAGGCACCAGACGGAACGCGCACCGTGATCACCACGGCACTTACGCGTCCGACTGGCATCCTGCTCGGCGCCCGTGGCACACTCTACGTGTCGAACTTCGGCAATGTGGCTGGCATCGGCGAGGTGGTGAAGATCGAACAGTAACGGCGAGATCGACGCACGTCGTGTTGCAGCCCACTACCGCGCCAGCGATGCGGTTCGATCGCTGGCGCGCTGTGCGTACTCGCGCAGGCCGAGGCGCTCGAGGACGCGCTGAAACCGCGGGCTGGTGCGTATCGGATCGTAGATCGAGTCCGCAATCAGGAAGAACATCGAGCCCCGATCATCAGGCAGGCGCTCAGCCCAGTCGAGTGCGCGGGTGGTGTCGCCGACCCCGATGTACGCCACCATCATGTCGGTGGCATGCACTGATGCCCCGCGCGCTCGTGCTTCCATGCCCGCGATGCGTGAGCGCGCCTCGGCAGTATGCCCCGCGATGCCGAGCGCGTAGGTGAGAAGCGCCTCGGGCTCGAAGGCCGCATAGTCATACTTCACGCGGCGAAGTGACCGGAGCGCGTCGTCGGAGCGACCAGCCGCCAGATAGGCGCGGCCAAGCACGGAATGTGTGCGGCCCCAGGTGGTGTCCACGGTCAGCGCGTGCTCGAGGACCGCGATGGATTCGGTGTATTGCCGATTCCAGAGCAGGTGGAGGCCGATGTGGGTGGCCGTCGCGCTGCTGAGTGGATCGAGCGCCGTCGCGCGGCGTGTGATCGCGAGGCTCTCGCGTGTTCTGCCGACCGCCGAAAACCAGGCGGCGTAGGCGTGGTAGATCCAGATGTCACCTGGATCGAGTTCCATGGCGCGGCGGAGGTGTCGCTCGGCGGTCGTCCAGTCGTGATCGTGCCACATCGCGATCCACCCGGCCGTGCGCTGTGCCTCGGCGAGGTTGCTGTCGGCGGCCAACGCTCGCGCGACGAGGGGTTTCGCGAGGCGGTATTGCTCTGCAGGCGCCGCCGTTTGTGTGGCGGAGTAGACGTCCGCGAGCCCGACATAGGCCCGCGCGAAGGTCGAGTCACGCGCGATCGACTCGCGAAAGTACCTGGCGGCATCAGCCAGCCCTTGCGGCGTGCGTCGATCGTACGCGAACCGTCCCCGCAGGAAGAGATCGTACGCGAGAGGATCGACGGCGGCACGCTTCGGCGCGCTGGGGGCGCGCGTGCCAGTGGGTGCTGCAATCGTTTGGAGAATCGCCGCCTGAATCGAATCGACGACCACTCGCTCATCGTTGTCGTCGCGACGGAAGCGTGCTGACCAGAGTACGCTGCCGTCAGCGCCTCGGACCAGTTCCGCGGAGATCCAGATGCCGCCACCGCTGTCGCGCGTCGTCCCGCGCAGGATTGCCGTTGCGCCGAGTCGCGCGGCGATCGTCCGCGCGTCTGGCGATCCCGTCACCGCCTGTCGCACGGCCTCTGCCGCTGCGACGCGGAACGCCGGCACCCGCGTCAGCTCACGCCGCAGCGCGTCGTTCAGGCCCGGTGTGATGTATGCGCGCTCCGATGTCGGGTCACCGCTGACAAAGGGCAGCAGCGCGAGTAGAGCCGTCGCGGCTGCAGTGTTGCTGGGCGTGATCGTCTCGCCGGTGCGGGCCTGGGCGTCACGACCGCGCCAGATACCGGCAAGAATGAGCGGCAGTGCAATTGCCGCCGCGATCATCGACTGCCTCACCCAAGGCGCGCGTCGAACGCGATCGATCTCGCCAACGGTGATGGTGCGACGTGGGTTCACGAGTTGCTGCTGCATCACTGCTGCCGTCGGCGGCCGGCCGGCCACCTCTTTCGACAGTGCTTGGTCCACGACCGCGACGACGTGTGCCGGCGTATCAGCGCGGCGCACGGAGACCGCTTGGTGCCGATCGTGGCGAATGCCATGAATGAGCGCGTCGGTCCGGTCACCACGAAAGGGCCGCTCCCCCGTCAGCATCTCGTAGAGCACCACACCGAGTGACCAGAGGTCGGTCCGGTGATCGACCAGATCTCCGCGACTCTGTTCCGGGCTCATGTAGGCCGTGGTGCCGATGGCCGTGCCAGGCGTGGTCAGCGTCTCGCCTTCCAGTTTCGCGATGCCGAAGTCGAGGAGGCAGGCACCGCGATCGGTGAGCAGGATGTTTTCCGGCTTGACGTCTCGATGGATGATTCCATGCGTATGGGCGGCGCTCAGCACATCGGCGATCTCGGCGGCGATACGGACCGCTTCGTCCAACGGCAGTGCGCCAGCGGCCAGCCGCTCGCGGAGGGTGACGCCCTCGAGATAGGCCATCACGATGTACAGCCCGTTCTCCGGCGTGGTCTCGATCGCGTAGACCGGCGCGATCCGCGGATGCTCGAGGTTCGATGCGGCGCGGGCCTCGTTCACGAATCGCAGGGCACCGGCGTGATCGGCGCTCAGCCACGGTGAGAGCACCTTGATCGCCACCCGCCGATGCAACTGGGGATCCCACGCCAGAAAGACGGCGCCGGTTGCCCCGCGGCCCAGTCGGCGAACGACGACATGGCGACCAATCGTCGCCGGGTCGGGCTGCGCGGCGCCCGATTTGAGGAGTCGGAGGGCGCTGTCGACATCGAGTGCCGCCAGGAACGAGTGCTGTGCGGGGGCGGCCGAGGTGAGCGACTCGTGGCGCGCGAGGAGCCGACGCACCTCGGCGCGGACACCGTGATCGTGGCAGTCCGAGTTGAGCATGGCATCGCGTTGCTCGGGTGGCGTATCGAGGGCAACGGCGAAGAATTGCTCGACCAGCGGCCACCGGGCGCGATCCAGCTCGACATCAGGGTCGGTGGGGGCACTCATGTGTCGGGCTCGGCGAGCCTGTCGTGGAGCCACGCGCGGGCCAGGGCCCAGTCCGACTTGACGGTGCGCTCGGAAATGTCGAGTGCACGAGCCGTATCCTCGACCGTCATGCCGACGAAGAAACGGCATTCCACGACACGCGCCGAGCGCGGATTGCGCAACTCGAGTTCACGCAGCGCACGATCGAGATCGAGCAGTTCGTGGCCGAAGGCGTCAACGATACCCGTCGCGTCGTCCAGACTCAGCACTCGTTCACCAGCACCGCGCTTGTCGGCATTCCGTCGTCGCGCCGCGTCAACGAGCACCTGCCGCATCGAGCGTGCGGCGGCCGCATAGAAGTAGGGTCGACCCAGGGCAGTCACCGCGGCATCTCCCGCCAGTCGGAGATACGCCTCGTGTACCAGATCGGTGGTCTGCAGCGTGAACCGATCGCCTTCGCCGGCAAGCTGGCGGCGCGCGATCGTGCGGAGCTCGTCGAAGACGTCGGGGAGCAGCGCGTCCAGCGCGCCGTGATCCGAGAGGTCACCTGCCGAGCGCGGGCTCGCGGCATCAGGCGGCGACAGCCGCACGGTGCCGGAATCTTCCGCGCCCAAGGAGTCCTGCCGCATCTGCTGGCTTCCTGTTGCGGGAAATCGGAAGGTAGATATCGGCATACACCATCGCAAGGAAACGGCCTGTACAATGGCCACGTCCCTTCGGATGGCGGCAACGCCGGAGCACTCTCGTCCGTGCGTGGGCTGGCCACCGGCGTCAGCGGTCCGGAACGTTACAACTTGTGCCGATCGAGGGAGGCGCAGCGTAAGTCGGGTCGCCTTCCGTGCGCCGCGGCCCGGCGCACGGCCACCTCCAGAATTCGTCGCGGCGATACGTTTCCGTGATGCCGACCCTGCTCCTGACCGAACGCGACGTGCGAAATCTCCTGCCGATGCGGGAATGCATCGACGTCATGGCGGATGCGCTCCGCGCCGTTGCTGCGGGCGACGCCGTCCTCCCGCTTCGGACCGTGCTCCGACTGGGCGATACACGCAACGCGTTTCTCAGCATGCCCGCGATTCTCGGCGGGGGCCCGCAGGCCGCGATCGGGGCCAAGGTGATCGCCGTGTTTCCGGGGAATGACGCCACGCCCTTGGATTCACACATCGGCGTGGTGCTGCTGTTCGACGGTGAGCACGGCCAGCTGCTGGCCATCGCTGACGCCTCGAGCATTACCGCGATTCGCACATCGGCGGTGTCCGGGCTCGCAACGCGCCACCTCGCGCGGGACGACGCGAGCACACTGGCCGTTCTTGGCGCCGGGGTGCTGGCGCTGCCGCACATCGAGGCGGTTTGCGCCGTTCGGCCGATCCGCCGTGTGCGCGTCTGGAGTCGTTCCGGTACATCGGCTGGCGGGCGCGCGCATCAACTGGCCGAGCGAGCGAGCGCGGCACTCGACGTGGAGGTCACGCTGTGCGAATCGGTCGAGGCGGCGATTTCGAGCGCCGACGTGATCTGCACGATCACGGCGTCACGCACGCCGGTGCTGGAAGGGCGGTGGCTCGCGCCCGGAACGCACGTCAACGCCGTCGGTGCGTCGATCCGGGACGCCAGAGAACTCGACAGCGAAGCGATCGTGAAGTCGCGGTTCTACGCGGATCGGCGCGAATCGGTGCTGGCGGAATCGGGCGACTTCCTGATTCCGCTGGCTGAGGGGGTGATCACCGCGCAACATCTCATCGCCGAACTGGGCGAGGTGGTGAATGGCACGCATCAGGGGCGGTCCACGACGGCGGAGATCACGGTGTTCAAGTCGCTGGGCCTCGCGGTCGAGGATGTTGCGGCGCTGCGCCACATCTACCAGCGTGCCGTCGAGACGGGGCAGGGCACGTCGATCGACCTTGGAGGGCATCGCCACTGAGCGACTCGCCTTCTGAAACCCGGCTACCAGGGATCTGATGCTCGACACTGTCACCTCTGAAGAACGGTTCCGCTTCCTGGTCAGCGCAGCGGCGGTCGTCGTGATCATCGGCGGCCTCCGTTCCGCGGCTGGCGTGCTCGATCCGTTGCTGATGGCGGGCGTGGTGGTGGCGTGCGCCGCGCCACTGCAGGAGCGGCTGCGTCGGCGAGGGGTTCCGCGTGGGTGGGCGATGGGGGTCACGGCCCTCACCGTGGTCCTCGCGCTGCTCGCGTTCGTCGTGCTGCTCGGCTACGCCGGCAAGGCGCTGGTCGACACGGTGCCGCGCTATCAGGACCGGCTGACGGCGCTGGTCTCGTCCGGGGTGGCGTGGCTCGATGCGCGAGGGATCGATGCGTCGACATCGAAGCTGCTGCAGCTGGTCAATCCCGCGAAGGTCATCGGGATGGCCTCGAGCCTCGCGCAAGGCGTGGGCGGGGCGATGAGCGAAGCCTTGTTGATCGTGATGCTCTCCGTCTTTTTGCTGATCGAGTCGAGCGCGTTCTGGCGCCGCCGTGGCAGGCAGCGCGCCGAGAAGGCGGAGGCGCGCACCTGGCAGCACCGGTTCGATGCCATGGCCAGCGACGTGCAGCAGTATGTCTGGATCACGATGCTGACTGGTGTCATCTACGCGGTCGCAGTCTGGTTGGTGATGATCCTGATCGGGACCGATCTGCCGGTGCTGTGGGCGATCGTCGCGCTGGTGTTGAGTTTTGTGCCTGGAATCGGGTTCGCGCTGTCGATGATTCCGCCAGCCGCGCTGACGTTGCTCGAATTCGGTGGCACTCGCACCGCACTGCTGATCGCGCTGTTCGTCGTGCTCAACAACGTCGTCGACAACGTGATCAAGCCGCGCTTCATGAAGGAAGGGTTCGATCTTGGCCCCTTCGTGATGTTCGCCTCGGTGCTGTTCTGGGCGTTTGTCCTCGGGCCGACCGGCGGGTTGCTGGCGATTCCGCTGACGACGGCAGTTCGCCGCCTCGCATTTCCGGCACGCACGGCGCAGGAGGCTGCGATATCCGCCTCGTTGGACCGTGACGCATGAAACGCCTGCTGCTGCTGCTCGCGTTGCTCGGCAGCGCGTGCAGCCCGGCTGATCCGGCGACGCGCGCCCGGGTGGTCGAGCGCGACCAGTTGCGGCGTGAAGTGGCCGGGTTCCAGGCACTGCGCAAGTTCGAACCCGGCACGCTGATGGACCGCGAACACGAGGTGATCGTCACCGTGAGCGACACACTGCTGCGCGAACTGATCGCGACCTCGTTTCCCATCACGGTCGAACTGCAGAACAAGCTGATCGTCACGCTGACGGGGGCGAACGTCGTCTTTCGAGCCAACGTCGCGCGTGTCGACATTCGCGGCGAGGTGCGTCGTGGCCGATTCCCCCGGGTGTCCGCCGCGGTATTTCTGCGCGGCGCCATCGACCGGTTGGTTGTTGACAAGACGCAGGAACTTCGTGCCCGGATCAGCATCGACGATGTCGAGCTGAACACACCCGCCGGGGCACCGGCCGCGTTCGACGCGGTGGTGATCAACGTCCTGCAGACGATCGTCGAGCGGAGCCTGCCCGAGCTCACCAGCAGCCTGCCATCAGTCGCGCTGCCCGTGCGACTGGATCAGCAGATGCAATTGCCCGGCTTTGGTCCGGAGGGGGCCCTGTCGATCGAACCCAGTCAGGCGCCAATGACGGTCGACGTGGCACGCGTGATCGCCTTCCAGAACCGGCTCTGGGTTGTACTGCATGTTGCACTTGGTGCGTTTGCGCCGACGCAACGCGACACGGCTGGAGCTGCGCCATGAAGCCGTGGATCCGGACGGCGATCGCGGCGGCGGTCTGCGGGTCAGTCCTGGCCTTCGGCGTCGTCACGCTGCGGTTCCGACCACGCTGGGAGCGCGAAGATCCAGCGACCGTCACGCGTGAGATCGCGCTGCTCACGCGGCAGCGGGATTCGTTGCGCGCCATGGTGTATGACGCGGCGTCCCTGAGTGACCTGCTCGATCAACGCCCGGCGGGAGACGTGGTGATCGGGTTGCCGACACCGTTCGTTGACGCGATGGTGCAGCGTGTGGTGACCGGCTGGTTTCACGACGTGGTGCTTCGGCTGCCGCGCATGCGCGTGCGGAAGCAGGGTGACGTCACGGCGCGACTTGGCCTGTTTGGCCGACGCACGGTTGGCGCGTACGAACTGGCCATCGTGCTCGACAGTGTTCGTGGGCGCCTCAAGCCCGATGCACCGCGGCTGACCTTCGGCGGCAGTACCATCCGCATGGACGTGCCGGTGCATCTGGCGAGCGGCACCGGTGTCGCGCGCATCACGCTCGACTGGGTATCGAAGGGTCTGGCGGGGCCAGTGTGTGGCGAGATGTCCATGGCGCATGTCGTCACCGGGCAGGTTCGGGCCGCGAACTACCTGGCGCGCGGCCGGATCGTTCTGAGCGCGGTCGATGGCGTGCTCAAGGCAGATCCGGACTTTCCGGAGCTCAGGATCCGGCTGATGATCGATCCGTCGCGGGCATCGGTGGCGGCGCTCGACTCGATCCTGGCCACGCGCGGCGGCCTGTGCGGTGTCGCGATCAGACGTGCCGACGTCAGCGCGCGAATCCAGGGGCTGGTCGCGCGGGGATTCATGGTGAAAATCCCACAGCGATTCTTCCGCGCGATCAACCTGCCGGTGGCCGTGCAGCGGATCGTGCCGATGGACGGAGCGGATGTCGCGCTCGACGTACGGCCGAGCGACATCGTCGTCACGTCATCGGCCGTGTGGCTTGCCGCGGCAGTCACGACCACGCGGAAGTCGTCACCGGCTCCGTAGCGCAGCCGCTGCCTGCGCCGTCACACCTTCCTGTCACTACGCCATCAATGCCAGAGTTCATCCCGCTCCCGTCGTATCGCGACTACCCGGAGTCCGAGATGCGTCAGCGCGCCGCGGAGTTCTACGCCAATGCAGATCGCCGACGCACTGTGCGCACCTTCTCGGATCGGCCGGTGCCAGTGGACGTCATCGAGAATTGCATCCGATCGGCAGGCACGGCACCGAGTGGTGCGCACCAGCAGCCGTGGCGGTTCGTCGTGGTCAGTGACGCGTCGATCAAGCGTCGGGTCCGGATCGACGCCGAGCGGGAAGAGCATGAGTTCTACACGCATCGTGCACCACCGGACTGGCTGCAGGCGCTGGCGCCGCTCGGTACCGACGAGAACAAGGCGTTCCTGGAGATCGCCCCCTACCTGATCGTGGTGTTCGCGGAAAGCTTCGGTCTCACGGCGGATGGCGAGAAGGTGAAGCACTACTACGTGCAGGAATCCGTCGGGATTGCGACCGGCTTCCTGATCGCCGCCTTACACCATGCCGGCCTGGCGATGTTGACGCATACGCCGAGCCCGATGGGTTTTCTGAATGAGATCCTGGGCCGTCCGACGAACGAACGACCCTTTCTGAACCTGGTGGTCGGGTATCCGGCGATCGGTGTCGAGGTGCCCGCGTTGCGCCGCAAGGCGCTCGACGAGATCGCGGTGTTTCTCTGACGGACCTCGGCATCCACCGGCGGCTCACACCCCGGCGAGCAGCGGCGCGGCAGTCTGTGCTGCGGGGGGCTGCGCGCGCGACGCCGGCGGCCGTGTGGTCATGCCCCATGCTGGCGCCGGCCCACGCTGTTCACGTGCCTCCCAGTCGCGCGTCCTGAACCCTTCGGCTGCCTCGCCGAGCTTCGCTGCCTGCGCACGCATTTCTTCCGCACCCGATGCGCCTTCCTCGGCGCCGGCCGCCACTGACTGGGCCAGGGCGTTGAGCTCACTCATGCTGCCGCTGATCTCCCGCACCTGATCGCGTTGTGTGGTGATTTCCATCGTCATGCTGGCGGCGGTTTCGTCCACGCGTTCCACCGCGCTCGCGATCGCTGCCAGTACGCGCTGCACGTCGTCGCGCAGCGTGACGCCCTCGTCCGCGTCCCGCACGGCGGCGTCGATCATCGCGTTCGTGCTGCGTGCCGCTTCGGCGCTGCGCAGTGCAAGTGCGCGAACTTCTTCCGCGACGACCGCGAATCCGCGACCGGCGTCGCCGGCGCGCGCCGCCTCGACGGCGGCGTTCAGCGCGAGCAGGTTGGTCTGAAATGCGATTTCGTCGATGGTCTTGACGACCTTGCTGGTGGCGTCGCTGGATTCCTTGATGCGCGAGATGGCTTCGCCCAGCTGTTGGATCACTCTGGTACCGTCCTCCACGTTGCCGCGTGCCGCGGTCGCCAGCGTGGTCACCTCGGCCGCACTGCGCGCCACGCGTTCCGCGGTCTGCGCGAGGTCGCGCGCCGCGTGATCCACCGATTCGATGGCGCCCGCCTGGCGCTGCGCGTTGTGCGCCAGCGTTTCACTGGTGGCGGCGATGTGCTCTGACGCATCGGCCACCTGATTCACCGACTGCCGCACCTGGCGCATCGCGACCGACAGTTGTTCGGCGGCGGTGTTGACCGAGACCGCGATGCTGGCGTAGTCGCCCTCGTACGCGCCCCGCACCCGGACCTCGAGGTCACGATTCGCCATCCCTTCGAGGGCGACCCGTGCTTCGGTGAGCGGCCGTTCGATGCCGTCGAGCATCCGGTTGAGTTCCTCCACCAGCTGGCGGAACTCTCCCTCGAACTTGTTCGGATCGGCTCGCACGGTGAGCACGCCGGCCACCGCGGCGTCGGCCATCTGCCGACTGGTCTGCACGAGCGACCGCATCGTCTCCTGCACCAGTGACACGGCGACTCCCGTCCCGCGTGATGCCGTGATCATCCCGTCGAGACTCCCAGCCATGACGCCGAGTTCGTCGGTGGATGTGATGTCAAGCAATGGAATGTTGTCATCGATCGCCCCGTCGAACTCTCCCCGCGAGAGTCGGGTGAGGACGTCCTGAATCGACATGAGCAGCTGTGACTGAACTTGCTGCGCCCGCTTCGTGACGCGAAACGTCACACGGAGTACGTTGCGAATCGTCTGGGTCGCAGCTGCGATCGAGACGAGGAGTACGGCGACGCTGGCGATGAGCACGAGCAGCAGCGTCGTCAACGCCGAACGCGAGGCCCGCTGGGCACGCGCTGCGACCGTGTCGGTGACTGCCTGCTCGAGGGACCGTTGCCGCTCGATCACGGCAGTCTTGGCGGCCCACCAGTCCGACGCACTGGCGGCGATCGGAGCGCCGGTGGCGCCGGCGTCTGCCAGCGCACGGATTTCGTCGATGCGCTTCGATTCCGGCGCGTCGGCGATCGCGGAGAGTTCGCCCGCAAGTGCGCCAGCGGATTCGTGGCGCAGCTGCGCCACGGCAATCTGCTGGCCCGTCAATGTCGTAATCCATGTCCTGTACAACGAAGTGCCTGAAAATGAACCGGACGTGAGCGCGGCTGCCAGCGTCCCGCGTTCGCGCGTCGTCCATTCCTTCCACTGGCCTATGGCATCGATCTGACGCAGCGAAGTTCGCGCTTCAGAGTCCGTGACGTCTGACGAGTAGTCGAGTACTCCCTCCATGATATGCGCCACACTGGCCGAGTACCGAGCCAGGACCTGCTCAGAGGTCACATCGCGCGCGTCGACCGAGGCGCGCGTGAGCGCGACACTGTCGATGGCGCGCTCGATGCGGACAGCCGTTGGCGCAAGTGCGGGGATGCGCGTCGTCGCCATCGCGGCACGGTACTCGTCGCGTGCGCTGTCAGCGCGTTGCCGCTGGGCGGAGAGTTCGATCGCGAATTGTGTCCCGCCGCTCGCGATGTACGTGCCCGAGAGCCCTCGCTCCATCTGGATTTCATGAGTCAGCACGGTCGTCGCCCGCGTCAGCCGTGCGATGCCCTCGAGCCGCTTGCCCTCGGTCCAGCGCCCGTACTGTGTGACGAGGACGAAGCTGGCGAAGACGGTCGCGATCAGGAGGGGAAGTCCTGACGCAACAATCAGTTTTCCTCGGAGGCCGGAAAAGAAGGCACGCATCGGGATGTTGCCGGGTGTAAGGGTCCGTTCGTCCCGATGGCACGGGAAAGCCCTTTCGAATGTCGGCACTCACGACGGGCCACTTGATGACCGGTTCGGGTGGCCGTGGCTCATGTCGCGCCGGCCGCACCACCCCACCTGCTCCACGCCGTTCGCAGGGACCGGCTCAGTGTGCTGTCGACGCCCCTGGGTGCGCCGCGAGAAAATCCAGCATTCGCGTACGCACGGCCACGGCCTGCTCCATGTGCGGGAGATGCCCCGCCGAATCGACGACGAAGTACTCGATGTCGGGGATCCCATTTCGCACAACGCTCGAGTGCACGACGCTCACCGTCGAGTCCTGTTTGCCCCAGATCAGCAGCACTGGAATGCGGGTCGCGCCGACGGCGGCGTAGTGCGCCGGGTAGTCTGTGCGCGAGGCGGTGATGGCCGATCGTCGGAGCGCGCGCCCGAACCCGCGATACCGCATCTGCGGCCGATAGCGATCGATCCAGTCCGGCCAGCGGTCGGGGTGCAGGAAGTCGGCCAACTGGCCGTCGGCAGCGTTCGGCGCCTGCATCACCTGCCAGAACCATGCGCCAACCACAGGTGTCGTGAGGATGGCTGGTACTACCGGCGCAACGGCGACGGGGTCGATCAGCGTCAGCGTCCGAACCCGTGCGGGGTGCTTGGTAGTGAAGTGGCCCGTGACGAAGCCCCCATATGACAGCCCCATCAGGTCGATCGGACCGCGCACCTGCAACGAATCGAGCAACTCCGAGAGCTGGCGATCATACAGCGTGCCATCGTACGCCACGTCCGGTCGATCCGAGAGGCCGCGGCCAAAGACATCGTACCGGATGACGCGGTAGCCGGCGGACGCCAGTGCCACGCTGGTGGAGTCCCAGATGTAGTACGGTACGGAGAAGCCGTGGACCAGGACGGCCACGCGGCCAGAGTCGGGTCCGCTGACGTCGAAGTGCGTCACGCCATCGGTGAGGGTTACGAACCGACCGGGGGCGCCGCGCCGTGCGGCGTCATCGAGTGTCGCCGTCTCGGGATTGCGCAGGACATAGCTGCCGGCCACGCCGGCCGAAAGAATCAAAACAAGCACCAGCAGTGCGCGCACAATTCGGAGCATCGGATCAGTCGGCAAGGCGGAGGGGGACGTGGCGCTGCGTTCGACAGGCCGGAAGGGGCCCTGCGGCGCACTCCGCGTAACTTACCCGCCGGTTCGGAACTGGCCCTGCCACGAATGGATGGTATGACATGTCGATGGAAAGTCAGGGACGCGACGCGACGCTGGAGCAACGGCTCGACGCACTCTGCGCCGAGGGCTGGGCGCTGTTCGATGAATTCGACCGGCGTGTCCGTGACCGCGAGTTCCATCCGTTCGTGGCGGCAGACTACGAGCAGGTGCGTGCGGCGCTGGTCCGGTTCCGGGCACCCGGCGCCCGATTCCTGGAGTGGGGATCCGCGACCGGCGTCATCACGATCATGGCCGACCTCCTCGGGTTTGAGGCGTTCGGTATCGAGATCGACGCGACGCTCGTCCGGTCGGCCGAGCGCCTGGCCACCCGATTTGATTCGCGGGCGCGCTTCGTGACCGGAAGCTTTCTGCCAGCGGGCTACCGGTGGCGGTCGCCCGTCGCCAACGAGTTTTCCGCCACCACGGGCGAAGGGGCATCAGGGTATCTCGAGCTGGGCATGGCGCTCGACGACTTCGACGTCGTGTTCGGATATCCCTGGAGTGGCGAGGCGCCGATGATGCTGGACCTGATGCGGCAGTTCGGACGGTCCGACGCGCTGCTGCTGATGCAGGACACGACCGCCGGTGTGCGGGCCTATCGTCGGGGCAAGGAGATCATCGCACCCGCCTAGCCTGACGCGATGATCCGGGTGCTGGCGTCAGCCCTGATCGGCGGCCAGTACTGCGTTCAGCAGCACATCAGCGCCCTTCGTGATGTCCTCCGGCCGCGAGAACTCGCGCGGCGAATGACTGATGCCGCCCACGCTTGGAATGAAGATCATGCCCATGGGCGCGATCCGTGCGATTTCCTGCGCATCGTGGCCCGCGCCACTCGGCATTCGCATGTGGCTGAGCCCCAGACCATCCGTGCTCGCCGTGATCCACTGCATCACCCGCGGGTCGGCAATCGCGGGTTCGCTGTTCACGAGGGCGCGGAACGCGAATGTCGTGTGCGTTGCCAGTCCAATCTCGCGCCCCAGCGCCTCGAACGTGGCATTGAACTGCACCAGCCGAGCCTCGTCGAGATCGCGAAGATCGATGGTCATCACGACCTCGCCAGCGATGATGTTGGTGGTGTTCGGCGAGACTACAGCGCGCCCGACCGTCGCCACCTGACGTCCCGGAACTCCGCGGATGGCATCGTTGATCGCGACGGTGAACTTCGCTGCCGCGAGCACCGCATCCTGCCGCTGATCCATCGGGGTGGCGCCGGCGTGATTCGCTGCACCAGTGATCGTGACCTCGGTCCATCGCAACCCGACGATGCCTTCGACGATGCCGATCTGCAGCCCCGCTTTCTCCAGGATGCCACCCTGCTCGATGTGGAGCTCGAGGTAGCAGGCGATGTCACCGCGTTGCTTCACTGCGGTGGCGAGCTGCGCGACATTGCCGCCCGTCAGGCCGATGCCCTCGCGGAGCGTCTTGCCGGATCGCGCCGTTCGATCGAGGTCCGCGTCCGTCAGGGCTCCGATCGCCAGCTTGCTGCCGATGGTCCCGCCTTCCTCATTCTGCCAGATCACCACATCCACGGGGTGGCGCAGGCGGATCCGCCGCTCGAGCAGCGTCCGCCCGACTTCGATCGCCCCGAAGCTGCCGACCGGCCCGTCGAAGTTCCCGCCGTTCGTGACGGAGTCCACGTGGGAGCCGATCAGGATCGGGGCCAGGGAACTGCTCGTGCCTGCCACTCGCGCGAAAATGTTGCCAGCGGCATCGATTCGTGGCGTCAGACCTGCCTGTCGCAGGAGGTCCAGCGTGAAGGAGCGTCCCGCGAGGTCGGCATCCGAGTACGCCACGCGATTGATTCCGCCTGCCGTGCGGCCAATCGCGTCGAATGCGGTCAGCCAGCCGTTGAGTCGCGCCCCGTCGATGTGCAGGCTGCGCGGCGCCGCGTCGCGGAGGACGAGTGGCACCGCGGTCATCGCGGCGCTCTGTCGGAGAAAGTCTCGTCGATTCACGGCTGTCGGCCAGGGGATGGTGCAGGGGGGCGTGTCAGCGTCACGGCGGCAGCCGGCTCCACCAAGGGTAACCGGGGCGTGTACGTTTACCCCTGGCCATTCCACGGCACAAGGTTCTCCTCTCCAGCGAACACGCATGCCCCCTGATCGCGAATCGCCTGCTTCCCACCCCCTTGGCCGGATGTCTGTCGCGCACGATGCGCCGGCCGGGCTGGTCGTCTTTCTGGTTGCACTGCCGCTCTGCCTCGGTATCGCCCTCGCCTCAGGCGCACCGCTGTTCTCTGGTGTGATCGCGGGCGTGATCGGTGGGCTGATCGTCTCGCTGCTGTCGTCGTCGTCGGTGAGCGTGAGCGGACCAGCCGCGGGATTGGCCGTGATCGTTGCCACCGCGATTCAGTCGCTGGGATCGTTTCCGGCCTTCCTGCTGGCGGTGCTGGTGGCGGGCGTGGCGCAGGTGCTGTTTGGTGTGCTGCGCGCCGGCAGCATTGCCAACTACGTGCCAAACGCCGTCATCAAGGGGATGCTGGCGGCCATCGGCGTCGTCATCATCCTCAAGCAGATTCCGCACGCGCTTGGCCGCGACAAGGGCTACGAGGGTGACTTCGATTTCTTCCGGTCGGCGGACGGTGCGTCGACCACGCTCTCGGACATCGCGGACGCGGTGAGCTCGGCGAATGGCGAGGCGATCGTCGTTTCATTGGTCTCACTCGCCATCCTGCTGGCCTGGGAATCGTCGTGGGTGAAGTCGCGCAAGTCGCTCGCGATGGTGCCCGGTGCCCTGATCGTCGTGGCGGTCGGCATCACGCTGAACGAACTGTTCCGCGCCGTCTCGCCGGAGTTCTTCCTGCGCGCCGAGGACGGCCATCTGGTCACGCTGCCGGTGGGGGGGCCCGCCGACCTGCTGGCGCAGCTCGCGAGTCCGGACTGGTCGCGATGGAACGACCGGCGCATCTATTCGACCGGCCTGACGCTGGCGATCGTGGCCAGCATCGAGTCGCTGCTCTCGCTCGAGGCCTCGGACAAGCTGGATCCGCAGCGCCGCATCTCCGATCCGGACCGCGAACTGATGGCGCAAGGCGTCGGGAACATCGCCGCCGGCTTGCTTGGCGGGCTGCCGGTGACGGCGGTGATCGTGCGGAGTTCGGCCAACGTCTACGCCGGCGCCCGGACGCGCTGGTCCGCGTTCATTCACGGTCTGCTGTTGCTGGTGTGCGTGGTGCTGATTCCTGGAGTGTTGAACCGCATCCCACTGGCCAGCCTGGCGGCAGTGCTGCTGATGGTCGGGTACAAGCTCACCAAGCCGGCGCTGTACCGCGATTCATGGAAGGCCGGCCTCGATCAGTTCATTCCCTTCATCGTGACGGTGGTCGCGATCGTCTTCACCGACCTGCTGCTCGGCGTGCTGATCGGGGTGGTCTTCGGCGTGATCTTCGTGATCCGGACCAATCACCACTCGGCATTCACGCTGGTCAGCCAAAACGAGATGTATCTGCTGCGATTCAACAAGGACGCGTCCTTCGTCAACAAGTCCGAGCTGAAGACCAAGCTGGCATCGCTGCCCCCGCAATCGAGTCTGATTGTCGACGGTACGCGGGCCATCTTCATCGACAACGACCTGTACGACGTGATCGGTGACTTCACGGAGGGGGCGCGACACAAGCAGATCTCGATCGAGTTCAAGCAGTTCCACAACAAGTCGCAATCCTACCGCAAGCGGAGACGGACGAATGGAGTCGTATAAGAAGCTGCTCCTGGCCAACAAGGCCTGGGTGCAGGACAAGCTCAACGTCCGTGACGACTACTTTCTGCGCATGGCCGACGACCAGAAGCCGGACTTCCTCTGGATCGGGTGTTCCGACAGTCGCGTGCCTGCTGAGGACGTGACCGGGACCGAGCCCGGCGAGCTGTTCGTGCACCGCAACATCGCGAATCAGGTGATCCACACCGATTTCAACATGCTCAGCGTGCTGCAGTATGCGGTGGAGGTGCTGAAGGTGAAGCACATCATCGTCTGCGGGCATTACGGGTGCGGCGGCGTGCGGAACGCACTCTCTCACAAGCACCTCGGCCTGATCAACAAGTGGTTGCGCAACATCAAGGATGTCTACCGGATCCATCGCCATGAGCTCGACGGGCTGGCGGACCCCGAGCGCCGCCTGCGCCGGCTGGTCGAACTGAACGTCCAGGAACAGGTCTGGAAGCTGGCAGAAACGTCGTTCGTGCAACACGCCTGGCAGACCGGTCACGACATCCATCTGCATGGATGGGTGTACGATCTGCACACCGGCTACATCAACGACCTGCTGATGCTGCCGCCAGGCACGCACATCGAAGACATCTACCAGCTGGAGTTCGACGACGTGAAGAAGGAGTGAGGTCGGATCGCGACCTGCCGGCTCCTGACGGCGAGTCGCCGGCTACGAACACCGCCAGCCATCGCGACGCGGCGGTCGGCGGATCACGACGGGCATTTCTGGCGTCGGCCGGGACCATGGTCGCTGCGTTCGCGGCCAGAACGCAGCCCAGCATCCGGCAGCGGCCAGCGACCGCCGATCTCATCCTCCGCGGTGGCAGCGTCTTCGACGGCACCGGGGCTGACGCACGGACCGCCGATGTCGCCATCACCGCCGACCGCATCACCGCGATCGGTCCCGCGTTGCCGCAGTCCGGCACGACCGAGATCGATGTGCGAGGGCTGGCGGTCGCCCCGGGATTCATCGACATCCACTCGCACGGCGATGCCTCGCTGGCCGCTGATCCGCGCGCCGAGTCGGTGATCCGGCAGGGAATCACCACCATCGTCGTCGGCGCCGACGGAAGTTCACGCGCAACGGGCAGTGCGGCCAACGGATTTTCGGCCATGTTTGCGACGATAGGCAAGCGCAAGCCCGGCGTGAACGTCGCTTCGATGATCGGCCTTGGCAGTGTCCGCAGTGAGATCGTCGGCACGGGCGATCGACCCGCCACCGCAGCTGAACTGCGCGAGATGGTGGCGATGGTGCAGCGTGCGATCGCCGATGGTGCGTGTGGTGCCAGCTCCGGGTTGGAGTACACGCCAGGTGCGTTCGCACGACCGGACGAACTCATCGCGCTGTGCCGGCCGCTCGCAGCGCGAGGGCTTCCGTATGCCACGCACATGCGGAATGAGGATGATCGGTTGCTCGATGCAATCGCCGAGTCGATTGCCGTCGCACGCGGTGCGGGCTGCCGCCTGCAGATCTCGCACCTGAAGACACAGGGACCGCGCAACTGGTCGCGGCTGCAGGCTGCGTTCGACCAGATCGAGGCAGCGCGGCGCGAGGGCATCGACGTGGCGTTCGACCGCTATCCCTATCTCGCGTATGCCACCGGCCTCACCAATCTCTTCCCGGTCTGGAGCCGCGATGGTGGCACGGCGGCATTTCTGGCGCGACTGCGCGATCAGCCCACCGCGACGAAGATCGAACGCGAAACCCTGGCCAAGGTCGAACTGATCGGTGGCTGGGACAACGTCCAGATCACCGCCGTCCCATCACCGGCGGACCGCGACGTGCAGGGCAAACGACTGGGCGCGTGGGCGCGGAGCATCGGCCGGGACCCGTATCCGGCGATGGTCGCGCTGCTGGAGCGGAATCGCGGGCGCGTTGACATGGCTGGCTTCGCGATGCGCGAAGAGAATCTCGAACGGATTCTTGCACATCCGCTCGGGATGGTCTGCAGCGATGGCGGCGCGTTCGCGCTCGACGGGCCGACGCGACGTGGCAGTCCGCATCCACGCGGCTTCGGCAGTTTTCCTCGGGTGCTGGGCCGGTATGTGCGCGAGCGCAAGGTCTTCACGTTGGCCGAGGCGATCCGGAAGATGACGTCGCTGCCCGCCGATCGTGTGCGTCTGGCAGACCGGGGGCGACTGGCCGTAGGCACTGCGGCGGACGTGGTCGTGTTCGATCCATCGACGATCGCCGATACGGCGACGTTCGAGCGGCCGTTCCAATATCCCGTCGGGATCTCGCTGGTGATCGTCAACGGGCATGTCACGCTTCGCGATGGACAGCGGAGCCGTGGTCAGGCCGGGCGCAGCCTGCGCAGTTCGCTCGTGGCAGCACGCTGACGGCGCACGGTTGGCTACGGCTTGCCGCCAGTCATCAGCACGCCATCGACTGATCCGAAGTCATCCGCCGCCGACGCCAGATTGCCGGGCTGCTGCCACGGGCCATCGTTCAACCGGACCGCCACACGCCAGGTGCCCGCACGAGGTGCGGCACCACATTCGAAGCGACGGCCTGCACTCGGTTTACACTCGCGCGTCTGCCACTCGGTGAAGTCGCCGCGCAGTGCGGCGCGGTCAGCCAGCGCATGCTCGGCGTCGAGCATGAGCACACCGTTGACGATCAGCAGTGAGGGGCCGTTCCGCCGCACTGGCGCGGGCTTGCGCAGCAGTTGCGCACCGCTCAGTCGCATGCCGAGGAGTGCGGTGCGCCCCGATGGAATTCCGGACCGCGCATCGGGCAGCCGCTGCGCCCCGCCGACGAAGAGCGAGAAGCCGCGCGAGGTCTGGAACGTGAACGAGAGTTGCGGGCCCGCTCGCGTTCCGCTCACACCGCGTTCGACCATCCGCAGTGCCAGCGATGCATCGGTGCGCAATCGGCCACGCTCCCAGATCATCCGAGGCGTGACGTCGAGTGTCTGCACACCGGTGCCGACGCTGGCCACCGACTCGAACCCAAGCTGTTGCCGCAGGGCATCGGGTCGCCGGGCGCCGGAAAACACGGCATCGGCGGCGAACAGCAGAGAACCACGACTGTGCACCGTGCTCAGGCCGAGATCCATGTCGTTCCATCCCTCGCCCGCATAGCGCAGATGCCCGGCGCGCGCGCGCACCGACACCGAGGTGGCGTTCGAGCCACCGCGCCACTCCGCGCCGAGATCGCCGTGCAGTGTGGGCAACAGTCCGGTGGTCTTCAGCAGTTGTGCGCCGCCAAGCAACCGCACGTTTCTCACCGCGGGCGAGCGGATATGCCCGCTGCCAAGAAATGATCGCCAGATCGGGGTCCCCGTGGCGAAGACGGCGTCGCCACCGATCGTCATGTCGCGCGCGGTGAGTTGCGCGCCCGGCGAGAGGTAGAAGGCGGCGCCGCTGCGCACGAGTGGCTGTTCGATGGCGGCGGCGCCCGTCTCGATGCTGCCGCTGATGCGGGCGCGCGACTGCGCGGTCAGCCCGCCGGCGGCCAGAGAGCCGGCGGCCAGCGCGGCGATGACCGCCAGGACCTGCGTCCGCACGATCCCGATCGTGCGCGGCATGTCAGGGCTTCGCGCCGGTGTTCGCGATACCCGGTCCCCGGGCGGGGCCATCGGCAGTCGCCCCCGCGGTCGGCCCGAAGCCACCGATCAGCCGCGTCATGCGATCGTTCAACGCCGCGTCGGGTGACGCGCCACTGGCCACGTCGCGCGCCAGATCGTCGGCGATGGCGAGCAGCGTGTTTCCCGCCACCTGTCGATCGATGAGCTGCCGCGCGGCCCGCATCGCCTGATCCTGCGACACACCGCGGCGCACGAGGCGAATGACGAACAGGAAGTACGGTTCCGCCGACCGGCGGCCAGCCGCCATGCGCAACGTGCGCAACGACGGACCCGACACCCCGACGGCCAGCGCTTCGGCGCCGGCGTGTAACTCGGGCCCCGAGACGGCAGGCGCGAGCAACCGGGCGACCGAGTCCACACGCGCCGCCAGCAGCGCGATGGCATCGGCGATCCGGGTCTGCGTCGCGCCCTTGGCCGTGCCCTCAGCCACCTTGGCGCGGAGCAGGTCTGTGGGCAGGCCGCGGCGATCGAAATCCCGGAGGATGATCTCGATCCGCTCCTGCGCCGCCCGGTCGACGTCCGATGCGGTGGTTTGCGCACCGGCCGGAAGCGCGAACAGCACCGCTGCCGCAATCGACGACAGGCGTTGCATCACGGGGCCTCGCCGACGACCAGTTCCGAGCCGGTGACGCCGAAGTCCCGATCCTCGATGGCATCACGCACGGGATCGCGCTGGAAGCGTCGACCGTCCACCAGGAAGGCGTAGACATAGCGGCCGGGGGGCAGCATCGTCGTCAGCCGCCAGCGCCCGTCGCTCCCGCGTGCCATGCTGTTCACGTCGCGCGACCACTGATTGAAATCGCCCAGCACCTGCACCGACTGTGCATCCGGCGCATTCAGTTCGAAGACGATCGGGCGGGCACCGGTGGCAATCACGGGGGTGATCGTCATCGCACGATCCAGCTCCGCCGCGGGAGCGACCGTTGTCACGGCACGATCGGCGTCGGGTGTCGCGCTCGACTGATTCGGGCGAAGGGCTGCGGCGCCAAGTACCACGACCGCCATGGCCGCTGCGGCTCGGAGCGTCCAGATGTTGGTCCGTACCCTGGGTTCGTTGGCCAGCACCGCGCGGGCCGCGACACGCTCCACGGTGTCGCGGTGGACGGCGGGCGGTTCACGCATCGCCGCCAGCGCGGCATCGAGCCGGTCACCCGGCGGCTTCATGGCATCAGTCATCGAGCTGTTCCTCCGTAAGCAGTGCGCGCACGGCATCCATGGCGCGTTTCGCGCGCATCTTGCTGGCCGAGACGCCGACGCCGGTCATCTCGGCAATCTCTTCGTAGCTGAACCCTTCGACGTGGTGCAGGAGAAAGGTCTCGCGCTGCATCGCCGGCAGCGTGGCCAGGGCCCGCTGCACACGTGCCACGTCGCTTCGGGTCGAGGTGGCCATCAGGGGGTCGATCAGCTCGGCGCTCATCTGGTCATCGAGCGGCTGCGACCGCAGCTGCCAGCGCCTGAGCTTGACCCGCAGGCTGCGGCAGCAATTGGCCAGGATGGTGAAGAACCAGCTTTCGAACGACCGGCTGGCATCGTAGCGAGGCAGCGCGCGATAGGTGCGCACCCAGGCATCCTGCACGATGTCATCGACGTCATCCCGACTGGCGCCGGTCATCTGCGCCGCGAAGCGCAGGGCTCGCGGCTGCATGTGCTCCACGAGCGCGGTGAACGCCCCGGCCTCGCCATCCCGCGCGCGCAGCGCCAGCACGTCAGCGGCGGCCGGCGGGGGCTCGGAGGTCGTGCGATCGAGGTGCAGGGCGCGCAGAGGCTGAGGCATGTGGCAGGTCGCGGAGCGGGGGCAGGCGCTCTGAGTACTTCGCTGGCAGGGGTTCGGTCACCCAAGGACAGACGACGGCGTGGCGGCCGCTCCCCGTCGGTTGCAGGCGAGGGCATCCCGCGTTGCCCGGCCCGCTGAGTGAAGGTAACCTTGACGCGCTCTGACCACGGACCGGCGATTCGCGCCGTCCACACCGGGGTCGTCTGCTCTGTTCGTCCGGAGGACGTGCATGATCTCTCTTTGGGTTCGCCGTGTCTGGTGTGCCGCGGGGCTGCTGTCAGCCCTCCCGCTGGCGCTGCAGGCACAAGCTGCTACGGGCACCATTCGCGGCAGAGTTACCGAGGCGTCGTCCGGCCGCGGACTGTCGGACGCCCAGATTCAGGTGGTCGGGACCCGGGTCGGCACGCTCAGCCAGACATCAGGTGAGTATGTGCTGACGGCGGTACCGGCGGGGGCCCGGGTGGTGCAGATCCGTCGAATCGGTTTCCAGCCGGTCAACAGGACCGTCCAGGTCGTCGGTGGCGCCAGCGCCACGGTTGACGTCCGGTTGTCGGTGAGCGCGATCAACCTGTCGGAAGTGGTGGTGACGGGCACGGCCGGTCCGATCGAGAAGCGGAAGATCGGCACCAGCATTGCGACGGTGGATTCGACGACCGTCTCACGGGCGCAAGCGGTGACCGTCGATCAGGCACTGCAGGGCAAACTGGCGGGCGCCCAGATCTCGCAGAACTCAGGCGGGCCCGGCGGCGGCGGCATCTCCGTCCGGCTGCGCGGCACCAACAGTTTCATCTCCGGCTCCGATCCGCTGTACATCGTCGACGGCATGATCGTCGACAACGGCTCGGCCCAGCTTGCCGACCTCGGCATCCGGTCCAATCCGCAGAATCGCCTGGCCGACATCAACCCGGCCGACATCGAACGCGTCGAGATCATCCGTGGCGCGGCGGCGGCGGCGCTGTACGGGTCCCGTGCCAACAACGGGGTGGTGCAGATCTTCACCAAGCGCGGCGCGCTCGGAAAACCACAATTCTCATTCACGACACGCTTTGCGCAGAATGAATTGCGTGAGCAGCAGCCATTCAACCTGTACCCGTTCGACAACAACGGATTGCCCCTTGCGCGGTACGACTATCAGGACAACATCTTCCGCCGCGCTCCGACCTACGAGCAGAACCTGAGCGTCGAAGGCGGCAACGATCAGACCCGCTACTTCATCAGTGCGGGGAATCTGCAGGATGAGGGCATCATTCGCAGTACGTCATCCCGTCGTCAGAGCGCGCGGGTGAACCTGCAGCAACAGCTGCTACCGAACCTGTCGGCGAACTTCAGCACCAGCTTCACCAGCACCCGGAACGAAATCCAGGCGTTCGGCGAGCAGAACAGCTACGGCATCATGGGCTCGTTGTTCTTCGCCCCGACAAATGTCGATTTCCGGCCGACCGGCGGTGTCTATCCACTTCCGCCGTCGCTTGGCACGAATCCGTTGCTCGCTATCGATCGCATCAAGAATCCGCAGAACATCAATCGCTTCATCGGATCGACCAAGCTGACATGGACGCCGCGCACCGATGTGCTGGTGGACTACACAGTCGGCGTCGACAACACTGGCTTCGAGCAGCGGCAGTTCATCCCGCGCGGCGCGGTGCTCGGCACCGACCTGCTGTCGACCGGTCAGGCGTTGGCGAATTTTCAGGGCACGCGCATCATCAACCAGGACCTGATCGCGAGTCACACCCTGAATGCCGGCAACGATTTCTCCTTCCGCACCACCGGCGGGCTGAACTTCACCGATCAGCGCACGGCGATCACCGTCTCGCAGTCGAACAACCTTGGCGTCGGTCAGCAAGTGAACGTCGGTGCCGTGCAGGCGGCCAACGAACAGAACTTCCAGCTGCGCACCTTCGGCCTGTATGTGCAGGAGGAAGTCGGACTGTATGATCGCCTGTTCCTGACCGCGGCAGTGCGTCGCGACTGTGCGTCAGTGTTTGCCGCGTCACAGCGCTGCCAGCTCTTCCCGAAGGCGAGCGCGACCTATTCACTGCTCACGCAGCGCAGTGGGCTCCTCAATCAGGCACGGATTCGCGCGGCCTACGGTGAGGCGGGCAGTCAGCCGGGGTTGCTCAACGCCTACAGCCAGTACTTCACCTATTCGAGCACGTTCTTCGGCGGGCGCCCGGGCATCGTGAGCGACGCGCAGCTCGGCAATCCCGATCTGAAGGACGAGCGCTCGCGTGAGTTCGAAGTCGGGACGGACATCGGCATCTTGTCCGGTCGTGCCGGCTTCGAGGCGACGTACTACGACCGACGGGTCAAGAACCTGCTGTTCTTCCGTCCTCTGGCCACCAGCACCGGTTTCTCCCGCGCGTTCGCCCCGATTGGCGATATCTCGAACAGCGGATTCGAACTGCTGGTCCGTGGCACACCAATTGATCGCAAGAACCTGCGGTGGGAATCGACCGTCACCTACACCCGCAATCGCAACACGGTCGACCGGCTGCTGCTCTCCGACCCGAGCTTCAGCGGTCCCCTTGTTCGCTCGTTCCAGTCCGCTGGCGGCTATCCGAATCGGGTCGAGGAAGGGCAGCCGATGGGCGTGTTCTTCGGCTCCTACGCGGCGCGCAACTGCCTCACCGGCGCATTCCTGACGGATTCCTTGGGCCGCTATCGCCGCAGCAACATCGCCGCCGACATGGGTGCGAATATCGCCGCCCGACAGGCGCTCAGCGGTGGTGCCTGCAATGACTCCGCGAACAAGATCATCGGCGATCCGAATCCGGATTGGCTCGGGTCCCTGTTGAACGAAGTCACCATCGGCGGCAAGCTGCGCGTGCGCGCCCTGTTCGACGCCGTCGTCGGAAACGACGTCATGAACCTCTCCACGCGCGCGCAGAACGCCGGCATCGCCAGCAACAGCCGCGAATTCGAGCGGGAACTGCTGCCGTTCGGTGATCCACGCAAACTGCCGGCGGGATTCAACGCACGAACGCAGGGCATCTTCGAGTACTGGGTGGAGGACGGCAGCTTCGTCAAGCTGCGGGAACTGTCGTTCAGCTATCCGCTCGACTGGTCGCACCTTCGCCGCGTCTTCCGCAGCCCGGTCGAACTGACCGTGTCGGGTCGCAATCTCTTCGTCTGGACGAAGTACAGCGGTTACGACCCGGAGATCAACCTCTTCGGCACCAATGCCGGTGGTCTCGGCTCGGCCCAGACCACGGCGGCCGATCGCGGGTTCGACTTCGGTGGCTATCCCATCCCGCGCGTCTGGTCCGTCAGCGCGCGCTTCACCTACTGAACCGGAGACGATCACCCATGCGCATTGTCAAGAGCGCGGTGGCGATTGCCGCCGTCTTCCTCGTTGGATGCAATCTCGATGTCACCAACCCGAACCAGCCGGGCCGCGACAAGGTCGAGGCAACCCCGGTGCGTATCGCACTGGCGACGCTGGCGACCGGTTTGCAAGGTCGGTTTGCCACTTCATACTTCAGTTTCGCGTACGCCAGCGGCCTGGTGACCGACGAATTCGCCAGTGCGTCGGCCGCTCTGGTGTCCATCAGTGACGCCGAACAGGGCAACGTTCCGCCGGGAACGGGCATTGCCGACGCGGTCTTCAACTCGGTGTATCGCACGGTGCGGTCAGCGGATGAACTGTTGCGCGACTCGCTGCTCGTGGCGGCTGGCGTTGAACCCGGAACGCGCAGTGGGCTCCGGGCACTGGCCTACGCGATCAAGGCAGAAGCACTTGGTGAAGCGTTGCAGACCTACCAGCGGATCCCGGTCAGCACCTTTGGCACGACGCAACCGGTCTACGTGACACGGTCGGTCGCACTGCCCATCGTCCGCGCGCTGCTCGACACCGCCGCACGGCTTGTCACCGACACGGTGCCATCGGCAATCTTCAATGCCGAGATGCTCACACCGGGCGTCAGCCTGCCGAATCTGATCCAGATGTACCGCGCCCGATATGCCCGGATGGCAGGCGACGACGCAGCGGCGCTGGCTGCCGCAAATCTTGTCAGCCGCAGTTCGCTCTCACAGGTGACGTTCGTTGCGCCGACAACGAACCCGTTCAGCGGTGTGACTGGCGGTACCAATGGGATCGGACCGCGCAGGCAGTGGCGCCTGAGCATGGACGTCGCCGATCAGCGATTCGGCTACTTCGTGTCACCACAGACCGTGACCGGTCGCATCGGCGCACTCCTTGACGGCTTCAGTCGCTACGCCTTGCCGACGGCCAATCTTCCGCTGCTCTTCCCCGACGAAGCGCTGCTGATCAAGGCCGAAGCGTTACTTGCACAGGGTGACGCCGCCGGCGCCCGAGCTGCGGTCGATTCGGTGCGGGTCGATTGTACTGGTGGGCGAGGAGTGGATGATCCCAAGGCGTGCCTGACAGCGCTCGCCGGCGTGTTGTCGAATGCACAGCTGCTGGATGAGATCTACCGGCAGCGGCGGTACGAGTTGTATGGCACCGGGCTGCGCTGGGAAGACACCCGGCGTCGCAATCAGGTCGTCGGGCCCATCGCAGCGCCGGCCGTGCCAACCGGAGGTCAGCGCTGCTGGATGCCGTACTCCATCGGCGACCGCAACGCCAACGGCAACGTGCCCGTCGATCCGACGGAGCCGCGCCCCCTTCCCACTGGATGCCCACTGTGAGTAACGAGCGCCTGATGACTAGACACGTGGAACCCATGCGTCGATCGCTACGAAGTGGTCTGGCCGCATTCGCTGTGCTGCTGGTCGCGGCCGCCTGCGGCACATCGGATGGCAGCACGTCGCTGCTACCGTCCGGTCCGACGGGCCGTGTCCGATTCGTGAACCTGATCACGGATACGACACGCGGTCGCGTAAACCTGAATCTCGAGCAGGTACAGTGGAACGTGAATCAGGTCTACGGCACTGCGACGCCTGCCACACTTGCCGCGCCGAACACCGCGATCTACTCACCGGTCCTCACCGGCTCCCGCTCGCTGGTGCTGAAGCGCACCGCCGACACCAACACCACCGTCGCGACTTTCCCGCTCTCCGTCGCAGCGTCGGTGGACTACTCCGTCTACGCCACCGGCGGCACTGGCGCTTCTGCAATCACGTCGTTCATCACCACCGACACCAACTCCGTGCCTGCCAGTGGTGCCGTGCGTGTGCGGGTGGTGCACTTGGCGCCGAGCGCAGGCAACGTCGACGTCTTCGTGACAGCGGTGGGTGCCGATCTGGCGCTGGCCACGCCGACGCTCGCCAACGTGCCACTGCGCGCGTCGGCGTACCTGTCGGTACCGGCGGGGACGTATCAGGTGCGCGTCGTGCCGGCGGGCACCGCGGCTGCTGCCAGGGCTGCCAACGTGGCGATCAACCTCGCATCGGTCGCGCTGCCGGCGAACGGCGCGAGGACGATCATCGCCGCCGACAACAACGTTGGCGGAGCGCCGTTCCGCTTCATCGCGCTGGTCGATCGCTGAGCAGCCGGCAGCGGTGTACCACGAAGGGCCGTCCGCCGGTGCGGGCGGCCCTTCGTGCTTGTGGCCCTGTCCCATGTGGTTTCGCCGATAGATTCCCCGCAATGATCCTGTCGAATTCCACACGCGTACTGCTGGGTGTGACGCTGCTGGGCGTCGGTGTCGGCGCTCCGCGCAACCTGGCAGCCGCGTCGCAGGCCGATTCCACCATCATCAGCGGCACACTCACCGGCTTCGACGGCCGACGCCCGGTGCGCGCCGATGTCGAGCTGCTGCCGATGCGTGCCGAGTCGCGCGCTGTCCGTGCCCGGGTCGACGCGTCGGGTGCGTTTCGCGTGGCGATCGCCGGCGGCGGACCGTTCCGCCTGCGCGCCGGTGGCGTCGGGTACGTCGGCTTCGAGCGTGCCGTGCCATCGACGGCGCCCACGTCGGTGACCGTGGCCATCACCCTGGCAGGCCTGCCGACCGGTCTTGCCAAAGGTCCGCTCGTCGGCGTGGCCAGCGACGCCGATGCCGAGAAGCCGCGGCCCGACATGCCACCGGCCGTCTTGCTGACGCCGTCGGCTGACGGTCGTCGTGCCGGGACGCTGCGCGCCCGTCGCGACACGGTCGCGTATCGCGTGGTGGACATCACATCGCGCATCTACCTGCCACCGGCTGGCGCGACCAGTTATCGCTGGGCGCCTGATGGCGAGTACGATGGGCTCCTGATCGGCAGGCCCGGGCAGGACGTGCGTCTGGTGTACGACTCGAGCCTGGTGGCCGTCGGCGGCAACTCGTCGTTTCGTGTCGTCGGCACACACGCGCTGGCACCGATCATCGCGCAGCTGGATTCGATCTTCGCGTTGCCGTCGCGGAAACGCTGCATCCTCGCGGCGCAGGCGCCGCCAAGCAACCCGTCTGACGCCGTGCTGCCCGATACCTCTCTCACGGAACGCCTCCGGCTGGTGCATCGCTTCCTGCGCGCGGACGCCGACTGTCAGGTGCATCCGGCGCTCGGTGCACGCGTCGTGGAACAGTTCACGCCGCGATCACCGCTCTGGCAGCTGGATGACGTCATGCGCCGTCGCGTGCTGCTGCTGGCCGCGCGACAGGTCACCGGTCAGACGCGCTTCAACACGCCCGCGGCGGTGGCCATGGTGAAGGAACGTTTCGACGCCAGCCTGGCAGCGGTGTCCGATACGGGCGAGCGGTTCGATCTCTACGTTGCGGCGGCCGAGACCTTCATGCCCGCCGACACCGTGAGCGCGCAGAGCTACACCGCGCGATTCGTCGCTGAATCGCACGATCATCCGCGGCTGCTGCCGCTGCTCAAGCTCACCGGCTACAACCGCGTTCTGCAGCCCGGCATGATGGTGCCGCCCTTTCGTGTGCCGTCGATGGACGACACGACGGTCGTCATCAGCGACGTCTCGCTGCGCGGCAAGGTCTACCTGCTCGATGTCTGGGCCACCTGGTGCCGCGACTGCATCGTGGAACTGCCGGCGCTGCGCGCACTGCATGACCGCTTCGGCGCCACTGGGTTGACGCTGCTCTCGCTGTCGGTCGATGAGGAGATGGGAACTGCCGACCGGTTCCGGCGGGTACGTGAGCCGATGCCGTGGACACATGGCTGGGCCGGCGTCTGGCCGGACGGTGAAGGACCGATGGCGGGGTTCGAGGTGACCTGGCTGCCGACGACCATCCTGGTGGCCAGGGACGGTCGCATTCTGGCGCTGGCACCGAAACTGGCGTCAGAAGAATTCGCCGCACTCGTGGCGCAAGCGTTGAGGTGATGCCGAAATGTCGAGACTGAAGCAGGCGGGCCCGTGGCGCGTGGTGGCGGCGGCGCTGGTCATCGCCGTCGGCTCGCTGGCGGCGCAGCCTCGCCCGCTCATCGGGAACGGCGTGAAGCACGCCCGCGCCAGCATCGATCCGATCGACGTGCGCGGCAACCGCGCGCGTGTTCTCGTCACGCTGCAGGTGGACCCGGGCTGGCATGTGTCGTGGCGCAATCCGGGTGAGACCGGGTTGCCGACTCGCCTGAGCTGGAGCCTGCCGGTTGGTGTACGCGTCATCGACGAACGGTGGCCGGTGCCAGTGATCACCCACACGCCGGTGGGCGACACGCACACGCTCGAGGGTGAGGTGCCGTGGATCGTCGCGTTCCGCGTCGACAGCGCGAGCAGCGTTGATCGACTGATCGGGCTGACGCTGAAGTACGGCATCTGTCGCGAGGTGTGTATTCCGGAGCAGCTCACGGTGCAGGGCGCATTGAAGGCGCGTACCGACGCCCGCCGTGTGGTGGTGCCGACAGCACTGCGGGCGCGACTGGCCGCGGCGGGCGGCACCATCGCCGCGCGTCGACGGTCTCCCACCCAGCTCTGTCTCGAGCAGATCCCACTCCGGTCTGGCCTGCGCCTGCCCGAGGTGGTCGCCGACTCCGGCCTGGGGCTGGATGCCGCTCTCCGACTCACCGCCGGCCCCGGGCGGGGAGCAAACCACGCTCTGGCGACTATCCCGGCGACGGCGGAGCTGCGGCAGGGCACACGTGTGCTGTTCGTCAGCGGAACGTCCGGCGTCGCGGCGGTGCTCGATTTCAAGCGCCAGGCACCGCGCTGCAGCGCCAGGTAGCGGCGCACAGCACCGCCGCCAACCCTGACGGCATCGAACGCGTATCCTTGTGTTGTGCCGCCCCCGGGCCTTGGGGGCGGCCGCAGACTGTCACACCACCTGGGATTCGTCATGCGATTTGTTGTTCGTCTCTGCCTGCTGCTCACTGCCGTCGGGACCGCGCTCGGCGCGCAGACTCCGGCGCCGGCCTCCGGTGCACTCGATTCCGTCACCATGGCGGCGATGCGCTGGCGCGCCGTTGGCCCCGCCAACATGGGCGGTCGCATCGCCGATGTCGAAGGCATTCCGTCACCGTCCAAGACGTTCTACGTCGCGGCGGCGGGTGGCGGCATCTGGAAGAGCACCAATGCCGGCACCACGTTCAAGCCGATCTTCGAGAATCAGCGCTGCATGTCGATGGGTGACATCGCCATCGCACCGTCCGATACCAACACCGTCTACGTCGGCACCGGCGAGCAGAACTCGCGCAACTCCATCTCGCCGGGCTGCGGTGTGTTCAAGAGCACCGACGGTGGCAAGACCTGGGCCTCGCTTGGCCTGGCCGAGACGGAGCACATCGGTCGGCTGCAGGTACATCCGCGTGATCCGAACACGGTCTACATGGCCGTGCTGGGTTCGGCCTGGAAGGCGAGCAAGGCGCGCGGGCTCTACAAGACGACCGACGGCGGCAAGACCTGGTCGGTGATCAAGTTCATCAGTGAGCGTGCCGGTTTCATCGACGTGCAGCTCGATCCCACCAACCCCGACATCGTCTGGGCATCGAGCTACGAGCGCATGCGCGGCCCGTACTTCCTGCAGAGCGGTGGTCCGGGCAGTGCACTCTGGAAGTCGACCGACGCCGGTGCCACGTTCACCAAGGTGAGCGGCGGCGGGTTCCCGGCCTCGAACCTCGGCCGCATCGAGATCGCGATTGCGCGCTCCAATCCGCGCATGATGTACACGATGGTGGAAGCCGACACGCTGCCGAATGCCGTCAAGGATGCGACCAGGAAGCCGCAGACGAAACTGAGCGGCCTCTATCGCAGTGAAGATGGCGGTACGACGTGGGCACGCACGAACAACGACAACGTACGCCCGTTCTACTACTCGCAGGTGCGCGTCGATCCGAAGAACGCCGATCGCGTCTACTGGTCGTCGACGCCGGTGAAGGTCTCGGATGACGGCGGCAAGACCGCCCGTGACGCCACCGTCGGCATCCATGTCGATCACCACGCGATGTGGATCGACCCGAATGACCCCGAGCACATCATCGTCGGCAATGACGGGGGAGTGTCGCAGTCCTGGGATCGCGGTGGCAGCTACGATGTGATGAACATGATCAACATCGGCCAGTTCTATGCCGTGAGCTTCGACATGCAGATGCCGTACCGCATCTGTGGCGGGCTGCAGGACAACGGTTCCTGGTGTGGCCCGAGCCGGCGCGTGCGTGGGCAGATCGGCAATGAGGACTGGGTCTACATCAGTGGCGGCGACGGGTTCGTGACGGCCAATGATCCGACCGACCCGAACATCGTCTACAGCGAAAGCCAGGGCGGCAGCATGGGGCGCCTCAACATGGCCACCGGCGAACGCACCAGTCTCGGCAAGCCGAGCTGGCGTCCGCGGTACATGCAGATCGAGGACTCGATCCTGGTCGAGCGTGGCGACACGACGAAGCCCGAGACGCCGGCCCAGCGGCGCCGCATCGCTGCGCTGCGCGCGCAGCAGCTGGCCGATTCCACCGCACTCGACATGCGCTGGAACTGGAACACGCCGTTCTTCCTGTCGCCGCACAATCCGTCCGTGTTCTACGCCGGCGCGAATCGGGTGGTGAAGTCGACCAGGCGCGGTGATGACCTGATGGTGATCAGCCCCGATCTGTCGCTGCGTGACACGATGAAGATTCGCATCAGCACCAAGACCACCGGCGGTATCACGGTGGACGCGACCGGAGCCGAGACGTTCGGGACGATCACGTCGCTGGCCGAGTCGTTCGTGCGTCCGGGGCTGCTCTACGCCGGCACCGACGACGGGCAGGTCTGGCTGTCGCGCAACGACGGCACCACGTGGGAGAAGCTCACCGGTCGCTTCACTGGGCTGCCGGAAGGCACCTACGTCAGCCGCATCGAGCCGTCGCATCACGATACGGCGACGTTCTACATCACCTTCGACAATCATCGGCGCGGCGACTTCACGCCCTACGTGTACGCCACGCGCGACTACGGCGCGACCTTTGCCAGTCTCGCCGCGACGCTGCCAACCGGTGGGCCGGACTTCGTGCACGTGATTCGCGAGGACCTGGTCAATGCCGACCTGCTGTTCGTCGGCACCGATGTCGGTGCATTCATGTCGATGAATCGCGGGCATAGCTGGCAGAAGTTCATGACCGGCCTGCCGACGGTGCCCGTGCATGATCTGCAGATTCACCCGCGTGATCACGAACTGATCGCTGGCACGCATGGTCGCGCCATCTACGTGGTGGATATTGCCGCGCTGCAGCAGATGTCTCCGTCGGTGATTGCGAAGAAGGTGCACCTGTTCGCGCCGAAGTCGGCCATCGCGATGGGGCAGGCGCCGGACGCGGCGGGTAGCGCGGGTGGCGGAAATGGGCACAAGCGCTTCGCGGTGAACTCGCCAGCCTATGGTGCCGAGATCACGTATCGGCTGGCCGAGGTTCAGGCCGGCAAGCGTGTGCAGATCGTGATCACCGACGCTGCTGGTGACACCATGCGGACGCTGAACGGGCCCGGCACGGTTGGTGTGCATCGCGTGATGTGGGACATGCGTGGCAAGGCGCCGGCGGCCAAGCCGCTGTCGCCGGCAGAACGTCGCGACAGCGTGAAGTCGATCGTGCGCATGAGCCAGATCTTCGACTCACTGCAGGCGTCCGGCATGGACAGCAACATGGTCCGCTTCGCTCGCAACGCGATGATGACCGGTCGTGCCGCCGAACTGATCGAACAGTTCGGTGGTCAGGGTGGTCGCGGCGGCGCGAACCAGGCAGCTGGGTTGCCGGCCTGGATCGAGCGTCCGGGCGAAGGGGCGGCTGGCGGT
This sequence comes from Gemmatimonadaceae bacterium, assembly GCA_031374935.1. GTDB lineage: Bacteria > Gemmatimonadota > Gemmatimonadetes > Gemmatimonadales > Gemmatimonadaceae > JACMLX01. The sequence goes on along the minus strand of JANMHB010000183.1, from coordinate 60,803 downwards.
GGCGGACGCGGGGGGCAGGGTCGTCCGGGTGCGGGCGCTGCGCCAGCCGGTGCTCCCCCAGTGGCGGGTGGCCCTCCTGCTGCCGGCGGCCCGCCAAATGCCGGCGCGATGCAGGCGATCTTCAGTGCGTTCCGTGGCATGCAGGATGGGCCGTTCGGCCGAGCGGCTCGCGGCGGGGCGGGCGGCCCGTTGGTGAAGACCGGTGAGTACCTCGTCACCTTCACCTACGGCGACGAAAAGCAGAAGCAGGTCTTGCGTGTCGAGCGAGTTGGTGGCATCACCGGAGTGTCAGGCTTCGGTGGTGAAGCAGGTGACGACGAGCCTGCCGACGATCGTCGCACGCGCTGAAATGGCCACCGCACACACACTGCACGGAGCTTGAATGCCCGAAGGACTGATCGCCGCACCGTCATTGCAGCAGGCCACCGCAGCCGTCGGTGCGGCATCAGGTGAAGTCGATGTGAAGACGATCCGGCAGGTGGTGCTGGCATCGTCTGCCGGGACGGTCATCGAGTGGTACGACTTCTATGTGTTCGGAACACTGGCGCCGATTCTGGCGCCTTTGTTCTTCCCGGCCTCGAGTGAGACGGCCGCGTTCCTGAACACATTGGCGACGTTCGGCGCCGGTTTCGCCGTGCGACCGCTCGGTGCACTGGTCTTCGGGCGCATCGGCGACATGGTCGGCCGCAAGTACGCCTTCATGGTGACGCTGCTGATCATGGGACTCGCCACCGCCGCCATCGGTCTCTTGCCGACGGTGGCCAGCATCGGGATCGCGGCACCACTGATGCTGGTGGTGCTGCGGTTGCTGCAAGGGCTCGCGCTCGGCGGCGAGTACGGCGGCGCGGCGATCTACGTGGCCGAGCATGCCCCGGCGCATCGACGCGGTTACTTCACGTCATTCATCCAGGCCACCGCCACACTCGGTCTGCTGGTATCGCTGGTCGTGATCCTTGGCGTGCGCTGGATCACCGGCGAGGAGGCGTTCAAGCTGTGGGGCTGGCGCATTCCGTTCCTGCTCTCCGCCCTGCTGGTGGTGATGTCGTACTACATCCGCCGCCGGATGCAGGAGTCGCCGGTGTTCCAGAAGATGAAGGCGGAAGGCACGGTCAGCAAAATGCCGATCCGAGAGGCCTTCGGCACCGCTGAGCGCTGGAAGGTCTTCCTGTCGGTGCTCTTTGGTGTGGTAGCGGGGCAGGCGGTGGTGTTTTACACGGGGCAGTTCTTCGCGCTCTTCTTCATTCAGAAAGTGCTGAAGCTGTCGCTCACGACGTCGTACGTGACGGTGGCGCTCGGCATTGTGATCGGCACGCCATTCTACCTGCTCAGTGGTGCGGTGTCGGATCGGATCGGTCGCAAGCGGATGATCATCGGCGGGCTCTTTCTGGCGGCGCTGACGCTGTATCCGATCTATCGGGGAATGATGTGGGCGGCTGGACCCGTCACTGGAGAAGGAGCAGCGGCTGTTGCGCTGCACCCGAACATTCTGGTGCTCGCGCTGTTGGTGGCGGCACAGGTGTTTCTCGTCACCCTGTCCTATGGTCCGATGGCTGCGTTTCTGGTCGAGAGTTATCCCGCCCGCATCCGGTACACGTCAATGTCGCTGCCGTATCACCTCGGCAACGGCTGGTTCGGTGGCTTTACGCCGCTGATCGCCGCCTCGATGGTGGCCGCGTACCAGAACCCGTTTGCCGGTCTGGTCTATCCGATCACGGTGTGTGTGATCGGTGGTGTGATCGGCCTGTTGTTCGTGCGTGAACCGGATGCGGCGCGGGCGAACGATACGACCTGAGTCGTGCGCGCACGGCACTGAGCAAGGGTGCTGCCCGGATCGCGTGTCTGCATCGTCTCAGCTATCGCGACAGCGGTCTGCCGGAGGTCGTGCATCGCCTCGCCTGCGGAAGGTTGGGAGACGGCCGGCTACGGCGCGCAATCGAAGGTGGCTCCCGGCAGTGCATTGCCACTGCATGGTCCGAGACTCTGATCTGCGTAGCGAGGTTGACGTCGCGGTGTTTTCGGCAAAGGCGTGGCGTGACGATTGCCCGGCTCACACGTCACATCCATCTGGAGTGTACTGGATGGCCTGCCGTTTGCATCGGCCCGAAAGAGAGGCGAACATGGCACACGTGGTAATGCAGGATTCTACGATGGATGCGTTCGGACACTTCCCACGGACTTCGACATGATCGCAGGCATGCTCGCGCTGATGCTGGTCTCGGCTGACACCACGATGCGGTTTCCGGCGGTCGATCTGGACTCGTTGCCCATGCCGAGTGTGTCATCGATCGACAGCCTGGCCATGGCGCCGTTGGCGATGGCCGTCCGTGATTCCATAGCCGAATTTGCGAGCGCAGGCAGTCCGCGACTGACATGGGTTCGCCCTGACACCATCGTGAAGAAGAAGCGGGCGGCGCTGGTCGAGTACTCGGAGTGGTATGGCCGTCGCGTGACGCTGCACAAGGCGCTGTCGTGGTCGATGCTTCCGCTCTTCGCGGTGTCGTACTACACCGGTGAACGACTGGCTCGCGACGGTCGCGCCGGTTCGCCGGAGGCCGTCCGTCGCCTGCACCCGTGGGCCGCAGGAGGCGCCGCCGCGGTATTTGGTGTCAATACGGTCACTGGTGTCTGGAACCTCTGGGCGTCGCGCAAGGATCCCAATGGCCGCGCCCGGCGCTGGATTCACTCGGCGCTCTTCATCGCGGCCGACGCCGGTTTCGCCTACGCCGGCTCGATCGGACGCGAGGGGCGCGAGAATGGCGAGATCCGTGATCGTCATCGGACGATCGCACTGTCATCGATGGCCGTCAGCACTGCCGGCTGGCTGATCATGCTGATCGGACAGTAGCCGGCATGCCAGTGCTCGAAACGTTGGTGGCGCTGCTGGAACCGTGGAGCACCCTGTACGGCAACTCGACCGCACTGTCGGTTGGCCTCACCTTTGCACATCTGGGCGCCATGATGGTCGGCGGTGGCCTCGCGCTGGCAGCGGACCGTACGGTGCTGCGCGGTGGCACACCAGCCACATCGCAGGCGCGGCTCGCCATCGCGGATGCCGTCGGCGATGTGCATCGGCCGGTGATTGTCGCGCTGGTGGTCTCACTGGTGTCGGGAGGGCTGCAGCTGACAGCTGACCTCGAGGCGCTGGCCGGGAACAAAGTGATGTGGATCAAGGTTGGATTGCTTGTTCTCCTGACGGCCAACGGCCTTTTGATGTTGCGGAATGAGGCGGCCGTGCGTCGTGAGGAAGGCGGTGCAGGCGCCTTCGGCGCGCTGCGGCTGCGCGCCATCACGAGTGTCGTGCTCTGGCTGGCGATCACGCTGGCCGGCGTTGGACTCATGCAAGGATGAGGAGCACCGTGATGGGGGCACCGGACAACGACGCAGCGGGCGATTGCAGCGACTGCAGTCTCCATGACCGGCGCGCATTTCTGGCGAGGACGCTGGCAGCAATTGCGACCGCGAGTGTGCTGCTGCCCGGGATCGTGCGTGCCGAGGCGATGACCGGCTACGTGTTGTTTCGCGCTGTCCGCCAATCGGATGGGACGGCGAAGTATCCGGTTCCCGCAGTCGACGGCGCGACGATCGATGCCGCCAATGAAGTGATCCTGGTGCGAGCGGGTGGGAAGTGCATCGCGTTTGCGCTCAGCTGCCCGCATCAGCGTGCGATGCTCAAGATCAAGGGAGGCGACACGGCGTTTCGCTGCCCGAAACACAAGTCCGAGTACCGGATCGATGGCGAATTCATCCGCGGTCGGGCCACGAGGAACATGGACCGGCGCGCCATGCGCAAGGATGGCATGGAGCTGGTCGTGGATCTCGAATCCGTGATCCGGAGTGACGAGGATGCCGCTGGATGGTCGGCCGCGGCGGTCCCGGTGTAACAGGTGGCGCAGCACGAATGAGTCGAGTGTACGATCCTGTCCCTTTCTTCCGATGAGTGATGTATGAATCCAGACACGACGAAGTGTTCAGGGTGCGCGGTCAGCACGGCGCGCGAAACGGTGTCGCGTCGCGACTTTGTCTCGATGGCGACGCTGTCCGCGGTTGCGGTCACCCTGGCCGCCTGCGGTGGTGGTGGTGGTGGCGACGTGACCGGTCCGATTCCGCCCGGCGTCGGTGAGGTGACGATACGGCTCGCTGATTTTCCGGCGCTGGCGACGGTGGGTGGCATCGCCAAAGTACGCAACTCACCGCCGGTGGCCATGACCCGCACCAGCACCGGGCTGATCGCGTTTTCGATGTCCTGTACCCATCAAGGCACGACGGTCACCATCAACACCGACGGTACGATCTTCTGTTCGAATCACGGCGCAGAGTTCAACTCGCAGGGGATCCGTACCGGTGGTCAGCGGACGAGCAACCTGGTGCGGTTGCCGGTCGTTGTCGATGCCGGTGGCGTCAACGCAACCGTCACTCTCGGCTGAGCAACCGCCGAGCCAGCTGCGCACGAAGACTGTCGTGGATCCAGGAGGCGTCATGCAACCTCTGGATGTCGGCGCGCGCTGATTCCCGCTCCTCGAGCAGACGAAAGACGCGATCCATCGTCCATGCCGTCTGGATTCGCTCGAGGAGCGTCGCGCGATCTCCGGCGGCGATTGCACCCTTCGTGCGGACGCTGTTGTACCATCCGGCCGCTGCCGTCGCTTTCACCTCCGACAGCAATTCAGGCCGCATCCAGCGCCGAGTGAGCGTGGCACATGGGCCGCGTGGCTCGGTGATCTCCAGCACGCACTCACCGATCTGCCACGTGTCCCCAAGGCACACGGTCGCTTCCACCAGTCCGTCGATCGTCAGGTTCTCGCCGAACGCGCCGTAGCCGTAGGCACTGGCGTCGACGTCCTGGGACATCGCGCGCAGCGCAGCCGCGTGCGCTGTTGCGTGGGGCTGCAACGAGTGCTGCCAGTGGTCGTAGTGCGCGGCACCATAGATGAGCACCGCCTTGGCCGGGCCGCCGTGGTGCTTCTTCTCCTTCTGGTTGTCGCCGACCAACCCAAGCGAGCCAACGTGTACGGCCGCTGATGCGCGTGACTTCAGTATGGCGGATTTCCACGTCGTGGCGAGGCCACCCGGCTGTCGGGCCGAGTGGAGCGTCCGGATCGGCCCCGCGAATACTGCCCGGACCTGACCATGCTGCGCGAGCGGTTGGTTGGCGGTCGGCATGAGGGCAGAAGGTAATCGCGGACCGTTGGCGTCGGCGCGTTCGCGACCCTGGAGGCCCAATCCGCCGGTGTCGTGGCCGCGCCGGCTGCCACCACGGTGGTGGCTGCTTGAGCGCTGGCGCTTCGCGGCCGACCATTCGAGTGGTGACGCACCGTGGCGGTCCCGTGACGCGCGACCGGATTCCCCGCCACACTCCAGACTCCCCCGTCCGCGGCCGACCATCAGGCACGTGCACCGTCGCCGTCTCGTGCCTCGCCACTGGCTATTCGTTCGCACCGCGACCCAAGTTACTGCACGCCGTACCACCCTATTCCAACCGACACCGCCCATGTCCGAACAGAGTTTTCTCGGTCAGGTACATCGCGCCTTCGACGCAGCGGCAGCCTTCACCACGCACCCGCCGGCACTGTTGAACCAGATCAAGGAGTGCAACGCGGTGTATCGCGTCACCTTTCCGATCTTGCGCGATGACGGCACGATCAAGACCATCGTCGGGTGGCGTGCGGAACACAGCCACCACAAGCTGCCGACCAAGGGCGGCATCCGGTACGCCATCAGTGTGAATGAAGATGAAGTGATGGCGCTCGCCTCGCTGATGACCTACAAGTGTGCGGTGGTGGATGTGCCGTTCGGCGGTGCGAAGGGGGGCATCAAGATCAACCGAAAGGAGTTCAGCGAGCATGAGTTGGAGCGTATCACGCGGCGCTACACCTTCGAACTCTGGAAGAAGAACTTCATCGGGCCGGGCGTCGACGTTCCGGCGCCCGACTACGGCACCTCCAGCAAGGAGATGGCGTGGATCGCCGATACCTATGCGCAGTTGGCCGTCGGCGACCTGAATGCACTTGGCTGCGTCACGGCCAAGCCGATTGCGCAGGGTGGTATTCGCGGTCGCACCGAAGCCACTGGCCGCGGCGTCTACTTCGGTGTCCGCGAAGCCTGCGACAACGCCGAGGACATGAAGGCCATCGGCCTGACCCGTGGTCTGGAAGGCAAGCGCATCATCGTGCAGGGCCTCGGCAATGTGGGGTACCACGCCGCAAAGTTCCTGCAGGATGGCGGCGGCGTGCTGGTTGCGGTGGCTGAGGCGGAAGGTGCGCTGCACAACGAGCGCGGCCTGGATCTCGAGGCCATCATGGCGCACCGCAAGGAACACGGCTCGATGAAGGGCTTTTCAGGCGGAGCCTTCCTGCCCAATTCGCGCGCAGCGCTGGAGCTGCCCTGCGACATCCTCGTGCCGGCCGCACTCGAAGGCCAGATCACGGCCGAGAATGCGCCGCGCATCCAGGCGAAGATCGTGGCCGAGGGCGCCAACGGCCCGACGACCTTCGAGGCCGACGCCATTCTGCATCAACGCGGCGTGATGGTGCTGGCCGACATGTATCTCAACGCCGGCGGCGTGACGGTGAGTTACTTCGAGTGGCTGAAGAACCTCTCGCACGTGCGCTTCGGGCGCATGGAGAAACGCTTCGAGGAAACGGCGTTCAAGAATGTGCTGAAGGCGGTGGAAGATCTCACCGGAAAGACGCTCGGTGATGAGCGCCTGGCCCGGCTGTCACATGGCGCCGACGAGGCGGATCTGGTCAACTCCGGCCTCGAGGACACCATGATCTCGGCCTGGAACCAGATTCGCGACGCGTGGGTCCGCCACGGACGCAAGACGGATATCCGGACCGCTGCATTCATCAGTGCCATCAACAAGGTCGCCGTCAGCTATCAGGACCTTGGCATCTTCCCCTGAGGGAGGGGGTTGGGCCCGCCGAAACACGAACGGCGCCGCTCGGCAATCCCCGTGCGGCGCCGCTTTGCATCGGTCGGCAACGTTACCTGAACAGCTCCACGCCGCTGGCCACGAACTGCACTTCGGTCGCCGTGCCATCCGCGTTGCGCTGCAACTGCGCGCCTTCACCGATCAGGTGGTCGGCGGCGGCCCTGGAATGTGTCGTGACCTTGGTCACACCTTCCATCCGCGCCCGGCGGCCAACCATGGCCTGCGGAATGAAGAACCCGTAGTCCTTGAAGGTGACGCGCATTCCCTTGGCATCCGCCGTCTGGGCCACCTGCATCCAGCAGCCCTTCTCGGTGCACTCGCGCGTGATCACCCCTTCGACGATCACCGCCTTATCGGTGTAGCTGCGGGCTGACGTCACCAATTGCGTCACGGCGACTGCGCTGCCAGCCGACACCGGCGCGCCACGACGGACCACCGCCGAGTCGGTGACTGACTGGGCGGCGAGCGGCAGAGCGAGAAACAGTGCGGCCGCGACGATCGCGGAGAAGCGTGCGAGGCGCATAGCAGAATAGTTGGGGTCGGTTGGCAAGACGGACGACGTTGCTCGTAAGGTAGCAACCCGGCGGCGCAGCGGAAGCGCGTTGCGGTGCGCCCTGTCGAGGGAACCCACGCAGGGGATAATATGTCATCGTGAAGCGCTCTCCATTCTTCTATCGCGAATCCCACGGGATTCGTGTGACGGTGCGGCCAGTCTATCTGCCGGCCCAGTCGCAGCCGGCGCACGCACAGTTCGTTTTTGCATACTTCGTTCGCCTCGAGAACGTGGGCGATCAGGCGGCGCAGCTCCTGTCGCGGAAATGGCTGATCCACGACTCGGTGGGCGACGGCGAGGATACCGAAGTCGAGGGCGAAGGGGTCGTCGGTGAGCTGCCGGTGATCGCACCAGGGCACATTCACGAATACCAGAGTTTCTGCGTCCTGAAGTCGCCCAGTGGCTTCATGGAGGGCCAGTACTTCTTCCGGCGCGCTGACAAGTCGCGTTTCGCCTCCGACATCCCGCGGTTTCTGCTCGACGCAGAGAACGCGCTCGGCCCGACGTCGTAGCCATCACTCCGCCACAGGTTCGCAAATACAAGACGGGCCGTCACCGCATGTTGCAGTGACGGCCCGTCTGCCTTCGACGCCGGCTCGACACGATCACGAGCTGACGACCTGGACAACTACTTCGTCAGGCGACGGTCTGGTGACCGTTTGCCCAGGTCGAGCCGGCGGAAGGACTGCGACTGGCCATGGGATCACCTCCTCGAGAAATGTTGAACAGTGGGCGGAACTGCACATCGCGCGCGGCGATGGCGAAGGAAGGATTAGCGCGCGGACCCCGATCGCGCTATCCCTTCGGGCACCGCAGGCCAACCCCTTGCCCGTCCCACTCATGTCTGAGCGTTCCTGGTCACCCGTGTTTCTCCGGGCGGATGTCCCGTTGCCGGTTGGTGCCTACAGCCCCGCTGTGCGCGCCGGCGATTTTCTGTATGCATCCGGTCAGGTGCCGCGCGATTTCCGCACCGGTCGTGTCGTCGGCACGACGGTGGAGGAGCAGGCGCAGCAGGTGCTGGCCAACGTGCGCGAGGTGCTCGCTGCGGGCGGCGCGTCGCTCGACGATGTGGTGTCGGCCACGATCTATCTCGAGAACGAGCAGGATTGGCCGGCCGTGAACGACTTCTGGAAGTCCGCATTCACGGCGCCCTATCCCTCACGCACGACCGTCGGCGCACGCCTCCGCGGCATCCTGATCGAAGTCAGCGTCATCGCCTACGTGCCGCGCTGACGCCTGCCTGCGGTCGGTGGCGGGCAGTGGAACTGCCGCCCGGCTTTCCGGTGGCGGTGACCGCGTGGAAGCGTCCGAGCCGTCAGCGCGCGTTCCACGCAGCGCGCAGTCCGTCCACCCGCTTCCGGTTCACTCCCATGTCGCTTTTCCCGAGGCGCGACGCTGATCGGACGTGAATGACGTTCGCGGTCGCGTCGTAGCGGAATTCGACGTCATCGACGAAGCGCATGATCCGGCTGGTCGATTCGGCGTGGAGGTAGGTGTCGGTGCCGGTGATGACCGCAGTCCGTGGCCACGCCGCGACGATGGCACGAAGCCGGCCCATCTCGGCCGTTCCTCCGGGCGCAGGGAAGGGGGCGACCAGCTTCTCGGCGGGCGTTCCGCCCTCGCTGCTCACGCAATTCGGCGAACTGGGGCATGGCCGCAGCTGGCCGTTGACCATGCCGAGGTCAGCCGGGCGGGTCCCTGAGCAACCGAGCATCAGCCCTCCGAGGATGAACAGTGCAAAATGCTGGGCGATTGGAGCAGACACGCGGGTGTCACCGGAAGGGGACAGGTCAAGTTACGGCGAATTTGTAACTCGTTGCTTTTCAATTCGTTATACAAACTGACGCACCGGCGCGAGCCGTGCAATGACTTGAATCCGAGGCGCAGACACACGCACTCCCGCGTGGCCTCGACCCCGACCGTTCGCCCCATCTGGAGTACGCCATGACCTTCCCCACGACCGTCGCCCTCCGCCGCGCTGCAGTGCTCGGCCTGGCCGCCGTTGCTCTCGCCGCCTGCAACAACAAGCGGGTGAGCCGAGTGGACCCGAGCAGCGTCACCGATCTCTCCGGGCGCTGGAATGACGTCGATTCGAAGCTCGTTGCCAACGCGCTCATCGACCAGAGTTTTGGTGGCCAGTGGAGTGGCCAGTACGCCACGGCGCACGGCGGAACACCACCGACCGTGATCGTTGGCTCCTTCCGCAATCGCACGCTGGAGCATGTGCCGATCGGCACCTTCGTGAAGGATCTCGAGCGTGCCTATGTCAACAGCGGACGTGTGCGCCTGGTGGCCAGCCGGGATGAACGCAGCGAAGTGCGCGACGAGCGCGAGGACCAGCAGACGAACGCCAGCGCCGAGACGCGCGCCCGCATCGGCAAGGAGAACGGCGCCAACTACATGCTGCAGGGCGACGTGCAGGCCATCGAGGATGCGGAAGGCCGCGAAAAGATCGTCTTCTACCAGATCGACGCCTTCCTCGTCGACCTCGAAAGCAACCAGAAGGTCTGGATCGGACAGCACAAGATCAAGAAGTACATCGATCGTCGCCGCATCGGTTGGTAACCAGGAGCCATGACCATGACGACCCCAATGAAAGCCAGCGTGTTGCTCGGTGCTGCGGTGCTGCTCGCCGCCTGCAATGGACCGCGCCGTGTCCGTGAGCGACCGATCATGACCAATGGTGATCGCACGCCGTCGCAGGACCGCATCATCGCCCGCGCCGGCGCTGACGGGTACTCCGACAACGCCATGCTGACGCAGTCTCGTGACAGCGTGTATGCGAAGGCCGTCGCGACCTGTCGCGGCACCATCTGCGCATCGGTGGTGAAGGGCGAGATCTCGCTCGGCATGACCCTCGCCCAGGCGATGGCTGCCACCCGCACCGCTCCGGCGGCATGGACCATTCGAGAGAGTGGCGCCGCCACCGTGATGGTGCCGCGTGTGCTGGGCAACTCACCGCGCGATGCGACGGGTGAGGTGGTGATGGTGCAGTTCGATGACGAACGGGTGAACGCCGTCAGCTACCGTGAAACACAGGGCATCCGTGTGGTGAGCTCGTCGGCCGATACCACGACGGATGGCCGTGCAACGGCGATGGCCGATGCCTTGATTCGCGAGGGCGACCAGTTCAACGCCGCAGGTGATCGCGTGCGGGCCCTGGACCGGTACGATCGTGCCCTGGCCATGAAGCGCGCCGATGCCATGCTCGAATACAAGGTGGCGACGATGCTCGACCTCCAACTGCGGCCGGTCGAAGCGCAGATTCGCTACAAGCGGTTCCTGCAGTCGCTCGAGATCGAGCAGATCCGGGCTCGCGGTGATGCCAACGCACAGCTGGCCGATGCAATCGCCCGTGCGCAACAGCGGCTGATCATCCTCGAACGGCAGGCGCCAGCGCCCGCCGCGGTGCCGCCGCGTGAACCGGTGTCGGTCACCCCGCCACCATCCGACTCGCTGCAGATCGACTGAATCCCGTGGACCTGCGGAGCGACCTGGCGTCGATGGCCAGCGTCGCTCCGTGTGCAACCTCCTGTTGTGTCTGTTTGTGTCTGTCGTTCCTTCTCGCTCGACCGCTGAGACTCCCCGTCATGTGGCGCTCCTTCCCGCTGGTTGTCGCACTCGCCTCGTTGACTGCGTGTACCACGCTGTCGAACACGGCGCGTAGCTACCTCACGGCGTCGAACGGCTTGCAGATCGACGACGAACGGGTTCGGACGCTGCTCAGCCAAGGCAGGGCCGACTCGGCATTCCGCGCGGTAGGTAACCGGAAGTCGCCGCTCAGCCCCGATGATCGGTTGCTGCGGCTGCTGTATCAGGCCACATCGGCGCGGTACGCCGGACGGTATCGGGACGCCGGTGGTCTCTTCGATCAGGCGTTTGCGGTGAGCGAGGATCGCTTCACCAAGAGCGTGAGTCGCACGGCCGCGGCACTGCTCTCGAATGACTATGCGTTGCCGTACACGGCCGGCAAGAACGAACGGCTGCTGCTGCACTACAATGCCCTGCTGGCGTGGAGCGCAGCTGGCGACGCCGATGCCGCTGCCGTGGAGGCGCGTCGGCTGGTCGCGCTGCTCGCGAGTGTCGGCGATCCGGATGACGATGAACGTCCAATGCGGGCGATGCTGCACACCGTTGCGGCGGCGGCGTTCGAGCAGGCACGCGACTGGAGCGATGCGGACGTCGCGCGGCGCAATGCAATCCGGCTCGGTGCCGCGCTCGACAGCGCCTGGACGCCGCCGGGTGACTCGCTCGGTGACGTGCTGGTGGTGGTCGAACGTGGTGACGTCGCGCACAAGGTCGCGGTTGGACTGACGATCCCGATCTTCAGCGGCGAGAATGCGCAGGCCAATGATGGACGCAATGCGGCGGAGCGGATGCTGTCGGATTTTGGCGCCCTGCGCAACGGGGGACTCTGGTGGGACGACACCCCGTCATGGCGATTCACTGACAGTCGCTTCGGGCCCTGGCGCGGTGCTCGCGCGAGCTATCTGCTCGACATGAGCTGGCCGGTGTTGCGGCGCCCGCGTCCGCTCGGCGTGGGCCCGGTGCAGATCGCGGCCGACGGGAGTCGCGCCGAGGGGGCGATCACCGACGTCAGTCTCAGTGATGCAATGGCTGCGGACTATCGGCGCGATCGCGGAGCCATCATGGCCCGCACGGTCTCGCGGGCGGTGGCCAAGTACGCTGCCGCAAAGGCCCTCGAAGCGGCGGCAGCATCGGGCGGGAAGAAGAAGGACAAGAAGAAAGGGAAGAAGGACGACGACGGATGGGAGACGGCCGCGATGTTCGCCAAGGTGCTGACCAACGTCGCAACCACCGCGCTCGAGCGGGCCGACACGCGCGCCTGGACATTGCTGCCCGGCAGCGTGTCAGTGCTGCGCATGCGAATGCCTGCCGGGACCCACGAGCTGCTGGTGGATGCGGCGGGCACGCGTCAACTGAGTCTGCCGAGTGTCGTCGTGCGCGCTGGTCGGACGACGGTCGTCTCAGCCCGGCTCTGGCGAGAGCCCTCGCAGCGAATCAGCCCGATGGTTGACGGCACCGCTGCCGGCAACGCCCCGCCACAACGCTGACTTGAACGCGGGCGGTGACGGCTCGATGTCGATGAGTGCCTTGAGCAGCGATGCCGGCCCGTCGAGCACGACGCCCTCGTCCGCGCAGTCGGCGACGGCGTCGTCGTCGAACGCTTCGTCAGCGAACATCGCGTCTCCGCTGGGCTGAACTGCGGGGGTACGTGATTCGGGCCGGCCTGGGCCGACGCCACGGAACCGCCAACAGCGCGGGGGCAAGCAGGGTGACCAGCAGGACCGCGGCGCTCATTCAAGGCCTCTGACGCTGTGAGAGAGGGAAGCCGGCACATCGGCGCGTTGCTGCTGCCCACTCCGCGCCAGTATCGGTCCGTCCCCGACGAGCTTGAGTCGCCCACGGCGCATTCGGCGCGAAGCAGTAGCGACCGGGTCTCGGATGGCGGGATGGGCGTCAGTGCGAAGGAGGCACGGGGTGCCGCGACGCTATGTTGATGCGTCCCCGACCCCGATCATCGTGCCATGTCTTCTGCAGGTGTGCGTCCGCTGGCGTCGTCCTGATCGCAGTGAAGCTCCAAGGGCGCCAGCGCGCGCGACGGCATGACCGACGTCGTGATCGTCGGCGCCGGGGCTGCCGGCACCATGGCGGCGATCTTTGCCGCACGTGCGGGTGCGCGTGTCACGCTGCTCGAGCGCACCAGGGATGGCGGTCGCAAGATCCTGATCAGCGGCGGCGGTCGCTGCAATGTGCTGCCATCGCGGGTTGACGAGGCGCGGTTCGTGACGGATTCCTCGCCGAATGTGCTGCGACGCATCATTCGCTCGTGGCCCCTCGCCGAGCAGATCCGGTTCTTCGAGCAGGACCTCGGCATTCCGCTCGAACACGAAGAAGTGTCGCTGAAGCTCTTCCCCGCGTCGCACAAGGCGCGCGATGTGCGCGATGGCTTGCTCTCGGCCGCAATCGCGGCTGGCGTGGAGTTCGTGCCTGAGGTCAGTGTGCGCGACGTGGTGCCGATGGCGGGGCGCTGGTTGGTTCTCTGCGACGATGACCGGGAATTCGGCGCCGACGCGGTGGTCATCGCCACCGGCGGCCTCTCGGTGCCCGCCACCGGCAGTGACGGGCGCGGGCTGGCGCTCCTGCGGAAGCTCGGGCACACGATTCACGCCACCTACGCAGCGCTGACGCCGATAACGGTCGAGCCGAATGCATTCACCGAGCTGGCGGGGATATCACTCGCCGTCACGCTGTCGGCCAAAGTCGGTGACGAGTCGGCGCAGGCGACCGGCGGGTTCCTGTTCACGCATCGGGGCTACAGCGGACCGTCGGTGCTCAACGTGTCACACGTGGCGGTGCGTTCACGGACGATCCACGCTCAGCGCGCCACGATCGCCGTGCGGTGGACGCCGCACGACGACGCCGCGTGGCAGGTGCGCCTCGCGCCGCACGGTGTGCGAACGGTGTCGGGAGCGGTGCGCGCCGAACTTCCGGAACGACTGGCCGGTGTGCTCATCGAGCGCGCGAACGTCGATCCGCTGCGGGTGTTGAGTGAACTCCGTCGTGACGAGCGCCTGCGGCTGATCGACACGCTGGTGCGCGGCGAGCTGCCGTGGGCGGGCGACGAAGGCTACAAGAAGGCCGAGGTTACTGGCGGCGGCGTGAGTCTGGCCGAGATCGACCACCGGACGATGGAGAGCCGCAAGCATCCTGGCCTGTTCCTCTGCGGCGAGGTGCTGGACGCGTTCGGGCCGATCGGCGGCTACAACTTCCTCTGGGCCTGGTGCACCGGGCGGGCTGCCGGTGTGGCGGCGGCGCGAGCGCGCGCCGAGCAGGTCTCGCAGCGCTGAGCGTCAGCGCATCAGCTGATCGCCTGCCGTCTCAACGCATCACCCCTGCGTCCGCAGCACCTCCAGCATCGCAACGCCGAAGGCCGGCAGGTCCTTCGGCACGCGCGCGCTGACGATGTTGCCGTCGATCACCGACGGCTGATCGATCCATAGTCCGCCCGCATTCACCACGTCGTCGCGCACGCCGACGCTGCCGGTCATCATCCGGCCGCGCACGATGCCGGCGGAGATCAGGATCCACGGGCCGTGACACACCGTGGCCACCATCTTGCCGCGCGCGTGCACCGCGCGCACGGCGTCCAGCACCGCGGGAATGCGGCGCAGCTTGTCCGGCGCCCAGCCGCCAGGAGCGATGATGCCGTCGAGCGTCGCGGCGTCGATGTCGTCGATGTGTGCATCGATCGTCGCTGGGTAGCCGTGTTTTCCGTGATACATGGCGTCGCCGATCCCGATCAGCGGCACCACGTACCCGGCTTCCTCGAGGCGCAGCTTGGGATACCAGACTTCGAGGTCCTCGTACTCCGGCCCCACCAGACATGCAACGCGCTTCGTCATGGACGCCATCCGATCATGAGGTATGCGGAACCTTTGTCCTGCAATGGACCGCGCACGATACGCGCCACGCCTGCCAGCGCGCGGAGTCGTGGCAAGCCGACCAACCCGAGGTAATCAAATTCGATGCCGCGCTCGATGCCGATGACGGCCGAGTGCCGGTCGAGCTTCCAGGTACTGCCGACGGAATGCGCATACACGGTGGCGGGCAGCAGTGGTGCCGGTCGTTCGACGCGCAGTTCGTACAGTGCTCTCCCTTGCGCGATGCCGACCGGCAGCGATGGAATGGCGATGCGTTGCGCCAGCGTGGCGTTGTCGCTGAGTGGCGGCGCGAATCCGCCGGCGCTGAATTGCTCGAACGCCGGCGTCCCGGCGCGCGCGCGGTGCGCTCGCGCATCGAGGCGGACGCGATACGCGGTTGCCGACGCAGCGAGGCTGGCGCGAAGCGTCGTGCTGTCACCGAGTCGTCCGGCGGCCACGCGCAATGACAGCGCGGAAGACTTCCGCCATCCAACCACACCCCCGAGCGCGTAACTGGCGCTCGCGAGCAAGCGTCGCTCAGACTCGCGTCCCCCACGTTGTGCGGCGCCGGCAAACGCGCTCACGGACAGGCGTCGCGACAACGACGAGCCGGCGCGTGGCAGTTCGAGCGCCACCGAGCCACCGGCAATGCGGTAGTCATCGCCTTGCACGCTGGCCGCGTTGCGTTGTGCGGTTGCGCGTTGCTCCAGCCAGAACGATTCCGCACGCAGTGACGGGCGCGACCCATACCAGGCCAGACTCGCCACTCCGCCACGCCAGGCCGGTCGCGTGCCGAGCAGGCCATTGAGCGTCCAGACGAGGCGATTCGCCGGGTCGGCGCTCGCCAGCGCGGCGCTCTGCATCATGCCGTCGCGGGCCAGTGCCGTCTGCGCCAGCCAGCGGTAGCTGCGTGGACCGGCACGATAGAGGCGCGGCGCGGGAACCGGCGCCGTCGCCAGCGGCACACCGGCCGTGCGAGGGAGTGGCAGTGCTGGAACCAGTTGCGCGGCGACGTCGCGGAGCGCGTCGGCGCTGGCGACACTCCCGCGTTCGATGCGTCGCAGGTCCATACCGCCGGCGAACTCATTGAGAAACAGGATGCTGCCATCCGGCAGTGGCGCGGGTTCGTAGGCACTGCCGGTCAGGCGCGTACGCGTGATGCGCGTGCCATCGTCGAGACGCAACGATTCGACGTTCGGAATCCCTCCTGCTTCGCTGACGTACACCAGTTCACGCCCCGACGCATCGAAGCTGGCGGAGTGGCGATTCACGTCGTCGTCCGGCGTGACGATCGTGCTGGCACCGGTCCCGGCATCGATCACCGTCAGGCGCCAGAGCCCATCGCGATCCTGTACACTGGTCACGATCTGTCGCCCATCGGGCGACCATCGCGGGTGACTGAACACCTTCGTCGGTGATCCGGCCGAGAGCGTGGTGACCTGGCCGTCGCGCAACGAGACCAGGACGAGATCGCAGCTGCCGCCAATGCACCTGATGGCGGCGGCGCGGCTGCCATCGGGTGCGGGATCGGCATCCTGCACGGCCGCGCCATCGGTGACGAAGCGCACGGCGCGCGTCTCGAGATTCCAGGTCGCGAGATCAGGACGCAGTGAGCCGTCCGGCCGAAAACTCCATGACTCCAGCAGGAGCTGGGTGCCCGTTCGATCGAGGAATCGCGGATTGAGAAACGATCGGCCACGCCGCGGCGTGAGTGTGGCGATGGCTTTCGCCAGGCGGGGATAGATGCGCACCGCCGCCACGTCCTGCGGATCGCGCGTCAACAGCTGCGCCGTCGGCACCGTGTCGCGCACGCCAGGAGCCTGACTGTCCGGCGGACTGACCACCACCCGTGGCGGCGCTCCACCCAGCCCCGGCAGCACCAGCGCCATGCGTTTGCCATCGCTGCTGATCGCGGGCCCACCGACCGCGGAGCCGAAGCGTGCCAGCCGTGCACCGGCAACCAATCCGCCGCGCTTCAGCGCGGAGTCGGCGATGAACGCCTTGGCTGTCAGCTCGGCGCTGAAGCGACCATAGAGCACCGCGGGCCCGTCACCATACACACCGCGAAAGGCCTCGTCGAACGCGCGTGCGACGCGGGCGGTCTGTCGCCGGAACACCAGCGTCATCGAGGTGTCACCGCGCTGCGCTGCGAGCCACTCCCAGAACGCCGATCCGGCCAGGTACGCCATACTGCCGCCCTTGTAGCCACCGCTGGCACTCAACGCGGCATAGCTGGGCAAGCGCCCCTCGAGCGCGAGTTCGCGGAGCAGCGCCGGCCGCCAGGCACCGTGCGGGCGGCCGCTGCCGGTGATCCTGCCTTCGATCCAGGTGGCGTACCCCTCGACGGCCCATCGCGGGGTGCCGATCGACAGGGGACTGACCTGCGCGGGCAGCAGGTGCCAGTACCACTGCGATCGCCGCGCCGGCCGCGTGAGGTGCGCGATGTGCCCGAACTCGTGCGACGCCAGCTTGAGGCCCCAGCCGCGGTGATTCGCGATCTGATCGGTGGGCCCCGGTGGCGTGACCCAGAGATGCATCACCGGAGATCCGAGCAGCGGCACCGCCTTGCCGTTCGGTTGATTGTACGGGTCGTCGATCAGGATGGTCGTCCGACCGGATGGCGCGAAGCCGACCAATGTGGCGACGGCATCGCGCAGAGCGTCCAGCCGCGGTGCCAGCTCCACCGCCCACGCTTCGGCATCGAGCGGATAGTGCATGTCGAACCACTGGGTGCGGATCGTGCGCCAGGCAACGCTGCTGCGCACCACATCCTGCGCCGGAAGCGGCACCGCGGTCAGCAGCGGGACGAGCAGGAGAAGGATCCGGCGAGCAAGCCGGGTGGCACCGCCGTGGCGGGAAGGGCGCATCGCGAGGGTGTCGGGAAAAGCCTGTCTGACCCGGTTCGGGGTCAGGCGAAGATAGCACGGCCGGTTGCGGTCGTTGGCGCGGGGTGCGGCAGCGTCAGGGTGCTCCGGGCCAGCCGTCGGCACGACGCCGGCGGTGTGTCATAGCATTTGCACCCGGATATCGCCATCATGCGGCAGACTGCCGCCGCCGCCGGCCGGCCGACCCATCTCACCCTCACGATCCGCCCAGGGGAATGCGCCGACCATGAAGTTGATCACCGCCATCATTCGCCCCGAGTGCCTCGCCGATGTGAAGGCCGCACTCTTTCGAGCCGGCGTTACCGGCGTGACGTTCTCGCGCGTGTCCGGGCATGGCGGCGAACGCGAGGTCGTGCAGCAGTACCGGGCCGAAACGGTGATCCTCGAATTTCACGAAAAGGTGAAGGTCGAGATGGCGGTGTCCGAGCACTATGTCGAACCCACGATCGCCGCGATTCTCTCCTCGGCGCGCACCGGCAATGTCGGCGACGGCAAGATCTTCGTGCAGCATCTCGATCGCGTCGTGCGCATCCGCACCGGCGAAGAGGACACCGCCGCGTTGACGCCGGTGACGGCCGATGCGGTGCAGCGCCAGGCGCAGCGGCAGGCGGCATCATGACGCCGGCGTCGCCACTGGTGGCGGGTGACACCGCGTGGGTGCTGATGTCGACGGCGCTGGTGCTGGTGATGGTCCCGGGGCTCGCTTGTTTTTATGGCGGCCTGTCACGAAATCGTGCCGTGCTGAACACGATGCTGATGAGCTTTGGCGCGCTGGCGGTGATGTCGGTGTTCTGGGTGGTGGCCGGCTATTCGCTGGCCTTCTCCACCGGGTCCACCTGGCTGGGCGATTTCTCGTGGGCGGGGATGCAGGGTGTCGGTGTGGCGCCGAATCCGACCTACAGCGCCGGCATTCCGCACGTGCTGTTCTCCGCCTTCCAGATGATGTTTGCCGGCATCACGGTGGCGTTGATCAGTGGCGCGGTGGTCGAGCGGATGCGGTTCACGGCCTTTCTGCTGTTCGCGTTGCTCTGGGGCGCGCTGGTGTATGTGCCGCTGGCGCACTGGGTGTGGGCCGATGGCGGCTGGTTGCGCTCGCTCGGGGCGCTGGACTTTGCCGGTGGGACTGTGGTGCACATCAGTGCCGGCGTGGCGGCGGTGGTGCTGGCGAGGATGCTGGGTCGACGACATGACGCCGGTCGCACCGCGATTCTTCCGCACAACGTGCCGCTGACGTTGCTCGGCGCGGGCATTCTCTGGTTCGGCTGGTTCGGCTTCAACGCCGGCTCGGCGCTGGCCGCGGATGGTATTTCGGCCAACGCATTGATCACCACGCATACGTCAGCGGCGGCAGGCCTGCTGTCGTGGATTGCGGTCGAACTGATCCGAACACGTCACGCGACGGCGGTTGGTGCGGCGACTGGTGCCGTGGCAGGGCTGGTGGCCATCACGCCGGCGGCTGGGTTCGTGTCGCCGCTGTCGGCGATTGCCATCGGTGCCGTTGGCGCGGCGTGCGCCTACGCTGCGATCCAGCTGCGAGCGAAGACGGCAATCGATGACGCCCTCGATGTCTTTGCCTGTCATGGGGTGGCCGGCATCGTCGGTGCATTGGCCACCGGCGTTTTTGCGACGAAGGTGATCAATGGTGCGGGCGCGGACGGATTGGTCGCGGGCAACTCACGATTGCTCGGCGTTCAGACCATCGCGGTGCTGGCCACGATTGCGTTCGTGGCCGTGATGACACCGGTCGTGGTCCTGGCAGTGAACTCAATCACGAAGATCCGGATCAGCCTCGCGGACGAACTCGCCGGGGTGGACACCAAGGAGCATCGCGAGGAGGGCTACCACGGCGGCGGTCTGGCCGAGTTTGCCGGCCAGGCGATCACGCTCGGTCAGCGCGTCGTGCTGCCGGCACACGAGGTCTACGGCCAGGCGCTCTCCGGCGGCGACTGACCGGCGCAGCGTCGGATGAAACGAGCAGAGCGCCCCTCACCAGAGGAGCGCCCTGCTGTCACTCTCGCCGCAGTGGTCGCGGTGAATCAGTCAGGCGTCAGAGTCGTGAACCGTCGGGAGCGTGGATCACTGGGCTTCCGCGCACGTATGACGGCAGTTCAGCTGCGCTGGTTCGGCTTGGCGACGATCTTGTCCTGCAGCCAGGTCATCGGCACGATGAAGAGCGGCGACAGGAACGACCCGAGCAGCACGTTGATCCAGGTCAGCGCCAGGAAGTAGGCGCCAAGGCCGATTCCCATCCACAGAGTGCCAAGAATGCCATTCGTTTCCACGCCAACTCCACCGTTGAGGGTCAGCGTGGAATGCTAATGCCCGCTGGGCGGCCACGCGAGAGGGGGCTGCTCGCGCCGCTTGCACCCTTTGCGCGACCGGCTGTGCTCGCGGTGTCCGGCGGGGCCGACTCGATGGCGCTGGCGTCGGTCTGGTTCGAGCAGCATCCGGAGTCGCTGGTGGCGATCGCCACCTTCGATCATGGGACGGGGACTGCGGCCAGGGAGGCGGTGGCGCTGGTGCGCGAGTGGGCGTCTGAGCACGGAATCCGGCTGCACGTCGGACGCGGTGCAGGGCTTCCACGCCGCGAGTCTGCCTGGCGGCAGGCGCGGTGGGAGTTCCTGAACGGCGTGGCGGCTGGTTACGGTGTGTCGATCGCGACGGCGCACACCGAGGACGATCAGGCCGAGACCGTCTTCATGCGGCTGCTGCGGCAGTCTGGCGTCAGAGGGCTCGCCGGTCTGCTCGCGCCCGGACCGCTGTTGCGACCGTTGCTGGACGTGCCGCGCGAGCGGGTTCGGGCATTCGTCATGGACCGCGGCGTCCCGTATATGGACGATCCGTCGAACCAGGATCGTCGGCACCTCCGCAACCGTGTCCGGCTCGAGCTCTTGCCACTGCTCGAGCGGGCCACCCCAGGGTTCCGGCGGTGGCTGCTGGAACTGGGCCGGGCTGCCGGGGGTTGGCGCGCGGACGTTGCCCAGGCGACGGACAGACTCTGGGCACCCATCGGGCAGGCCGATGGTTCTATCATCGTGCCCCGGGAACGTGACCGGTTGCCGAGTGCGGAGGAAGCGGCGCTGTTCTGGCCGGAGGTCGCGGGGCGGGTGCGCGTGGTGTTGGATCGACGAGGAACTGCCCGGCTCGCAGCGTTTACAACGAAGGGCGCAGGGGGATTGCGGATGCCGCTGTCTGGTGGGGCTGTCGTTCAGAGCGGTCGCGACGGTTGGAGGCTTGATCCGGCTGGAGATCGCCGCCGGCTGGTCGCGGCCACGCCCCCCCAAACGGCCGGTCCCACACCGCGATCGGTCGCGCCTTAGGTTACTCGAAGTACGACGCCGGTACACCGCGGGTGAGCGCGGCCGGATGTCGCGGAATCAGCGATGTGATCGTCTGGGTACGAGGGGAGTGCCGTAACGACGCGCAACACGATGGCCCTGGTGTCATCGGGAGACGACTGGAGTGGTGAGCGACGTGTCCACGGCAGATCCACGATTGGAAGGACGCGCAGTGAAGCGCGTGGTGTTCGATGAGGCCGCACTGGCGGCGAAGTGCAAGGATCTCGGTGAGCAGATCACCGCCGCCTATCCGGATGGCGATCTCCTTGTGCTAGGGTTGTTGAAGGGCAGCTTCATCTTCGTGAGTGATCTGGTGCGTGAGGTGCACCGACCGCTGGCGGTCGATTTTCTGGTTGCCTCGAGCTACGGCGACGCCACGATCTCGAGCGGCGTGGTGCGGCTGTTGTACGACCCGGAGACGACGCTGGAAGGGAAGCACATTCTGCTGGTCGAGGATATCGTGGACTCGGGGCGCACGCTGGAGCGTCTCGTCAAGTTGCTGAGTGAGCGGAAACCGGCGTCGCTCGAGATCTGTGCGTTGCTGCACAAGCACATCGCGACCGAGTTGTCACACCCGGTGCGGTTCGTTGGTTTTGATGCGCCACACGAGTTCCTGGTCGGATACGGTCTGGATCACGCCGAGCGCTTCCGTCACGTTCCCTACATTGCGAGTCTGCTGTAATGCCCGTCATGCCAAACAACCCGAGCCCGAACAAGGGCGGCGGCTTCAACTGGGGCAAGTTCTCCAAGACCCTGGCCTTCTGGGTTCTGATCATCCTCATTCCGGTGACGTTCGTCACGTTGTCCTCGCGTGGCAACGCCGACACGCCGGTGCTGACCTGGACGCAGTACGATCGCGAGTTGACGCGCGGCAACCTGAAGAAGGTGGTCGTCGTCGAGGGGCGCGAGGTGCAGGTCGAGACCAAGCAGCCGATCACCGTGGACGACAAGAGCGTCACGCGGTTCTCGGCTGCGCTGGTGGGCGACATCACCGAAGAGGACAAGAAGGCGTTGCGCAACGCCGGTGTCGATGTCAGCGCCAAACAGGCACGGACGTCGATCGCCTCGGTGCTGATCAACATCCTGCCGTATCTGCTGCTCTTCGGCTTCTGGCTGTTTCTCTTCCGGCAGATGCAGGCCGGCGGCGCCAAGGCGTTTTCGTTCGGCAAGAGCAAGGCGAAGCTGCTCACCGGCGACACGCCGAAAGTGACGTTCGCCGATGTTGCGGGCGCCGATGAAGCGAAGGTCGAGCTGCAGGAAATCATCGAATTCCTCAAGGACCCGCAGAAGTTCACCAAGCTTGGTGGCCGTCTGCCCAAGGGCGCGCTGCTGGTCGGCCCGCCCGGGACCGGCAAGACGCTGCTCGCGCGTGCCGTGGCCGGCGAAGCGGGGCGCCCCTTCTTCAGCATGTCGGGGTCCGACTTCGTCGAGATGTTCGTCGGCGTCGGCGCCAGCCGCGTCCGGGACCTGTTCGAGCAGGGCAAGGCCAGCGCGCCGTGCATCATCTTCATCGATGAAATCGATGCGGTGGGTCGTCATCGCGGGTCCGGCATGGGCGGCGGGCACGACGAGCGTGAACAGACGCTCAACCAGCTGCTGGTGGAAATGGACGGCTTCGAGTCGAACGAAGGCGTGATCCTAATCGCCGCCACCAACCGGCCCGACGTGCTCGACCCGGCGCTGCTGCGCCCAGGACGCTTCGATCGCCAGATCGTGGTCGATGCGCCGGACCTGCGCGGTCGTGAAGGAATCCTGCGCGTGCATGTGCGCAACAAGCCGATCGCCGATGACGTTGACCTGCGGGTGCTGGCCAAGGGCACGCCGGGCATGGCGGGTGCCGATCTGGCGAACCTGGTCAATGAAGGGGCGCTGCTGGCTGCGCGCCGCGGGCACGACAAGATCTACATGGTCGATCTCGAGGAAGCGAAGGACAAGGTCCAGCTGGGCGCGGAGCGCAAGTCGCTGGTGATGCGTGAGGAAGAGCGCCGCCTGACCGCCTATCACGAAGCGGGGCACGCCGTCTGCGCGATCAAGATCAAGGGCAACGATCCGCTGCATAAGGTCACGATCGTGCCGCGCGGTCGTGCACTCGGCGTGGCATTCACACTGCCTGAGGACGATCGCGTCAGCGTCACCCGGGAGCAGATCGAGGCACGCCTGGTGATGGCGTACGGCGGTCGTACGGCGGAAGAGCTGATCTTCGGGCGCGATCACGTGACGACCGGTGCCAGCAGCGACATCCAACAGGCCACTGGTATTGCCCGGCGCTATGTGTCGCAGTGGGGCTTGAGTGATGCGGTGGGGCCGATCCTGGTCGGGGACAACGAGCAGGAGATGTTCCTTGGCCGCGAGCTGACCAGCCGACGCGAGGTGAGCGAGAAGACCGCGCAACTCGTCGACGCCGAAGTCAGCCGCGTGATCAAGGATGCCTACCAGCGGGCCAAGACGGCACTCGAAGAGAATGTCGAGCTGTTGCACACGCTGGCCAGGAACCTGCTCGAGCGTGAGACGCTGACGCGTGAGGACATTGCGTTGCTGGTGGCGGGGCAGATCCTGCCGCCGCGCATCGATCCGCCATCGAGCCTCACGCCTCCGGTGGTGACGCCACCGATCGTCGCCGCGATTCCCGAGCCGAAGCGGGTCGTGCCGCCGTTGCTTGGCGGGCCTGGCATTCAGCCGGCGTGATGCTGACCTGACGACGTTCCGCGCACTGACGTGCGTAAAGCTGACAACGCAGTGAAAGCGCCACCCGCCGCAGTCCCGGCGCGGTGGCGTTTGCGTGACGCGTATCTCGATCTGTCGGTGCCACGGATCATGGCGATCTGCAATGTGACGCCGGATTCCTTCAGCGACGGTGGGATTCACTCGTCGGTGACCTCTGCGCTCCGCTTTGCCGAAGCGGCCTGGCGCGACGGTGCGGTGCTGCTGGACATCGGGGGTGAGTCCACCCGACCGGGGGCGACGCCGGTGCCGGCCGATGTCGAACTGGCCCGGGTGATGCCGGTGATCGAAGCCGTGCGCGAGCGGCTGCCGGCGCTGCTCATCACCATCGATACGGTGAAGGCCGAGGTCGCACGACGCGCACTCGACGGCGGAGCACATGCGGTGAACGATGTGTCGGCCGGCCGGCTCGATGCCGCGATGTTCGGCGTGGTAGCGGCCGCCCGCGGCGGCATGGTGCTGATGCACTCGCGCGGATCTGTCGCTGAGATGGCGTCGGTTGCGCTGGCCGAGTACGCCGAAGACGACGTGATGCAGGAGGTGTGCGCCGTGTTGTCGGCGCAGGCCGAGCACGCGTGCGCCGCCGGGATCACCGCCGATGCGTTGGTGCTCGATCCCGGGCTGGGCTTCTCGAAGACGTCGGCGCATTCGCTGACGATGCTGCGGGAGCTGCAGCGGCTGGTGTCGCTGGGCTATCCGGTGCTGGTCGGGGCGTCACGCAAGCGATTCATCGGAGAACTCACCGGCGTGGTCGTCCCCGCAGAGCGCGCGGTGGGCAGTGCGGTGGCGCATGCGCTGGCAGTGGCGCGTGGCGCACGCATCGTGCGCACCCATGACGTCGGGGTCACGAGGGAGGCCCTCGCGATTGCAGCGGCGCTCAGAACGAATTGAGCGCGCTGCGATCGTTGGGGGGTCGACGCAGGTGCACTACCGTCGCGCAGCCGGTGTCTGCGTCGCGACCGTTGCGGTGATCAGCTGATACATCCCCTTTGCCGTATGCGAGCGTCCGTCGGAGGCCGGCAGCAGGCAGGAGAGGATGTATCGACCGGGGGGCATGCGGAACGCGATGAATGCTTCGCCGCCCGCAGGCACGACGGCAGTCTGGGCCACTGTGCGGCTCCACGAAGGAGCGCGTCCGGTGTTCCGGGTGGCGTCGAAGAATTCCTTCGGCGTCCTGGTGCCTGGTAGTTCCTGGAGGGTGACGTGGTGGATGTCCACGCCCTGATTGACGAGGTGGATCGTCGCGATCCCCGACTCGACCGTGGCAGGGGCGTCGAACACATAGTCCTTCGCGATCACACGAATGAAATGCGGCCGGTCGAGGGTACTCGTCGCCTGCGCGGCAAGTGGTGCTGCGGAAAGAAGAACGAGCAGGCCAGCCAGGGCTGAGCGCGCGGTACAGTTCATCAGATGCCTCCTGTCGGGTGACGCCGATCCATCGTGTGTTACGGCTGACATTGCCGCCTGGTACACGCCTCGTCAATGAGCCCAGTGGGAATGGACCGTCGCCTCGTGCCCGCAGGGTCGCACATGCACTGGCATGCTCGCGCGCCGGGTCTCAATTTGACGGCACCCCTGTCGGACTCATCCTCCTCGGAAACACTCGCATGGCCGAATCAACGTTTGGTTTGTCTCTGACGCGATCCAGCGGCGCTCGTGGTGCCTGCCGCTCCGTGGCCGCAGGCGTGCTGCTGCTTGCCGCGAGCGGACAACTCACCGCCCAGCCGCGCCGCAGTGCGGCCTCGAGCCCGCCAGCATCGGTGGATACCAGCGTGCTGTCGAGGCTGGTGTTTCGCGGGATCGGGCCGGCGAACATGATGGGACGGGCCACCGACGTCGAAGGCGTACCGGGCGATCCGAACGTTGTGTACGTCGGCACGGCATCCAGCGGAATCTGGAAGACGACCAATGGCGGCACGACGTGGAAACCCCTCTTCGAATCGCAGGCGACACTTTCCATCGGCGACATGGCGCTGGAGCCCGGGAACTCCGAGGTCATCTACGCCGGCACAGGTGAGGCGAACGTCCGGAACTCGGTGTCCTTCGGGCGTGGCGTGTACAAGTCCACCGACGGCGGTGCGAGCTGGCGCTACCTCGGTCTTGGTGACACGCGGCATATCGCGCGGGTAATGGTGAGCCCCGCGGATCCGCGCACCGTCTACGTCTGTGCCGTGGGGCACATCGGTGGTCCGAACGCCGAACGCGGTGTGTTCGTCACGCGAGACGGCGGTGAGTCCTGGACGAAGTCGCTGTTCGTCGACGATCGCCACGGCTGCGGTGACATGGATATCGATCCGAACAATCCGAACATCGTCTACGCCACGATGTGGCACTTCGACCGCAAGCAGTGGACGTTCACCAGTGGCTCGGAACAGAGTGGGATCTTCAAGTCGGTGGACGGTGGTCGGAGCTGGAACAAGTTGAAGGGCGGCCTGCCGACCCTGCTCGGCCGCGTTGGTATCAAGGTCGCGGCCTCGAGCCCGAACACGGTGTACGCCATTGCCGAAGCGCGCGAGGGGTACGTCTGGCGCAGCGACGACTTCGGCGGCACCTGGCGAATGAGCAGCAACAACGCCGCCACCCTCTGTCGCGGATTCTACTACGCAGATCTGCGCGTCGATCCCACCAACGCCGAGCGGCTCTATTCGATCGCCTGCCAGTTCTCCTTCTCGATCGACGGCGGGAAAACGTTCACCCCTTTCTCGCGCACGATTCACGGCGATCATCACAGCCTCTGGATCGATCCGCGCGACCCGAAGCGGATGTGGCAGGCAAACGACGGCGGCATCGCCGTCACGCAGGACATGGGTGCCACCTGGCGGTTTCCACAATCATTTGCCCTGTCGCAGTTCTATCAGGTGCACGCCGACAATCGCGAGCCGTTCTACTTCCTCGGCGGCGGCCTGCAGGACAATGGCAACTGGCTCGGCCCCAGCCGCACCCGCGAGCCGCAGGGCATTCTCACCGACGACTGGCGGCTGGTGAGCTACGGTGATGGCTATTACCAGACGTCGCATCCGGAGAACCCCGATCTGATCGTGTCGGAGTCGCAGGGCGGCTGGATCTACCGCACCGACATGAAGACGCTCGAGCAGCAGGACATTTCACCACAGCCGCGGCGGAACGACGGTGGCCCGGTGAACGGCCTGCAATATCGATTCAACTGGAATGCGCCGATGGTGGCATCGCCGCACGACGGGAAGGTGTTGTACTTCGGCGCGCAGGTGCTCTTCCGCTCGAAGGATTTCGGCAGCACCTGGGACATCATCTCGCCAGACCTGACGAAGAACGACTCGACGCGGCAGGGATTCGCGGGCGGCCCGGTGCTGAAGGAGGCGACCACCGCCGAGTACTACAACTCGCTGTACAGCGTCGCTGAGTCGCCGGTCCAGCGCGGGCTGATCTGGGCGGGAGCGGATGACGGCAACCTGCAGGTGACGCGTGATGACGGAAAGACCTGGACTCGCGTCGATCGCAATGTGCCGGGCGTGGGGCCCGAAGCCGTGGTGTCGCACATCGAAGCGTCACGAGCGGCGGCGTGTACCGCATACGCAACGTTCGAGCGGCACTTCATGGATGACTATGCACCGTACGTCTTCAAGACCACCGACTGTGGCGCCACCTGGGCGAACATCTCCGGCAACATTCCTGACGGCGCCTATCTGCAGGTGGTGCGCGAGGATCCGAAGAATCCACGGGTGCTCTACGCCGGCACCGAGGCGGGGCTGTACGTGAGCGTGACCGGTGGCATGAACTGGTTCCGCCTTGGAGGTAATCTCCCCGCCGTCCCGGTGCACGAAGTGCTGGTGCATGGCCGTGAGAACGATCTGATCGTGGCGACCCACGCGCGCGGCATCTGGATTCTGGACGACGCGTCGGTGATTCAGGACCTGGCGGTGGCGGCCGCAGCGCCGAAGCCACACCTGTTCGCCATGCGCACCGCGACCCGCTTCGCCACCAAGACCACCAAGACACCCAGCCTCGGCGATGCGATCTACCGCGGGACGAATCCGCCGTACGGCGCGATCATCCGGTATCATCTCGCTACCAGGCCAGACTCCGCCACCCCGGTACGGCTCGAGGTGCGCGACAGCGCCGGCACCGTGGTCCGCGTGCTGAACAACATTCCGCGGCTGGCCGGCATCAACACCACCTCGTGGAATCTGGCCTATGACGCTCCGCGTCTGCGGAAGCCAATCGACCCGAATGACCCGGCGATCACCTTCTTCGGCCCGCCATCGGGACCGAGGGTGCTCCCCGGACGCTACAGTGTGCGATTGCTCGTCGGTGATCAGCAGCTGGAGCAGCCGCTGAACGTTCGGCTCGATCCTACGGTGCAGGTCGCGCCGGCGGCGCTGCGCGAACAGTTCACGCTGGCGATGCAGTTGCGTGAGTTGCAGTCGGTGGTGAATGACACGTTGCGCGCACTCGACAGCCGCAAGGGTGAGCTGGAAGCGCGCAAGCGTGCCGCCGAGGCCATTCAGGATGGATCCGGCGCCGCTGCGGTGAAGAAGCTCGCCGAGGAACTGGCTGAGGTGAATGAACTGCTCCTCGTGCTGGTGAAACCAACCACCATTCCGTTCTACAGCGATGGTCCGCGCATCTCGGATCACGTCGGGGCGCTGTTGCGCACGGTGGACGGTGTGAATGCCGCACCAACCACACCACAGAAAGCGTTGTCGACGCGGCTTGCTGCTGAGCTGAAGGCCGCTCTCGACAACGTCACGCGTGTCCTCGGCCGCATGGGGATCACGATGTGACGCCTGCGTTTGACGGATGGAGATCGGGCGCGACGCGATGGCGTGTGGCGCGGGTGGTGTCATGCACGACGGGTGCGCTGATCGTCGCGTCCTGCGCGCGGGCCACGCTCGCCGCGCCGGTCACCGCCGCCGCTGTCGAGCAGACGACGATGGGCCGCGGCCCGGCGCCGGTACTGGTGGCCTCGTTCGACGGACTCGGTGCGGGTTTTGCGGGGCCGCAGGGAAGTTCCGTGCTGCGCAATCCGTCGGATAACACGCTGGCCGTCGGACGCGATCACCTCGTGCAGATCGTGAACACGCGGATGGCGATCTTCAGTCGCGCCGGCGCCAGGTTCGACAGCACCGGCGCCACGCTGTACGGCCCCGTGCAGAGCAACACGGTGTTCCGCGGCGCCGGTGGAGCCTGCGAGGCGCGCAATAGCGGCGACGCCGTCGTGCGCTATGACCAGCTGGCCGATCGGTGGCTGATCGTCATCCCGGTGTTTCAGCGCAGCGTGTGGCACGCCGATGATCCGAAGGCGCCCAAACCCGGCGACCCACCGGTGGCGAGCCGCCCATACCGCCGCGGACAACCCGGGCCAGCCGTGCCGCTCTTTGTGCCACCGCCGGCGCGCGAGTCCATCGTCACGCGGCCGCCGCCATCACGTGATTCCGGTGCGTATGCGATCTGCTATGCGGTCAGTGCCACCGATGATCCGACCGGCGCCTGGTATCGCTACGAGTTCATCAGGCCACTCTTTCCCGACTATCCGCGACCAGCGGTGTGGCCCGACGGGTACTACGTGCCCACCAGTACCGGCGACGACGTGATCGAGAAGCATGCCTGCGTGGTGGATCGTACACGCATGCTACGGGGTGAGGAGGCGAGCGAACAGTGTGTCGTGATCGCGGACGTGAACTTTCTCAACAACGTCGATCTCGATGGGACCACGCTTCCACCACCCGGTGCGCCGAACATCATGCTCGCCGCCGGTGGCACTCAGCTGCGCGGCCGACTCGCTGACAGCGTGCTGCTGGCGTGGACCTTCCACGTCGATTGGGCCGACATCTCGAAGACGCGCATTGAAGGCCCGGCGTACATCCCGGTGGCGCCGTATCGCTACCTCTGTGGAGGCCAGCTGACGAACTGCGTTCCGCAACCGGGCACCGACCGCGGACTCGATTCACAGGGCGACAAGCTGATGGCACGGGTCGTGTATCGCCGGCGCGGCAAGCGAGAGTCGATCGTGGCGGTCCATTCAATCAACACGGCGGCAGGGAAGGGTGGTGTGCGCTGGTATGAATTGCAGCCGGGCAAGGATCGCGCGCTGCGGGTGATGCAGCAGGGCACCTATGCACCCGACAGCAGCTACCGTTGGATGGCCAGTCCGGCGATGGACAAGTTCGGCAACATCGGTATCGGCTACTCGTTCGGAGGCACACCGCATTTCGCCGGTCAGCGGTTCGCCGGTCGCCGTGTGAATGATCCGCCCGGTCTGCTGGCACAGGCTGAAGTGGTGCTGGCAGAGGGTCAGGCGTCGCAGTTGACCACGCTGCGATGGGAGGACTACACACAAACGGCGATCGATCCGCGCGATGATTGCACGATCTGGTATGTCGGCGACTACCTGAAGGCCGGCGCCTCCGCCTATTCCACCCGGATCGGCGCCTTTCGGCTGCCGGGATGCAGCGGCGCGCGAGCGCCAGCCCGGCAGTGAACTTCACTCTCACCCGTCGTCGAATGCCCATGACACATCGTGCTACGATCCGCTGCGTTGCACTGCTCGCGCTGCAGGGTGCCCTCGCGACCACCGCGCTGGTGGCGCAGGCCGCATATCCCACCGCCTGGGATGCGGCGATTCTCCGGCGGGCCGACGTGCGCGCCGCGATTGCGCATGTGGAGCAGGGGATGCCCGCTCACATCGAGGAGTGGATTCGCATCGCGGAGATGCCAGGCAAGTCCCGCAGTGAAGCGCAGCGCGGCGCCTACGTGCAGCGCGCCATGGAAGCCGAGGGACTGCGGGTCAGTGTCGATTCGATCGGGAACGTGATCGGTGTGCGCGCAGGCACCGGCGGCGGTCCAAAGATCGTCTTTGCGGCCCACATGGACATCGTCCATGCGCTGGAGACGAAACTCACCGTCCGGCGTGCAGGCGACACACTGCACGGGCCCGGCATCTTCGACAACAGCGCGTCAGTGGCGAACATGCTCGCCACCATCCGGGCGCTGAACGCCGCCAGGATCCGCACCAAGGGCGATCTCATCTTCATCGCGACGGTGCAGGAGGAGCTCGGCTTGCGCGGCATGAACTACTGGTTCGAACACAACCCCAAGCCAGACCTGCTGATCTCGATGGATGGCGGACTGGGCCCCATCAACTACGGCGCGCTGGGCATCTATTGGACGAAATACGTCTTCACCAGTGCCGGTTCGCACACGGTCACGTCACGCGGCAAGCCGACACCGGTGAAGGCACTGGCCGATGCCGTGTCGCGGGTGTACGACCTGCGGTTTCCGGCGCTGCCGGAGGGTGCGGTCATCAATGTGGGGCAGGTGCATGGCGGCGTCATATTCAACGGCATCCCACAGGAGCTGTATTTCACGGTCGATCTCCGCTCTCCCGATCCGATTCTGCTCGACTCGCTCGATCGCACGATCGGGCGCATCGTGCAGGAGGCGGCCAGCAAGGAGAAGGTTGGACTTCGGGTCGAAATCGAGCAGAAAAACCAGGCGGGCGGCACCACCGCGCAACTTGAGGGCGCGCGTCGGCACCCGCTGGTGCAGACCGCCATCGACATCCAGAACCAACTTGGGCTGACGGCACTGCCTGGTGCACCCGAGGCAATCGCCACCGGCAGCACCGACGGCAACGTCGGCGTCGTGCGTGGCGTGCCCAGTATCGCAATCGGTCGCTCCAAGGGGGGCAACCAGCACACGCTCACCGAGTGGGCCGATGCACCGAGCGCGCTGCCGGCGACCAAGCTGGTCCTCTTGCTGGCCGTGACCTTCGGTGATGGGGTGAAGGTGGTGTCGCAGCCGGCGATTCCGTAGCCCACCGCTGGGTGTTCACCGACCGATCCAGCGGCTGAACTTGATCAGAAAAACATGCCGACCCGGATCGGCGAACGTCCGACCGGCCTGCCCGATCACGTTCGATCGCACGTCGTCGAACGCCTGCTCCCGCTGCTGCGACCAGACAAGGAACACCGCCGACCCCGGCTGATACTCCCACCGCAGCACGGCATTGCCTCGCAGGGCGCGGACGGTGAAGTCCTGATTCGGGATCGTGAAGGCCGCAGCGGGGCCGAGCCCATCCGGATCGACACGCACCGCACCGCCAGCCACCGGCAACAGGGTGCCGCGATCCACGCCGTACTCGGCAAAGTCGAATCGGCGTGGCGTGGTGAACTCCTTGAACCGTGTGAACCTCCCCGCTGACGCGAACGGTTGCAGGAACAGTTGCAGAGACAGCCAGGGCGAAAAGGTCCAGTCGAGCCGTGTGTCGAGGCGCACTTCGGTCTGCCTCACATTCGCAAACACGTACCGCGCATTGCCGGACACCATCGACAGCGGGTCGGCCACCGCCAGCACGTACTGCCCGGTGGTCCGTTGCCGTTCGTACGATGGGCCGAGCCGCACCCGCGCCTGCGGTGCCGGACGCCAGTCGAGTTCGAACTCGACGCTGTTCACTTCCAGCCCGGACGCATCGGTTGTGCGCGTGAGTTCGGCAGAGCCGATGAAAGTCTTTCGTGTATCGCTGTCGATGCCGACGCGCTGGACGAGCGACGCCGGCCGGCGCGCGATGGGCCCGCCGCGCAGCAGGCGATCGTTCTGGGTTTGTGGTGAGTACGAACCAAAGACACTCAGGCTCCAGAAGTTCAGCAGCTCGGTGTTGGCGTTCCAGCTGATTCGCTCCTCGACCCGTTCACCGCCGAAGTTGTCGCTGAGCGTCGTGTACACGCCGAGCGCGTATTCCCGAGCCAGTTTCGATTGGACTGGGTTCCGATACGTCAGCGAGGTTGACACCGAGCGGAAGTCCGAGCGGAACTGAAAGCCCACGTCGTTCACCTCGAAACCAGGGCTCGTCTCCTCGTAGGTGACGGAGCCGAGCACGCGCTCACCGGCGCTCTTGGCGAGTGTGAGTGCACCGTAGTGTCCACCGAGGGAGCGGCGTGTGGGGTCATAGGTGAGGTGGGTGGCATCGGGGCGCTGCAAACTGCGGTAGTTCGCGCGTTGCAGGCGGGTGATGGCTGCCGGGCTTCCCTTCACGCCGCTGCTGGCAAGGACGCCACTCACTGTCCAGGTGCGCCGCTGCCAGGCCGATTCCCAGTCGAGGCCGACGATACTCGCCGACGAGGGCAATCGTGCACCGAGCGCGGAATCGGCAAGGTCGCGCCGCACATCGGAGACGAATGCGCCGACACCGGCGTTGCCTCCGCGAAGCAGTTTGCGAACGCGCGTCACATGGTAATTCGACAATGGTTCGGCCGCTTCGCTGCGCAGCCGTCCCAGTGTGTCGAGTACGTCGGCCCGTTCGCGGATCGTGACTGCATTGAGTGACCCGATCTGCCAGCCTGACGGCGTCGTGCCGGACAGTTTGAGCGCGCCGAGAATCGGCGTCTGTGATGCCAGCCCGACAGCGCGGACATCACCGCCGGATGGCCGGCGTTGCGGAGGCCGTCCGATCCGGCGGGTGTAGAAGAATCGCGGGCTGTCGTTGGCGTTGAAGGTACGTGTGCCACCAAACGCGAAGCCGTCGGCATTTTCGAGAAAGAACGGGCGCCGCTCGGGAAAGAAGATCTCGAACGCCGAGAGATTGACGACCGCCGGATCAGCCTCCACCTGGCCGAAATCCGGGTTGACGGATGCGGTGAGCGTCAGTGACTGCGGTAGCTTCAGGCGCACATCGCCGCCGACGGCACCGGCCAGATCACGGGCCGGGACGAATCGGTTGCGCGCCGCCACGGGCTGCGTCTCGAGCTGGGTCCGGATGTAGGGAATCAGTTCGATCCGCGACGCCGGTCGGAGTGAATCGAGGCCGACGAGATCACCGAACCGGGAGACGATGCCCGGGGCGTCGGCGGGCGTCGGCACCCAGAAGGCTTCCTCACCATGCCGGGCGATTTCGCGACTGAAGTTGATCCCCCACGGCCGCACGGCACCGATCGATCCATTCACGTCATACCGAAGCTGTGACAGCGGAATGCGAAACTCCGCCGTCCAGCCCGCGCTGTCGATGTGGGCAGCGACGTTCCACACCGCATCCCAGAGCCGATCCTCATCGTCGTCGTTGAAGAGGTATGTGTCGCGCAGCACGCCGCGCGGATTGACCGCGAAGACGAATGCGGTGCGTCGGTCGCCATAACTGTCGAATCCGACCGAGAACCAGTCGGAGTAGATTTCATCAGCGTCACGTCGGCCGAGCTGCTGGGCGATCGAGTCCGGAGCCGTGTCGAAGTTCCGGACGCCGACGTACATCGCGGCCTGGTCGTAGGCCACGCGCACCTCGGATCGCTGCGAACCTGGGGCACCACCACGCGGCGAGCGTTGTACGAAGCCACCCACGGCCACCGCGCTCCGCCAGATGGCGTCATCGAGTCGCCCATCGATCACCGGTGCCCTGACGGCCCACGCAGCCGTGACCGTCGGTCGGGCCGGGCTCGCGATCTGCGATCGTGCGCTGCCTGCCGTCCCGGACTGTGCGTGTGCCGGCGCGACGAAGACCGCACCTCCCATGAGCAGCGCGAGTGCGATCGAGAGGTCTGTACGGCCGGACAGTGGCTTCATCGCATGGTGTCGGTGGATCGCAAATGCGCGCGCAGACGTGCAATTTACTCGTTAATTGCATCTCAGGAACAACGTTGAGCGACCGCGAGAGTTCCGCTCGTCGCGTGAGCTGCTCGTCACCACATGCGGGATTGGAGACGTCGATGGAGCGACCATACACGCGTGTAGGCGTCGGCATCATTGTGTGTCGTGCGGGTCGCGTGCTGCTCGGCCTTCGGCGTGGGAGTCATGGCGCGGGTACCTGGGCGCTGCCGGGCGGCAATCTCGAATACGGTGAGAGCCTCATCGCCTGTGCCCAACGTGAGCTCGTCGAGGAAACCGCGCTGTACACGACGGCCATCGCGCACGCACAATTCACGGTCGATGCGTTTCCGGCGGAGCAGAAGCACTACGTGACACTCTTTGTCGAAGCGCTCGACGTCGTGGGCGAGGTGCAGAACTGCGAGCCGGACAAGTGTGACGGCTGGCAGTGGTTCCCGTGGAATGCATTGCCCAGCCCCCTCTTCCCGCCGCTTCGCTCGCTGCACGCGCTCGGCTTCATCCCGTCGGGCGTCAGCACCCCCGTGTCATGACGATCAGCGCAACAGCGTTTGGCATCCTGCGCATGCTGCACGTGCTGGCCGCGATTCTTTTCGTCGGCAACGTGATCGTCACCGGCGTCTGGGCGGCCATCATGTTCAGGCAACGGGCGCGGACGGACTTCCGTGTCGCCGCCCGGGCGATCGTGATCACCGACTGGACCTTCACGCTCGGCGGCGCCGCGCTGCTCGTGGTCAGTGGCATCGTGCTCGCGGCCGCGCGCGGGTATCCCCTGTGGCAGACGCGCTGGATTCGCGGGGCGATGATCGGGCTGGGCCTCTCGACCGCGCTCTGGCTGCTGATACTGGTCCCGGCACAGCGCCGGATGCTGCGGCTCGGGCCCGAGGCCGACGCAGAGCTGCGGCGAGTCTATGGGCGATGGAACGCCATCGGGTGGCTGGCCGCGCTGCCGCTGCTCTGGTCGCTCTGGTGCATGGTGAACAAGCCGGTGTGACGCAATGCCCCGCAGCAACGGCGGTGGCGGAGTCGGCACGCGGCCGCGCGGTGCGGCAAGGCGTCCGTCACCCAGCGTTCAGTTCAGCCGAGCCCGCGTGTGCAGTGCGACGGCGCTTCGCCGTGTGAGTGCGACACTGGCGGTCCCATCCGCCGCCACCACGATCGGTGCACCGGAGCAGCTGGCTGGCGTGCCCCCTGACGCGGCGGTGAAGCTGAACTGCGCCACGTTGCAGTAGCTGCCGGCCGGCAGCCGCGTCGGCAGCGTGGTGGTGATGGCCGCGTTGCTGACGCTGATGGCCACGAAGGCTGCGCCGTCGCGACAGAACGCCACACGATTCGGGTCGTCGCCAATCCGCCAGTCGCCACGCCCGCAATCGGTGGTCGGAGTGCCGGCCGCGGCCTTCCTGAACGCCACCATGTTCGCAATCGCGGGCACCCGATGTTCGCAGACCCACTGTCCGAGGTACGGCAGCCCGGTCGCGGCCGCGCACTTCGTGGTGCCAT
Source organism: Gemmatimonadaceae bacterium (assembly GCA_031374935.1). Lineage (GTDB taxonomy): Bacteria > Gemmatimonadota > Gemmatimonadetes > Gemmatimonadales > Gemmatimonadaceae > JACMLX01. The sequence goes on along the minus strand of JANMHB010000183.1, from coordinate 24,864 downwards.
TCGGGTTGAACGTCGAGATGGTGTTGCCGTTGCCATCGGACGAAGGCCCGGCATCGCGGACCAGTTCTGTCGACCGCGCGAATCCGTAGCTCGACATCACGCTCGCATACCCCTGGCTGTGTCCGAGCATCATGATCGCCGCCAGCGCGTAGGTGGAGTCGGAGTAGATCAAGGCATCGCCGCGTTGGGTGTCGTGGTTGTCGATGAAGACCACGCTCTTGTCGGACGGCAGCAGCTCACTGGCGAACGCCTGCAGCGCACTCCACGGCGTGAGGCCATTCCGCCCCAGAAAGGCATCGGAGATCCGACGGCCATACGTGAAGTCGGTGATGTCCGTCGCGCCGCCAGACGCATACCCGACGCCATAATACTGCTGGGGGGTCACGGCATCGCCGCTGCCGGCAATGATCTCGAGAAAGACATACGGTTTCTGGCGCCCGGCTGCTGTTGCTGCGTTGTTCACCCGCGTCATGATCGCCTCGAGATCCGCCGCCGGCACATGTTTCGCGGCATCGATGCGATACCCGGCGATACCCAGCGCGTTGAGGGCGATCAGGTAATCGGCGATCTTCGCCCGGACCTGTTCCGATGCGGTCTGAAGATCGGAGAGGCCGACCAGCTCACAGTTCTGCACCTGTGCCTGCACCGCGTACGAGTTGATGCTGCACGGTGCATTGAAGTCGATCTGCGTATATGGTACGGCCGGATAGCTGTACTTCGTGTAGACGCTGCCGGCGCTGCCGGTGCCGCTGCCGGCGGTCATGTGATTGATCACCACATCGGCGTAGATGTCGACGCCAACCGCCTTGCACCGCGCCACCATGTCGGCCAGCTCGGCACCAGTGCCCGAGCGTGATTGATCGAGCTTGTAGCTCACCGTCTGGTAGCGTTGCCACCAGGGAAAGAAGGCGCTGGCGCTCCGGATGATGGCGTGTTCGGAAGGCGGCGAGATCTGCACGCCCTTGTAGCCACGGGGACCGAGGAAGGTTTCGCATTCGCGCGCAATGTCGGTCCAGCGCCATTCGAAGAGATGGACGAAGACGTCGCCTGCTGCCGCTCGGCCGCTGGAGGCGTAGGCCTGACCCAGCACCGGGGGCTGCACCACCGGTGGCTGGACGACTGGCGGCCCGCCGCCCGTCGGCGCCGATCTGCCACCGCAGGCAGCAAGCAGGGCGCCGAGGACGGGGGCAAGGATGTTGAGACGAATTCGATTCATTCCGTACGAACATCTGTCGGAGCCTTGCAGTCAAGCGCGACCGCATCTCTGGCGCCCGCAGCACGCAGGAGCATAGGCTTCACCAATGACGACACTGGCTGCGATTCAGATGGTCTCGACCCCGGATGTCGCCGAGAATCTGGCGACCGCGGGTCGCTTGGTAGCCGAGGCGGCGGCGACGGGGGCATCCTTCATCTCGCTCCCGGAGTATTTCTGCCTGATGGGGGAGCACGACACCGATCTGCTGGCACTCGGTGAGGACGCCACGACAGGACCTATCCAGCAGTATCTGGCCGATCTGGCGAGACAGCATGCCGTCTGGTTGCTCGGTGGGACCGTGCCGATCCGCAGGCACAGCGGCACTCGTGTGCGCAACGCGAGTTGCCTCTTTGCTCCTTCTGGCGCACTGGTGGCGCGCTATGACAAGATCCACCTGTTCGCCTTCGACAACGGTCGTGACGCGTACGATGAAGCAGACGTGCTCGAACCTGGCACGATCCCGGTCGCGGTGACGGCTGGGGGCATGCGGGTCGCGCTGAGCGTCTGCTACGACCTGCGATTTCCGGAGTTGTACCGCCAGCTCGCCTCCCTGCCGAACGAACCGACGCTCGACCTGATCTGCGCCCCATCCGCGTTCACCTGGGCCACGGGTGCTCCGCACTGGGAGCTCCTGCTACGCGCCCGCGCGGTCGAGAATCAATGTTACCTGTTGGCATCGGCACAGGGTGGAGTCCACCGTAGCGGTCGGCGAACGTGGGGCCACAGCATGATCGTCGATCCGTGGGGAGAGGTGCTGGACTGCGTCCCCGGTGGCGAGGGCATAGCCGTGGCGACGTTCGATCGTGAGCGACTGAACGACGTGCGCGCTCGGCTTCCGGCACTACGGCATCGCCGATTGTGACCGTCGGCCGCGGTTCCCGACCTGCGTAACTTTCGCCGCATGCAGACTCGTCTCAGGTTCGACAATCGCTTCGTCCGGGAGCTTCCGGGTGATCCTGACACCACGCGCACCCCGCGTCAGGTATTACATGCCTGCTGGAGCGGCGCGGCGCCCAGCCCGGTGTCGGCGCCGCAGTTGATCGCACACGCACGCGAGGTGGCGGAACTGCTGGGCATCCCCGAAGCAGATGTACACACGCCGGCGTTCGCTGCGGTGTTCGGCGGCAACCAGCTGCTCGATGGCATGCAGCCATACGCGGCCTGCTACGGCGGTCACCAGTTCGGCCACTGGGCGGGGCAGTTGGGTGACGGTCGTGCGATGTCGCTCGCCGAAACCGTCAATCGTGCGGGGCAACGCTGGGAGCTGCAGCTGAAAGGGGCCGGCCCAACGCCGTACTCGCGCACTGCCGATGGTCGTGCGGTGCTGCGCTCATCGCTCCGTGAGTTTCTCTGCAGCGAGGCGATGCACCATCTGGGCGTACCGACGACGCGTGCCCTGTCGCTGGTTGCCACCGGTGAACAGGTGTTGCGGGACATGTTCTACGACGGCAATGCCAGACTGGAACCAGGCGCCGTCGTCTGCCGGGTCGCGCCCAGCTTCATCCGCTTCGGGAACTTTGAACTGCTCACGGCGCGTGGCGACACGGCGCTGCTCGAGCGGCTCGTCGATTTCACCATTGCGCGCGACTTCCCGGCGATCGGCGGCAACCCGCTCGAGCGTCGTACGGAATGGTTCCGCCAGGTGTGCGAGCGCACTGCGGTCATGATCGTGCACTGGATGCGCGTTGGATTCGTGCACGGTGTGATGAACACCGACAACATGTCGATCCTCGGCCTCACCATCGACTACGGACCGTATGGCTGGCTGGACAACTACGATCCCGACTGGACGCCGAATACCACCGATGCCAGCGGGCGACGATACCGCTACGGGCAGCAGCCCTCGGTGGCACAGTGGAATCTGGTGCAGCTGGCCACCGCGCTCGCGCCGCTGTTCCCCGAGACTGCGCCGCTGCAGGACGGACTGAATCAGTTCGTCGAGGTGTACCGGCGCGAGTTCGCGGCGATGACCTGTGCCAAGTTCGGATTCCTCGCCAATTCGGATCACGAGCAGGAGATGATGGCGGAGGCGTACGCATTGCTGGAACAGTGCGAGCTGGATTACACCCTCTTCTTCCGCGCACTCGGTGACCTCCCGGATGTCCTGCCGGAGGCCGAATCGGCCATCGCACTCCTCGGCGACATCAGCTACGACGAGGCGAGGCTGGATGTGCACCGGGGCGCGCTCGAGACGTGGCTCCGTCGCTGGCATGCCTCCTGTGGTGCGCCACGCGACACGCACACCGCGCGTCGGCAGCGAATGCATGCGGTGAATCCGCGATTCATCTTCCGGAACTATCTCGCGCAGCAGGCGATCGATCTCGCCGAGGCGGGAGATTCGTCGATGATCCACACCCTGCTCGACGTCCTGCGCACCCCCTATGACGCGCAGCCGCAAAATGACGCGCTGGCCGCACGACGTCCCGATTGGGCGAGGCACAAGGCCGGCTGTTCCATGTTGTCATGCAGCTCCTGACGGATCGACCGATTCCGCGCGCCCGCGTACCATGACGCCGCGAGCGAACCGGGACCGTCGCCGTCTCAGGCCGCAGGCGGCCTGACGGACGTCACAACTCCGCGTCCGCCTCGATTTCCACCAGATAGCCGTCGCCGATCAGTGAGGCCTGCACCATGGTATTGGCGGGCAGAATGTGCCCGAACCGTTCACCCAGGGCACGCGCGATCGGCTCCCATCGCGTGATGTCATCGACGAACACGCGCGTGCGCACGACCTGCTCGAGTGTCCCCCCGAGCGAGATGAGGGCGCCTTCGAGCTTGTCGATCACGAAATGGGTTTGTGCCGCGGCGTCGCGGCCGCCGATCTGCTGCGTTCCGTGCGTGGCGGTTGTTCCCGAGACGAGAATCCGATTGCCGGTGCGCACAGCCCGGCTGTATCCGGCCAGCGGTTCCCACGGCGTGCCGCTGAGACAGATCGACCTGGTGTCGTTGATGTGACGCACGGTGTACGGTGCCGGAAACGCATCGACGTGGTGACTCAGATCCCCCGACGCGGTCAGGTATGGCGGCTTGCGATACTCGTCGCCGCAGTCACCGGGAATCGGCGTCAGTGTCGCCAGAACATCGTGCAGCGCCTGACGGTCGTCGGCGTCGAATCGCAGCGATGCCAGCCGGGCATTGTCGTCGATGTGCGAGCGCTCACCCAGGCGCGCACCAATGATCACGCCGGCGACGGCGGGATGGTCGAGGATGTGCCGGCACGCCACGTTGGCCATCGAGACGTCGTGCTTCTTCGCAATCTGTGACGTCACCGCCAGCACACGCTGCAGCGCAGCCCACCCGCCGGCGGCTTCCATGAACCGTCCGTACTTCATCAGCGACCAGGTCTTCAGGTCGTCCTTCGGCGGGGCAGGACGTGCCTGCCACCGCGCACTGAGCAGCCCCCCGGCCACCGTGCCATACGCCAGCAGCTTCACGCCGTACTGCGCGCACACCGCCGACATCCAGCCTGCGGCGCGCTGATCGAGCAGCGAGAAAGAAACCTGATTCGTGACGATCGGAATGCCGCTGGCCACCGCGATGCGCAGATGGGCCGCGTCGAAGTTCGTGACGCCGATCTGCCGGATCAGCCCCTCCGCTTTCAGTTCGCTCAGGTACCCGAGGGCGTCGAGCCAGTGTGCGTCGGCGAATGTCCAGGCGTGAAACTGCATGAGATCGATCGGACGTCCCTGCAGCCGATCCGCGGCCCGTTCCACTGCGGCCCGTACATCGGTCCGCGATATGGGTCCCGGCCTCGGCACCCACTTCGTGAACAGCTGTGTTGCGAGGTCGGTGTGCGCAGCGCGATAGCGGCCGGCGATCACTTCCGCCGAGCCGTAGTGGTCGGCCATGTCGAAGGTCGTGAACCCCGCGTCGACATACGGTCGTATCGCCTTGGCCGTCGCGTCGAGATCGAGCACGTGGCCGTCGCGCTCCATGTCTGCAATCTGCCAAAGACCGGTGATCACGCGGGTGATCGTCAGGTCGGGGGCGAGTTGGCAGTGTTCGACAGGCTCAGTCATTCGAGGCTCACTCCGTTGGCAGCGTCGCGAAGATGGCTTCCACGTCGATGCCGCGACGACGCATCGCCGCGACTTCGCGCAGATAGATCACGGTGGCAAGGCACATCACCAGCACCCACACCGGGGTCGACCTGAAGTACCAGGCGGCAACCGGCGTCGACAGATCCTTCCAGGTGTGCACGGCGAGAAATCCGCTCAGCACCAGGATGCCGATCGTGGACACCGCGATCTGCGCCCGCCGCCCGGGAAGCACACGAATGTCACGTGCGATGGCCGGATTCCGGCCCGGCAGCGTCAGCACCGACACGCTCATTGCGATGTAGTTGACCAGCATCGCGGTGACCAGGATGTCGACACCCAGGAAGACATCACCCGCCAGATGGCAGCCGAGAATCGAGAGCGTTGCCATCGACGCACTGGCGATGATCGCAATGTGCGGCGTCCGGAACTGGTGGTGCAGCGCGGCCACACGCTGCGGGAAGATTCCATCCTCGGCCCACGCGAACATCAGCCGGGAGACCGACAGCAGCATGGCCGGCACGTCCTTGGCCAGTGCCACCGCACCCCCGGCGACGATCGCCACCGTCCAGCCGGTCGGCAGCACGTAGCCGAGCAGCCCCGGGGCGTTCACAGTGCGCCGTGCCGACTGCTCGGCGACATACTCCCACGGCACCGCGTGATAGACCGCTGCCGTGAAGAGCATGTAGAAGACGCTCACGCCGACCACCGCCAGAGCGATGGCCAGCGGCAAAGTGCGGTTCGGATTCTTCGCCTCGCCACCAGCCTGCGCGATCGAATCGAAGCCGATGAAGCCGCTGAACAGCACCGTCGCCGCGGTCAGGAACACACGCGCCGTGATCGGTGCCGCGTCGCGCGCTGGAAGTGCGCGCCCCTCACGCGCCATCACCGCACGCGCAAAGTCCGCATGGTCGAACAGAAATCCGGCAACGATCACCACTCCGCCGAGCACGAACGTCAGTCCAAGCAGCGGGACGAGGATCCGCTCATACGACTTGATTCCGAGGATGTTCACCGCGGTGAAAAACCAGAGCACCACCAGCGGGATGCCAAGGCGCACCGGCCCGGTCTCGAGCAAGGCGGCGGCACCCGACCATGACGCGGCCACCGCGATGTCGCGCAGAAACGGTACCAGCACATAGGACACAACGCCGATCGCCACGCAGAGCGCGAACCACTGCGAGAAGCTGGCGATGAAGCCGACGTAGGGGTGCAGTCCGCGGCTCGCGTAGACGTAGCTGCCCCCCGCCCGCGGCATGGCCGACGCCAGGATGGCGTACGCCAGCCCGGCGAAGAACGCCGGCACCGCCGCGAACAGGAACGCCGGCAGCACCCAGGCGCCGATCCCGGGAACGTTCCGCTGGATCATGAACGGGATGACGTTGATGCCGGCCCCGACCATTGAGGCGATCCCGGTCGCAGTCAGCGCCACCAGCCCCATTTCGCGCGCCAGTCCCGGTCGGCCGGCGGCGGTGTTCGTATTCGGCGGAGTCATTCGGTGGACATTCTATGCTGCCGAGTCGGTTGCCGCCGGGGTCGGTGCCGCATTGACGTGCACGGCCGAACGGAAGACGCAGCCCTTGGCCGCCGAGGGCGCCCGGTTGGAGACATGCACGCCGATCCTGACTTCCCCGAGCTCCGGGGCGGATCTCAGCGCCGCTCAGCCGCGTCGCGTTCCTGGAACCGAGCGCCGTCGGCCGCCCCAGGCACCGCCGCTGCCACCGCGCTGCGAGCCCGTGCGATCGGCTCGCTCATGGCCTGCGTCAGGAAACGCTGCCCCTCGCCGATCCGCTCGACTTCGATCGCCACCGCTTCGACCGCGCTCTCCATCTTGTCCATGCGGTCGCGCAACGCCGCCGCTTCGGCCAACTGCTGTCGGTCGTACCGCGGACTGTTGGGGGCGAACCACCGGCGCGCGATCTGAAATGCGAACGGCGCCAGGAGCATAAAGCTGAGGACGGTGACGAGGTTTGGATTGAATCCGCGCGCCGGGCGGTCGCCTCGCCCCCCGGCGACCGCAGTGGTTCCCTCGGACGACCGCCTGGGCGGGGCATTCGCCAGCTGCGCCGAATTCACCGCCATCTCTCGTTCGATCTGGATCAACCGCTCGTCGAGCACGCGCAGCCGGTTTTCCAGCCCCGGGCGTTCGCTGGCCGACGTTTCTGGCTGGCGCAGCTGTTCGGCGACATCGTCTCGCCGATCCTGCACCGACTCCAGCTGGTTGCTGAGCGCGGTCCGTTTGGCGCGCAAGAACTCGGCCTGCTCCTGAGAGATCGGACCAGACGGCGCCGCGGGGGCCGACGTCGCCACCGCCTGACCGGGAGCCGGCGTCGCGGACGCCGGCGGCTGCGCTTCCACTGCGGGGAGTTGTGGCATGGTCAGAGTACGGTGGCCACGCGGGGGCGGTTTCGCCAGTCGCCCTTGGAAACGCCTGAGACGATCCGGGCGCTCAGTCGTCGATGGCGTGGAAGAACCGGCGCCTGGCGGTCTCGCGGCGTGACCCTTGCCTCATCCATTGCTGGACCCCGGTGACCTCCCACTGTCGTACGATCCCACCCGATCGCCCGACGAGCTGGACCCTTCGATTGGCCCTTATGCAACGGCTACCTCCACCCAGGCGCCGGCGCGCCTTCACGCTGCTCGAGCTCCTCGTGGTGCTCGTGATGCTTGGGCTGGCCGCTGCGTTCGTTCTCCCAGTTCTCAGCCGTCCAGTCCGCTCAGCCGACCAGCTGACGGTGCTCGAGCGTGCCCGCGCGCTGGCGATCCGGCGCGGTGAATCGGTCCACCTCCAATTTGATGCGGCAGGCGCGTGGACCGTCCGCGCAACTGCCGACACTTCGGCTGCAATCCTGCTGTCGGGCGAGGCCATCGCGGCCAAGTCCGATGCGGGCATCGCGCAATCGCTCATAATCACTGCCCTCGGCGCCTGTCTGCCTGAGGGGACTGCCGTACTCGGTGGAAGCGCGTGGGACCCCGCGCGCTGTGCCGTGGCTCGGCCGTCGATCGTCCGGAACAGATGACGTTACTCGAATCCATCGTCGCGCTGGTGATCCTCGGTCTTGCGGCCGTCGGCTTTCTGGAGCTCTTCCAGCGGGTCAGCGTCAGCACGCGCGATACCGCGTCGTGGTCGCAGGCGGTGGCGGTGGCCGAGCTGACGATGGAGCGCGCCGTGCTGGCACCGGAAGCACTGACGGATTCGAGCGGTGGGCTGCGGCGTCGCGTCGAACTCCGACCGTGGAAGCACGGACTGCGCGAAATCGTGGTGACGGTCGATGTGCCGCCTCCGGCTGGCGCGAGCGTCGTGCTGCATCGTCTGGTCAGCGCCCGGTGAAGACACGGCGCGGCTTCACCCTGATCGAAGTCATGATCGCGCTGCTGATCGGCAGCGTGGCGGTGCTGCTGGCGTATGCCACGCTGGGCGCAGGCCTCGACGTTCAGGATCGCGTTGCGGCGTCGCGTGAAGCTGACGCCACCGAGACGGCGATGCGCGCCATGCTGAGCGATGCCCTCCGGCACGCGGTGGCGGGGAATGCGCGTGATGTGCGCGGCCTGCACACCGACGCCGATGCGACTGGGGTGCTCACCCGGTTGTCATTCGTGTCACGCGGCATCATGGCACCACTGGGCGGCAGCGGCCCGTGGCGGGTCGGACTCTCGACCGATTCGGCGGGCGTGACGTTGTCGGCCGCGCCACTCGACTCCGTGCGTTCGACATTGCAGCTCCATTGGCGCGGCTCGCGTTCGTTCGCGGTGCGATTCCTGGCGCAGGAAGACGGTGCGTGGCGCGGCGACTGGAATGATCCGACGCGGCTGCCGTCCGCGGTCGAGGTGCGTTTTCTCGATGCCGCCGGCCGCGAGTCGATGGCGACACTGGTCGCGCGCACGGCACCGGTGGGCGGACTGTGATGACGCGCAGCGTGCATCGGCGACGCGGCGTGGCGCTGATCCTCGTGCTCTGGATCCTCGTCATCCTTGGCGGTGTGGCGGCAGCGGTCACGGCCGGCTCACGGACGACCAGCGATGTGACGGCGAATGCGCGTGCGCGCGCCATCGCCCGCTATGCCGCTGAGAGTGGTGTGGTGGCCGCCGTTGCCGCGGTGCAGCAGCGGATGGAAGCGGCGTCGGATGATGCGATGAAGCGCAAGGCCCTGCTCAACGCACCGGAGCGCGCAGTGAGCGATGTGGCGAGTTTCGCGATGGGCGACGCCAGCGTGCAGGTGATCATGGTGGATGTGAGCGCTCGGATCGATGTCAATGCCGCGCCGGAAGAGGCGCTGGCGGCACTGTTCGCGCGTGCCGGACATGCGGCGGAGGCGGTCGAGGCGGCGCGCGCGATCCGCCAGCACATCGATGCCGTGCCGGGCCAGGCGCTGCTCTTCAATTCGCTCGACGATGTGGCCGCCGTGCCGCAAGTCGGACGGAAGCTGATCGCCGATGCGTCCCAGTGGCTCACGGTCGATGGGGACGGGCAAGTCAATCAGAACACCGCGCCGCCGGTCGTCCTCGGCGTCGCCCGCGGAAGCCTCATCGACGAGCCGTCGCGGGTGATGTTCATTGCCCGCGGCTGGCAGCGCGGCCATCCGCTGACGCACGAAGTGCAGGCCGTTTACGCGGTGCAGGGCAATCAGCTGGCGTTCGTCCGCTGGCGGGAGCGGGACCTGTGAGCGGCGTCGTCGGGATCGAGATCGGCGCCGAACGCGTGCGCGCCGTCGTACGCTCACGCGCCGGCCGACTGCGCACCTACGAGCTGCCGTTCGTGCCGGAGCGGCTCGATGAGATGGTCACGCAACTCTCCACCGCGGCGGGTGACGTGCGCGGCATCGGGCTGGCCATCGGGCTCGCCCACCTTCACGTCAAGCAGGTCAAGCTTCCCCCCGTGGCTCACGCGGCTCGTCGTCAGATGCTCACCGTCGAGCCTGAGCGCTGGTTCGCCGTGCAACCGGGTGCATCGACGGCGGTGGCGCTGACGCCGGATGCCGACCTCGCGCTGGCGGCGGACGGTTCGCTGGTGGATGCGTGTGTGCGTGCACTCTCGCGCTGGAGCACCGTACGGCGCGTCGAACCCGCGCCGATGGCGCTAGCACGGGCACTGATCGCTGCCGGGCACACCGCCACCAGTGCGGCGCTCGATGCGGGCAGCGGGGAAGTCGGGGCCATCGAAATGAAGGACGGCGTCCTTCGCGGCATCCGTCGCGCACGCGCGAGTGACCTGGCGGCCGCACCGGCGTCGCCATCGCTGGCGAAGGATCTCGATCCGGCGTTCGGTGTCGCGCTCGGTGCAGTGCTCGGCTTCGATGGCACGATCGACACCATGCTGCTGACTCCATGGCTCGAACGTGGATTCGTCTCCGAGCAGCGTCGTCGGCTGCTCGCATGGGCGACGGCCACGGTGGTGGCCGTTGGTGCCGCCGGCTGGGCGGCTGGTGCATCCCGCGATCGGTTGCTGTCGTCGCTCGAGTCGGAGCTCGTCGCTGCCCGACGGGCCTCGACCACCGGCGTGGAGTTGTCGTCGCGCGCGATGGCGATCGACCGTGAACTGGCCGCGATCAGCACCACCACTGCAACGCGGCCCGACGTCGTGGCGGCGATGGCGGCGTTGGGCGCTCGCCTGCCGGCGGCCGCAGTGGCGCAACGCGTGCGCGTGGTTGGCAACGAATGGCAGGTCGAAGGCAATGCGCAGACCGCCGCCGCGGTGTTGGCGGCGCTCGCCGCTGAACCTGCATTCGGGAAGGTTCGCTTTCTGGCACCAAGCAATCGGTTCCGTGACGGCGCCGTAGACCGGGAGACCTTTGCCATCGCCTTTGCTTTCCGCTGACGGGCTCTCGGCTCGCGACCGCCGCACGCTCACGTGGGGAGCGGGCGCCGTGGTCTGTGTGCTGGTGCTGGCACTCGTCATCCCCGTCGTCAAGCGATGGGGCGATCGCGAAGCGCTGATCAGTGCGCGCCGCGGGGAGTTGGCGCGCTTGCACGGGGTGAAGGCTGCCGAATCGGTGCTGCGTGCCGCCGTCGACGCGCGGTCGGCGCGCGCCGCCGAGTATCCGCAGCGTCCGGTCGCAGCCGCGACTGCCGCGTTGGCCGCTGGCGTCTTGCAGGGGGTGCTCCAGCGCTATGCCGACGAAAGTCAGCTCAGCGTGAGTGAACTCAATGTTTCCGGTGAACCCGATTCCACAGCCGTCCCGTTGGCGGCCCTGCCGGCCACGCTGATCGCACTCGGTGACGTCTTCGGTATCGCCGACCTGCTGTCGCGGGTGCAGAACGGCACTACGCTGCTCGACGTGCGCGAACTGACGGTTCAGATCAACCCTGCGCGCCGCGCCGAGGGTGGTGGCGAACTGCTGCAGGTCACGCTCACCGTCCGTGCACCCTTCGTGATCGAATGACTCTCCCGAACCGTCTGGTGCTCATGCTGCAGGCCGTGACTGCAACTGGCGTCCTCGCCACCGCAGCCTTCTTCGCTTGGCCCGCCAGCACTGCCGTTGCGTCCGTTGCTCCCTCATTGCCTGCGCTCAGCGCTGTTGTTCCGCCTATGCCATCCACCGCGACCGCCCTCACGGACAGCATCGTGAACGCCAACATCTTCTCGCTCACCCGCCGGGCGCCATTGGCGCGCACCTTCGTGGCCGGGCCGGTCGATCCGCTGCTCACCGCTGCCGCCACACCGTCTGACAGCACCTCCGGTGTCGAGATGACGTCGTCCGACAGCGATCCGGTGCCCGCGCTCTACGGCGTCGTCAATGGCCCACTCGGGGCCGCCGCCCTGCTGCGACTCGATCCGGCAGCGCGCGGGTCACGGCTCTTTCACCTCGGCGAAGGCGTGGCCGGCTACCGCGTGCGCAGTATCGGTGCGGATCGAGTCGAACTCTCCGGCCCCAGCGGACCGGTGGTGCTGACACTCGCCGTCCGTGGAGCGACCCCATGATCGCGCGCGGGTTGTGGCGCAGTGTGGTCGTCGCGCTCGCGCTTGCGGCGGCCACGCCGATGGTGGCGCAGGGCCCGATGCGACCGGCCGCGAGCACGCTGCGTTTTGCCAACGCACATCTCGAAGATGTGATCGTCGCGATGGGGCAGATGATCGGCATCACCATCGTCGCCACCGATGTGCCGGACAAGCGCGTGACGCTCAACACGGCCACGCCGGTCCGCGCCCCGGAACTCGCGACCATCCTCGAATCGCTGCTCGAGTCGCATGGCCTGGTCATGGTGCGGAACGGATCGGTCGCACAGGTCGTCCCCGCCGGCCAGACGCCCGCTGGCAGCCAGCTGGGCGTCGGGTTCGATCTGCCCGATCCGGTGCCGGTCGGTGTGATCTCGCGACTGGTTCCGCTGCAGCACATCCGCGCGGATGAAGCGGTGGCGGCGCTCAAGCCGATCGCTGGTCCCAATGCACGCCTCGAATCCGTCGCCCGCTCGAACTCGGTCCTGATGACCGATCGCGGTACGAATGTGGCGCGGTACCTCGACCTGTTGCGGCGCCTCGATCTGTCGACGCAGGGCGAAGATGGCTTGCGCACCTACGTGGTGAAGCTGAAGTATGCCAACTCGGACGACCTCGCCGGTGTGTTGGGCCAACTGTACGGCGCCACCGTCGCCGCCGGTCGTCGGAGCTCGCTCGACGACCAGGCACTGTCGCGCAGTACCAGCGCGTTCCGCGAACGAGAATCCGAGACGATGCGGCAGCGCCAGAGCCTGCAGCCGCCGGCACCGGTGGCGTCGGCCCCGATCTATCGCGACACCTCACGCGGACCGGGATCGCTGATCGGGCAGACCATCGTCGTCTCCAGCCCACCCAGCAACTCGCTGGTCATCCGCACCGCGCCGTCGAACATCACGCTGCTGCGCGAAACGATCGATTCCCTCGATCGCCGACCGGTGCAGGTGCTGATGGAAGTGACGGTGGCGGAAGTGATCCTCGGCCGCGGTACCGAGTTCGGGATCAACTGGGCCGCCGCCACGGGTGGCATTCGCAGCAACGGCGGGGTGCAGCTCGGACAGCCGCTGGTGCCCGATTCGCTGGATCCGGTGCAGGATGTGATCGGACGGGTCACACGACTCGGCAAGATCGACGTGCGCGCCGTGCTGCGGACGATCGCCTCGGCGTCCACCGTCAACGTCCTCAGTACACCGGAGGTGCTGGCGGTGAACAACCGCGAAGCGCGTATCCTGGTGGGCAGCAAGGTCCCGTTCATCGCGTCGACGCGCCTTGGCAACGATGTGGCCATCGATCGCGCCGTGCAATATCAGGACGTCGGAACGCAGCTGACGGTCATACCGACCATCAATGACGATGGCTACGTGAGTGTCCAGCTCCTGCAGGAAGTCAGCAGCCTCTCCACGCAAACGGTGCAGGCCGCGCTCAACGCGCCCGTCATCACCACCCGCGAGGCGTCCACGCGTGCCATCGTTCGCGATGGGCAGACGGTCGTGATCGGCGGGTTGATCGGTACCACCACCGAGTTGATCAACAGCGGTGTGCCATTCCTGAAGGACATTCCGCTGCTCGGCTATCTGTTCAAGCGTCAGACGACGGCGAAGTCGCGCACGGAGCTTGCCATCTTCATCACGCCATACATCGTGCGGACCGACGCCGAAGCCGATGCGCTCTTCGAACGCGCGCGCCAGCGGACGCGAAATCCGGAAGCGGGCGATGCGCGCACGCTGGCTCGCCCGGCGGTTCCACCGGCAGGGAAGAAGCCGTGACACTCGTGCGCGAGGACGCTCCGCCGCCCGCACGCGATCTGCGCGATGCCGCCACCGGTGTGCTCGCGCGTCGGCTGTCGCCGCGGTATCTGGAGGAGCATACCCTGCTGCCACTTGGCGTTGATGACGACGGAATGCTGGTGCTGGCCGTCGGTGCGACACCCGACTCGACGGTCCTCGATGAATTGGGACGACTGTTCGAGCGACCGATTCGCCTGGTCGAACACCCGATCGGTGAGATTCAGGCCGCGCTGCTCACGGCAGAACGCGAAGGCCCATCCGACGAGGCCTCGGTGTTGGCAACGGCTGACGGCGACGAGCAGCCGCTCGATGACTTGCGTGCACTGGCCGAGCAGGAGCCGGTCATCCGATTGGTCAACGTCACGCTGCTCGACGCACTGCGGGCCGGTGCCAGCGACGTGCACTTCGAGCCGCTGTCGGCCGAACTGCGCGTGCGATATCGACTCGACGGCGTCCTGCGCGAGATGACGCGGGTCGGCCGACAGTATCAGGCCGCGGTGGTGAGTCGCATCAAGATCATGGCGGGGCTCGACATCGCCGAACGCCGCAAGCCGCAGGATGGTCGGATCCGGATTCGCCTCGAAGGGCGCGAGGTCGACCTGCGCGTTTCGACCCTGCCGGGATTGCATGGCGAAGGCATCGTGCTCCGCCTGCTCGATCCTGGCGTGACGACGCCGGAACTCACCACGCTCGGCATGCCGGAGCACGTCCGCACGCAGGTCGAGCGCCTGCTCGGACGCACCGGTGGATTGCTGCTCGTCACCGGCCCCACCGGGTCGGGGAAGACGACCACGCTCTACGCCGCACTCGCCCGGCTCAACACGCAGGCCGTCAAGATCGTCACGGTTGAAGATCCGATCGAGTATCGCATCGATGGCGTGACGCAGGTGCCGGTGAACGTGCGGGCCGGCATGGGGTTCGCCGCGGCGCTGCGCTCGATCCTCCGTCATGACCCCGACATCATCATGGTCGGCGAATTGCGCGACGCTGAAACGGCGACGATTGCAATCCAGGCCGCGCTGACGGGTCATCTGGTGCTCAGCACCTTGCACACCACCGATGCAGTTGGCGCCGTGACGCGACTGGTCGACATGGGCGTTGAGCCGTATCTCGTCGCCGCCACGATGCAGGGCGCCGTCGCCCAGCGACTGGTGCGCATGCTGTGCGAACGCTGCTCGCTGGCGCGTGAGGTGACCGCCGCCGAACGGATGCGATGGGGCAGCGCCACCGCGCACCCGCGCGCGTCGATCGGGTGCGACCAGTGCGCGGGGACCGGTTACCGGGGTCGCCGCGGCATCTATGAACTCTTTGTGCCGGATGAATCCATGCGCGCCGATATCGTGTCAGGCACTTCGGCCGATCTACTCCGGACGCGCGCGGCCGCCAACGGAACCATGGCGTTGCGAGAGGAAGGCTGGCGGCTCGTCCGCGAGGGGATCACCACGCCCGAGGAGATCGCACGCGCAATCGGTGAGGTGGATGCATGAGCGCCTCGACTGCCGCGCACGACGCCGGCGCCGCATTCCGCTATCGCGCCTCGACCGATGCCGGCGCGATGGTGGAAGGGGTCGTGCGCGCGGCGTCGCGTGATGCGGCGCTCCGGGAATTGCGCCGGCAGAATCTCTGGCCCGTCACCGTCGACCCTGTCGCGACGGAGGCCGCAGCGAGTGCTCGCTTCGTGACCGGAGCATCGGCACGACGGCGCGGCGTCGCGCAGTGGACGCGCACGCTCGCCACCCTGATCGACGCTGGTGCACCCCTCGATCGTGCGCTGGCCGTGGCGCAGTCGCAGAGTGTGCGTGGCGAGGTGTCTGATGCAGCGCAGGCGATCCGTCGCGCGGTGCAGGGTGGTGCATCCCTGGCCGAAGCGATGCGGCTCCAGCCCACCCTGTTCAATGCGCTCCATACCGGTGTCGTGCGCTCCGGCGAGGCCTCGGGGTCGCTGGGCGCGTCGCTCGACACCCTCGCCGGATATCTCGAGGAAGACGAAGCGCTCCGCGCGCAGTTGAAGTCGGCGTTGCTGTACCCGGCGCTGATGGGTACCGTCGCCACGCTCGGAATCCTGATCCTGCTGTTGTTTGTGGTGCCACGCTTCGCGATTCTGCTGGCTGATCTGGGTGGCACCATGCCACTCTCGACGAAAATTCTGGTGTTTGTGGGCGACGTGGTGGCGCGCGGGTGGTGGGTCATCGCCATGCTTGGCGCGATTGGCGCGGTGGTCGGCCGGACGGTACTCGCCTCACCGGCGGCACAGCTGGCGTGGCACGCACGCCGCCTCACGCTGCCGCTCGTCGGACCGATCGAGCGTACACTGGCCACCGCCCGCTTCACCCGATCGCTCGGATTGATGCTGCAGGGCGGCCTGCCGCTCCTGCCCGCGCTCAGGCTCGCCCGCACCGGTATCTCGAATCTCGCCATTGCGGCCGATCTCGACCTGGCGACAAAGAGCGTCGTTCGCGGCAACGGACTGGCGTCGTCGATGCTCGGAATTCTCACGCCAATGGCAGTGCAACTGCTGGCCGTCGGTGAGGAGAGCGGGCGGCTCGACACGCTGGCGCTGCGTGCGGCGGCGACACACGATGAAGAGGTGCGACGCCGGTTGCGGACACTGGCATCGCTGCTCGAGCCGGCCCTCATCTTGCTGTTTGGTGGCATCGTGGGTTTCGTGGCGCTGGCAATGTTGCAGGCCATTTACGCGGTCAACGCGGGGGTGTGATGTCGGGTGCACGCTTTGGACGGGGACGCAGTGGCTTCACCCTGCTCGAAATGCTGGTGGTGCTGGTCATCCTGGGGCTGCTGGCCGGTTTGATCGGTCCGCAGCTGTTCGGCCGAGTTGGCGAGGCCAAGGCCACAACGGCGCGCACCCAGATGGAGCTGCTCGGCGTCGCATTGGACAGTTACCGCCTCGACAACGGCAACTATCCGATCACGGCGCAGGGGCTCGAGGCGCTGATGGTGCGTCCCGCCCGTCAGCCCGCGCCGATGAATTGGCGCGGCCCCTACCTTCGCAAGGGTGTGCCCAACGACCCATGGGGCAAGCCGTATCTCTACGCGGCGCCAGCCAGAGGTGGGGAGGGGTACGAACTCCGGTCGCTCGGCCGGGATGGGGCCGAGGGCGGTGCGGGCGAAGACGCCGATCTTGGCGGGCCTCCGGCTGCCGTGAAGCGGAACTGACGCGCTCGAGGGCCGTTCTCTCGACAGGACGGCGTGAGATTTGCCTTAACGTCGGTTCGGGTGTTTCGTCTTCCTGAGGCCATTCGCGCAGATCCCACCTGACGGGAAGACGCGACAGCCGGATCAGCGCAACATTGACAGGGGAGCCTATGGGCCAGCGCGAGCGTGACGTCGTGGAGTCAGGCATGACCCCACAGGCGGGTTCTCCTCCATCGAATTTTTCCACCACCAGCACCGCCCCGTCGCGGCGGCATTTTCTCGCGGCGGCCGCCGCCGGGCTGGTCCTCGGCGCACATGAAGCCTCCGCCCAGGGCACCGGTCGACGGGCGCGCCGACGGTCCGCCGATCCAGTCGCTGGCGTGTCCGCGTCGCTGGCTGTCGTCGCCACGCCGCCAGACTCGCAGCTCACCGTCTGGCGCGATCCCATCGCGCGACTGGTGCGGCGAATCACGCTCGGGATCACGAAGGATGAGCTCGAACGCGCAAAGAAGCTCGGCTACGCCAGGTATCTCGAGGAGCAACTCAAGCCGTCGACGATCGACGATCGTGCCGTCTCCGCCGCCGTTGCGACACGGTATTCTACGCTGCGCATGGCGCCGGACGAGTTGTACGCCGCCAATCTCGGGACGGTGATGACCGAGTTGCAGGAAGGCACGCTCTATCGCGCCGCCTTCTCGCGGCGGCAGCTCAACGAACGGTTGGTGGAGTTCTGGACCGATCACTTCAACATCGATCGCAATCAGGTCGGCTATCTCAAGACCGTCGACGATCGCGATGTGATCCGAAAACACGCGATGGGAAAGTTTCCGGCCTTGCTCAAGGCCAGTGCCCATAGCGCGGCGATGATGGAGTACCTCGACCAGACGGCCAGTCGACGCGGCAACATCAACGAGAACTACGCTCGTGAGATCATGGAGCTGCACTCCGTCGGTGTCGATGGCGGGTACACGCAGCAGGATGTGAATGAACTGGCACGGGTGCTCACGGGGTGGACGGTGAGCGGTCGTGGCATCTTCACCTACGACGCACCGCTCCATGACTTCGGGCCGAAGTCGGTGATGGGCAGGACGATTCCTGCCACCGCGCAGGGCACCGGTGTGGCCGGCAAGTCGGAAGCGGATGCGGTCATCGACACACTCGCGCTCCATCCGAACACCGCCAGGTACATCGCGTCCAAGCTGACGAAGTTCCTGCTGCAGTATGATCCGACCGACGCGATGGTGCAGGCCGTGGCAGCCGAGTTCACCCGCACGAAGGGCGACATCCCGGCCATGATCCGCGTGATCCTGTCCGAGTCGAACCTCATGGCGGCGCCGGCCAAGTACAAGCGCCCGTATCACTTCGCGGTGTCGATGGTGCGGGCGATGGGACCAACGGTCACCAGTCTGTCCGTCGTGCGAACGCTGCTCGACAACATGGGGCAGTCGCTGTTCGCCTGGGAAACGCCGGATGGTTATCCCGACACGATGGAGTTCTGGTCGGGGCTCGTGCTCTCGCGATGGAATGCGGCGGGGACGCTGACGGCGCAGACGGGAGCCGCGTTCAACTTCGACGTTTCGCCGTTCGTCGGCACCACGGCGGAAGCGGGTGCACAGCTCATCGTGGATCGGTTGCTCGGCGGCGAAGCCCCACTCTCGTACGTCACCCGACTCGCCGACTACCTCAGGCCATCCCCGACCAACCCCACCCGGGTCCGGGAAGCCGTCAGTCTCGCCCTCTCATCGGCACAGTTCCAATGGTACTGAGCTCCCCTGTCGCGCATCGATGCGAGGCCCTGCATGAGTGAACCGCTGCACGATGTCGGATGTGACGAGTACAACACGCTGTCGCGTCGCGCGTTCGTTGGCGCTGCGGCGGGCGTTGCTGCGGCCACCGCACTGCCGGCCTGGCTGCCGAAGGTGGTGCTGGCACAGAGTGCGAGCAGCCGCGACATCATCGTGTCGGTCTTCCTGCGCGGTGGTGCGGATGGATTGTCGATGGTGTATCCGTTCACCGACGCGAACTACTACACCGGCCGGCCGACCATCGCGATTCCGCGACCTGACAGTTCGCTGGCCAGTCGCGGCGTCGCGCTGAACGGACAGTTTGCCATCTCCAGCGCCATGAGCGCGCTCGTGCCGGCATTTCAGGCCGGCAACCTGCTGGTTGTGCATGGCGCCGGCCTGGTCAACTCCACGCGCTCGCACTTCGACGCGCAGCGTTTCATCGAAGTGGGCAAGGCGGCCGACCCGAATCTCGTCACCGGCTGGCTCGGTCGGCATCTTGCCACATCCACACCGATGCGCTCCAATGCACCACTGCGCGCCCTCGGCCTCTCGCAGGGACTGCAGCGAACGCTGGTTGGCGCACCGAAGACGTTGCCCGTTCCAAACCCGGCCGGATTCGGGCTTGGCGGCAGCGCAACGTCGCGCGATGAACGGTCCGCCTGGCTGCGCACCGACTACGCCACCGTCGACACGTCGATCGGCGCACCGGCGCTCGATGCGCTGAATACGCTCACGCTGCTGAACTCCATCAACTTCACCGGCTACACCCCCGGTGGTGGCGCCGTCTATCCGAACTCCGGCTTCGGCCGCGGCATGCGCTCCGCGGCGGCGTTGATCAAGGCCGACATCGGCATCGAGGCGATTCAGATCGATGCCGGCGGATGGGACACCCACTCCGCGCAGGCGCCGCTCACCGGAACCATGTTCCGTACGATGACCGATCTCTCGCAATCGCTGGCGGCGTTCCATGCCGACACGCTCACCGGAGGCGTCAGCTACAAGATCACCGTCATCGTGCTCTCGGAGTTCGGGCGCAACGTCCGCGAGAATGGCAGCCAGGGCACCGATCATGGTCGCGGGTCGTGCATGTTCGTGATGGGGCCCGGTATTGCGGGCGGTCGCGTGTTGACAAACAACTGGGTGCCGCTGGCGCGCGAAAACCTCGAAGCCGGCCAGGACCTGCGCGTGACCATCGATCATCGTGACATCCTGTCCGAAGTGGTGTCGCGCCGATTGGGTAACACGAACCTCGGCGAGATTTTCCCCGGGTACGTGCCAACCGCGCGAGGTGTCACGCTATGACGTGGCGGCAGGTCATGCGGGTCGGGGTGCTGTCGATGGTGCTCGCGGCCGCGGGCTGCGGTGGCGGCAGCGGCGATGGGCCGTCGGGCTTGCCGACGCCGGCGCGCGTCTCGATCACCAATCAGATCACCGAACTCTTTGTCGGCCAGTCCATGCAGCTGACTGCGACGGCCCTCGATGAGAGTGGGGCGGAGCTGGCGGCAGGTGACGCGACCTGGTCGTCCACAAACCCTGCCGTGGCCCAGGTGAGCGAGACGGGCATGCTGATGGCGATGGCCCCGGGCACGGCCACGCTGCGGGCGACGATCGCCGGCGTCAGCGCCACCATCCCGGTGACGGTGGAGGCACTACCGCCCTACGACGTCACGATTCAGGTCACGAATGCGTTTGCGCCGGCCAGTTTCGCGGTGCGGCGAAATGGAAACGTGCGCTTCGTCTTCTCCGGCATTCAGCAGAACATCACGTTCAGCCGGGCCTTTGCTGGCGCGCCCACCGATGTACCGGCGACATCCACCGGGACGGTGACCCGGCAGTTCAATGCCGTTGGCGACTTCCGGTTCGAATCGACCCTGACTCCGGGCTTGGCTGGGTTCGTCCGCGTCCGGTAGGCTGGGGGAGCGAACGCGGCCCGGTCGAGAGTCCGTGGCACGGAGCTTCCAGAGGGAGACGTTGGTCACCTTTCGAGGCCCTCTGCGTCTCCGAGGTAGCCTTCATATGCTTGAGCCCGCCAAACAGATGGCGCGGCTCGACCGGTCGGACCCCCGAGCATCGCTGCCGGCTCTCGGAGGCCGGCGGACCTGAGCCCGTCCGCCGTCACGCGCCCCATCGCCGGCGCCCGTGGTCGGAAACTTGCACCGAACTCATCCGGTGATACTTCTGCTGAGCTCGCTCGTCATCAGCTCACGGATAGTCTGCCGATCGCGTCAGCGCGCGCGCTATCGAGGCGTGTGGCGCACACAACGACTGGAGGATGGATGGGAGTGACTCTCGAGCACGACGCAGTGCACGGGGCAGCACAGGAGCCCGCAACAGCAGAAGTGTCCGGTGAAGCGAGCGTGTCGTCACGGCGGAAGTTCTTCGTGACAGCGGCAGCCGCCGCGATGGTGATTGGCAGCGCAAAGGAAGCCAAGGCGCAGACAGTCAGCAGCGGTGGGCGACGCGCGCGTCGCAAACTGCCCGAACCCGTGCGAGGTGTCTCACTGGCCCTCGCCAGCACCGCCGCACCGCCTGACGCGCAGCTTGCCGTCTGGCGCGACCCGGTGGCTCGATTGCTCCGACGTGCCAATTTCGGCATCACCAAGGACGAATTCGTCCGCGCCAAGGCACTCGGCTTCACGAAGTATCTCGATGAACAGTTGCGTCCCTCGCTGATCGACGATCGCGAGGTGGCGGCGTTCGTCGCGACGAACTACCCCACGCTCAAGATGACGCCCGAGGAACTGTACGGGGCGGATCAGGGCAAGGTGAGCGCCGAAATCCAGGAAGCCACGATCTATCGGGCGGCCTTTTCCAAGCGCCAGCTCTACGAGCGCATGGTGGAGTTCTGGAGCGACCACTTCAACATCGATCGCGACAAGGTCGGGTATCTCAAGACCACCGACGACCGTGACGTGATCCGCAAGCACGCACTGGGCAAGTACCCCGCGCTGCTGAAGGCGAGTGCGCACAGCGCCGCGATGATGCGCTACCTCGACCAGCCCGACAGTCGCCGCGGCAACATCAACGAGAACTACGCCCGCGAGATCATGGAGCTGCACTCCGTCGGCGTCGACGGCGGGTACACGCAGCAGGATGTGAATGAACTGGCACGCGTGCTGACGGGGTGGACGGTGAGCGGTCGTGGCATCTTCACCTACGACGCACAGATCCACGACTTCGGTCCAAAGAGCGTCCTTGGCAGGACCATTCCGGCCACGGCGGCCGCGAAGGGGCTGGCCGGCAAGGGCGAGGCCGATGCCATCATCGACATTTTGGCACTGCATCCGAAGACTGCGCACTACATCGCGCTCAAGATGACGAAGTTCCTGCTTCAGTACGATCCGACCGATGCGATGGTGGCCGCGGTCGAAGCGGAGTTCACGCGGACGAAGGGTGACATTCCCTCGATGATCCGCGTGATCCTCACGGAGCAGAACCTGATGGTGGCTCCGGCCAAGTACAAGCGCCCGTTCCACTGGGCCGTCGCCGCCGTCCGCGCGCTCGGGCCGAGTGTGACGAGCGTCTCGGTGGTGCGCAGCCTGATCGACAACATGGGGCATTCCCTGTTCTCGTGGGAAACGCCCGATGGGTATCCGGACAAGATGGAGTTCTGGTCGGGCCTCATCCTTGCGCGATGGAATGCCGCGAACTCGATCTCGAGTCAGACCGGCGCTGCCTTCAATTTCAATGTCACGCCGTTCGTCGGCACCACGGCCGAAACCGGGGCCGCGCTGATCATTGAGCAGCTCTTCGGCGGCGAGGTGCCGGAGTCGTTCCGCACCCGGTTGGCCGAGTTCCTTCGTCCCGCACCAACCAATACGGCGCGGGTTCGTGAAGCCGTTGGTCTTGCACTCTCCTCCTCGCAGTTCCAGTGGTATTGACGGGCGACGCTGCCCTCGATCTCTGAGGTTTCTGATGGCTCAGCATGAACATGATACAGGTTGCGAGGAGTACAACACGCTGACGCGTCGCGCCTTCGTTGGCGCGGCCGCGGGTGTCGCCGCCGCCGCCACCCTGCCGGCGTGGTTGCCGAAGGTGGTGCTGGCGCAGAGTGCCAGCAGCCGGGACATCATCGTCTCGGTGTTCCTCCGTGGTGGCTCGGACGGCCTGTCGATGGTCTATCCGTTCACCGACACGAACTACTACACCGGTCGCCCCACCATCGCGATTCCGCGTCCGGACAGCAATAGTGCCACCCGTGGCATCGCGCTGAATGGCCAGTTCGGCATCTCGGCGGCGATGAGTTCACTGGTGCCGGCCTACCAGGCGGGCAACCTGCTCGTCGTGCATGGCGCCGGTCTGGTGGACACGACGCGTTCGCACTTCGATGCCCAGCGGTTCATCGAAGTGGGCAAGGCCCGCGATCCAAACCTCGTCACCGGGTGGCTGGGTCGGCATCTGGCGACATCGACACCGATGCGGAGCAACGCCCCGCTGCGCGCCCTCGGGCTCTCGCAGGGTATGCCGCGCACACTGGTCGGCGCACCGAAGTCGCTGCCGATTCCAAATCCGGCAGGCTTCGGTCTTGGTGGCAGCACCACCACACGCACCGAGCGATCGACATGGCTGCGTGGCGATTACGAGGCCGTCGACACCTCGATCGGCGCACCGGCGCTGGATGCGCTGAACACGGTCACGCTGTTGAACAACATCAACTTCACCGGCTACGTGCCCTCGGGCGGCGCGGTGTACCCGAATACCGGCTTCGGTCGCGGCATGCGGTCGGCGGCGGCGCTCATCAAGGCGGACATCGGCATCGAGGCGCTCCAGCTCGATATCGGTGGCTGGGACACGCACTCCGGGCAGGCACCGGCCGTCGTCAACGGCAACATGGCGCGCACCATGACGGATCTCGCACAGTCGCTGGCCGCGTTCCACGCCGATGCAATGACCGGCGGTGTCGCGTACAACATCACCGTCGTCGTCCTGTCGGAATTCGGACGCAACGTGCGTGAGAATGGCAGCCAGGGCACCGACCACGGTCGTGGCTCGTGCATGTTCGTGATGGGCCCCGGCATCGCCGGCGGTCGTGTCATGACGAACAACTGGGTGCCGCTGGCGCGCGAGAATCTCGAGGCCGGCCAGGATCTCCGGGTCACGATCGACCATCGTGATGTCCTCTCCGAGATCGTGTCGCGTCGACTCGGGAACACGAATCTCGGTGTGATCTTCCCATCGTACGTGCCGACGGTTCGCGGAGTGACACTATGATCGCGGCGAGGCAGTTCCGCGTTGCCGCACTGGCCACGCTGCTGCTGGTGGCTGGCTGCGGTGGTGATGCGACGGACGGCGGCCCGACCGGGCTGCCGAAACCGGCGAACGTGCGTATCGCAGCGCCCGCGACCGAACTGTTCGTCGGGCAGTCGGTGCAGCTGACGGCGATCGCGCTCGATGCGTCGGGGGCGGATCTTGCCGCCGGCGATGCATCGTGGAGTTCCAACAACAGCTCGGTCGCGCAGATCAGCGAGACCGGGTTGTTGATCGCCATGGCGCCTGGTGGCGCCACGTTGCGCGCCACGATCGCTGGAAAATCGGCGACCATGAACGTCACCGTCGAAGAACTGCCCGGCTACGATGTCACCGTCCAGGTGACGTCGGCGTTCGCACCGGCCACCGTCAGCGTGCGCCAGTACGGCAACGTGCGCTTCGTCTTCTCCGGCGTCAACCAGAACATCACCTTCAGCACCGCGTTTCCTGGCGCGCCGGCGAACATCCCGAACACGGCGACGGGCACGGTCACACGGCAGTTCGGCACAGTGGGTGATTTCCGCTACGAGTCCACCGTCAGTGCCGGCCTCGCGGGAATAGTGCGCGTCCGGTAACGGCGTCCCTGATCACGCAGAAGTGCCGGGCGGCTCATGTGGTGACAGGCACTTATGTAGTGGTGCTGGTGCAATTTTGGGGCGAGCGGCCG
>JANMHB010000170.1:0-3675 GCA_031374935.1 Gemmatimonadaceae bacterium | reverse complement strand
CTCACGTAGATCGCACTGCCCGCCGGCTCCAGGGCCGTGTACACGACCGACTGACCACTCGGATGGAACGCAGGCGAGAGCGCACGAGTGCTGGCGGGCGACAGCGGCGCGGCATTCGCGCCATCGCTGTCGACGAGCCAGATCCGACCTCCCGAGACGAACGCGATCCGTGACGCCGCGATCCCGCGCGCGCCACTGATCCACTCCTCGAGTTGATCGCTGGCGCCGTGCAGTGCCATGCGCCATGCGGCGGTGTTCGGGGCACCCGGCAACGCGATGGTCCGACGCTGCGACACCTGCTTTGCGCCGACGTCGTGCAGCACGACCGTCGCTCCCGCCGTGACCAGCGAGATTTCCACGACGCCATTGATCCCGAGACGCGCCGCGGCGGCGTAGTCGACCAGACCACCGGTCCGCGGTGTCGGCAACGCCGTATTCCGGGACAGCACCGTCACGCGATCGCCGAAATCGAGATCGCGCATGATGATCGTGCGCAACGAGTCCCCCGCCGCGCCGGCGATCGGCAGCACATAGATGCCCGGTCGCCGCCCTCCTTCGCCGTAGATCAGTCCAAGACGCACACCCGGCTGCGCGAAAAGCGCGGAAGCACCGGCGACCGTACAGAGCAGCAACAGCCGAGCGACAATTCCCTGCAATGGTGCACGCGTCAGGATACTCACCTCAGGACCGTTGGATCGAAGCTGAAGACGACCGGCAGGACGTCGTCGCGAAAGCCGCCGGGCAGCGGACCGAACGAGCGGCGCAGACCGACCGCCTCGACCGCACCCATACACTCGAGATCGAAGGCATACACTCCGGAGCGCGACACGAGCCGGAGGTCGGAGACCGATCCGTCGCGGTTGATCAGGAACGCGACTTCGGCACGCAACGACGCCCCCGGCCGTGGCTTGAAGTTGAGCGCGATCTGCCGGGTGATGTTGTCCAGATACCCAGGGAACGGAAACGCGATCCCCTGCACCTTCACGTTGGCCACGTCACGTCCGCGGCCACCGGTGGGCCCACCGCCAGCCGGCGTCGGGCCGGGCACTGCTGCGGCACCACCGGACTTCGGCGGCGTCGGCCGCGGGACAGCGGGCGTCGGACGTGCCGGTGCCGGGCGGCTGGGCACCGGCTTGGGCGCAGTGACGGCTGGACCGGCAACGACTGGGTCTGGCACTGGCGGCGCTGGCGGCGGCTCGGCGGCGGGCGGCGCTGACGAGCCCTGCTCCACGGCACCGAGCGCGCGAGGTCCGGCCGGTGCGGCGACCAGTTCGACGCTGTACGCGGGGGGCAGTGCCGCCGGCAACGAGAGCCGCGTGAAGAGCAGCATCGCCACGATCAGCGCCAGATGGCCGCCGACCGACCAGAGTGCCGCAGTCCGGGCCGACAGCGGACGACGAGCGTCAGCGCCCGGCGCAGCACGCGGTGCTGTCACGGTGGTCATCGCGCCGTGGTGGGTTCGGCGACCAGGCTGACGTTGGGCAGGCCGACTTCACGCAGCATCGCCAGCACCTGCACGATCTCACCGTAGGGCGCGCCGGCATCGCCCTTCAAGAGGATCGTGCGACCACTCGCGCGCCCCGCCAGTGCCGTCAGTGCGCCACGAAGTTCATTGCGGGTTACCGCATCGGAGTCGATGACGACCTGCCCTTCCTTCGTGACCGAGATCATGATCGGGTTGTCGACCGGCGTCGCACGCACGTTCGCCTTGGGCAGCTTGACGTCCACACCACCGGTCAGCAACGGCGCCGTGATCATGAAGATGATCATCAGCAGCATCATCACGTCGATGAGGCTGACGACATTGATCTCGGCGTTGAGCGGCGTCCGAGCGCGCGCGCGGTGGTGCCGCATCAGATCCGGCCGTCGCGCACGAGCAACGCGACGATATCGGTGCTGAATGCGTCGAGTTCGCTGGTGAGCCGATTGAGCCGGTTGGCGAAATAATTGTACCCGAACACCGCCGGAATCGCGACGGTGAGGGCGAGCGCCGTGGCGATCAGCGCTTCTGCGACACCGGGGGCGACGGCACTGATGTTCCCGCTGCCGCTGGCCGCGACACCGAGGAACGCATTGATCACACCGAGCACGGTGCCGAGCAGCCCGATCAGCGGACTGACGGCGCCGATCGTTGCCAGCCAGGGCAGCAGACGTTCGAGGCGATCGCGCTCGCCGGTGGATTCCCGGTCGAGCAGCATCTGCAGCGCTTCCACCTGCGCCTGCGACAGCCGCGGCTGCCGGTCGGCGTTCCCACCGATTGCCGGACGCGTGTCCGTCATGAATCGCACCGCGCGCTTCAGGACTACATAGAGCGGTGACCCCATCGCAAGCTGCGCCCTCACGGCAACCGCTTCGAACGACTCGGCTTGCGGGAGGTACTCGAGCAGTGGTGCCGCCGCCGCACGGATCGCGCGGAACTCCCGATGTTTCATCGCCATGATCGTCCAGCTCACCGCGCTGAGACAGAGCAGAAAAAACAGGACCAGCCAGGAGACCGGCGTGCCGTGCGCGAGCAGTGCGACGATCGATCCAGACGGCGGTGGCTGCAGCTGGAGCAGGGCGAGCAGAGGCATTACCCGGCGACGCCTGCGTACTGCGCCCGGAAGTACTCGATGGTTGCCTTCAGCCCCTCGTCGAGCGACACGGTGGGTCGCCAGCCCAGCAGTGCAGCGGCTTTCGACACCGAGATACACGATTGCCGCTGCTCACCCGCACGTGGCGCGGCGTGCTGCAGCGGCACGCTGGCGCCGGCAGCGCGCTGCAGCCCTGCCGCCAGCTCGATGATGTTCGTCTCGACGCCCGTTCCGATGTTGAACCCACGCTGATCGAGCCGGCCGGCCTCGGGCAACACCGACTCGGCAGCAAGCAGATTCGCGCGGGCCACATCACCGACGAACACGTAGTCTCGTGTCTGCAGGCCGTCACCGAATGCGGTGATCGGAGTCCCGGCCAGGATTCGCTGGCAGAAGATCGCCACCACGCCCGCTTCGCCGTGCGGGTCCTGTCGGGGGCCATACACATTCGCGTACCGCAGCGCGACGGTGTCCATGCCATGCTCGCGTGCGTAGTAGTTCATGTAGTACTCGACCGCGAGCTTTGCCGTGCCGTACGGCGACTGCGGATCCTTGGTGGCATCCTCGGGCGTCGGCAGCGGCACGAGGTCGCCGTACTGTGCACCACCACTCGACGAAAAGATGAAGCGCGTCCGGTACCCGGAATGCCGAACTGCCTCGAGGAGGTTGAGCGAGCCACCGATGTTCAGCGCCGCATCCCAGACGGGATCGTTCACGCTCTTGCGCACGTCAATCTGTGCGGCAAGGTGCGAGATCACATCGAACTTCCCTTCCCTGACCAGCGACGCTGCGGCTGGCGATGCGATGGACTCACGGACCACCGTCGCAGCCGGATTGAGATTCGCGTCCTTGCCGGTGGAGAAATCGTCGAGGATCGTGACGTGGTAGCCCTGCGCGACGTAGAGATCGGTGACGTGCGAGCCGATGAAGCCGGCGCCGCCGGTGACCAGTGCACGGCGCGTCATGTATCGAGCTCAGCTGCAAGGACGGCACGACAGTCGCGCGAAACCGGCAGGGTGCAATGGGTCATGGAGACGGGGGGAGGAGTGAAAGACGAGTACCTGCGTAGAGCGATCGGGCAACGGATTACCGCCACGATCGC